>JAKIUW010000012.1 GCA_021647365.1 Cocleimonas sp. | reverse complement strand
TGTGAGAAGACTGTATTATGATGTGCCATGCTTGATTCCTTCTTTGATTCAATGACTTATTGCTAAGACAATTTTATCAGATTTTGGAGTCAGGCACTTACTTTTTATGTTAACGGGACAGTAGTGTATTGAAGCACACCCCCCCACTTTTACATGATTGATCGTTAGTTTTTAACGACTGCTAGAATTTATGCAGAGTTACATTATGTAAAAGTGGGGGTGTGTGCTTCCAAACTACTATTAAGAGCCATGATTAAAACAAATATAAAACTTAACCTAGAGTCCAAACGACAGTTATTACTAATCAGTATTGCACTCTCATTATTTGTAGCACTGTTTTTTATGGCACCCATCGCGCAAGATCAGGCGTATCATCAGTTCTCAGATCAAGATACGCTGTTTTCCATTCCTCACTTCTGGAATGTGATTTCAAACCTGCCTTTTATATTTGTTGGGTTTGCGGGTTTAACGATGCTTTCTAAAGGTACGCCAAAAGGAGGTCTTGAAACATTGCGCCCAGCATACATCACCTTCTTTATCGGGCTGATCATTACAGGCTTTGGATCATCTTATTATCATTGGAATCCCAATAACACCTCATTAGTATGGGATCGCTTGCCCATGACAATTTCCTTTATGGCATTTTTTACTGTTGTTCTTGGCGAGAATATTTCTATCACCCTGGCCAAACGCGCTTTTTATCCTTTACTAGCCATCGGCATCTTTACCGTAATCTACTGGATAATGACCGAATCAAATGGCGCAGGGGACTTGCGCCCTTATGTCCTCGTGCAGTTTCTTCCTGTGATTATGATTCCGTTGATACTTTGGCTGTACCCTTCACCTTTTGGTGGTCAGCGATATATTGTGCTGGTATTAGCGGCGTATGTCGTGGCAAAACTGATGGAGCATTTTGATCATGAGATACATGATTTGCTTGGGGGTGTAATGAGCGGACATCCGATTAAACATATTGTGGCGGCTATTGGGACGTATTTCTTTTATGTGGCGCTTGAGAAGAGGCGTTTACGTTCTTGATGATATTTCAAAGTACACCCCCCCACTTTTACATGATGTAAAAAAGGGGGGGGGTGTACTTCTTTATTAATATTTACTCATAATGTTTATGATAAGTGCGACGTTTCCCCGCACGTTGTGTGATCACACCTTCAATCTGAGTAAATTTAATTTCAATCGTATCGTAAATATCATTCAATGGCGCAAGAAAATAGCGTTCATCTTTAACGCGTAGCTGGCGGAAAATATATTCACCTTTATTATCAACGGCAAAAACATAAGAGCCATCACGCGCGACATTGCCCGGGTCGATGATGATGATACAGCCAGTATTAAATTCTGGCTCCATGCTGTCGTCAATGGTTCTTAGCGCAAAAGGTTCTGATGCTGAACAACTGTCACCTTCGCTTAGATTGCGCTTGAAGGCATCTTGGAGATTTATTTTAACTTCTTCCATGTTTTTAACCTTGGGTTTTATTCCGTGAGAATTCTGTTTCTTGAACGTGGCGTTCTGGCTCGTACCAATGTAGTTTGTCATGCAACTTTACCACTTCACCGATAATAGTCAGCGTAGGCGCTCGCACGCCTGAATCAATTACTAACTGCGGTAGCGTTGCAACTGTTCCAATATGCACACGCTGATTGCGAGTTGTGCCTTGTTCAATCAACGCCGCTGGCATATCACCCGACATCCCATGCGCTTGTAATTGCTCGCTAATCACGCTGATGCCTGTTAAACCCATATAGAAAACGATAGTGTGATTTTTTTGGGTGAGTTGCTCCCAATTTAAGTTGATACTGCCGTCTTTTAAATGCCCTGTGGCAAAAGTGACCGATTGCGCATAGTCACGGTGTGTTAGCGGGATACCAGCATAAGATGAACAACCTGATGCGGCTGTAATGGCAGGCACAACTTGAAACGGTACATTGTTTTCTGCCAGTGTTTCTATTTCTTCACCGCCACGACCGAAGATAAACGGATCGCCACCTTTAAGGCGTAAAACACGTTTGCCTTGCTTGGCGAGTTTTACCAATAAATCGTTGATCTTGTCTTGCGGTACGGCGTGGTTATCTTTTTCTTTTCCAACATACAAACGCTCAGCATTGCGGTTTGCCATATCTAAAATAGGTTTTGAGACTAAACGATCGTACACCATAACGTCCGCTTGTTGCATTAAGCGCGCTGCTTTAAAGGTAAGTAGATCAGGGTCACCAGGGCCTGCGCCTACTAGGTAGACTTCGCCCATTGGATTTTCATCGTAGCCTTTGGCTAAAAGATCATCTAATAATAATCTGGCAGAAGTGTCTTGCCCTGCATAAACCAGTTCTGCAAAAGGACCTTTTAATGCATTCTCCCAAAAGGATTTACGTTGCTCTTGCTCAGGAAAATGTAGTTTTACTTTTTCACGATACTCTTCGGTGATTCCAGCTAAACGACCACAAGCCGATGGCACTAATGTTTCTAACTTCATACGAAGCTGACGTGCTAATACTGGCGATGCTCCGCCTGTTGAAACCGCGATAGTGACGGGTGAGCGATCTAAAATAGAAGGGAATATGAAGCTACAAAGCGAGG
Organism: Cocleimonas sp.; assembly: GCA_021647365.1. Lineage (GTDB taxonomy): Bacteria > Pseudomonadota > Gammaproteobacteria > Thiotrichales > Thiotrichaceae > Cocleimonas. Next base: position 84,198 of record JAKIUW010000012.1, on the reverse strand, counting down.
CGTTATCGGCCACATTTACCATGATATTGGCATTGTGTGCTTGTTCAGCGACTTGCGCGTTTACTGTCGAATCATCAGTTGCGGCGACGATTAAAAAAGCGACAGTAATATCAGTCGTTTGGTATTCACGCTCAATAACGGTAATTTTCTCATCATGAGCAAGTTGTTTTAACTCATCGCTTACCTGAGGAGAAATAACGGTGACCTTTGCACCCGAGGTGAGCAAGTTTTTAACCTTACGGCTGGCAACAGAACCACCACCAATCACGAGGCATTGGCGGTCTTTTAAATCAAGGAATACGGGAAAATGTTTCATAAAATAAAGCTACTTTTTCTTTTTGCGTTTAGGACGAGATTCATATTTTACGATACCTTTTACTAACTCACCATAAGGCAGGTCTTCGGTACTGCCATATTTTTCTAATGCTGTTTCCATTGTTTGGTGGATGTTGACAACAGATTTGAGTTCAAGATCAGGAATGCTCGTCATTAAGTTTTGTAAAGCTAACATACCACCTGCCTGTACTTGAAGCTCTTTATTGTGTGGCATCGGTCCATTAACCGTAATCACCTTGAGTGAGAAGCGTGCATTATTACGCATAGCATCTAATACTCGTGTACACCGTTTCATGGCAATTTCAGACTGACAAGCGACACATTCGCGTGTGGCAATTACAAACTTTCGCTTTAGCTGGCAGTCGCAACGACGATTGGTGATGGATTTTTCAAAGATACAACGATTGGGATTTAATTCTTTGTAAGTTTGTTTGAAAGATTCTTCATCCATTTAGTGAGCTTACCGTTTCTAGTGTTTTATTAATGGATAACTCAATTATATCGTCGTTTTTTTACGGCGTATTGAGTTGCTTGTTGATTCAAACAGTAATCCATGTCAAAAAAGTTACTTTTCCCATTCCATTGTAACGGTTTCTTCTCTTTTCTCCATTAGAAGCTCTTCTGCTTGCAACTGATTAGCCGCGTGAATCATTTTAACCGTGATGCCACCGTTTAAGGGTAATTCTGAACGCATGTCACGGGAGAAGTTTTTCGCTTCTTTGAAATTTTCAAACTCTTTTTCAAACTTGAGGTTTTTAACAATGGGTGTGGGTTGTGTGACTTTGTAAATGAAATAAGGCATGAAACATCCAAATAAAATAATAGTAATGGTTTGATTATGGGGTCAATGTATTAGTATATCAACTTTCTCTAATAAAGGAGTGGTCAATGGTAATAGACGCTTGCGCATTACTGTACCCACAGATTCATTTCCACTGAAAATAGGGATGAGAGTGTGCTCCCCCATTTGTGCGAGTACTAGCATGGCTTCAACCAGCGGGTGATATTGTTCATCTAATGATTCGAGTAAAGCTTTGAGTTGTTCATTGTCGGGTTTGCTACAAACTTGCTGGCTGTGTTCAAGTGCTAGTTCAACAGAGCGTGTGCCACGTTTATCCAGCCTGAGTGTGTGCAAGGGTAGCTTGAAATAGTTACCAATAGCGATAAATAGCGAAATCACCACATCTTGATCAACCGGTTTATTGAGTGAAAGCTTTATGGTTTCTAGCCAAGCTTGACCGTTTTCACAGAGTAAGCTTGATAAAGTTTGGGCGTAAACATTGTCTGCTTTAATCAGCGGTTTTAGAGTTTTGGATATTTCTGCATAGTTTTTACAACAGGCTTTATTGAGCGGGATTTGTGTAGTCTCGGCATGTAAAAAACCCACGTAAAATGGGTTGCGGCGTTTAGCGCGCGCCCAGAGTTTTTCCTTTTCGTCCTGAGTTATTAAATCGCCTTGCAAACATAGCCGCACCATATTGACGATGCTGACTTGTTTTTCTTCAAAGGGAAGAAACTCCATTAAGTAAGCTGCCAGCTCTTTGCCTAATTCACCATTAGAAACTTCAGGGTGTTCCATTAAGCGAATAGCCACCTCAGTTGTTGGCAATGCCCACCAAGCTCTTACGCCAATATCGTGGCTAATGGTTGGCGCATGAACAACCGCGACTACAGCTTCTGGCTCACCTAATAACAGCATATGTTCCAAGGTGTTATCGGCATGACCCATGCGAGTCCAGCGTTTTAAAAAGATGGGGTAACCACCCGGTGAACCTGTAATTTTTAAGGAGAATAGTTCTTTAACTATTTTTAAATATTGATCGTCGCGGGTAGTGGGGTTTAGCACTATTTTGGCTTCACCTTGGTCGGTGAGCGCGTGTACCGTCATGGTGCCTTCGTTGATACGAATGGCTTTTAAGTCTTGAGCCAGCAAGACGTTTAAGCGGAGGTTATCTTCGTTTGATAATTCCACAGTAATTAATAGGTATTGCAGTGAAGTAGAACAGGCATGTAAAAGTGGGGGGGTGTGCTTTTAAATAGTTTAATGAAGCACACCCCCCCACTTTTACATGATCTACTCATTATCTAGGATTCAACTTCTGGAAGTTTCACCTGAATGCTTAATTCACGTAGTTGCTTGCGTGGCACATCTGCTGGTGCTTCGGTTAACATACATGCCGCTGTTTGTGTTTTTGGGAAGGCGATTACATCGCGGATAGACTCGGTATTGGTCATTAGCATCACCAAACGGTCTAAACCAAATGCCAAGCCTCCCAAAGGAGGACAACCAAACTTTAGGGCTTTTAATAAGAAGCCAAACTTATCATCGGCTTCTTCTTTCGAGATACCTAACACATCAAAGGTTGTTGATTGCATATCAGACTGGTGAATACGAATAGATCCGCCACCCACTTCATAACCATTAATAACCATGTCGTAAGCATCAGACAATGCCGCGCCAGGGTTAGCTTTAAGCTCTTTGACCGAACAGGTTGGTGCGGTGAATGGATGGTGCAGTGCTTGCCAGCGGTTGTCTTTTTCGTCCCATTCAAACATGGGGAAGTCGATAATCCAAAGTGCTGCCCAATCGCCTTCTAATAACTCAAGATCTTTGGCTAGTTCTTCACGTAATGCACCTAATGCATCATTGACGATTTTAGTTTTGTCTGCACCAAAGAAAACTAAGTCGCCATCTTCTGCGCCAACCTTCGCCATAATATCCATGGCAACTTCGTCAGGTAAGAATTTAAGAATAGGGGACTGCAAGCCTTCTACGCCAGAGGCCAGCTCATTCACTTTAATATATGCCAAACCACGTGCGCCGTAACGACTTACAAATTTTGTATAGTTGTCGATATCTTTGCGAGATAGCTTTGAGCCACCCGGAACACGAAGCGCTGCTACTCGGCTTGCATCATCATTGGCAGGCCCTGAGAAGACTTTGAAATCTACATCTTTCATTTGCTCGCTAACTTCAACTAATTTCAGCGGGTTACGCATATCAGGCTTATCAGAGCCATAGTTGTGCATCGCATCGGCGTAAGTCATGCGTGGCATTGGGTTGGGCAGATCAATATCGCGCGTGTCTTTAAACAACTTGCGAATCATATTTTCCATCATGTCCATTACGTCATCGCTTTTAACGAACGCCATCTCGATATCTACTTGAGTGAATTCTGGCTGGCGATCAGCGCGTAAATCTTCATCACGGAAACAACGTGCCATTTGGTAGTAACGGTCGATTCCACCCATCATTAACATTTGCTTAAACAACTGTGGTGATTGAGGCAGCGCAAAGAAACTGCCCGGGTAAGTACGACTAGGCACGATGTAATCACGTGCACCTTCGGGGGTTGCCTTGGTCATAATCGGCGTTTCAATTTCTAAAAAGTCATTATCTTCTAAATAGTGACGCATGATTGATGACATTTTTGCGCGGGTTTTAATGCGTTGTTGCATCTCATCACGGCGTAAGTCAACGTAGCGATATTTTAGGCGGATGTCTTCGTTTACATCATCATCAAGCTGGAAAGGAGGTGTGTCAGATGCGCTCAAGGTCTCCAATTTTTTCGCGAATACTTCAATCTTGCCGCTGGTGATATTTTTGTTAATCATGCCATCTGGGCGACTACGTACTAGACCCGTAATACGCAAAATATGCTCATTACGAATGGTTTCTGCTTGGGCAAACATTGCCTTATCATCAGGATCAAAAACCACTTGAACCAAACCTTCGCCATCACGCAAATCAACAAAAATCACGCCCCCATGATCACGACGGCGGTTAACCCAACCGCATAAAGTAACTTCTTGGTCGAGAGATGATTCGTCAACTAATCCACAACGATGTGTACGCATAATGTAAGCCTGAAAATTAAACGGTAAAAGAAGGGCGGAATATTAAGCGTTGCGCGGGTTTGGTGCAAGCTAAAGGGATATAAAATGATAACAAAAGTGGAATAATATGAAGCACACCCCCCACTTTTAGATGATGCTAATTAGAAGCTCTTAATCAGTCTCTCTTTAAGCTGCGAGTTGTAAGCTAGAAATTTCATCACTTTCTAATGGGTGATGAAAATAATAACCTTGTGCAATATTACACGCGTGAGCTTCTAAAAAGATGAGCTGTTCGTGTGTCTCTACACCTTCGGCAACAATTTCTAATTTTAAAGATTTTGCCATGTTAATTATTGTTTTAACAAGCACAAGATCATCTTTATCATTTGGTATTCCAGAAATAAATGCTTTGTCTACTTTTAATGTGGTTATCGGTAATTTTTTCAAGTAACTTAATGATGAATAGCCCGTGCCAAAATCATCCATAGAGATTTTCACACCAAGCTCTCGAAGTGTTTCTAGCTCACTAATAGTTTCTTCAGATATTTCAAAAAGGGTTCTTTCGGTTAGTTCAATACCGAATAAACTTGGTTCTAATTCAAAGACTTTTAAATTGATTTTAAATTCATAAAGCAACTTACTAAAAATTGCTTTATTACCCGATAAATTGATATTGATTCGTGTGCTTTTTTTACCAGATCTTTGCCATTCAAATTGTTGTTTACATGCTTCGTGAATGACAAATAGATTAATTTTTTCAATTAAGTTGGTTTTTTCAGCAATTTCAATAAATTCATCCGTGGGTATATTTTCTCCTTGTGAGTTTGTCCAGCGTAATAGTGCTTCACATTCTGTAAAGTCCCCATCGCTAATATTCATAAGTGGTTGATAAACCAAGCGTAACTCATTACCCGCATTATCACTGTGTAACAATGAGTGAAGGGCATGACTCATATCATGTTCTTTTTGTACTTTAATATTGGTTTCTTTTGAGAAGAATTTATAACCATTCCGCCCAGATTTTTTAGCAGAATACATTGCTATATCGGCGTGTCTTAGTAGAGTTTCCGTATCAGTACCATCATCTGGATACTTGCATATGCCCATGCTGGTTGTTGTAAAAACCTCGGTTTTATTAATGGTGAATACTGTATCGAGATTTTCAGATAACTTCTTAATGAATTGGTTTATATCATGATGGTTTTGAATGCTATTTAAAACTAAGACAAACTCATCACCGCCAAGCCGAGCAAAAAAGTCTTCTTTTTTAATATTAAACCTAATTTTGGTCGTGAAGTCTTGTAATACTTTATCGCCAACTTCGTGCCCATAGTTATCATTAATACTTTTGAAGTAATCAATATCAAAAAAGATAATCGAAAAAGGTTTATTTGGGTTTTCTGCAATATGATCTTCAACGGTTGCAATAAATGTTGAACGATTAGGGAGTGTGGTAAGCGTATCGGTAGTTGCTAGTAACGCAAGTTCTTGGTCGCTATCACGTTGTTTCTTAATAATAAAAATAGTTAGTAAGACGCTGATTAAAACACTGAATATATCAAATACTATTAGATAGCTAAGTGTTTTATCATTATTCTTTTTGGTATCTTTAAATATAATATGTGTGTTTGAAGATTCCAGCTGAGACATATCCTTGATTGCTTCAAGAAACTTCTTAGAAAGCGGCAGTGTTTCTTTTATAAATAGATCAAGCGCTTTTGTTTTTTTATTATCACGCGCTAATTCGTAAACTTGAAGTTGTTTTGGTTCAGTTAATTGCGCTAGCTTTGTTTGTTTATTAAACAATTCAAGCATATTAGGTGGCAGTTTTTTTCTTTTAAAAGCTTGTCTTGTAACGGTAAAATCCGTTGCTAATTGATTTAGACGCATATAAGCATCGTCAATTTGGAAAGGGTCTGCTGCATGTACTATTTCAAATAACGTAATGGTTCTCTTGCGCGCAACCTGCGCCATTGTTTGCAACAACGAGTCTCTTTCTCTATGTTCAATTTCAACATGGCTAATCTCATCTGAGCTTTTATTTAATTGTATAGCAGCAATGATTGAAGTTAGCACCATAAGGGCAATAATCAGCGAAAACCCGATTGGCAAGGCATTCTTGTAGTGCCTCTTTGAAATTTTATGTTGTAACATAGATGGTATTTTTATTATTGTTTTACATTATTTTACAAGATATTATTTAACTATTAAATATTTTTATGATGCACGGTAATTGTCGTTAGACGTGTTAGCTTCATTTTTTTATTTTGATTTTCCTCCACCTGTCAACTTTCGCAATTGAAGTTGTTGCCCCATAACACGCACGCCTTTCAAATGCTTTTCAATTTCTTTGGGCATGCCTTCGGGTAAATCTACCGTCGAATGTCCACTGCTAATATCAATATTTTGTATGTATTGGCTTTCTACACCTGCTTCATTGGCGATTGCGCCTACGATGTGTCGTGGTTCTGCGCCATGCTCTTTTCCTACGTCTAGGCGGTATGTGACCATGCCTGGTTGCGTTTCGGTGCGTCTGCGTTTATTGCTTCGTGAGCCATCGGAATGTTTTGAACGATTATCGCGGTTGCTGTTATTAGAACTACGATCAGAGCGGTCATTTCTATCACGATTATCTCGTCCACCACGCTCGCGTTTTCCTCGTTTGTCACCACGATCTGATCTATCGCTAAAGCTAGAATCTGGTATAGCTTTGGGTGTCACCAGAAGAGGTCGGTCTCGTTGCACTAAGAAAGCCAATGTAGCAGAGATTTGTCTCGGTGTTAAGTCACCTTTTTCTTCCAAATCAGCAATGATTTTTTCATAAAAATCTAACTTTTGTGATGCGGCAGTTTCTACAACCATTTCTTTGAAACGATTAATGCGTGCTTCACTAATATCTTGTGGCGATGGCAGTTTTAATGGCTCAATGGTTTGTCCTGTCACACGCTCAATGCTGTGTAACATACGCTTACCATTAGGCGGCACGAAGAGTATCGCTGTACCTTTACGCCCCGCACGACCTGTACGCCCGATACGGTGAACGTAGGATTCTGTATCCGCAGGCATATCGTAATTGATAACATGGGTAATACGTTCAACATCTAAGCCACGCGCCACAACGTCGGTAGCAACGATAATGTCAATACTGCCTTTCTTGAGGCGGGCAATGACTTTTTCGCGCATCGATTGTTGTACGTCACCATTAAGTGCAACGGAGGCATAACCGCGTGCGGCAAGTTTTTCAGATAGCTCGGTTGTCATATTTTTGGTGCGTACAAAAATAATAATGCCGCCAAACTCTTCGGCTTCTAATAAACGCGTAAGCGCATCAAGCTTAAAGGTAGTTTTGCCAGACCAATAATATTGAGTGATGGTCGAAACCGTTGCGGTTTTAGATTTAACTTTTATATCCGCAGGATTATTCAAGTATTTTTGGGTAATGCGTTTTATCGCATTGGGCATGGTAGCCGAGAATAAAACGGTTTGGCGTGTGTCTGGTGTTTCTTTTAAAATAGTTTCGACATCGTCGATAAACCCCATGCGTAGCATTTCGTCGGCTTCATCTAAAACCATTGCCTTTAGATTGCCTAACTTTAAAGTTTTACGACGCAGGTGATCCATCACGCGCCCCGGCGTACCCACGACAACATGTGCGCCGCGTCTTAGCTGGCGAAGTTGAATATCAATGCTTTGTCCGCCATAAATAGGCATAACGTGAAAGCCTTTTAAGTGGCGTGCGTAGCTTTGCATAGCTTCGGCTACTTGAATGGCAAGCTCACGTGTTGGTGCAAGCACTAGGATTTGAGTGTCTTTGATTGACAAATCAAGATTACTTAATAATGGCAATGAAAAGGCAGCTGTTTTACCTGTACCTGTTTGCGCTTGCCCAATCATGTCACGACCTTCTAAAAGGAGTGGGATAGTCTCTGCTTGGATAGCAGAAGGCGACTCGTATCCTGCCTCTTCAACGGCTTTAAGCACATCTTTTGAAAGCTTGAGATCAGCAAAACTGATGTTGGTTTCATTGGGGTCGGACTTTGTAGAAGATGATGTTTCTTTTGTCTCTTTTTTCGATATTTCTTCTGAAGTTTTTTGAGGTGGTTTTTTAGAGGTTTCTTTTGACATGATGGCTGCACAAATTTATTTAGGAGGTTGCAAAAAGCAGGGGCGCGGATTATACGCCTTTAACAGCTAACTTCAATGTAGTTAAGCTATTTTAATTTGTTTTTCTTACGTTTTTTAAGTTTATCAATATCTTCTTTAATATCATCAATGTTTATTGTTTTATCCCCTGGGGCAACAACACCCAGTGACATAACAAGCTTTAGCGCATCTTCAACTTCAATATCCAATTTCTTGGCCTCACTGATGGGTACAAATAAAATAAACCCAGAAGTAGGGTTGGGTGTTGTGGGTACAAAAACTGTTACTAAAGCTTCACCTGCAACTTCATCAAATAGCTTTGGGCTATTGCTAGTTTTAAAACAAAGCGTCCAAAGCCCTTTGCGTGGGTATTCTATTAAGTAAACTTCACTAAAGGTGTCTCCTTCAGATGATAGTACGGTTTCAGTTACTTGTTTTACGGCAGAATAAATACTACGTACAAGTGGAATACGGTCAAGTACGCTTTCTCCCAACTTTATTAAACGACGACCCGCAAAATTGGTAAGAAAAAAGCCAGTGACAAAAATAATAACTGAAGCAACAACAATACCAAGTCCAGGAATATCAAAGCCCAATACAGCTTCTGGTCGCCAAGTAGGCGGTAAGAAAAGAATCGTCTTGTCCATTAAATCGACAAGTAGCTTGATGACTAAAATGGTAATACCCAAAGGTACCCAAATTAGTAAGCCAGTCATTATGTATTTTCGTAATCTTGCAAGCATGTTTGTTATCTTAGTAGAGTATTGTCTTAATTAAAGTAATGTTTTATTTAGATGAAGCTTTTGAGGATTTGGTTTCTGTTTTCTTAGCGGACTTTTTTGACTCTTTGTTTTTGTCAGACTTGGGCTTATCATCATTTTGAGCCGTTAAATTTTTCTTTTTACCCTTTTTAAAATCAGTCTCATACCAGCCCGAACCACTTAAACGGAAAGCCGCTGCTGATACCATCTTCTTCATATCAGGCTTTCCACAAGCCTCGCAGTCTGTGAGTGGATCATCACTGATTTTTTGTAAAACTTCGACTTTGTTTCCACAAGATTGACACTGAAATTCGTAAATAGGCATGGACGTTTCCAATAAGATATTAGCAACTGACAATATAAGGGTTAAACACTTTAAATCAACTCTATATTTCAAATAATCAAATAGATAGCTTATTAAGTTTCATGTAACAGTAATCATGTAAAAGTGGGGGGGGTGTGCTTTCATCTATTACTTGATACGATACGCCGATGGAAACAGTATTAGTAACAGGTTGCTCAACGGGCATCGGCTATCATGTAGCAAAAGGCTTAAAAGAGCGAGGCTATAACGTCTACGCAACAGCGCGTAAACAAGAAGACGTGGCACGGCTAATCTCAGAAGGCTTTAAGTGCCTGCAATTAGATTATGCTGACTCACAAAGCGTGCAAGATTTAGCCAATGAATTGATGTTATTGGTAGGCACGAATCTTTATGGTGTTTTTCACAACGGCGCTTATGGTCAACCCGGCGCGGTAGAAGACTTGACACGTGAAACGATTGAGAAGCAGTTTGCGGCAAATGTGTTTGGTTGGATGGAGCTTAATAATCGCTTGATTGTTTTGATGCGTCACAATAATCGCGGACGTATTATTTTTAATAGCTCGGTATTAGGGTTGATTTCTTTACCCTTTCGTGGCGCTTACAATGCCAGTAAATATGCGATTGAAGGTTTTGCGGATACTCTGCGTTTGGAGTTGTCCGATACCAATGTAAAGGTTTCTTTAGTAGAGCCAGGACCAGTGGAAAGTCGCTTCCGCGCCAATGCCTTACAAGCACTAAAAGACAATGTGAATATGGAAGACAGTGTGCATCGTGATCGTTATAAACGGACACTCAAGCGATTAGCCAAAGAAGGTAATGTTGATCCTTATACACTTCCGCCAGAAGCTGTCTTGAAAAAAGTCATCCACGCGCTCGAAAGTAAAAGTCCGCAGGCACATTATTATGTGACCACGCCAACCTATATTATGGGAACATTAAAACGACTACTGCCAGCAAAGTGGATGGATAAGTTTATCCTCAAGACGGCAGGCGGCGAACTGAAGGATTAACCATGCTCGAATATCTATTTTTCACCCAAGAAATTGCTGATAAGTTCATTGCTTTTGTTGAAGGCAAAAACCTAGCGTGGGAGCAAAAAAATGATCCCATGTTAGGCAGTATCGTTATCGAAACATCGGAAGATATCGCAGATGATCTATGGGATGAGTTAGATGATTATCATGACTCATTAGGAGCAGAAGATCAAAAAATATTAGAAGCAGAGCTGGCGGAAAGTGATACAGAAACCAACGCCGCAGGCATCTATATTCAACTTGCCAACGGTGAACAAACAGTCGCGCAAATTGATCCTGAAGTGATGAACCGCATGCTAAGTGTCATCAGCATGGATGAGTTTAATGAGTTCATCGAAACCATTGTCAGCAGTGTTGAAAAGCCTGATGATGCGCCTATTTGTGAGAAGCGAGATTGAGTTAGCGCAAACACCCTGTAAAAGTGGGGGGGGTGTGCTTTGGCATCAATCCGCATGCCCAATATTGCGCGTAGCAATCATTAAAATAACCACCACAAACAACATTACCCCAGCGCCAGCTAGCATGGCGTAGTCTTCCATTTGCAAAATAAAGTACAGCGCGGTGTATAAACTACTGAGCAGTATCAATATAAACATACCTTTGCCAAAGCTTTTAAGCACGGCAAATGTGTATAGCGTGATAATGCCGACAATGGTGCTGGCAGCATAGATATACGCCATCATAAACGGTATTTGTTCTGAGAGTGAAATCAATAAAAGATAAAACAAGATCAATGATATGCCAATAATCGCGTACTGAATAATATGAATTTTTGATTTTCTTACTGTCTTGCTGGCACTTGTCACAGAAACTTCAAAAACCAAAAAAGTGAGAAAGGTTAGCCCAATAAATAACGCGCCATATTTAACCGCACGGCTGACTTTTGAATACAAGGATACTGGCGTAAATAAATCAACGCCTGTCGTTACGCCATTAAGTTTATAGCTTTCTTCGCCCATCAACCAAGATTGTGGGTAGTTACGCGCCAGATGTGGGATACGCCATTCTGCGCTGAAGCCTTCATTGGATATGATCTTTGATGTTGGCAGAATATCTCCCTGAAAACTAGGATGCGGCCATTTAGATTCTATCTGCGCTACGCTGGTTTCGCCCACAGGCGCGAAACGAAAGCGGGTGTTCCCTTTAAATGAAAGCTGTATTTTAAAAGCAGGGCGCGCCTTGTCCATGGGAATGTTTTTCATACTGGCATGAAAACCGTTAGGAAGTATTTTTGTTAAGCGTGTGCCGGGTTCAAACTTTGCGCTATTACCTTCCCAGCGTAGTGGTGTGGAGCTAGTGATCGCTTTGGTGTCGCTTAGACCTAGGGATAGCCATGCTTTTTTCCAACGAATATTGGTATTCTTATTGGCTGTCGGCAAAAGCCCTAAATCAAAATTTCCTGAGATAGTTAAGTCTGCTTTGTAAACCAGCGTATCGTAAATGCCGCGTTTTTTGTGTTCATCATTTAACTTGGCATCAATATTTAATTCTTCAGGAAGCAGGACCATAGTTTTGTCGGTAAACACATCGCGGCTAACAGTTTTTGTTACACCACTGCTATCGGTAACAGTTTCTACGCTGGTAATGTGCTCGACATAGGGTACGACAAGAACAGGACCAATAACGGTTTGATCACTGCCCCAACCCTTTGAAATATTATCGATTACAGAGTGATAATAGCTATTACGTTCGCGTACAATATCATCAACCATCAACAGTGGAATAATCATTGTTAGCATTAACAAGCCTACCAATAAACTACGGAAAGTTAATGATTTAAAAAATGATTGTTTAGTTACGGATTCTTTTGTAAGTTCTTCTGTTGATGCCATCTGTGTTCGTCCCTTTTTATCGAGCATAGAATACATTAATTAACTCACCCAAGGAACTAATCTAACGCATGATTGTTTTAGGCATAGAATCATCCTGTGATGAAACAGGTATCGCCATTTACGACACCGAAAAAGGTTTGATCGCTGATCAACTTTATTCACAAGTCGCGCTACATGCTGAATACGGCGGCGTTGTGCCGGAGCTTGCCTCGCGTGATCATATTCAAAAAACCGTACCGTTGATAAAAGAAGCCATTGCCGAAGCAGGCTTGGCGTTGTCAGATTTGGACGGTATTGCCTACACCAGTGGGCCGGGTTTGATTGGCGCGCTGATGGTTGGCGCATCAATTGGAAGATCACTGGCATGGGGTTTAAAAATTCCCGCCGTAGCCGTACACCATATGGAAGGGCACTTGCTCGCGCCAATGCTAGAGAAAGACAACTCGCCCGAGTTTCCTTTTATCGCACTATTGGTTTCAGGGGGTCATACCATGCTGGTAGATGTGCAAGCGATTGGTGATTACAAAATCATGGGACAGTCGTTAGACGATGCAGTCGGTGAAGCCTTTGATAAAACCGCCAAAATGCTGGGACTAGGGTATCCCGGTGGACCAATTTTGGCAGAATTGGCAACCAAAGGAGAAGAGGGCGCATACGATTTCCCACGCCCTATGATTCGCCAAGGCGGGTTAGATTTTAGTTACAGTGGTTTAAAGACATTCGCGCTAACCACTTGGAATAAATCAGAAAAGACCGAACAAGACAAAGCCAATATCGCCCACGCTTTTCAAGAAGCCGTGGTCGATACCTTGTTTATAAAATGCCGCCGCGCGATAGAAAGCATAGATGCAGAACGATTGGTGATTGCAGGCGGCGTAGGCGCAAATAAACGCCTACGTGAAAAGCTATTGGAACTTGGCGTTGATGTATTCTTCCCGAAAATGGAATACTGCACCGACAACGGCGCAATGATTGCCTATGCAGGGGCAATTCGTTTAGAAGCTGGGCAGACAGAAGATACTGAGATCAAGCCGAAGCCTCGTTGGTCTTTGGAGGATTTGGAAAGAGTTTAAAAGATTTTTTTCCGCAGAATCCACGAAGGACACGGAAAAAAGCACACCCCCCTAGTTTTACATGATGTCTTTAATACTGAGGAAGAATAATGGTTTTACAATTTTGACTGTGTTTTTCTTCCTCGTCCTCTGTGGCAAAAAACATCATGTAAAAGTGGGGGGGTGTGCTTTTATAATAGCAATTAATCCTTTATGATTCCCCCATGAGTTATCAAGTTCTCGCTCGTAAGTGGCGTCCGCAAAATTTCAAAGAGATGGTTGGTCAAGAGCACGTTTTGCGTGCGCTGATCAATGCGCTTGATAATGACCGTTTGCATCATGCTTATCTGTTTACTGGTACGCGGGGTGTGGGTAAAACGACGATTGCGCGGATTCTTGCGAAGTGTTTGAATTGTGAAACTGGCGTAACTTCTGAGCCTTGTGGTGAGTGTAATAGTTGTAAAGAAATTGTTGCGGGTAACTTTGTTGATTTGATTGAGGTGGATGCGGCTTCGCGCACCAAGGTTGAAGATACACGTGAGTTGCTTGATAACGTACAATACGCGCCTACGCGGGGGCGCTATAAAGTTTACCTGATTGACGAGGTGCATATGCTCACGGGGCATAGTTTCAATGCTTTGTTGAAGACGCTGGAAGAACCGCCTCCGCACGTTAAATTCTTATTTGCGACGACGGATCCGCAAAAATTGCCTGTGACTATTCTGTCACGCTGTTTGCAGTTTAATCTCAAACGTATGCCTGTCGATATGATTTCGGGGCATTTGAATTATCTGCTCGGCGAAGAGAAAATTCCGTTTGATGAGCCATCGCTAAAGTTAATTTCGCGCGCCGCTGATGGCAGTATGCGTGATGCTTTGAGTTTGCTTGATCAATCCATTGCTTTTGGAGGTAATGAGCTTAAAGAAAGTGATGTGCGTGAAATGCTCGGCACGATTTCGCATGAGCCGTTGCTTGCATTGTTGAGGGCTGTGTCAGCAGGTGAGGGCGCTTCGATACTTTCACAAGTGGAAGACCTTGCAGGTGTTACGCCAGATTTTGAAGCAGCGACAGATGCGATGATTTCATTATTGCATCAGCTAGCGGTTCAGCAGGTTGTGCCTGATGCGGTGCAGGATGATGACAGCATCAAAGCGCTAGCCAATGAGCTAAGTAAAGAAGAAGTGCAGTTGTTTTATCAAATAGCCTTACAAGGGCGACGAGATTTACCGCTTTCACCCGACCCACGCAGTGGTTTTGAAATGCTGCTATTACGGATGATGTCGTTTCGACCTTTGCGTGAAGGCATGGTGCTAGAGCAATCACAAGAGCCGAAAAAAAAAACAGTAACGACTGAGCAAACAAGAACTGAGCCTCTAAAACCTATTCAAGCTGAGCAAGTAAAACCTGCACAAACGCCAACGATAAATAAACCAGCCGTAAACGATGAACCACCACCGTGGGAAGTCTTGCCTGAAGAGTTGATGGTAGAGCACACCCCCCCACTTTTACATGATGTTTCTTCACCAACGCAGACACAGCAGATTGCGCAAGCAGTCGTTGAGAACGAACAAACAGAACGTGAAAAAACTGCTGAGCCAAAAACTGCTGAGCCACCTGCAAGCAAAAATGAAAAGCCAAAAGAATTTATTCAAACAGATAAATGGCATGAGATTATTCCTCAATTAAGCTTACAGGGAAGATCAGCAGAATTAATAAAACACTGTCTGTTAGAACGCAAAGAAAATGGTACAATTTCCTTAGTGTTGGATAAGTCGAGTGAGGGTTTATTAGCCGATCAGATCCATACTGAAATAGAGCTGGCGTTGGGTGAGTATTACGATGAGTTTTTGACTTTAACGATCGCCATAGATGAAATGGAAGTTGTTGAAGCAACGGGTAGCAACATTAAAGAAGATAGAGAAACTCCCTCGCGACGCACCCTTCGAGAGAAAAATGAAGTTCAGCAACAAGCAGAACAAAATATAGAGGCAGACCCTTTTGTGATTGAATTAAAAAATCGCTTTGGTGCGCAAGTTGTACCAGGGTCTGTTCAACCAAAATAGTTGTTAATCCGCACCCTTCGACAAGCTCAGGGAACTACTCAGTAGCCTGAGCTTGTCGAAGGCGAGGTTTGAGACTATAAATTATTAACGAAGCATCTAAGAAAGGTAACAAGGTATGTTTAAAGGCGGTGGTCTTGGCGGTATGATGAAGCAAGCGCAAAAAATGCAAGAAGATATGCAAAAAGCGCAGACTGAAATAGCAACAATGGAAAGCACAGGCGAGTCAGGCGGTGGTTTGGTGTCTGTGGTAATTAATGGCGCACACGAATGTAAACGCGTTAGTATCGACCCTAGCTTGTTAGAAGATGATGACAAGGAAATGCTCGAAGATTTAGTGGCAGCCGCATTTAACGATGCTTCACACAAAATGGCAGAGACGAGTAAGGATAGAATGTCGGGTGTGACAGAAGGCATGTCGTTACCACCAGGAATGAAGCTACCATTCTAAGAGCATCATTTCTGCATGATTTTAGCAGAAATCCATCTCACAGAAAATTCCCGATAAAAGCACTCGGGAATGACGGCTATAATTAAATATGTCTGAATCCTCTTTACTAAACGAACTCGTGAGTACCCTAAAATGCCTGCCCAGCGTAGGCGCGCGCACAGCGCAACGCATGGCGTTTCATTTATTAGAACATGATCGTGAAGCAGGTTTAAAACTTGCAGATGCCATGCGAACAGCGTTGGAGAATATTGGCAACTGTAGCCAATGTCGCACATTAACAGAACACGAAACCTGCCGAATCTGTGAAGACAAACGTCGTAACCCTGAAACGCTGTGTGTGGTCGAAAGCCCTTCGGATGTTTTAGCCGTCGAACAAGCCACAGCTTATCGCGGCTATTATTTTGTTTTAATGGGAAAACTGTCACCGCTAGATGGCATCGGCCCCGATGAATTAGGCTTGGATATTCTAGAACATCGTTTAGCAGAAGGTGAAGTTGAAGAGCTTATCTTAGCAACCAACCCAACCGTTGAAGGTGAAGTAACTGCCCATTATATTAGTGAGTTAGCACAAAAACATAATGTGAAAACTACAAGAATTGCGCATGGCGTACCAGTAGGTGGTGAGTTAGATTATGTTGACAGCAGTACGCTATCACATGCGTTTGATGGAAGAAGAAATTATTAACCAAGCAGCTCCCTGAGCGGAGTCGAAGGGCGCGGAACTACAAGTTAAGTTGTACAAATAAATTGAGTTACTTGAAAAGGAACCACCATGTCAGACTGTCTATTTTGCAAAATCATCGCAGGTGAAATCCCATCTGAGAAAGTCTACGAAGATGATCACGTCTACGCGTTTAAAGACATAACACCTGTAGCCCCCCTGCATATGCTCATTATTCCTAAAAAACATATTGCTACCATCAATGATCTTGAGTCAGACGATGCTGAGACAATGGGAAATCTATTCCTCGCGGCAAAAAAAATAGCCAAACATGAAGGCTACGATGAAGCAGGCTATCGTACCGTAATGAATTGTGGCGAAGCCGCAGGGCAAACAGTTTTTCACGTGCATCTGCATTTATTAGCAGGGCGTGATTTATCTTGGCCGCCTGGTTGATCATGTAAAAGTAGGGGGGTGTGCTTTCGTATATGAACACGCTTCACCATTAAATCTATTCACCTATCATAAAATATAATACTATCTTATATCATCAACACTGATTAGTTCTTGACCACTTCATTACCTATACTCATCACAGTGAAATGAGAAGAGTGGGCTAGCACTTATCGTTTAAACTTCTATTAATAATTCAAATAGAGACTTTCATAGGCAAGGTCTTAATACGTTTAAACGTTTTTTTATATCATCGAGGGCAGTCAAAATGAATACAGGAGTAGTCGTTCATATTAATGAAGAGTTGGATAGCGATCATCAAGAGCAGTTGTCACAAAAAGTAGGCTCGCTTAATGGCGTTTATTCGGCTGATGTGCAGGAGAAACGTCCGCATTTAATGATTGTTGATTACGATCCTAATCAAACAAAGTCGTTGGATGTTTTGAGTGGCGTGAATAGTTCGGGCGTACATGCACAACTGGTTGGCTGGATTTAGCCAAAACTAGGTTGGCGCACCATGATAGTAATGCCATAAAAATAGGCTACCCGCTGTGCGCCATGGTGACCAGTGGGTAATCAATTCTTGGGCTAATTCTGGATTGGGTTTTTCATCTAAACTTTTTAGTTTTTGCAATGCCACTAATAGGGCAAGGTCGCCTGATGGAAAAATATCTTGTCGCTGTAGTGAGAACATTAAATAGATTTCTGCGCTCCAAGGGCCGAAGCCTTTTAGAGCAGTGATTTCTTTTTTAACGGCTTCGTCGTCAAGCTGTTCGAGTCCTTCTAGGTTGAAGCTTCCTGAGAGTATTGCTTGGGATAAGCCTGTTGTGTATTCCACTTTTCGGTGTGATAAACCAATCTCACGCAGTGCGCCTTCTGGTAACTCTAATACGGCTTGCGGTTCTATTTTCGGCAATAATTCTTTAGCACGACCCATAATGGCTGCTGCCGCATGGGTGGATAATTGCTGTGAGACGACAATTGAAAAGAGTGTTTCAAAACCGATAGGGCGGATTCTGGGTGGTGGATAGCCGACTAATTTAAGTCCTTTTTTTACATCTTTATCATGAGAAGCAATTTCATCTAGGGCTTGTTTGATCAAGTTTTCGTTCATAGCAATTCTTCAATGACCATGCTCCATTGACACATTTCTCCCGCACGTAATGGAATAGTTACTTCTTTTCCCAGGGGTAGTTGTTTAGGCACTTGCCAGTCTTCTCTGTTCAGCGTAATGGTATGAATATTGCGCGCCAATCCATAAAAATCTGCGCCATTAAAACTGGCAAATCCTTCAAGCTTATCAAGCGCATCGGCATTATCAAACGCTTCGGTATAAAGCTCCATTGCATGATATGCCGTGTACATACCTGCACAGCCACAGGCTGATTCTTTTGCACCTTGTGTGTGTGGTGCGCTGTCTGTGCCTAAAAAGAACTTTGGATTTCCACTGGTCGCCGCTTTTACTAACGCTTGGCGGTGTGTTTCGCGTTTTAAAATAGGCAAGCAGTAATGATGTGGACGAATTCCGCCAGTAAAAATTGTATTACGATTCATGAGTAAATGATGCGCGGTAATGGTTGCGGCGATATTATTGGGCGCGTTGATTACAAACTCAACGGCATCGCTTGTGGTGATGTGTTCCAAAACAACTTTGAGCGAAGGGTAGCGTTGAATCAAGGGTTCTAAAATGGTTTCGATAAACACACGTTCGCGGTCAAAAATATCAATATCAGGGTCGGTGACTTCGCCATGCACCAATAGTGGAATGCCAGTTTCTTGCATCGCTTCTAGAGCGGGGTAAATATTTTTGAGATTCGTTACGCCTTTGTCAGAATTGGTAGTTGCACCTGCGGGATAAAGTTTTAATCCGTGAATAAACCCACTGGCTTTAGCTTCGCGTATGGTTTCTGCGGTTGTTTTATCGGTGAGATACAGCGTCATCAATGGTTCGAAGTTACTATCTTCAGCCGCCGATAAAATCTCATCACGGTAGTTTTTAGCTTGTGATACGCTGGTGATTGGTTCAGCTAAATTTGGCATTATAATGGCGCGCGCAAACTGCCTTGCGGTATCGGGTACAACACTTTTTAAAGCATCGCCTTCACGCACATGTAGGTGTAAGTCATCGGGTTGAATTAGGGTGATTGTATTGGTTGTCATGTACAAGGTTCATCATGTAAAAGTGGGGGGGGTGTGCTTTTATACTATCATTATATGACTGAAAACGTGTCTAATTAATCAATTCAAACGTAGTAACATTATGAAAAATAATATCCTCGCTTTTATACTGACCTCCTTCGTCATTTCTATAGCAACGGCATCGCCCACAAAGAATGGTTTTGATCTTGCCAATAGCACAATTCCCGTGAGTAAAATTCTCAGCGGTGGTCCGCCACGTGATGGGATTCCATCCATTGATAAGCCAAAGTTTATTGTCGCAAACAAAGCGAGCTACCTTAAACCTCACGATCGCGTTATCGGCGTTGAAATCAATGGCAAGGCACGCGCTTATCCTATTCGTATTTTAAACTGGCATGAAATTGTTAATGATAACTTTTACGGCACGCCCATTGCTGTAACTTACTGTCCTTTATGTGGCAGTGGCATTGTGTATGAATCGAGATTTGGGGGTAGCGCACATATTTTTGGGGTTTCTGGCTTGTTGTATAACAGCGATGTGTTGTTGTATGACCGCGAAACAGAAACACTGTGGTCGCAGATTTTATCAAAAGGCATTAGCGGGAAATTAGTGGGGAAAACGCTTACTATAGTTCCTTCATCACACACTAGCTGGGGCGCATGGAAGAAGAGGCATCCCAATACGCAAGTGCTTTCAACCGATACGGGTGCAGGTCGTAATTATAACCGTTCACCCTATGAAGGATATGATAAGGGACGTGAAACTTATTTTCCCATAGAATTTCGCAGTAAAAAATATCACCCAAAAGAGCGTGTGATTGGCGTGACAATTAACGGCAAACACAAGGTATATCCCTTTAGCGAACTGGCAAAGCTGGAAAACGATTCTTTGCAGGATATGTTCTCTGGTCAACAATTAGAACTGAGTTTTGATGTGGAAAACCGTGACGGAACGATAAAGAATTCCAGCGGGAGAATTCTACCTAGCATAAACACGTTCTGGTTTGCTTGGTATGCTTTTCATCCTGATACAAAGATATTTAAGGCTGATAAATAGTAAGACTTAAAATGCACACCCCCCTAGTTTTACATAATAGGTTATTATGATTGTCTCTAATTATATTTAGCAACAGCCTTTGCTTTCACAACAACTATCGGTAGTTTCAGGTGGCTTATTAGTATTTGCACAAAGCTGATCTTTGTTTGAGAAGTATCCTTTCAAATTATCTGGTAAGTTAAATTTTTGTTCTTTGGTTGTATCACTCTTTTCAACATCTTTACCCCTGTAAATTTCATTCAAAGCCGCATCAATAATCAAGGCTTGCGGAGGAGCTGAATACTCTTCGCCCTTAAATTTCCATGTACGACAGTTAATTGAAGCATTATTTGTTAACGAGCTACAGGTTTCACAATAGCTCTCTTTAACGTTCATTTGAATATCTCGTCCATTAATGCGAATCGTGGGAGAACTGATAAATTGATGTTTGATTGCTTGTTCTTCAGTCTCAATAAATATTTTATTGAGTGTTACTTTGTGACCAATATTTCCTAAAATATCAACCAGTGTTTGTAATGAAGCATCAAGATTAGTTTCAGAATCTTGGCAGCGCGTACAAACACTGAGATCAAGATATAAAAAATCAATCGCTAATGTTTTCTCGTCTTCGTCATACATGTTTTTCTCCTGTAAATTAATGCCTTAAACCACATAGGTAAATAATAAACCCATAAAAATAGCCATGCCTAAAACCACACCTAAGAAGGCAATAATGAGTTGATTTTTAAACATAGATTTTA
Organism: Cocleimonas sp.; assembly: GCA_021647365.1. GTDB lineage: Bacteria > Pseudomonadota > Gammaproteobacteria > Thiotrichales > Thiotrichaceae > Cocleimonas. The sequence goes on along the minus strand of JAKIUW010000012.1, from coordinate 63,317 downwards.
ATAAAATCACCTCTGGTAAACTCGCGCCCGCACTGCCAATAATAAATGCCATGACGGCGCCAATGCCCATGCCTTTTAGCACGAGAGCCTCGCTTAAAGGTATTAAGGTGATGGCACGAAGGTATAAAGGAATACCAATAACTGCGGCAAAAGGAATCGCCAATGGGTTATCGTCACCTGCATATTTAGTGATAAATTCGGTGGGTACAAAGCCGTGAATAATCGAGCCGATAGTCACGCCTACCAAAAGATAAGGCAGTGCTACTTTAAAGTCTGTCCAAGCTACATCCCAGATTCTGCGCCATTTACTGATTGTCTTTGGTGCAGGTTCAGGGGATGTATCGCAACAACTGGTTTCAGCTTCTTCACTGGGTGATGTGTCACAGCACGACGTTGATTCTTTCGTTGTTTCACAGCTTGATGCTGAACAGGTGTTGTTGGTGTCGGTGTTAAAGGGCTTGATGTATTTATCAAATTTAAGTTTTTCTAAAACATAGCCTGCAATGACTGATACACCCATCGCAATCGAAAAGTATAGGACGGCAACTTTAACGCCAAAGGTAATCACAAAGAGCGAGATAACAATGGGGTTGAGTAAGGGGCTGGAAAATAGGAACACCATCATCGGTCCAAAGCCCGCTTTTGCACGGAGCAACCCTTTTAAAAAGGGAATGGTCGAACAAGAACAGAATGGAGTGATAGCACCTAGCAAGGCGGCTACAAAATAACCTCTGCCATTTTTTGAACTGAGAATGCTTTCTATCTTTTCGGGTGGGATATATTCCTGTAAAACCCCGACGATATAGCTGATAGCTAAAAAGAGGATAGTGAGTTCTACCGCTAGAAAGATAAACATCTCTAGCGTGGCTTTTATCATTGTTACTGTTTCTGGTGTCATATTGAGTCATCCATTATGTAAAACTAGGGGGGTGTGAATATGTCATTGCTTACATTTCCAGTATAGTCGAAATATAAACAATGAATAAATACATGTCAAAATATTTCTGCTATTATCGAAATATAAATCCAAAGAGTTTTATCATGGAAATAGAGCAAGCCGCCAAAGCGTTAAAAGAATTAGGTCATCCGACTCGTTTGAGTTTGTTTAAAGAGCTTGTCAAAGCGGGTTCTGGAGGGCTTCCTGTTGGGGATATTCAGGGAAAACTAGGAATACCAAATTCGACATTGTCACACCATATCTCAAAGCTGATCACTGTTAATTTAATTCAACAAAAACGCGATGGTCGAACGTTATTTTGTATTCCGCAATATGAAAGTTTGAGTGAGTTGATTGTATTTTTGCAGGATGAATGTTGTCTTGGTGATAATGCTAACTGTAAGGTTGAAGATGGCGAAGACCCTGTAAAAGTGGGGGGGTGTGCTTCAACGTCGCTCAGCAGGTCTACTTTATAAATGCCCTCTACGCAAAGATATGTACCTCGTACAGACACGGATCAATCCATAATCAACCACCAAGCGGATTTAAAAAGCTGCTCGCGTTGCCCCGAAATGATTCAGCCTGTGATTACAGGCACACCTGTGGCTTCATCCATTATGATTATCGGACAAGCACCTGGGATTCGAGAAGGTGATATCGGTCGCCCTTTTGGTTGGACGGCAGGAAAAACATTGTTCAAGTGGTTTTCATCCATTGGCGTGGATGAAGCACAGTTTCGTGAGCAGGTTTATATGGCGGCGGTGTGCCGTTGCTTTCCGGGTAAAAATCCAAAAGGCAGTGGTGATCGCGTTCCTGATAAGCAAGAAATTGCCACTTGCAAACAGTGGCTAGAAAAAGAATATCAACTGCTTCAACCAAAATTGATTATTCCCGTGGGTAAGTTGGCAATTTCACAATACATAAATGCAAAGAAATTAGTCGATGCCGTGGGGCAGCAGTTTGTGATTGATACGCCGAACTTGCAGGCAGATTGTATTCCATTGCCGCATCCATCGGGACTTTCGACTTGGTTTAATATGGAGCCAGGCAAGACTTTACTGCAAGATGCTTTAAGGTTAATTGATAATCATAGTGCTTGGAAAGAAATCAAATAAGCACTAACATATCTACCTATGAAGCTAGAAAGCACACCCCCCCCACTTTTACAGGATACATTTTGATGCGTAAATTAATGGCAGTTGCCGTTATTATCATTACCTTATTGTTGCTGTTATTTGTTTTCTCGGCAACGCGTAATGCGCTGGATGTGTGGCAGCGTTTACAGGAGTTACCCGCGCCGTTGTTCTATACCTATTCGGCTTTAATTATTGGCGTGATCCTTTTCAGTTTTTGGTTGGTCTATAAACTGCTACGACCTTCACAGGCGTCTCTTGATTTCGAAAACAAAGAAGTCTCCCAAGAAAATATTCTAAAAGAACTCGATCATGCTGAAGAAGTCGGTATGGAAACGAGCAATCTACGCCGTGAAATTGAACATTTACAAGAACGTAAAGCCGCAGGAAAAATCTACGTTGCACTGTTTGGCAATGTCAGCACAGGCAAGTCATCTATTATTAAAGCCGTTTTGCCAGACGCTGAGCTTGAAATAAATGTGCGTGGTGGTTCAACGCAAGAAATCAAAGAATACACGTGGAAAAGTAGCTCAGGAGATCAATTGGTATTAACCGATTTACCTGGCCGTAATGAAGCCGATGGCTCGTTAGACGATATAGCACAGGATGAAGCAATACGCGCACAGTTGGTGATATATGTGACTGATTCGGATTTATCGCGTAGCCAGTTTGAAGATATCAAACAACTGCAAAGCTACGGTAAGCCAATGATTGTCGCATTAAATAAAAGTGATCGTTTTAATGATGAGGAAAAAGAACAGATATCTAAACGTTTTGCGGAACACTTTGACGAGAATGATGGTCAGAACACTAATCAACACAAAATAAAGCAGGTTTTTGTGCAATCAGGGGGGGAAGAAGAAATTCTTAAAATATACCCCGATGGGCGAGAAGAAAAGATTATTCGTGAACGTAAAGCAGATGTTTCAGGACTTGCCGAAGCCATGCAATATGAAATTGATGCACAAAGTGATGTATTAGAATCACTACGTGATGCCAGTGTGTTTGTGTTGGTAAAGCAAAAGTTAGATTTGGCGAAAGATGAATTCCGCCAAGAAAAAGCTGAGGCAATTATTAAAAGCTCAACACGCAAAGCGGTGTTTGGTGCGTTGGCGGCGATTAGCCCGGGGTCTGATTTGGTGATTCAAGGCGTGCTTGGTACGCAAATGGTGAAAAGCCTTTGTGCTTTATATAACGTCCCCGTGCGCCAGTTGGATATTGATAAATTGCTAGACTTTAGTGGCGGACAAATGAAAAAAAGCGCACCTATATTATTGGCAGTTGCTGGCAATGGTCTGAAAGCATTTCCTGGTGTGGGCACGGTGGCTGGTGGGCTTACACATGCAGTGGCTTATGGCATGATCTTCGACGCACTGGGTCATGCGGTCAATAAAACCTTGCAACAGCGCGGTAAGCTACAAGCCGCACCTGCTGCCATTACCTTTAAGGAGATGCTGAATGAAAATCTTGAAGCGCGCGCAAAGCTATTTGCCAAGCTGGTTCTCGATAACCGAAAAGAGTAATGACTCTGCTACTGCTCCTGATAGTGGAACTGAAGGTAATACAGAATTACTAGAGCATGATATGGATAAAAGCAAAGGCAATAAAAATGTAGACCTAGCGAAAGAGAGTTTATCTCAATTGCTGGATGATTCACGCGTGCCTGATTCGGTGCGTAATGTACTACGAAACGAATACAAACAACTGCGTGTGATGATGGATAAACTTGAAAATGGTCATTTACATATTGCTGTTTTTGGTCGCGTGAGTGTGGGCAAGTCTTCTGTGCTAAATGCTTTGTTGGGTAAAGATGCGTTTAGTGTCAGTATTTTACATGGAGAAACAAAAACAGAAGGCATCGAAGAATGGCAAGAAGTGGATGCAGGCGGTGTGTACCTTATTGACACCCCCGGCATTAATGAAATAGACGGCGAAGAGCGCGAACGTTTGGCGCATGAAGTGGCAAGTCGCTCAGATTTATTATTGTTTGTGGTTGATAGTGATTTGACCGATGTGGAGCTTAATGCATTGAAGATGGTTGCGGCCACTAATCGCCCCATTATTTTAGTGGTGAATAAAGCTGATCAATATAATGAAGATGAAGTATTGCAACTGCGTACGATTATTCGCAAGCGTGTGTCGGGGCTTATCGCACCAGAGAATATTGTTTTTAGCGCCGCGTCACCCAGTAAGCAAACCGTAATTTATGTCGATGATGATGGCAACGAAAAAGAAACCGTACGCCAACGACCCGTTGATATTCTCAACTTGAAATCACGCCTCTGGGATATTATTGAGTCAGAAGGGAAAACGCTGTCAGCGTTAAATGCTTCATTATTTGCAGGTACCTTGAGTGAGCAGCTAGGTGATAAATTATTAGAAACCCGCAAACAAGTCGGGGAAGAAACCATTCACATGTATTGTATTGGTAAAGGCGTTGCCGTTGCGCTAAACCCAATTCCTGTGGCAGATTTATTAGCGGCAGCAGCGATTGATGTCAGCATGGTGATTCATCTATCGAAAATTTATGGTTTGCCGATGAGCAAGTCAGAAGCAGGTGACTTAATTAAAACCATAGCGGCACAAATGTTGATTTTATATGCCACTTTTTGGGCGATACATTTAGCATCATCGGCATTAAAAGTAGGTACAGCAGGATTTTCAACGGTTGTTACTGGTGTGGCGCAAGGCGCAGTGGCTTGGTACAGCACATTGGTTGTGGGTCGTGTTGCAGAAGATTACTTGGCTAAAGGGAAATCTTGGGGAGAGACTGGTCCTAAACTCACGGTACAAAGTATTTTGGATAGTTTAGACAGAGACTCGGTTATGAGTGAGGCAAAAGTAGAAATTGTTCAATACTTAAAGGGCAAAACTAAAACGACAAAAGCCTAATGGCCTTTAGTGAGCAGTACTGCTAATCACTAAAGGCCATTTAAAACTAGGGGGGTGTAAACTCAGAGTGTGTGTTTTTTATACCAACTACTAATCTAGCTATTTTTTGTCAAAGGGCGAAGACGCGCAATTTTTTCAGTTTTGACATTTGGTGAGTAAGCATAATAACCTTGATTGTAATCAGGGTTCACAGACTTACTGATACGTGTTAACACACTGCCAATAATATTTGCATTGGCTCTTTCAAGGCGTTTTAGGCCGTCAAGCAATGTTGCTTTACGTGTTTTTCCAGCCTCTACAGCTACGATAGTGGCATCAGCAAGATTTGATAATACTAAAGAATCGGCAAGCCCTAAAATAGGAGGGCCATCAATAACGATGTGATCGTATTGCTTGGCTGCTGTTTCCAACAGCTCTATCATTTTATTGCCAGACAATAGCTCAACAGGATCGGGTGGAATAGGGCCAGAGGTAATGACTTTCAAGTTATTAATCATGCAGTGATGGCTAATGTCTTTGTTATCTGGGTTTTCTGAAGCGAGGTAATTTGTTAGACCATCTCGGTTTTCAAGCTCCAATAATTTATGAATGCTTGGGTTTCTTAAGTCAGCATCTATTAGTAGTACGTTACTACCTGTTTGCGCATAAGCTGTAGCAAGATTGAGCGCAATGGTGCTTTTTCCTTCGGCGGGTGCTGAGCTCGTGATAAAGATACTTTGTGGTGCGCCACTACGTGTAGAGAAACGTAAGCTTGTGCGTAAAGATCGAATGGACTCTGATAACATTGAACGTGGTTCTAATGCCATCTGTAACGCTAGTTTTTTCGGTGTAACACTTTCAACTTCAGGTAATTGTGCTAATACGGGCAAACCTGATAATTTCTCAAGTGAACTTGTGTCTTTTATGCTGTCATCAATAAACTCTCTTAGAAAAGCAATTCCCATTCCAAGCAATAAGCCAAGTAATAAACCAAATGCAAGGTTGGTTTTTAGGCTGGGCTTGAATTTGTTTGAAGGTACACCTGCTTTATCAATGATTGAAATATTGTTAGTGCCTACTTTTCCTGCAATGTTTACAGCCATCAATAATTCAAGCTGTTTATCGTAAGCAAGTTGGTTAATTTCAACAACACGCTTGAGACGGTTATATTTGGTGTTTTTACCTTGCAGGTTAAGCGTATTGTTTTTTAATTTTTCATACTGAGCACGTAACATATTTTCTTTTTCTTTTGCTGCTAAAAAGCCTGCTTTTAATGCAGAGTTGATTGAAGTACCTTCTGTTGATACTTGCTCACGAAGGTTGTCAATTTGCTTTCTTAATTGCTTGGCTTTTCTGGTACTCTTATTACTGATTTTTTGGTACTGCGTTTCTAATCGTGCAGCAGCTTTCTTTAATGAAAGTATGTAAGGGTCATTTATGGTGCCGACAGAAACACTGTTATTTTCAGGTGACTTAAGCGCTAGTTTATAAGTGGCTTCTGCCTCTATTCTGTCATTTTTTGCAATCACTAATTCTTCTGCATGTTTTTTAAGCGTGTAGCTACTGGCTGACTGACCATCAGCATCTTGAACGATGCCATGCTCACGTGCATAGTCATTAAGCTCTGCTTCTGCCGTCTCAAGGCTTTTTCTAGTCACTTCAATATTTTCAGCTACATAGTTTTTTGATGATGCCGCCGTATCGAACCGACGCTCAAGGTTTTGACGAACAAAGGTCTTAGCAATAGCATTGTTTATATCGGCCGCTAGCTGAGGGTCAGAAGATTCATAGCTGATAGAAAGCAATTGTGAATTATTAATCGGCCTTACCGTTAAGTTTTCTAAAAATAAACGCTCAATTTGATCGTTATTGCCTTCTTTTGATGCAGGTTTAGCGCCAAAGAATTGTTTGATTTTTGCTGTTAGGCTAGTAGGTGTATCTTTTGCGTCAATCTTTAATTGATCAATAACGCGTCGCGCCAATGTTTTACTTTGTATTAATTGGATCTGTGTTTCAAAAAAGTCACGGTCACTGCGTGATACTTCTGCATTTAGAATATCTACATTTGAACCTGCGGTATAACGCTCAATTTTCAAGGTAGAATAAGCGCGGTATGTGGGTGGCATCATCAAAGTAACAAGAAGTGCCAATAACATGGTTGTAAAAGCGGTGTTAATAACCAGTTTTTTACGACGTGATAAAACGGTTATAAACTCCTTAAGATCAAGCCCGCCAGATTGCTCTAAAAGCTCTTCAGGATAAACATTGCTTGGATGATTAAGCAAGTTAGAGGTGTTATCGTCTTGTGGAAGTCGAGTAGGTAAATTATTTCTTGAGTCAGAATTCATAGTATTTTATGTATTTGAGTTACTAATTTCGTAAGTATTACTTAGTGACTTTGTTAGTTCAAAATCTAGTGGACAAAGTTCACTTTTAAAACGATGAAAGTAAGATTGTTTCTGTAAATTAAGGCTATATGGCGTAAATGTGCCGGGCATTCTATCAAGTAACCTTATTACTAACAAATAAATAAGGTGATTCTTATATACCGATTGTCGTGGTTTTATTAAAGGCTAAGATTTGGAGCGTAGATACTTTCTTAGAGGTGTTTCAAAATATTTAAAAGATAAGAGCGATATAACGACCAGTAATATTAAAAAGATATAAAAATGTAGCGTTTCGGATAATGAAATTCTGGGTACTACAATCTTGTCATAAATTCCGTGTACAGGCTTTTGTAGGATATAGAGCGAATAACTTGCCTCGCCGAGTAAGACCAACCAACTATAGCTAAATACTTTTGTAAACATGCCTTTATGCCTTGCGAGTAAAACTATAAACCATAAAAAGGCTGGAGCAAGAAGACCGTTGGTGAATGCTATTTTAAAACCTAATAAAGACTCTAAATAAGGGCGCGACCAAATTAGTAAAAATATCAGTGCAAAAGAAAGAATTAACCAAAGCGTATTGTTGTTGGCTTGTATTTTATTAGAGTTTCTTTTTAGATAAATGCCGACAAGCAGCCCCGCAACAAATGAATTTAGGTGCATTAGTGGATAGTAATAAATTAAATCATGCAAATCTGTTTTAGGCGCATAACTACTTGAATTAAGTTGTGTTAATAAGATAACTTGGGTGACTATCCATAAAACTACCGTAAAAATGGCTAGGGGTTTTGTCCCTGCCTTATAAACCCAAATCAGTAAAAAGGGAAAACATAGATAAAAGAAAGCTTCAACAGAGAGCGACCAGCCAGGTGTATTTAGCGTGATGGGATAACCTGGAACCCACGATTGTAATAAAAGCAGATGCAGCGGCAAGGTTTCCCAGTTTTGGGTTAAGTCTTTATATTTTGCGCCAACAATCAGCAGAAGTGCTAGTAAATAAACAGGATAAATACGCGCAAATCTTGCTAGCCAATATTTCTTTTTGCTTATGGCTTTTTGATTGCTCTTGTCGGGCTTGTAGTAGGCAATCGCCATAATAAACCCAGAAAGTACATAAAAATAACCAACCGCGATTGGACCTGCTGTTACATTTTCAAAAAGAAAGGAGACATTGGCAGGAAAAATGTTTTGACCATAATGGAAAAATACAACAGTGAGTGCTGCAATAAAGCGTGTGAATGTGATTTGATCTAGTTGCAAAATATTTTTATAGGTTTTATAGAATGTGTTTAAAAGTGCTTAATGAAAAAGACCCTGTAAAGTGGGGGGGTGTGCTTCGACTCCGCTCAGCAGAACTGCTTTTAATACTCCATTTAAAGCTTAGTAAATACCTAATAAGCATTTTTATCATTAAAGCCACGGAATATAGTGAGGAATATAATTTTAATATCTAACCAAAGACTCCATTCGCGCATGTATTCTAAATCAAACTCGATACGCTTACGCATTTTGTAAATAGTGTTTGTCTCACCACGCCAGCCGTTAATTTGCGCCCATCCTGTAATGCCAGGTTTGATCATATGGCGTAACATATAACCAGGGATGACTGTGCGGTATTGCTCGTTATGTGCAACGGCATGAGGGCGCGGACCAACAATCGACATAGTGCCTTGGATTACATTAAAAAACTGAGGTAATTCATCAAGCGATGTTTTACGCAAGAACTCACCAATTTTAGTATAACGTGTATCACCTTTGGTGGCTTGCTTTACTTCATCGCCATCTTCGCAAACATTCATTGAACGGAATTTCCACACGCGTATTTTTTCACCTTTTAAGCCGTAGCGGGTCTGTTTAAACAACACAGGACCTTTTGATGTGAATTTTACGGCGGCGGCTATGCCTAATAAAATGGGGGAAATAAGCGCAAGAATAATAGTACCAAAAAGCAAATCTTCTATACGTTTGATAAAGGCATTGTCAGCAGAGAAAGGTGAATCATAAATACACAAAACAGGGTTATCTGCGATTTCAATAAACTTACTGTGAAGTAGGTTGGTGGTGAAATAGTCAGGTAATAAACGAATCGGCGTGGCGCTATCAGAAAGCTCATCCAATAAACGTAACATGCGTTTGCGTGCTTCAACAGGTAGGGCAATATAAATTTGATCCCATTCGCCACTGCGAGCTGAGGCTATCATGTCATCGAAGTTACCAATATGAGAATAATGGTTTAAAACTTCTTCATGAATACGCTCTGTTCTATCATCATAAAAGCCAACAACGTTGTAACCAAACTCAGGTTTGTTTTCAAGGTCACGGGCAAAATGCAATCCATTTTGTGTCATGCCAACGATAGCAACTGTTCGGTTATTAACACCTAAACGACGTAAATGAGAAAATATTTTGCGTAAAAGAAAACGCGCTAAAATCAAAATAATGGGAGTAGCAATCAGCCATGCAACTAAAACAACACGAGAAAATTGTTCACTGGTTTTTGTCACAAAGGCAAGAAACACTAAGGATAAGAAAGTAATCAACCATGATACGGTTACTCTAAACGCTTCATCGCGAAGAGGTCGCCCGCTCCATGAAGTGTAAATATCCATGAATCGACCGACAAGCCCAAAAATAACAACCGCGCTTAATCCTGCTAAAAGATAACCTTCAAAATTATAAAATTTTGTATAAGGAGAACCGAGAAAGAGTGTAAATAAAATAACGAGAATATCGACTGTTCGATAGATCAACTCAGAACTGATGTGCTTATCATCCAATGTCTATGAATCCTTTCTTAGATATTCTTTTAATATGAGTATCTTATGTAAGTAAAGATACTAATGAAACGAGCAACCATTATATAGAAATTATAGACTAATTTCTGCAATTAATTTATAAACGCGCTGATTTTAGAGAGAAGCTGTATGAACACACATATGGCATGTAAAACTAGGGGGGTGCCTCGGCTCCGTTCAACAGAACCGCTTTTAAAAATACTATCTGGAAGATGTGTCTTTTTCCCACTGGTAACTATCAAGATTTTTGAATTGTTGCTTAGCACGCACACGAATAAACAAAGCGATCAAAATATAAACGCTGGTGGCTAAAAAGTCCTTACTCAATAGACGTGAACGCATTACATTGCCGTAGTTTTTAGCTTCTTGTACGGGGCATTTTTTACGCGCGATTAGCTCCATATTACCAAGGCGCGCTCGTGTCTTAATTTTGATTAGAGAGAAAATATCGCGGGGTGCGGTGATATAGATTTCTGCGCCTTTTATATTGGCTATTTCTTTGTTCTTAAAATGACAACGAATAAACCCATCATCACCAATCACATCGGCAAACACATCAAAGCGTTTACGGCCTTCTTCTGTGACGATAAAACTACAGGTGGCGATAACGCCTTCTTTTATGTAGGGAAGCTGTGTCCACACGCGGTAATAAGTTTGCACTAGCCACGATGATTTACGTGTATCAATAATGGGTGTGGGGGCGGCTAGTTGCGTTTCGCAGTCTTCACTTTCTAGGGCTTGTGTGATGTGTGGAATACAGTTGTCGCTAAGTTGCGTATCGGCATCAATATAGAAAATAGGGTAGGTAACACCTAGTTCGTTTGCCTTTGCTTCGCCTACATTGAGCGCATTGGTTTTTGATGGTTTTTTAATATCCAAACAGACAACGCTAGGGAATTTGCTTTTTACAATTTCAACGGTGTTATCAGTGCAACCGTTGCAAGGCACGATAATATGGTCAATGCCATTTTGATTTATGATGCTATTGAGGCAGTCTTCAATAACGCTAGCTTCGTTGTGGGCTGGGACTATAACGGTAGCCATTATCGGTATCCTTTTAGCCATTCTTTACGTTGACTATAAACAATGCGCCACTCATCTCGGGTTGGAATCTTGCTTTTTTTAATCAGGCTAAGGAAATTCAGCGCCATGGTTTTATTAAACACATGCCAAACCAATAAACTTTTGTAGAGCGGTTTTTTCCAGCTGGCGTAATGCTTGTTGATCAACTCTGCCTTGCCTTTGAGTAGTTTAAGCATTTTTCCTGAAATATTGGTTTCACTCACACCGCCATGATGGATAATTCTGGCATCGGGTGTTACGCGTGGCTGGTAGCCTTTTTTGATGGCACGAATACAGTAATCTGCTTCTTCGGCGTACATAAAGAAAGTTTCATCCAAGCCTTCTAATTCTTCCCAAAGCTTTCGTGGTGTGAGAAAGAAACAACCTGTGATGACATCGACTTCGCGTTCGCTTTTCCTATCCCAACAACCGTAATTGTCTTCATTAAAGAAGCAGCTACTACGGAATATTTTGCTCAAGCCAAGCGCCATAAATGATAAGGTTTTAAAAGAGAGTTGTGCACGTGCATTATTTGGGTTTAGCGTCAGATCATTATTAAGCGTTACACCACCCCAAATTCCTGCTTTTGGTGTTTTCTCTGCATAAGCCATAAGCTTATCAATGGCACCATCAAGAATTACCGTATCAGGGTTAAGCAATAAAACATATTCACCATTACTAGCTTTTGCACCTACATTCACACCACCTGCAAAACCTAAATTAGTACCTGTTTGAATGATCTCTACTTTGGGGAACTCTGTGGCAATCAACTCTTCAGAGCCATCTTTAGAGTCATTATCAACCATAATAATTTTGAAATCGGTATTCTGGGTTTCAGCGTAAACAGATTCAATCGCCCGCTTTGTGTATTCAGCGGTATTGTATGACACTAGAATAATATCAACGCTCATGATTTTTTTGATTCCTGAGAGGCAAGGTATTCTTCAGATAACATGCCGTAAGCAATCGTATCAATTCCTTCTTTGATTACTTTTGCAGGGTTGCCGGCAACAATGGTGTTGGATGGCACATCTTTTGTTACCACGCTACCTGCCGCAACAATCGCATGATCACCAATAGTCACATTGGGCATAATGATGGAGCCACAACCAATAAAGCAATATTTTCCAATCACTGTTTTTGCGGCATGACGACGTGATGCATAATCGTGCGAAAGGATAATGGCATCAAATGTCACCATGGTTTTTTCACCAATGGTTAAGCCTTTGGGGTTGGTCTTGTCGATGCGTGATTTGAATGACATGCGTACATCAGGGGCGATATTCATGCCGTATACAGTACGAAAATACCACGTTCTTGCATACAGTAGAGAATTACGAAATCGCACAAGTACCATAAACATGTTTTGGTTGATGAATCTTGCTCTCATATGATCTTCCCCTTGTGCAGTACGAAGTACAGCGCTATGTTTCTTGTCTGTTTTTCAGTCTGGCTCTTTGTGTCATTCTAGCAAGAATTTGATTAAGCTTGGGTGCATTCCTTGCCCAACCGATAGAGCCTAAGACAAAGAAAAACAGAGGTTGAATCTTACCAAAATAATCAACTGTAAAGCCAATGAGAATTAAAGACATAAAGGCCAATATCCACGATTTTACCATCCACTGGGTTGCCGGGTGATGTTTATGTAATCGATTTAACACATTGAATATTGCATATAAACAAAGAAACAGTAAAAGAAAACTGGCAATAATACCGTGTTGTAATGTCATTAATAGCCAGAAACTATCGATACTGTTATTCAAATTAGCAGGGCGCGTCCAGTCATTTAGCCCGATACCAAAGAGTGGATGATCGGCGATATCATCCATGGTGTACTTCCATTGTAATAGACGATAGTAGCCTGTATTGGCATTAAAGGTCATATGTGAAATGAGGATTTTAAAGAAGCCACGATTTGAAATTGTATCAACCAAAACCATTCCAGATAACGCTACAAAACCAAAGCCAAACCAAAAGCGTTTACCACCTGCCCAGAAGCGTGTAACCACTGCCGTCATGCCTTGAAAAGCGACTGCCAATAAAGGTGCAGAAGAAAGTGTTGAGAACATTCCAAGAAGAATGGCGATGGCTTTTATTACGTTACTAATCTTAAACTTAAAGAACGCTAATAAAACAATGAAGGGGAAGAAAATAGCCCCAATAGTTCCGTAAAGAATAGGGTGTGCAAATAGGTTGGTGGTACGCATAACGCCCATACGAATATAGTGGTGCGTGTAGAGTCGGTAATCTAAAGAATCATGCCCTGTGATGTTCTTTGCCCATTCGTGCAAAATACGGTGTTTTGCAAAGGCTTCGTATAGCGAAAACACTAACAGCACAGCCAGTATGGTCGCAAATAGCATATTGATTTGATAATAGTTTTTTGGCGTTGTGACAAACAAACGTGCAAGATAAAAAGAACCCAGAATTTCAATAATCAAAATACCCGATGACTCAATTCCATCTTTTAAGCCATGGTTATAAATCAAACTTGCGGAGGCGAGCAGGGCAAAGAAAAACAGCAGAATATCGATAATATCTGCTTTTTTAAGAATTTGATTTATATTGATAAACGCATAAATCAGCGCAAGCCCAAGCACGATGCGATAGGCTTCAATACGCAAACTCCCCACTAAATAATGAAATTCAACGGGGATGAATATCGAGATTGCAAACAGGATGGCAAGAATGCGAATGATCATGCTATTTGTTCTCCCTTCGCTTCAGATTTAGCTGGAATTTTTAACAGTTTATTTGTCATAAATAATGTCAGCACAGAAAATAGTAAAACACCGTTAGAAATTAAGGTAGCTAATGCTGCCCCTTCAATACCATATTTTTTGATAAAAATAACATTACAAATCAAATTAATAATCAGTGCTAATACTAAAATTATATTTAAATAACGTACTTTTTCACGAATGATAAACATAAATGAGAAGGTAATGCTGGCAGCGCGTAAAAACTGTGCAATAAGCAATAAACCTAGTGCTTGTTTTGCATCCGCATAGCCTTCACCAAATACGTACAGTATCCAATCTGATAAAAAATACATCACAGCCGTAACACTTAAAACCACGCCAATGACTAACGCGGTAGACTGCCAGAAGAACGAGTGTAATTGTGCGGGTTTATGGTTATAAACATTGAGTAATCTTGGATAAATAGTGGCTTCTAAAGCACCTAAAAAGAATAAAACAATAAAGGAGATTCTGCCTGCAATACTGTATAAGGCCACATCTTCATTGGGTAAAAAGAAGCTCACCATAATGGTGTCTGCAAAAATCATTAAGAATGAAAAAATAGCGACAGGCGCTAAGGGTAATGATTTCTTAAATAGCTCGCTAAAGCGTGGGCTGTAAGATGATTTTCTATCTTTAATCGATAAATGCGACCACGTTAAAACAATAGCTATAACACCTGCAAAGACTAAAGAGGTGGTATAAAGATTGATATACAGTTGATCAGTGCCAAAGCTGTTCCAAAACAAACCCAAAACAATAAGCAAAGTAGTGGCTGGTAAGGCATTTTGGCTGAGTACTGCAATAACGGTTTTTTGAATGGCTTTTAAGTAGGTGCTGTTTAAAATAATAAAATTAAAAAATAGAATACCGATGCCCGCAAACATCAGGTAATTTAGATCAACCTTTCCATCAAAAGAAAAATCTCGAATGAATGGACTTAGTGCCAGCCACAGCGCGATGAATACAATCGACAAGAGAAAAACAAATTTGTAACTACTGTGTAAAAAACCGTTACGAAATTCTTGGTTGTCTTCATGCGCACTTGCGACTTCTTTCATTAATAACTGGTCAATACCAATGCGGCTAAACAGCGCAAAGCCTGTGACATAGGTTATCAATAAGAAGAACATACCTGCTTCTGCTTTGGGAAGTTTTTGAGCAATTAAAATAGCGACTGCAAAATTTAAACCCACGCCAACGAAACGGGCGATAATTGACCAGAGACTTTGTCTTAATAATGGGTTTTTAAGGATTTTAGCTAACATTAATTATAGACCTAGCGCTTGCCAGTGCTAATAAAGTCAG
Source organism: Cocleimonas sp. (assembly GCA_021647365.1). Lineage (GTDB taxonomy): Bacteria > Pseudomonadota > Gammaproteobacteria > Thiotrichales > Thiotrichaceae > Cocleimonas. The sequence continues at coordinate 48,083 of JAKIUW010000012.1, read as the reverse complement.
CAATGTAGTTGGATAATTGTTCGCTACCCACAACGCTTGTATCTGCCGTTTTTAATTGCTCAATATTATTGAGGTGTGCGTAAAGCTCTTCACGAGTGCTAGCGGTATAGACACCATCGAGTTTTTCCATCCACTTTATGCCATCGGCTTGATGATCGTTACGATGTTCGCCCAATTTGTGTTGGCGGTTTATCACGATAATGGGCGTTTGTTGTTCGCGTGCGCTAATAATATTGCCCATGCCCGCGTGAGAAACAAAAACAGAGGCTTCGCGGATGTTTTTATTGTACTGCTCGCCATCCATAAAGGGCTGTGTTTCGATATTTTTGGCTTGGTAGTCGCCATCAGAGACTTGCGCTATGACGGTTTCGTTATTTGTGTTTTCATCTGAAACTGCCCATTCATCCATATATTGGACGAGGCGATTGAAGGAGAACTGAGTGCCTACAGCTACAAAAATCATAATATAGAGCCTTGATAGACAATACCTTCATCATTACTAAGTTGTTCCCACTGTGTAATGACTAAATCAGCATGTTTTTTTACCATACGCCCAGAACGTGAGATTTCTGCTGTATTGGCAATGCTATCCACCCAAATGGTTTTAATTGGTAGAACTTTTGCTAATAAAAAAGCAATTGCACCAGGTGCAGCACCTGTTGAAATAATGGCGCTAGGACGTTCTTTAATAAAAAGTGTGATTAGCTGAAACGCTAGTGGAATAAGTTTGTGTTTGCTAGTTGCACTGGCATCAGTGATATTTACAATCTTACGACTGCCTTTTTTTGCTGATGAATACTGTGAGCCTGGCGTAACGTAAACCATGTCAAAGCGATCTTCCAAAGGATTACATATTTTATTCAGCTGAATCCAATGTCCGCCTGGTGAGGCGATGGCTAACACTTTTTGTTTTTTACTCATCGCGCGTTACCAAGTTATTTATGCCGGCTTACGAAGATAAAAAGCGGCCTGATCGCCAGACTTTGACTCATTCAACTCTTTACTGTGCTCTTCATATTCACGAATATCAGCAGATGAGAAAGGCGATTTTTCAGGGCTGACCGCATACGAATTTTCATCATGCAGAGCGATGTCTTTTTTGTATTGCTCGCTACCCCATTGCTGGAAAGCAAATGAATCGTAGACCACATTTTCAAGTTTAAAGCCTTGTTGTTCAGCCAGTTCATTCATGCTTTGTAATGAATGTAAGAACAGATGGCGAGGTGCATCCAGTTGCACCCAATCAACACCATAACTACGCCATGCCCAGGAAGTGACGGTAGGTACACGAATCATGCACACCCCCCCACTTTTAAGTAGTATCATGACTTTTTCCAATACATCGTGTTGATCAAAAACATGCTCGAAGGAATGATTAAACATAATCAAATCCCATTCGTTTTTGCCAGTCATATCATGGATGGATTTTGGCTCGATTTTCAAACCATTGTCATAATTCAGTTCTTTAGCATTAAAAGGATCGATACCCAAAAGATTCTTAAAGCCCGCTTCTTGCATCGAATGCAAAAGATGCCCAGCACCACAGCCGACATCTAAAATTTTAGAATCAAGTGATACATTTGCATGGCGCAACGACGGCAATTTGTCATGTGGTTGAATGCGTTGCATTAAGCGTCCAACAAAACAGCTACCCGTTGCCGCATAGCGATCACGCATTTTAATTAGTTTGCCTTTGATGCCTGAAACGGCTTTTACTGCATCGTAAGAGTAATAATCTTCGTTGGGATAATATTCTTGGATATTCTCAGGCACGTTGGCAATTTGTAAACAGCCACAACTCGCACATTCAAAATAGGTATGCATATCACGCAAGCCCAGCATCATTTCGCGCACTTCGTAGGTCGTATTATGCTCGATGTTTTCGCAGATGCGACAAGGGTAAATTTGTGTGCTCATTAAGAATGCAACCCCGCATTAACAATGTCGATTAAATATTGACCGTAGCCGCTTTTTTGTAAAGGTTTCGCTAGTGTAAGTAACTCTTCTGCGCTGATGAACCCCATAAACCAAGCAATTTCCTCAGGGCAGGCGATCTTCAAGCCTTGGCGCTCTTCAATTACACGAATGTAATTTGCCGCATCCAATAAAGAGGCGTGCGTGCCTGTGTCTAGCCATGCCGTACCACGTCTTAGCATTTCAACAGTTAAATCACCGCGCTCAAGATACACACGGTTTACATCGGTAATCTCTAACTCGCCACGCGGAGATGGTTTGATGTCTCTAGCAATATCCAGCACATCGTTATCGTAAAAATACAAACCTGTTACTGCATAATTTGATTTCGGTTTTTCAGGTTTTTCTTCAATGCTAAGCGCCGTGCCGTCTTTATCAAACTCAACCACACCATAGCGTTCAGGGTCGCGCACGTAATAGCCAAAAACGGTCGCGCCAGATTCTTGTTTTGATAAAGAAAGTAAGCGCTCAGATAAGCCCTCGCCGTAATAAATATTGTCGCCCAAAATTAGTGTAACCGGGTCATTGCCAACAAACTCACGCCCGATAATAAACGCTTGCGCGAGTCCTTCAGGATTAGGCTGAACCGCATATTGGATATTGATACCCCATTTAGAACCATCGCCCAATTGTTTTTGGAATTGTTCGCTATCGTGGGGTGTAGTGATAATAAGAATATCGCGAATGCCAGAAAGCATTAAAACCGTCATCGGATAATAGATCATCGGTTTGTCATAAACGGGCATTAACTGCTTGCTAACGACCTGTGTGAGCGGATGCAAACGTGTGCCGCTGCCACCTGCAAGAATAATTCCTTTTCTCATGATAATCCCCATTAAACTATGATCATAAATAATGAGGCGCATCATACCTAAGTATTGTTATTTTTTCTAATTTGAGGGATGGAATAGTACTGAATTCAGATAACTGTTGCGTGATAGTTACGAACATCATGTAAAAGTGGGGGGGGTGTGCTCAACAGAACTGCTTCAAAAGTACTTAATTCCCCACAAAATAAAAACAAATAGATACTATAATTAGATAAAGATAAACTGCGCTTCAAATTCATTGTACTCAATTATCAAAGTATTACCCATGAACCCATCTCAAAAAATAGAATTACTTGCCCCAGGTGGGGATGTCGAGGCGATTAAAGCGGCGATTGTGGCGGGCGCAAATGCGGTTTATTGTGGGCTGGATAATTTTAATGCTCGAAATAGGGCAACAAACCTCAGCTTTGATGATTTAACAGGGGTTTTACGGTTGGCGCATCAGCATGGTTGTGAGGTTTTTTTAACCATTAACGTGGTTATTTTAGAGCCTGAAATCCCTGCGTTGTTTAAGCTTTTAAACCGATTGGTGAATACGTCAATCGACGGCATTATTGTGCAAGATTTAGGCGTTTTTAATCTGGTTAAAAAGTACTTTCCTAGCCTTAATATTCACGCTTCTACTCAGTTAACCACGGTTAATGAAGGTCAGATTCCATTTTTGGCAAGGATAGGTGCATCACGCCTTAATTTATCGCGTGAATTGAATCTTGATGAAATCAAAACATTAACTGCAATTGCTCATCAACATGGTTTGTTAAGCGAAGTGTTTGTGCATGGCGCTTTGTGTATTGCTTTTTCGGGCCAGTGTTATTCAAGTTCGGTGAGTGTGGGCAAATCAGGAAATCGCGGTAGTTGCAGTCAAGCGTGTCGTGATGAGTATGAACCGACGGCAGAAGGCAATAGCTTTCCGCTCAATTTAAAAGATAATTCTGCCTATTTTGATCTCCCTGAGTTAGTGGATGCAGGTGTGGATTCATTAAAAATAGAAGGGCGTATCAAAGGCGCGCATTACGTTTATACCGTGGTTGATAGTTGGCGCAAAAACATCAATGGTTTTGAAACAGGGCGGCTACAGAATGATGATTCTAACCTTCATAAAGTGTTCAATCGAGATTTCACCAATTCATTTTTAAAGGGTAATCTTACAAAAGATATGTTTATCGATAATCCGCGTGACAACAGTGTAAATTACGCGGTTAAAACACAGAAGGCAGTTTCAATTCAGCATATCGATGAGGTTAAAAAAGAGCTTTACGCAGATAAAAATGCACTTGGGGCAACGCTTGAAGATAAGATTAAAGACTTGAGTATTGAAAAGCGAAAACTCCTTATTTCCATTTCAGGAGAACTCAATAACCCACTTAGTCTTAAAGTTTTGATTGATGATGGCGAATCACTTTCTGTCCAATCAAATTCTGATTTGAATGAAGCAGGGAAAGTAGGGCTTGAACACTCGGAATTTGAAAAACGCTTTAAGAACTTGGGTGCTGATGTAGTCGTTGAAAAATTTAATTTCTCACAGCTAGGCGATAATCTGCATATTCCTTTTAAAGAAATCACGCAAATTAAGAACAAAATAGTATTTCTACTCAATGATTCTAAAGAACTGATTGCGCCAGTTGATGTACCTAAATTAGCTAATCATCCAAAAATTAACGCTCAGCCAACACTATCCATTTTAGTGAGTGAAGAAAAGGACTTTCACCTGTGTGATATAACTGATGCGGACGTGTATTTTAAATTACCTGAGAGCTTTAAAAAAGATTCGCCAAAATATATTAATCTGCTAAAGAATAACCCCAAACTAATCCCATGGTTTCCTGCTGTTTTAATCGGCAAAGATTACCTCGAAGCCGTGAAGATTTTAGAGCAGGTACAACCCAAGCGTATCGTCAGTAATAACACAGGCATCGCCTATATTGCCTATGAAATGGGTATCGAATGGATAGCAGGGCCGTTTTTAAACACAACCAATTCGTATGCGTTACGCACATTAAAAGAGGAACTTAGCTGCGCGGGCGCTTTTATCTCCAATGAAATTAATCAAAGGCAGATTAAAAACATTAAGCGTCCCGAAAACTTCAAACTGCTTTACAGTATTTATCACCCCATTTTAATGATGACCAGCAGGCAGTGCTTCTTCCAGCAAACCGTGGGCTGTAAAAAACCCAGTATTGAAGATGGCTGTATGCTCAAATGCAAAAAAACCACCACCATTACCAACGTAAAAGGCGTGTCCTTCGCGATTGATAAACAACGCGGCGGCTACCCCAGTATTTATAATCACGAGCAATTTTTGAATACCGATGCAGTGAATGATTTATCGGGCTTATTTGATGAGTTTTTTATTGATCTAACCGATATTGGTGCAGGGTCGAAAGAAGCATTAGACAAAGTTCAGCTTATCCAATATTTTGAAAACTTGCTAAAGGGTGAAAAAGACTCGCAAACGCAGCTGGATAAAATGGTAGTTGAATCAACACATGCTCAGTATATTCAAGGGCTTTAAACCAAGGGCTGCTTTAACTAAGGAAAACAGCAATGAAAGTGTGTAACTCCTGTGGAAAGTGCTGTACAAAATACAGCAACGGTCGCTTATCTGCATCGGCAGATGAAATTGAATATTGGGAAGTTTTCAGACCTGATATAGCGCGTTATGTACGCGATGGGAAAATCTGGATGCACCCAGAATCAGGCGAAGAGATCACCCTATGCCCGTTTTTAAGAAAGCAATCGGAGACTTTTTTCACTTGCGATATTTATCATGATCGTCCAGAAGACTGTCGATTCTATCCTGTCACCATTGCTGAAATGGTTAGAGATGAATGTGAGATGCTAGAAAAGAAAGACTTTGCTAATCCTGATCTTGCACAACAAGCGCTTGATGAATTGATGGCTGATAGCCGACCCTGATTTAAATTTTTTTTTGGAGAAGGCGGGCACTTCGAAAGCCCAGCAGAACTGCTTTTAATTCAAGTATTTTCGCGCTAAATCCTGTTGTACATCTTTCTCTAATCTTGCACCAAAGGTAGCCACAATACGTGCTGCGGATTCACTTGCTAACATGCCTGCATCACGATCACTCATCCCCTGTGTTAAGCCATACATAAAGGCACCTGCAAACATATCCCCCGCACCATTGGTATCAATGGCTTTTACTGCGCTTACCTCAATATCCACATGCTTATCGCCCGTGATGACTTTTGCGCCTTTAGGGCCAAGCGTCACAATGATTTTATCTGCAATATTTGATAGTGCCGATATTGCATCGTCAAGGTTGTTTGTGCCTGTATAAATTTGTGCTTCTTCCTCGTTGCAGAATAGTACATCAACTCCATCGCCAATAATTTCAGAAACGCCGTCTTTAAAATAAGTCACCATAGCTGGGTCAGAAAAGGTAAATGCTGTTTTAACGCCATTTCCTTTTGCAACTTGTCGCGCTTTAATCGCCGCGTTGCGAGAAACATCAGAGGTCACGAGATACCCTTCAATATATAAATATTCAGAATCTTTTAATTCATCAAGGTGTAAATCTTGCTCGGAAAAATCTGAGGTAATGCCAAGATAGGTATTCATGGTTCGTTCTGCATCGTCTGTCACCATAACAAGACATTCACCTGTTACACCATCGCCTTTTACTTGATCTAGTTTTGTTTTAACACCTGCGACGGCTAAATCTTTCATGTAGAAGTCACCCGTCTCATCATCTGCAACTTTACAGGCGTAGAATGTTTTTCCACCAAATTGGCTAACTGCTACTATTGTGTTAGCTGCTGAACCACCGCCTGCACGTTTCTTTAAACCAAACTTTTCATTCAAGTTTGTGAGTAGTGATACTAATTGATCTTGTTCAATCAATGTCATCAAACCTTTTTCAATCCCATTATAGGCTAAGAATTGATCACTTACTTCAAACTCTTTATCAACTAATGCGTTGCCAATTCCGTATACATGGTATTTCATAGTGTTCTTTCCTTGATTGATGGTGACAGGGTAATATTTATCGAAGCGTAATTTAACAGATTTTCAGAAAAACAAAAGCCTGATCTGACTTGATTTTGAGATACAATAGCCCCATCCTGTAAGAATCAATTTTGGAGACAGTTAATGACCTACCAACACATCAAAATCCCTGACGCAGGTGAGAAAATCACAGTTAATGCAGATTTTTCACTCAATGTTCCCGATGAACCAATAATTCCCTACATAGAAGGCGATGGAATTGGCATCGATGTAACACCAGTCATGAAAAAAGTGATTGATGCCGCAGTTGAGAAGGCCTATTCGGGAAAAAAGAAAATTCATTGGATGGAAATTTTTGCGGGTGAGAAGTCAACCAAGGTTTATGGCGAAGATGTATGGATGCCAGAAGAGACAATGGATGCGTTAAAAGAATACGTCGTTTCTATCAAAGGCCCATTAACAACGCCAGTAGGTGGTGGTATACGCTCTTTAAACGTAACCATGCGCCAAGAGTTGGATTTATACACCTGTATGCGTCCTGTGCGCTATTACGAAGGCACGCCTAGTCCATTACGCGAACCTGAAAAGACGGACATGATTATTTTCCGCGAAAACTCAGAAGATATTTATGCTGGTATCGAATGGGAAAGTGGATCTGATGAAGTTAAAAAAGTAATCGATTTCTTACAGAACGAGATGGGCGTAACCAAAATCCGTTTCCCAGAAACATCTGGAATAGGGGTCAAACCCGTATCTAAAGAAGGTACAGAAAGATTAGTTCGAAAAGCACTTCAATACGCAATTGATAATGATAAGCCGAGTCTGACTTTAGTACACAAAGGAAATATTATGAAATTCACCGAAGGTGGATTCAAACAATGGGGTTATGACCTTGCGCGTAATGAATTTGGCGCAACTGAATTAGACGGAGGCCCTTGGTTATCGTTTAAAAACCCAAAGACTGGCAGTGACATTGTGATTAAAGATGTTATCGCTGATGCCTTTTTACAGAATATTTTATTGTACCCATTGGAATACGATGTGATCGCCACGCTTAATCTAAATGGCGACTACATTTCAGATGCATTAGCGGCTCAGGTAGGTGGTATTGGCATTGCACCGGGTGCAAATTTATCCGACACGATTGGATTATTTGAAGCAACACACGGAACGGCTCCACCGATTGCGGGTCAAAATAAAGCGAACCCTGGTTCAATTATATTATCGGCAGAAATGATGTTAAGACATATGGGATGGCTAGAAGCGGCTGACCTTGTAGTTAAAGCGCTTTCTGGTGCGATTGCAGCGAAGAGAGTAACCTTTGATTTTTCCATGCAAATGGATAATGCGGTTGAAGTCAGTAGCTCAGAGTTTGGTGATCAAATGATCGCCCACATGGATTAATAGATGTCTAATTTCACAATAAAGAACGGCTGGCATGCTATCGGTTCAAATCATTCAGATGAAGATAACGATCATGAATCTGGCTTGGTGGTACTGGAATCCCGCCCAGAAGTAGCGGAGCCTAAGCGTTATAAGGTTATACTGGTTAACGATGATTTTACTCCGATGGAGTTTGTCGTCGAAATTCTAAGTTTATTTTTTAATTTAGATGAAGAAACAGCAACCAGAATCATGCTGAATGTACATACCAAGGGTCAAGGTGTTTGCGGTGTTTTCTCGCAAGACATTGCAGAAACAAAAGTCGTTATGGTAAATGACTACGCCAAAGAAAATGAACATCCGCTACTTTGTACAATGGAGCAAGATTGAATATAGATACAAGAAACACACGGGCAAGAACTCTAGTTATAAAAGGAGAAATACATAATGTTAAGTACTGAAGTCGAATACTCGATAAATAAACTGTTCAGGGATGCGCGCGATAAGCGTCATGAATTTGTAACGGTTGAACATTTATTACTCTCCATGGCGAATAATCCATCGGCCGCAAAAGCATTGCGTGCTTGTGGCGTTGATATTCCTGTTTTACAAACAGAGCTTGATAGCTACATTGAAGATAATACACCGTTATTATCCGAAGAAGACCCACGCGAAACTCAACCAACACTTGGTTTTCAACGTGTTATTCAGCGTGCTGTTTATCATGTTCAAGCAACAGGCAAAGGTGAAGTGACAGGCGAAAATATTCTTGTTGCTATATTTGGCGAACCAGAATCACACGCGGTTTACTATCTTGGCCGTCAAGATATGAGTCGTCTTGATCTCGTAAATTATGTTTCTCATGATATTCATAAAGATGAAACCCTGCTTTCAGATTTCACATTAGATGAAATCAATGACAGCGAACAACAAGGTGAAGCAACATCTGAAGAAGGTGCAGAAGCGGAAGAAAAACAATCACCACTTGAGCAATTTTCAACGAATCTTAATGAGTCGGCCAAAGCAGGTAAGATTGACCCCTTAATCGGTCGTGAAGATGAAGTTGAGCGCACCGTTCAAGTTTTGTGTCGCAGACGAAAAAATAACCCCTTACTCGTAGGCGAATCAGGTGTTGGTAAAACTGCCATTGCAGAAGGCTTAGCAAAACGCATCGTAGATAAAGAAGTGCCTGAAGTTTTACAAGAAGCTATTATTTATTCATTAGATTTAGGGGCGTTAGTTGCAGGTACAAAATACCGTGGCGACTTTGAGAAACGTTTAAAAGGTGTTCTAAATCAAATTAAGAAAGAAGAGCATGCTATTCTTTTTATTGATGAAATTCATATTATGATTGGGGCTGGTGCAACTTCTGGTGGCACGATGGATGCATCAAACTTACTCAAACCCATGCTGGCAACGGGTGAATTGAAATGTATTGGTTCAACCACATTCCAAGAGTATCACAGCATTTTTGAGAAGGAGAGGGCGCTTGCACGTCGTTTCCAAAAGATCGACATTAATGAGCCAAGCGTTAATGAAACCATCAAGATTCTTAAAGGTCTTAAAAGCCGATTTGAAGAACATCACGATGTTTCATACACTTTGCCTGCGTTAGAATCAGCCGCAAAATTAGCCGAGCGCTACATCACAGATCGTTTCTTGCCAGATAAAGCTATCGACGTTATCGATGAGGCTGGCGCAAATCGCCAACTACAGCCAAAAGCAACACGCAAAAAGAAAATTACTGTTAGCGATGTAGAAGCGATTGTGGCAAAAATAGCACGTATACCACCTAAAACAGTTTCAAGTTCTGATATGGAAGTGCTTCGCAATCTTGATCTTAACCTCAAACGCGTTGTGTTCGGTCAAGATATGGCAATCGACCAATTAGTTACAGCGGTTAAAATGTCACGTTCTGGTTTGCGCGAAGACACCAAGCCAATTGGGTCATTCGTATTTGCAGGGCCTACAGGTGTTGGTAAAACCGAAGTGACGATGCAATTAGCCGAAAACTTAGGTATTGAGCTGATTCGCTTTGATATGTCAGAATACATGGAGCGCCATACCGTATCGCGCTTAATCGGTGCGCCTCCAGGTTATGTCGGCTTTGATGATGGTGGTTTGTTAACCGATGCCGTTAATAAAAACCCACATGCAGTTCTGTTATTGGATGAAATCGAAAAAGCACACCCCGATGTTTTCAATCTATTACTACAAGTCATGGATAGCGGGTTCTTAACCGACAGCACAGGTCGCAAGGTAGACTTTAGAAATGTAATACTAGTCATGACCAGTAATGCAGGTGCTGAAAGCATGAGCAGAAGCTCAATGGGCTTTACTAAGCAAGATCACACCATGGATGTGATGAAGGCAATCGAACAAGTATTCACGCCTGAATTTCGCAACCGTTTGGATGGTGTGATTCAGTTTAAAGCGCTAGATGAGAAAGTAATTATCTCTATCGTCGATAAGTTCTTAATCCGCCTTGAAGAACAACTGCACGAAAAGAAAGTAACGCTGATTGTTGATGCAAAAGCAAAACGCTGGTTAGCTGAAAAGGGCTACGATGTAAAGATGGGTGCAAGACCGATGGAGCGCTTGATTCAAGAGCATATAAAGCGTCCACTTGCAGATGAGTTGCTCTTCGGTAAGTTAAGCAAAGAAGGCGGCACAGTTCGCATCTCTGAGAAGTCGGATAAGTTACTTATAACCTTTAATGATGAAAAGGCAACGGCTAAGGCTTAATAGTAAATAGCGCTAAATAAGGTCATTTTAAAAGCACACCCCCCTAGTTTTACATGATGCTTGAAATTAAAGCATCATGTAAAACTAGGGGGGTGTGCTTTTAATTTTCTATATTCCACACAAACAAGAAAGGCAACCAAAAGGTTGCCTTTCTTGTTTTAATATTTGTGTTAGCTCTGCGAGCCAGTAACACTTATTTGCTACGGTAAGTAATACGTCCTTTAGTCAAATCATAAGGTGTTAATTGCACCGTGACCTGATCACCTGTCAATATGCGAATATAATTTTTACGCATACGACCTGATATATGGGCATTTACTACGTGTCCATTTTCTAGTTCTACTTTGAAGGTTGTGTTTGGTAGTGTCTCCACTACTGTTCCTTCCATTTCTATGCTTTCTTCTTTAGCCATACTATTTCTATTTACTGCTCCACTGAGAATCGGCGTATTATCCATTACTAGCTCTAATTAACAAGCTATTTTTAATGCACCTATATTACAACATCTGAACTTAACACTAAATTTACAGTGATCAGCCAGAATTAATCTGTGCATAATTGCACAATACCTAATATTATGTGGGCGCTTTAAAAAAATTCAATCTGGAAAGGATATAAATATATGAAATTCGCCGCTGTATTTCCTGGTCAAGGCTCACAATCTGTTGGGATGTTATCTGAATTATCGAGCAGCTTTAATCAAGTTAAAGATACCTTTCAAGAAGGCTCTGATGCACTAGGTAAAGACCTCTGGGCAATCACCCATAAAGAAGACGGTAGCGCACTTAACCAAACCGAAAACACACAACCAATAATGTTAGCAGCCGGCATTTCTGTGTGGCGTATTTGGCTAGCTCAAGGTGGCTGTTTACCTATTGGCATGGCAGGGCATAGCCTTGGTGAATATTCTGCGTTAGTAGCAAGTGGTGTAATTGATTTTAGTGATGCCATAAAATTAGTTTCACAACGCGCACAACTCATGCAACAAGCGGTCCCTGAAGGTGCGGGTGCAATGGCGGCGATTTTAGGCTTAGATGATGATGTAATTGTTAAAATATGTGCAGAATCGAGCGATAAAGGCATCGTAGAAGCGGTGAACTTTAATTCACCGGGGCAAGTAGTTATTGCAGGTGAAGCTGATGCGGTTGATTTTGCCATCGAAAAGCTAACCAAAGCAGGGGCAAAACGTGCCATCAAATTACCCGTCAGCGTTCCATCGCACTGTAGTTTATTAAAAGGTGCAGCAACGCAGTTAAGTATGGCGCTTGAAAATACAAGCTTTGCAGATTCAAAATACCCTGTACTACAAAATTTTGAAGCAAAAAGCTTTACCAATACAAATGATCAAAAAACTGCACTAGCCAAACAGCTCTACCAGCCTGTACTGTGGGTTGATACCATCAATAATTTACATACAGAGCAGGGCGCTAAAACCATTATAGAATTTGGTCCAGGCAAAGTACTCTTCGGCTTAAATAGACGTATCAACCGTGCATTGGGTAATATTTGCATAAGCGATGCCGCATCATTAGAAAAAGCGTTATCTATGTGCGAGGCTTAGAGTTAGGTTGTTTTTGTTAAAAGGCAAGGCTACGGTACGAATAAGTTACCATTTAAATATCATGTAACAAATGTAAACATCATGTAAAAGTAGGGGGGGTGTGCTTTGAATAAATATAAACAGAGATTAAAACAGGGAAATAAAGAATGATAAATTTAGAAGGAAAAATAGCATTAGTAACGGGTGCAAGTAGGGGAATAGGGCGTGCAATAGCTGAGTCACTCGGCAAAGCAGGAGCAACCGTAATTGGAACCGCTACATCCGAAGGTGGCGCAGAAGCCATCAGCGATTACTTTAAAGCATCAAATATTGCTGGCACAGGGCTCGTGCTAAATGTAACGGATACAGATTCGATTGCTAGCACACTAAAAACTATTACAGATGACTTTGGCGCGATTACCATTCTAATCAATAACGCAGGTATTACGCGTGATAACTTAATGATGAGGATGAAGGAAGAGGAGTGGGGTGACATTATTGACACCAATCTCACGTCTGTTTATCGATTAAGCAAAAGCGTGTTACGCGGAATGATGAAGGCGCGTAGTGGGCGTATTATATCAATTTCATCCGTTGTGGGTTCAACAGGCAATGCAGGGCAAGCAAACTATGCGGCGGCAAAAGCGGGTGTTGTGGGCTTCTCAAAATCATTAGCGCAAGAAATCGGTTCGCGTAATATTACGGTTAATGTGGTAGCACCAGGCTTTATCGATACCGATATGACCAAAGAACTTCCCGAAGCAATCAAAGAGAAGTTACTTGAAAATATTCCATTAGGGAAACTTGGGCAATCAGAAGATATAGCCAATGCCGTTTTATTCCTAGCCTCAGATATGGGTGCATATATTTCAGGTGAGACTTTGCATGTTAATGGTGGCATGTATATGTCATAGGATTTTTTATCGTTTATAATATCCACAAAGAGTCAAAAACTCTAATTGTGTAGTGACTTGAAATTCTCTACAATAGCCCCAGATTATTTTGATGAATCTACTATTTCATTGAAGTAGCGATTCAACATGCGGTTTTATCCGCGCAGTACTATTTTTATTATTAAGGAATTATTTATCATGAGTGATATTGAAACACGCGTTAAAAGTGTCGTAGTTGAGCAGTTAGGCGTTGAAGAATCAGAAGTTACTAATGCCGCTTCTTTTGTTGATGACCTAGGCGCAGACTCACTGGATACTGTTGAGCTTGTAATGGCTCTAGAAGAAGAGTTTGGAACTGAAATTCCAGATGAAGAAGCAGAGAAAATCACAACAGTTCAGCTAGCAATAGACTACGTGACCAACAATAAAGGTTAATTTATTAACTAGATTGTTATAAAAAACCGCAGAAACTATTTGTCATCTGCGGTTTTTTTTTGTAAAAACATAGCACTAAAATATTGTATTGAAACTTTAAAAAGGATTATCCAGTGTCAAAACGTCGAGTAGTAGTTACAGGTCTTGGAATCGTTTCTCCTGTAGGATCATCAATAGAAAAAGCATGGAAAAATATCACAGAAGGTGTCAGTGGCATCAGTTTGATTCCACCTGAATATTTTGATACTGCTGACTTCTCGGTAAAAATCGCAGGTAACGTCGATGATTTTACTGCCACTGATTATATTGCTAAAAAAGATCTTAAAAAAATGGACCCCTTTATCCATTATGGCGTTGGCGCAGCTTTTGATGCAATGAAAGATTCTGGTCTTGAAGTTACTGAAGAAAACGCACATCGTATAGGTACTATCGTCGGTTCGGGCATCGGAGGCATTGGGACTATCGAGCGTGATACAAAAGTTTATTTAGAGCGTGGTCCTCGCAAAATATCACCATTTTTTGTACCCAGTGCTATCGTAAATATGGTTGCAGGTAATATTTCAATTATGTTGGGCTTAAAAGGTCACAATATGTCGCCTGTTTCTGCCTGTGCAACCGCAACACATAGTATTGGAGATGCCGCACGCATGATCAGTTATGGTGATGCAGACGTGATGTTAGGTGGTGGTGCCGAAATGTGTACGACACCATTAGGCATAGGTGGTTTTGCGGCTATGCGTGCATTATCAACACGTAATGATGATCCAACAGCCGCTAGTCGCCCATGGGATAAAGATCGTAATGGTTTTGTACTCGGTGATGGCGCTGGTGTATTAGTGCTTGAAGAATATGAATTTGCTAAAGCACGCGGTGCAGAAATAATGTGTGAATTAGTTGGTTTTGGAATGAGCAGTGATGCTTATCACATGACATCACCTTCAACCGATGGTGAAGGTGCGGCACGCTGTATCGATCACGCACTAAAAGATGCAGGACTAAACCCTGAAGATGTTGATTATGTAAATGCACATGGAACATCAACGCCTGCAGGCGATGTGGCAGAGACCAATGCAATTAAACGTGCATTTGGTGATCATGCTTACAAATTAGCAGTAAGTTCTACCAAATCCATGACAGGCCATTTATTGGGTGCAGCAGGTGGTATTGAAGCTATCTTTAGCGTACTGGCAATTCGTGATCAAATCTTACCGCCAACCATCAATATCGACAATCAAGACCCTGATTGTGATCTTGATTATGTGGCTAACACCGCGCGTGATGCGAAAATTGATGTTGCTATGAGTAACTCATTTGGTTTTGGTGGCACAAATGGAACCTTAATCTTTAAAAAGATCTAATGTGTTTTCTTTTGTAAAAGTTTTTGCCGAAGTTTTGTAGCAGGTTACAAGCATGAAGTTCTTTTTTAAGGTTTTATTACCGCTAGTTCTAATAATTGTTGGTGGTGTAGCATTCTATGCCTACACTCAGTACACGGAGTTTCAGCAATTCACATTGGCAGAAGATGTTGAAGTCTTTGAAATAAAAAAAGGCAGTAATATCCGTACTGTTTCTAAAGAACTAGAATCTAAAAACATACTAAAACCTGCATTTCTTTTCTTATTTTTGGCCAAGTTCGATAAGAAAAAAATAAATATTAAAGCAGGTGAGTACAAGCTTGAGAAAGGGATGACGCCTGAAGCGATATTGTCATTATTTATCAAAGGTAAGACGTTACAATATCAAACGCAGATTCCTGAAGGTGGCCAATTTAAAGGGATCATTGCCATAATCAAAGCAGATAAAAATCTAAAGCAGACACTCTCTGATAATGATTATAAAAACATCATGTCAAAACTGGATACAAAGTATAAACAGCACCAACCCGAAGGCTGGTTTTTCCCTGATACTTTTAGCTATCCCAGAGGAACAACTGATCTACAGTTTTTACAACGTAGCCACAATGCCATGTTAAAAGCTTTAGACAAAGAGTGGCAAGATAGAACAAAGTATAAAGGTATAAAAACACCTTACGATGCTTTGATCTTAGCTTCCATTATCGAAAAAGAAACTGGGCACCCCGACGATAGAGGCAAAGTAGCTCGTGTATTTATCAATCGTTTAAAAAAGGGTATGTTGTTACAAACCGACCCAACCGTTATCTACGGTATGGGCGATAAATACAAAGGCAATATTCGCAAAAAAGATTTAAAACAAGATACGCCTTTCAATACCTACACACGAAAAGGACTTACCCCAACACCGATTGCTACGCCAAGTGCAGCATCAATAAAAGCAGCCTTTAATCCCGCGGAAGGTGATATATTATATTTTGTTGCGAAAGGCAACGGAAAATCATATTTTTCAAAGACTTACAGCGAACATAAAAAAGCAGTGATAAAGTATTTATTAGGTGGAAAAGCCAGCCGCTACAAAGGTGGTAAATAGGTGTCTAAGAATAAACAAGGTTTGTTTATCACCTTTGAAGGGGTAGAAGGCGCAGGTAAAACCACCAATATTGCCTTTATCGCCGACAAACTCCAAGAAGCAGGGCATGAGATACTACTGACACGAGAACCTGGCGGAACAACAACGGGCGAGGCAATTCGAGAGATTCTTATCTCAAAAGACCTACCTGAAATGCATCACACAACAGAATTATTACTCATGTTTGGCGCACGCGCAGAACATTTACACCGAAAGATAATTCCTGCCTTAGAACAAGGAAAATGGGTATTGTGTGATCGTTTTACCGATGCGAGTTACGCCTACCAAGGTGCGGGACGCGGTATAGATTTAAACAAAATTGCGCAACTTGAAACCTTTGTTCAAGATGATTTACGCCCTGATTATACGTTTCTGTTTGATTTAGAAGCCGATATTGGTTTAGCCCGCGCACAAAGCAGGGGAGAGACAGACCGCTTTGAGCAACAACATATCGACTTCTTTAATCGTGTAAGAGCTCAATATCTTAAAATGGCAGAATCTGATAAAGCCCGCTATAGAATCATCAATGCACAATATGATCTTGAAACTGTACAGCAACAGATCAGCAGTGTTTTAGATGACTTAACATTCTAAATACCACCGATGAAGACCTCCACCAACCCTGAATACCCTTGGCATGAAACATCATGGGATAAGTTCACGACAGCTAGATCACAAGACCACTTGCCTCATGCGTTATTATTAGTGGGTGCTGACGGAACGGGTAAACTTGATTTTGCTAAAAAAATTGCAACATCTTTGTTGTGCACCGCGCCTGTTAATAATAAAGCATGTCAAAACTGCCAATCATGTAAAACTTACCACGCGAATGCCAACCCTGATTTTATGCAGATAGAGCTATTAGAAGATAAACAGCAAATCAGTGTGGATCAAATAAGGCAGTTATCAGAATTTATTAATTACACGCGTAGCTTCCAAGGTTATCGCGTGATTATGATAAACCCCATTGAGCGCATGAATCAAAATGCGGCCAATAGCCTTTTAAAATCATTGGAAGAACCAGCGGATAATACCGTTATAATATTAGTTGCGACAAACTTAGGGAAAATTCTCCCCACAATTAAGAGCCGCTGCCAGTTATTAACACTAACAACACCTGAAAAAAATCAGGCATTATCATGGCTAAAATCACAGTCACCAGAGCTTACGCAAGCAGAAGAGTTACTTGATATGGCGAATGGGCAACCATTAACCGCACTTGCTATCAGTGATGAGGAAATACAAAGCAAAGAAGAATTTGGCAATCAGCTTTTGGCAAGTTGCCTAAAACAAAAGCCAATCACAGAAGTCGCAAAAAACTGGGAAAAATTTGATCCCCAAACATTGCTAAATTGGCAGATTAGATGGCTACAGACACTGATTAAATCAAGAGTAACTTCAACGCAAAAAAGTGAAATAAATCAAGGTTACAATAGCGAGATATTGAGTAAGCTTGAGAGAATTATTCCAGATCAAAAACAGTGGGACTTATATCAACAACTGATTGCACAAAAGCAATACATCCATACATCTGTTAATTCTCTAATTTTTGTTGAAAACATGTTACTGTTGTGGCTACAGGCTAGTTCTACGAACGAATCGTAAACTTACATTCCTTACAATATTAATAATAATTATAAAATAGATTATGAATACTGAACCACAAAGCACCCCAGAAGCCGCAGTAGTTGAAGAGATAAAACCTCAACGTACACTTTTAAATTTAGTACTAAAAGACGATGCCGCATTACATTCAAGCTATATGCCTTTTATTCGTGGGGGCGCAATATTTGTTCCTACAAAGGATTCTAGCCTAGTATTTGGTGATGAAGTTGTTGTATCAATGCAATTACAGTCAAATAGTAAAAAGTTAGCCATCCCAGGCAAAGTTGTTTGGATTGCGCCAAAATCTTGTGAAAGAGGCACGCAGGGCCTTGGAATACAATTTGCAGGTACAACAAAAGCAAAGGTAAAACTAATCATCGAAACAATGCTGGGAAATCGTGCAAATGTTCCACCCTTGGTGCGTTTCTATTAATTAATGGTATGATTTTACTAAAGTATGTTCAAAGGCTTAAATAAAATCATCATGTAAAAGTAGGGGGGTGTGCTTTTTACATCTCTTATATCTATAATCCGTGCTTTAATTTAAATAATACGGATATTCAAGCCAAATGCTGACAGATTCTCACTGCCACCTTGATAAAATAGATCTCACGCTATTCAACAATAATTTTTCAGAGATGATTGAAGCTGCAAAAGATTTTGATGTTAGCCAATTCTTATGTGTTTGTATCGACACAGAGCATTTTCAAGATGTTTTAAAGCCTGCGCAAAATCACCCGAATATCTACTGTTCGGTAGGAGTGCATCCCACACACAAAGAATCTTACGCACCCAGCGTTGCTGAACTGGTTGAATTAGCCCAACACAAAGAAGTTATCGCCATTGGAGAGACGGGGTTAGACAACTTTCGTTGTGAAGATGATGATATGACATGGCAGCATGATATGTTCCGAAACCATATTCGAGCTGCGATAAAAATACAAAAACCATTAATCATTCACACACGCTCAGCACGAGCAGACACGATTAGAATCCTAAAAGAAGAAAATGCCGATAAAGTAGGCGGCGTGATGCATTGTTTTGCCGAAGATTGGGAAACGGCCAAACAAGCGATGGATTTAAACTTTTACATTTCATTCTCCGGCATTGTTTCATTTAACTCAGCAAAAGAACTGCAGGATGTTGCGCAGAAAGTCCCAGAAGATAAGTTTTTAATAGAAACAGATTCACCGTGGTTAGCACCAGTACCAAAACGCGGAAAACCAAACCAACCAGCATATGTGAAATACGTTGCAGAAAAAATGGCAGATTTGCGTGGCTGTAGCTACGAACATATCGCAAAGGTATCGACAGAGAACTTCAATAGATTATTTAAACTAGGATAGAAACAGTTTAAACATCATGTAAAAGTCGGGGGGCGTGCTTCTCTCCTATTTCGCAATAACTGCGCATAATGTATATTATGTTAAATAACATTTCTATCGCTTATCAGATATATAATATAGCCTGCTTGTCAGCTACTGTTATCATAGTTCACTACAAACTTTTATGAACCAAGGTTAATTGCAGATATTTTGAAGAAAAAAGCTAGCATTCCAAATACTTTTGATGAAAAATCCATCACGCAAAGTGTATTGCGTGAAACATGCATAAGTAGTTAATAACAATATATTTATCTTTATTTTTTTTAATGATACCCCCCCCCTACTTTTACATGATATTTCATCTTTACTGAAACATCATGTAAAAGTAAGGGGGTGTGAAAATTAATGATATTAATAGTAAATTTAGTCTATAAAAAAGAACATGAATAGAAACAACAAAAACTACAATCACGGCATCACCATGATAGATGCCGAATATGCACAATCAGGCATTGCTAGCATCTACCTATTAGAACAAGCGGGGCAAGTTGCCATTATTGAAACAGGTACGACGCATAGTGTGCCTTATGTCGACGAAGTACTGGCATCAAAAGGTTTAAGCTTTGATGATGTAGCTTATGTCATCCCCACCCATGTTCATCTTGATCATGCGGGTGGTGCAGGTGAGTTTATGCATCGCTGTAAAAATGCAAAGTTAATCGTACATCCTTTTGGTGCGGCGCATATGATTGACCCGAGTAAATTGATTGCTGGGACAATCGCCGTTTATGGTGAGAAACTGTTTAAAAAATTTTACGGTGAAATTCGTCCTGTTGATGCTTCACGCGTGATTGAAGCGCCTGGTTTTTTCAAAGTTGATTTTAATGGACGTGAGTTAGAGTTTTACGATACGCCCGGTCATGCACGTCATCATTTTTGTGTTTATGACATACAAAGTAAAAGCATTTTCACAGGAGATACGTTTGGCATTGGTTATCCGCAACTGATGACTAAACAAGGCCGTTTGATATTTGCGGCGACTACGCCTGTGCAATTTGACCCTGGTTCGCTACTACAGAGCATTGATTGTTTGATGTCGCTAAAGCCTGAAATCATGTACCTCACTCATTTTGGGGAGATCACCCCTACTCCTGAAATTGTTAAGCAACTAAAACGCAGTGTGCGACAATTTGCAAATATTGCGTTGGATGCACAAGAGTATTTTACGGGTAAGGACAAAAACTCTGAAAATCGTGTTGATTATATTCAACAAAAACTTAAAGATTATTTATTAGATACCATTGATGAAATGGGCGCTATAGAATCCAGAGCATTCTATGAAAAGAATATAGATTTTGACACCAAACTTAATGCACAAGGTTTGGATTTTTGGTTGAGTAAATCAGCCTGGTAATGTGAAACAATCAACGCTTTTAAATTTCACTCAAAAACCCTAAAAAAAAAATGGCGCTTTCTTTTCTTTGTAATTTATCTAAAATAGCGATCCAGCTTCAATATTTAGGATTACCATGACTGAACAAGCCAATACTGACATCGATGCAGAGCCTACACCGACAGAACATGATTTTGCACAATATGTACGCATACTAGGCAAAGGTAAAACAGGTTCACGTAATCTCACTTACGATGAAGCCAAAGCGTCGATGGCAATGATTTTAAAAGGTGAAGTTGAACCAGAGCAACTGGGCGCTTTCATGATGCTGATGCGTCATCAAGAAGAAAGCAGTGAAGAATTAGCAGGTTTTGTCGATGCAACCAACAATGTTTTAAGCATTCCTCAAAATATGCCAACGATTGATTTAGATTGGTCAAGCTACGCGGGAAAAGCCCGCCGTTTACCGTGGTTTATTTTAACTTTATGGCTGCTAGCTGAAAATGACATTAGTGTTTTAATACACGGTGAAGGCGGGCACACAGCCAATCGAATTTACACCGATGATGTACTCAAAATGCTGAATATTCCCATTGCAAATTCATTTGAGCAAGCGGGCGAACATATTAAGTCGCATAACTTTGCGTATCTACCATTACATGATTTTTTACCTGAACTGGCACGCATCATGAATTTAAAATGGATACTCGGTTTGCGCTCACCGGTGAATACCTTCACACGATTAATCAACCCTTGTAGTGCAAATTGCTCTATGCAAGGTATCCATCATCCTGCCTATCGTGACACCCACCAAGAAGCATCATTAATGCTAAATCAGCCTTCGATGGCTGTTATAAAAGGCGATGGTGGTGAAACAGAGTGGAATCCTGATATGACTAATCTGGTTCGTTCTATTAAAAACAAAAAAGCCATCGAAGAAGAGTGGTCGCCCCTATTTCCCAAACGCCACGTTAAAGACAAAGTTTTAGACCCTGAAAAATTAGCCCGAGTATGGCGCGGTGAAGAAGAGGATGAATATGGCGTCGGTGCCATCATAGGCACAGCAGCAATCACCTTGTACACGATGGATAAAGCAAACACCCATGATGATGCTTTAGAGATGGCTAGGAATTGGTGGGCTAAGCGCAATAAGAGTAGTATATAAATAACGACTACTTAATCAATCTCAGTATATGATTTTATAATACTAAAAATTTAAACAATAAACTTGTTTAATAATGGGTTTCCTTCTACCTTTGTAGTTATAACTACAAAACTCTCTATAAAGGATGGAAACCCATGTCACAATACCAGAACGATATAAAATCAGCAGCAACTCTCAAAGATGCTCAAGGGGCTTCGTGGAACGCGATTAACCCAGAGTCCGTTGCCCGAATGCGCGCACAAAATAAATTCAAAGATGGCATAGCGATAGCACAATATACCGCTGACATCATGCGCAAAGACATGGATGCTTATGATGCTGATAGCTCAAAATACACACAATCATTAGGTTGCTGGCACGGTTTTATCGGCCAACAAAAAATGATTTCGATTAAGAAGCATTTTGAAGGTTCAACAGACCGTCGTTATTTATATCTTTCTGGCTGGATGGTTGCAGCGCTTCGTTCTGAGTTTGGTCCTTTGCCTGACCAATCAATGCATGAAAAAACATCTGTTGCGATGTTGATTAAAGAGCTTTACACATTCTTACGCCAAGCCGATGCGCGTGAACTGGGTGGCTTATTTAGAGAGCTAGATGCAGCACGTAGCGCAGGTGATTCAGCAAAAGAAAAAGAAGTACAAGCTGCTATTGACGGACATGTCACCCACGTTGTGCCGATCATTGCAGACATTGATGCTGGCTTTGGCAACGCAGAAGCCACCTACTTAATGGCAAAGCAAATGATTGAAGCTGGGGCTTGCTGTATCCAAATTGAAAACCAAGTATCAGATGAAAAACAATGTGGTCATCAAGACGGCAAAGTGACCGTTCCGCACGAAGACTTCCTCGGGAAAATCCGCGCCGTTCGCTATGCCTTTTTAGAACTTGGCATCGATAACGGCATCATCGTTGCCCGCACCGACTCACTCGGCGCTGGCTTAACCAAGCAAATTGCAGTGACTAACGAGCCTGGTGATTTAGGCGACCAATACAATGCATTCTTGGATTGTGAAGAAGTGACGCTGGATAGCATGGAAAACGGTGATCTTGTAATAAAACAAAATGGTAAGCTAGTACGCCCTAAGCGCTTACCCAGCAACCTTTTCCAGTTTAAAGAAGGCACAGGCGAAGCACGTTGTGTGTTGGATTGTATTACCTCATTACAAAACGGCGCTGACCTTATTTGGATTGAAACAGAGAAGCCACATATCACACAAATTGGCGGCATGGTAAATGCAGTACGTGAAGTGATCCCGAATGCAAAACTGGTTTACAATAACAGCCCATCGTTTAACTGGACACTTAACTTCCGCCAGCAAGTATTTGATGCTATGGCAGAAGCAGGTTCTGATATGTCTGCTTATGATCGTAATGACTTGATGGACGTTAAATACGATGAAACTGAATTAGGTCAAACAGCCGATGAGAAAATTCGTACCTTTCAAGCGGATGGTGCGCGTGAAGCGGGTATATTCCATCATCTCATTACCTTGCCGACTTACCATACTGCGGCACTATCAACGGATAACTTATCGAAAGAATACTTTGGTGATCAAGGCATGTTAGGCTATGTTAAAGCGGTTCAACGAAAAGAGATTCGCGAAGGAATTGCCTGTGTTAAACACCAGAATATGACAGGGTCCGATATGGGTGATGATCATAAGGAATACTTCTCGGGTGATGCAGCGTTGAAAGCAGCAGGTGAGGACAACACCATGAACCAGTTTTAGAGAGGACTGCACAGCTCACTCCTAAGACTTGACATTTCTGCGTTGAAAAATGATCATTTGCACTTGTAAACTTCACATTTTTCGCCTTGAACTAACAAGTCTTAGAAGCAATCTGAGCAGTCATTTAGATTAGTCGAAAACAAAGGAAAAACATGCCATTCAAAACTGCCGACCTGACCGACGATTTCTGCGCCGAAAACTGTGACGAAGTTCAAGCCGCGGGCATGGTTTTTAATAGCTATGGTGGCAAAACACGTTTTTATGGCGAAATTGTTACCTTAAAGCTTTTTGAAGATAATCAATTAGTACGAGATCAGGTAAATTCAGACGGCAAAGGTAAAGTCCTAGTCATTGATGGCGGCGCATCCATGCGACGCGCCCTACTCGGTGATATGCTAGCCGCAAAAGCTGTTGAGAATGGATGGTCGGGTATTTTGATTAATGGCTGTATTCGTGATTCTGTAGACATGACAACTATGCAACTAGGGGTGATGGCATTGGGTACGCATCCACTTAAAACAGTTAAAAATGGCGTTGGGCAAACCAATGTTTCGGTGAATTTTGTAGGTTTAGACTTTAACCCTGCTGATTTTATCTATATTGATGAAGATGGGATTATTATTTCTGAAAAACCACTGATATAAGTTACAAAGCACACCCCCCCACTTTTACACGCTCAACTAAGTCATCCTTTGTGACTTTATATTTTTCTATATCACTTAACTTTGCACCAAAATTTTTTCTATTTCCGCGCTTATATACAAACCTAATATTAGTATCGTAACATTGACCAATATTTATTAAATAAAGGCTTTCGGGTTCTTTAGCAGTACCGCCAAGACCAAATAATAGAAAAACATTAATCTCTTCCTCTTTTTTATATCTATAATATCTAGCAATTACCGTATTTTCAGCTAAGGGCAAACAGAGCTCTCCAGCACCATTTAAATAATAAGCCTTACCTCGATACTTGCACTCTACAGCAACCTTCTTGCCCTCAAAAGACAGTAAGAAATCAGGATTACCATTACTCTTCACATAAAACCCCTCAAGAATACCTTTATCTGAAGTCCAGTCCTCAATCATAGCCCCTTTCTTCTTATGTTTTTTTCTGTCCTCATCCCATATTCTCGCAGTAAACAACTCAAATAAGCGCCCTTTAACCAAGCCATCAATATTACTACCCTCAAGGTCTACCCCCATTATTCTTCCTTTTTCTACAGCTTCATCATATTTACGCTTTAATGCTTCATAAGCTTTTTCTCGTGAAGAAAAATCTGTATTCTCTTTTTGCTCCAAGAGCTTAATTTCTTTTTCAGCTACTTTTTCAAGTTCACGTATTAGCTTATTACGTTTATTTTCTAACTCCCTAGCCACTTTTTCTTCGACTTTTTTATTAAAATCCTCTTCCGAAAAATACTCATCCGACACCATATTATTTTGTAAAACAGGGTTTTTAATTGATTTCCTTCTACTTATAAAGCGAAAAAAACTAGAAACAAGCAAGACAAAAAACAAAGCCGACAAACCCGCTATGACCCAAGGGCCAAATTTTAAAATAGCCTCTTCATAGCGCTTTAGCGCCTCACTCTTTAAAACAAATTGTTTAAATACTCGAGAATGTCCAAGCTCAAAATCTCCCTTGAGAATCGCTTGATTATGATTTACTTTATAAAAATTATTCCACTTAGTCTTAGCAGCAGAAAGTTTTGCAAACTCATTAACACCAAGCTTAGCAACAACAGAGGACTTAGTAGTCGGTGATTTCCATAAATTTACAGGCTTGCTTTTAGCGTTAATTCCGCCAATCTCATTATAAGCAGGTTTGAAGTAGGCAACAGCAAGATACGCCGTAGTCAACAGTAATAGTAAAATAATAATAAATGACTTCTTCATAATAGCTTTACTCTATTGGTGATCATGTAGCTTTCCCATATATTTAACAAAAGTTTTTTTTGCCACGGAAGCCACGGAAGCCACGGAAAAACACGGAAGAAAGACAAAAGAAAAGTAGCTCTGTTAAAGCACAGTTCTGTTGAGCCTGTCGAATACACCCCCCCACTTTTACAGGATGTTTATGGTTTATCAGAACCATCCTGTAAAAGTGGGGGGGTGTGCTTGTATTATGCTTATTGATTAATCCGTACCTCGGGCATCTATGGCGGCTTGTAACTCGGGCGGTATGGCTTTGCGCGGTAGCCAGCGGTTGGGAAGGTAATAGCAAAGGTCTAAGAAAAGCATTATTAGTACAAATGGTGTTGCAAACATCTTACCAATAATTGTTTTTGGTTCTGTTTGTAGTCGATAAGAATGTTTAAATATTTCTACAAAAGAATAAAATTCCCATACCACTTTATCGTGTATCGGTGGTGGCACTGCCTCCATGCCCTCATTCATATACAAGCGAATATATTCCCATATTTGCTGGGCTTGTACGGATAATGGCTTACCTGCGGAAAACTCTCGATTGTATTTTGTACCGTAAATTCTGAGATATAAATTACCTTTGTCTTCGGGGTAATCTCCTGGATCGCGGATTACATTTAAAGATAATATCGGGTCTGTTCCTACGCCTGTGGCATAAGCTACGCTGGTGACGGTATGGGTATGGGCTTCGGCTTTTTTCCAGTCGCCTTGCCAGAGTTCATTTTTATACCAAAAACTGATTTTTTGGGTGCTTCGGTTAAAAACGATGGGTAAGTGGGTGCGCCATGGTATCCAGACCCAGAGGAAAGCGGTGGTAATAAAAAGGGTTGTTAAAATGGGATACATCCAAAGAATGTATTCATCTTTAACAGGACCTTGTAATAATTCATCCTGATAAATATGATAAGCGTGGAAGCTAAGCCCAATGGCTATAGCAACACATGCACCGATAGACCACCAAGCTATCCCCCCCCCCCCATCGTAGTGACTGCCTTTTGCACTTCTTACCAGTAGTACAGCTTTATTGATACTTTGCACATTATTATCTGCTGCTGGGGGTACGCCTGTGTCTTGGTCTTGGTCAGGTTGCTCATGCTCATTCATGTAAAAAGGGTCTTTTTCGGTCATGATTATGCCTCTGTGTAGCCTGAACCAAAGAAAGGGTCTTTAGGATCAATCTGATTAAGTATTTGTTTTCTTTTTTCTTTGTACAATGCATCGTCACCTTTCATTTTATCGGCTTCATACCTTAGTTTTTGAATAATGTCATTAAACCTTGTCATTTCTTCTTTTGGGCTAAAATATTGAGCCCCTTTTAAAAGATGCTTACCAAAGGTGGAAGAATCCAACCATTTTTCCATTGCTGTATAATTGGCGCTGTCTGCCCAGAAAAGGAATAAAATCCCGACTATGATTAAGCCCACCCCTAAAAATAACCATGCACCAATTGACATGGCAATAACAAAGCTAGCACTGGTGGCGAGGGTTGCACCTTCGGCAAATAGGGCTGCACCACCCACAGTTAAAGCGACCCCACCTAAACCTAGGGCAACACCCGCGCCAGCATAGGCGGTCGCAGCTTCGTAGTTACCTTCTTCTACTGATGATATGGCTTTAGCAAATTGCGTTAGCGCATCAAAAATAGCAGATGCAAAGCCCAGAAACTTAAAGACCATTTGACCCATAAAAGCTCTCATTCCCCTTTTGTCAAAGTCTTTTGCCCATATCCAGTAGAGTGATTCTCTTGAAGCACACCCCCCCACTTTTACATGATGTTTGGTGGTGTATTCGACAGGCTCAATAGTACGGTATTCAGGCTTTATTTTGGTCACGTTTTTTTATAAGCTTAGTTACGTTTATAAAAGCCACCCCATCTTTGACCTGCTGTTTGTACTCCAATGTAGAGAGTACGCTTTGTCTTTTTGCTGTGGTTTGTGTTTTAGGCTTTTTTTCTTTATTTGTCATGGGTTATACCTCTCGCATCGATAGCGGCTTGTAGTTCGGGCGGGATGGCTTTGCGTGGTAGCCAGCGGTTGGGGAGGTAGTAGCAGAGATCGTTAAAAAAATTAATAACACTGATCGGAAAAAGAGCAATAAAGCCAATCATTGTTTCTGGTTCAGTTGTTGCTAGATAATTATGTTTTAAAAGTGCCTTGAAAGACTTGTGCTCCCAAATCACTTGATCATGTATCGGTGGTGGTACAGCTTCCATCCCCTCGTTCATATACAGCCGTATATATTCCCAAATTTGCTGAGCTTGTACAGATAATGGCTTACCGGCACAAAAATCTCTATCCTGTTGTGTGCCGTAAATTCTGAGATATAAATTACCTTTGTCTTCGGGGTAATCACCTGGATCGCGAATTACATTTAAAGATAATATCGGGTCTGTTCCTACGCCTGTGGCATAACCTGCGCTGGTCACGGTATGGGTATGGGCTTCGGCTTTTTTCCAGTCGCCTTGCCAGAGTTCATTCTCGTACCAAAAACTGATTTTTTGGGTGCTTCGGTTAAAGACGATGGGGAGGTGAGTGCGCCATGGTATCCAAACCCAGAGGGAGATAATGGGGAATAAAATTGAAAGAAACAGAGGGAGTCCCCAATAATAATAAGAGGCTTCAATCCTATTTTGAGCCTTATCTTCCAAATAGTCGATATAACCCCAGTAACTAAAAACCAATACCATTATAGTAATTAACCCAATAGCCCACCAAGCTACCCCCCCCCCTCCACCGTAATGACTGCCCTTTGCGGTTCTTACCAATACTACATCTTTAGTAATACTCTGCACATTATTATCCGCAGCTGGGGGTACGCCTGTCTCTTTATTTTGCTGGGGTTGCTCATGCTCATTCATGTAAAAGGGGTCTTTTTCAGTCATGATTATGCCTCTGTATAGCCTGAGCCAAAAAGTTTTTTTTGCCACGGAAGCCACGGAAAAACACGGAAGAAAGACAAAAGAAAAGTAGCTCTGTTAAAGCACAGTTCTGTTGAGCCTGTCGAATACACCCCCCCACTTTTACAGGATGTTTATGGTTTATCAGAACCATCCTGTAAAAGTGGGGGGGTGTGCTTGTATTATGCTTATTGATTAATCCGTACCTCGGGCATCTATGGCGGCTTGTAGCTCGGGCGGAATGGCTTTGCGCGGTAGCCAGCGGTTGGGAAGGTAATAGCAAAGGTCTAAGAAAAGCATTATTAGTACAAATGGTGTTGCAAACATCTTACCAATAATTGTTTTTGGTTCTGTTTGTAGTCGATAAGAATGTTTAAATATTTCTACAAAAGAATAAAATTCCCATACCACTTTATCGTGTATCGGTGGTGGCACTGCCTCCATGCCCTCATTCATATACAAGCGAATATATTCCCATATTTGCTGGGCTTGTACGGATAATGGCTTACCTGCGGAAAACTCTCGATTGTATTTTGTACCGTAAATTCTGAGATATAAATTACCTTTGTCTTCGGGGTAATCTCCTGCATCGCGGATTACATTTAAAGACAATAAGGGATCAGTACCCACCCCTGTGGCATAACCTGCGCTGGTGACGGTATGGGTATGGGCTTCGGCTTTTTTCCAGTCGCCTTGCCAGAGTTCATTTTTATACCAAAAACTGATTTTTTGGGTGCTACGATTAAAGACGATAGGAAAGTGGGTGCGCCATGGTATCCAGACCCAGAGGAAAGCGGTGGTAATAAAAAGGGTGGTTAAAATGGGATACATCCAAAGAATGTATTCATCTTTAACAGGACCTTGTAATAATTCATCCTGATAAATATGATAAGCGTGGAAGCTAAGCCCAATGGCTATAGCAACACATGCACCGATAGACCACCAAGCTATCCCCCCCCCCCCATCGGAGTGACTGCCTTTTGCACTTCTTACCAGTAGTACAGCTTTATTGATACTTTGCACATTATTATCTGCTGCTGGGGGTACGCCTGTATCTTGGTCTTGTTGTGGTGTTTCATGCTCATTCATGTAAAAAGGGTCTTTTTCAGTCATGGTTATGCCTCTGTATAGCCTGAACCAAAGAAAGGGTCTTTAGGATCAATTTGGTTAAGTATTTGTTTCTTTTTTTCTTTGTACAATGCATCGTCACCTTTCATTTTATCGGCTTCATACCTTAGTTTTTGAATAATGTCATTAAACCTTGTCATTTCTTCTTTTGGGCTAAAATATTGAGCCCCTTTTAAAAGATGCTTACCAAAGGTGGAAGAATCCAACCATTTTTCGATGGCGGTATAATTGGCACTGTCTGCCCAGAAAAGGAATAAAATCCCGACTATGATTAAGCCCACCCCTAAAAATAACCATGCACCAATTGACATGGCAATAACAAAGCTAGCACTGGTGGCGAGGGTTGCACCTTCGGCAAATAGGGCTGCACCACCCACAGTTAAAGCGACCCCACCTAAACCTAGGGCAACACCCGCGCCAGCATAGGCGGTGGCTGCTTCGTAATTGCCTTCTTCTACGGCTGAAATAGCTTTGGAAAATTGGGTGAGCGCATCAAAAATGGCTGAAGCAAAACCTAAAGCTTTAAAAATACCTGCACTCAATGCTTTTCTTGCAAAGTCACTTGTAAGCACCTTTTCAAAAGGATGATTTGGAATATTCTTAACCGCAATCGCAATCCCTTGCAATGCGCCGCCTGTGGCGGCTACGGCACTGACTAGATTAAATCCATCTGTAAATTTATCCAACCTCGTCTTCCCCTGCATTTGAGAAACCGCACTGACTAAATTGAGTATATTTAAAAACCCGACGATGCTATTCATACCCAAACTTCCCATGCCGTGAAAGGGGTTGGCTTTTCGGCTGATATTGCTTTGGGTTTCTAGGACATAGACGGATTTTGCCTGCCTTGTGCCTGCGGGTAGGTCGCTGTGGACTTTGACGGTTGGGCTTGTCTCTCCTAGGTTGCTGGCTTGGGTTAAATAGCTACGCATTTTTGTTGTGGGGTGCTCACCAATTGCGACTTTATCTTTGAGCTTTTCTTCAATTATTTTTCTAAACACAATGGCATTGGCTTTGCTGGGCATATTGGCAAGTTTTTGTAGCGCGGTGTCGGCTAGTTTTAGGTTTTTAAAAAACGTCATGCCTTGGCTGATTTGCATTTTTATGCTGTGGTGTAGCGAGTAGATGGTGAGATTTTGAAAAATCTCTTCAGTGGCAAAAGTGAGCGGGGATATTTTATAGCCTTCTTCTACCAGCGTGTTAATCCCTGCGAGCGTATCGCCCTCACTGTCTTTTTTACCTTGCGCCGTTCTGGCGAGGCTTTTATCTAATTGTAGATTAATGAGCATCGGGTTGGTGCTGGCATCTTGTTGCCACCATCGATGAAATAGCGCCCATTCGTTGTCTGTTTTTAGGGCTTTGTCTTTGCTTGCGCCTTGCCCTGCGCCCCCTAACATGCTGTAAATGCAACTGGCAAAGGCGGTGGCGTGTGCTGTGCCTGAGACTTTGTGCTTATGGTCATAACATTCAAAGCTACTGCCTAAATCGGTGGGTTGGCTGGTTTGTTGATAGGTTTTTAATAGCTCTGCTCGGTCGTTTTTGGTGGCGATGAGTGTGTTGATGGCATCGTTTAAGCTGCCTTTGTAATCCGCCAAAAAGGCGATTCGGTCTGGCTCGCGGATGTGATCCATTAGCCTTTCGTTACCTTTGGATTCGCCTAATACTTTATTCTTCCATTGTTCATCACTGTATTCGTAATTTTTAATGATTTCTTCTTGTTTATAAATAACAGCATTTAACTGATTTGCATGGAGGTCGCTCACGTCCTTGCTATAGTTTTTCTGGCTAAATTGTTTCTTTTTTTGGAGATACTGAACTTCATTTTTAGCAGCTTCATAGTCAGCTTGGCTGGGGCGTTGCTTATTGATATGCGCTATAACTGTTTTTTCATCGGCTTGTAGTTTGCCGTCTTTGTCTTTTAACGCATGGTCTTGCGCATAGCCTTGGTAGTAAAACTTGCCAATTAAATCGGCGATTACTTTTTTATGATGACGTGGTAAATCACGGCTGATTGCTTCGGCAATCGGCTTTTTAGGGTGAGTTTGATGTGCGTGATGACCTGACTGATGCGCTGGCGTAGTTTTTTGGCGTAAAACCGTATTTTCTGTTTTTGCTATTTCTTTGGCTAGCTCGCGTTGTTGATAAATCACCAGCGCACTCATATCGACCGCACGTGCGATATTGGCGTGTAGGGCGATGCCGATGTTGGCATTGGGCGCGTTATTTTTCATGTATTTTTGCATTTCTTCAAGCGGCAATGCTTTGGTTTGCTGTGCGCTCCAGCCTAAATCGGGTTTTGGGTCTTTGTATTCTTCTATCAATTCACCAAAGTCTTTTGCGGGGAAGCCGTGTTTGCTTTTTTGTGCGCCCATCCATTGTTGTACGTTTAGCTCGGTGGTGACTTTGGCGCGGTGGGCGGGGTTGTTTTGGATTTCTGCTAGCTTTTTTGAGGTCATTAAGGTGTCGCTATACCAGATGTACACGGTGGAATATTCTTTTGCCCATATCCAGTAGAGTGATTCTTTGGTTTTATAGTTTTTAATGCCTTCTTCTAGCGAGGCTGTGTTGCTCATTAAGGCGGTGTATTTGGATGTTTCGGTGTCGTATTTCCAAACATGAAACAGGTCTTCAGTGTAATCATAAAGGTAGACAAAGCCTTCTGGCATTAGGCGGAGCGTGTTTTGCACGGTGTTGAAGGATTCTTGATAACCACTTTCAAGATCGTAGCCTTTGCCTTGGTAGCTAGCTTTGCTGTTGTCTCCTTTCTTTTTTGGGCCTACGCTGTAGCGGGTGGGTAATATGGGGACTCTTCCGGCACAGGTACGTGGATTTGTAGCGCTGATTTTTGCTTTGGTTTTTTTAGTTTTTGCATTCATCGATTGAGCCTCCTAGCTTTTTTATGCTTTGTTCTAATTCGTTGATTCTACGGTTAGGGTGTATCGCGGGGTTTTGTGCTTTTCTTATCATATCAGCGTGTTGCTGGGTAAGCACTAGGTTGCCGAGTATTGCGAGTATAAATCGGCTAATGTGTGCGTTATCAATGTAACCATATTGGGAGGCTACGCTGAGACCTTGTTCTATTTGCTCCATTAGGGCTTGGTCATCTTGATCATTTAAAGGGCTGGGGGTGTCTTGTTGTTGTGTTAGGCAATATTTTAAGTGGCTGAGTACACTGAGTTTAAAATTCTCTTCTGTATAGTAATCCATGCGCTCATCTTCGGCTTGAGTAAAGCTAAACCACGGTGCTTCTTGTTCGCTAGCGGGTGTGGGGTTTGGGTTTTCTGTATGCATCCACTGATATTCACGACCTATGTCTTTGCACCAAATGATGTGATTTATTGGACCGAGTAGCTCGGCTTGCCGGTATTTATTCAGTGATTTTATGATGCCATCCAGTTGTCGTGGCTCTTGTAGCCTAAAATACACCATATTATCTGTTTCGCTATTTACCAGCACTAAACTTGAAAGATGCTGTTGCATTTCGTCAATATCAGCATCGGATTGTATGAAAATACCGATACGGTGTTGTGTCCAATATTGAATATAATGCTGGGGTAAAGGGCTGTCTTTATTTAAACGTAATAATAATGCGCCATCTTTTTTATTTTGATCAAACTGCGTATCTTCTAAAATCCATGCTGAATCTATGCGCCAATCTATTTGCTCAATCCAATATTGTGCATCTTCACGTTCAACAGGGAAGCCATCGTTGTTTTCGTCAAAGCGCTTTTCAACTTCGTAGTCGCAGAGTAGCTCTGACTCGGCTATGAAGTAGAGGTTTTCACAGGGATTGTCTTGTATTAATTTTAGTACTGATTTCTTTTGAATATTCTCCATAGAGAAAAATTATACTCCATTTTGTTTTATTCATTAGAGTCTTTTCATCATTAAAATCAATCTACTGTCCTTCTAATGTGCTGCACACCCCCCTACTTTTACAGAATATTTAGTTTATAAGAATCATCATGGAGCTTTGCATAAGTTCTAGTAACCATTCAAAAAACGAATGGACTATCCCTTAACGGTTTCACTCTAATAATTGAGTTATCCGTTTTTAAACAACAAAACGGTAAGCTCACTAAAAGTGGGGGGGTGTGCTTTCATTCTTATTGATTACGTTTTAAACGAAACTTTTTTGGATAAGGAAATACATCTTCGTAAATCCCATTATTAATATTCTCTTGTTTCTTTACCCATGAATCAGCATCAAATAAATCTGCATGGTGTTTCATAAACGCTTCTTTTACTAAAGCGTTGCCTAATAAGAAACTAGTAAATTCTTCAGGGAAAATATCATTCGGTGCAACGCTATACCACGGTGTTGCTGACATTAATTCTTGGGGGTTTTTTGGTTGTGGTTTTTTTCTGAAATTACAATCGGTTAAATAGACTATCTCATCATAATCATAAAACACTACACGCCCTAAACGTGTCACGCCAAAGTTTTTATACAACAGATCACCTGGGAAAATATTGGCTGCTGAGAGTTCTTTTATTGCATTGCCAAAAGATTTAATCAGGCAATCAATACGCTCATAATCTTGCTCTTTTTCCGCTAATTCCAGTTCAAGATTCAATGGCAACATACGACGTTCGATGTATACGTGCTTTATCATCAGTCGTTTTTCACCTTCCTCATTTTCAATAAAGTTGATACTGCTTTCACAAGTATCTTTCAAATCAGCCAACAGCTCAGGTGTAAAACGATCTAGCGGCAAAACAACTTTTGAGAACTCCAACATATCCGCCATGCGCCCTACTCGGTCATGTTGTTTTACTAAATGATATTTCTCTTCAACTTGCTTTCGGGTAATCTCTTTGGGCGGTGCGAAATAATCTCTAATCACTTTAAAAACATAGGGATAAGACGGTAACGTGAAGACGGACATCACCATACCAGGAATTCCAGGCGCGAGAATCAAATCATCATCAGAATAATCCAAGTGATGTAAAAATCCTCGATAGAAATCTGTCTTACCCTGCTTTTGAAAACCGATAGAAGAATATAAACCTTCCTTTTTACGCCTTGGCATTAAGCCCTGCAAAAAATAAATAATGGCTGAAGGCACAGGATGCAATACCATAAAATAGGCATAGGAAAACCCAAATAACTGTGAAACCGCATCTTCTCCTATCAACAAAGCATCCACATAAATTGCACCTTGTTCGTTGTTTAAAAGCGCCACCGCAAAAGGATATTCATTGTGACCATTGATAGCCTTACCCACAATATACGCCGCTTTATTACGATAAAATAAAGCATTAATAACTTGGTATTGGAAATTTAGTTCGGCAGTTCTACGCCCTTTTTTGAAGACTTTACAAATAGATTTTGCGATATGGCGACTATCACGTTTAAAGTTCTCAAAAGGTAAATCTAGGGAAAACTGATTTAGCACCTGTTCAATGGATGAGAAAAAGCCACTCTTAGCAGGATAATAAGCTTTATAGCTTGGCACATCCGATTGGATATATTCAGTTGTTACCGAGCTACGAATAAAAATATATTCATTCGTATAATACTCACGCTGAAAGATTCGACAAAACAAAGAGTTATAAAAGGTTTCTGCTAATTCAGGTTGTTGATGATTTTGTAGCAATAGAATAAATTGTGACTTCACTTCTGCCCAGTCATTCTTGTTAAAGGGCTGCATCTCAAAATCTTTATTGAGTGTTTCAATGGCCTCATCAACACGTGTGTCATAAAACTGAATACGCAAGCGTGAGTACTTACGTTCGGCTTTCCAATCAGCCTTTTCAAAACGCTGTTGTGCGCCTTCGGTTATCTCACTGAATATTCTGAAATGATTATCAAAACCTTGCAAGATAGTTTGTGCGATATCTTTTGTAACACTCATATCTTGAGCTTTAATTTTATCGTTAACTTTGTCAAATGATTTCTTATTTTTTCAACCGTAAAGCATTTAAAACCACAACTAACGAACTCATCGACATTCCTATGGCTGCCATCCACGGTAAAACCCACCCCATTGCCGCAAGCGGTATGGCTATAAAGTTGTAAACAATGGCCCAGCCAAAATTTTGTCGGATGATACTTTGCATTCGCTTTGATAGCTGAATTGATGACGGCAGTTGTGACAGGTTTTCTGACAGTAAAATCATGTCTGCGCTGGCTTGTGCCAGCTGTGAGCCGCTACCCATGGCAATAGAAACATCGGCAGCGGCAAGCACGGGCGCATCATTTACGCCATCGCCTATCATGGCGACTACTTCACCTTGTGATTGATATTGTTGTACCTGCGCTAGTTTATCGGCGGGTAACAGCTCTGCACTGGCGTTTTCTATACCCAGCGCTTGTGATACGGCTTTTACCGCTTGGGGATTATCGCCACTAAGTAGGCTGACTTTTATCCCCATGGATTTAAGTTTGTCGATGCTTTGTTTGGCTTCTTTTCTAATTTCATCCTGTAAATCAAAAGTCGCTAGCCATTGTTTTTTTGTTCCTAAGTAAACAGCAGTCTCCAGTGATGTTGTTTCACTCTTCGCTTGCTTAAGATTATTCTCACCAACAAGTTCAGCGACATAACTTTGCGTACCAATGCGATAGGTTTTGTTGTTCAGCTTGCCTTCAACACCTCTTCCTGACTCAGAACTCAGTTGTACAAAGTTTTGAGGCTTTGATGATAATTGTTGAATAGCTTGTGCGATAGGATGTTCTGAAGATGCTTCTAAACCTGATGCTAAGGCGTTACATTGTTTTTTTGATAGGTCATCACTAAGCACTTGGGTTTTTATTACTTTTAAACGCCCATAAGTAAGTGTGCCTGTTTTATCAAAAATAACGTGGGTGATCTTTGCCAATGTTTCTAGCGCGTGCCCACGTGTGGCTAGTACGCCCTGCTCGGTTAAGTTGCCTGTTGCCGCCGTTAATGCGGCTGGTGTTGCTAATGAGAGCGCACAGGGGCAAGTTATCACCAGCACCGATAAAGCCACCCAAAAGGCGCGTGATGGATCAATAAACCACCATGTCGCAAAGACTGCAACAGCAATGCCTAATAACAAAAGCACAAACAACCCTGCGCTACGATCGGCAAATTTAGCTAAGTTGGGTTTTTCACTTTGCGCACGATCTAGCAAACGGATAATTGATGATAGTAAGGTGCTATCGCCCAGCTTATCAATTTGCATGGTGAGTGGACTTTCTACATTAACCGAACCGCCAATAAGCGCATCGCCCACTGTTTTTGGTCGTGGCATACTTTCACCTGTTAATACCGATTCATTGGCACTACTCGTCCCTTCAATGACCGAGCCATCGGCTGGAATAGTTTCACCGGGCTTGATTAATACGCGATCACCCAACGCGAGTTCACTGGCGGCTATTACATTTTGTGTATCGTTTCCTTTCGCGTCTTTTTCTAAGCGCGTCGCTGTTTGTGGCAGTAATCGTACCAAAGCATCTGCCACTTGCCCTGCTTTGTGGCGAGCGCCCATTTCGAGAAAACGCCCCAATAATAGGAAGAAGGTGAACATGACGACGGAGTCAAAATACACTTCTCCGCTGTTGGTGAGTGTTGCCCAAACGCTAGCAATGTAGGCGCTACCGATGGCGAGCGAGACAGGGACATCCATGCCAAATACACCACGTTTTAAATCACGCCATGCAGAGGTGAAAAATACTCGAGATGAGTACAACACGACAGGCGTGGTAATAATCAAACTGATCCAACGCAAGAAATGCAGCATGGAATCGGTCATATCAGAATTTTCACCCAAATATATTGCAATGGCTGGCATCATTACTTGCATCATGCCTATACCTGCCAATGCAATGCGGCGAAGTGCAGCTGATTTCTCTTTTTGGTGTAGAGTGTCTAGCCTACCAGGATCAAAGGGATGCGCGTTGTAGCCTGTATCTGCAATGGCTTTTAGAACATCGCTGAGTTTTATTTTGCTGTTATCCCATTTCAGGCTAGCGCGATGCGTCGAATAATTCACACGAAAATCGATCACGCCTTCGAGTTGTTTTACATTGCGTTCATTGAGCCAAACACAGGCAGCGCAAACAATGCCTTCTAAAATCAGGCTTGCTTCACGGATTGAGCCATCTTGTGCATCATTTGGGATACTAACAAAGCTTTCTTGCAAAGCTTCGTTGTCATATATTTGGAGTTCTGCGGGAATTAAATCAGAAGGTTTAGTGGACTTGGTTGTGCGGTGATTGTAAAAATCAGTCAACCCATTATCAACAATAACTTGAGCAACCGACTGGCAACCTATGCAACACATTGGCTGTTCTTCTTTATTTATTTGAACAGAATAGGATGTGCCTTTAGGAACAGGCAAACCGCAATGAAAGCATTCGGTCGCCATCGTTATGCAGCCACAAAACCATCATGTAAAAGTAGGGGGGTGTGCTTTATAAAACTATTATTAAAAGCACACCCCCCTACTTTTACACGGTAATTTTTTATTTTATCGTGCACGCTTCTCATCAATATCTGGCTCACCATCAATACATTCGGGAGTATGTAGTTTACCACCAACCATGGTTGAAATTTCAGTTTCACCTTTGATCTCATGCTCGTCATCGCCCTTGATAACTAAGACTTTCATGGACCAACAGCCTGCTAAGGATAGATTTACATCAGCGGTGTAAACGCCCTCACCTATTTCTTTTAACGTATAAAATTTATCAACCTTTCTATCAGATGCGCGCCTAAACTCTGTGGTTACTTTTGCATTAGTAATAGGGTTACCGTATTTATCATTAGCGGTTAAACGGAAAGTAGCACTTTGATTGATTAATGGTTTTGGTTTCACCCAGCCACCGCCAATTTTCCATCCACGCTGACGCTGTGCTTTTAGCTTAATCACATAATTATCAAATTGCTTTTCTTCATCTTGTAAATTATTGGATACCGCACCGGTGAATTGTGAACTAATATTTTCACTGATTTCATCGCTGGCAGGTTTTGGTAATAGAAGTTTTGTTAGCCCTCCTTCTAAGCCACCTGTTGCAGAAGAAATGATAAAGCTATCAACCGTAGCTAATATGATAAAGAAAACAATAATCATACCTGGTATCCAATGCATACCCTTCTTTACACTATCGTCACCATCAAGATGACGGCGCTCGGCGTGTACACCGGTGATAATTCCTAAACCGTAGGGAATCATCATAAAGAAGGCAAAGTGAATCGCAAATACATCGATGCCATCCCAATGGGTAATGGCAAGTGGCATGTAGATTAGTAACATCAATGCAGCGGTTGCCAGCGATGACATTTTACCACTCCAATGTATTACTTTGTAAAAAACAAAGAAGAGGAAAAAAGCGAGTAAAGAACCAACCCCTAAGGTTAGAACTAGATTGTAATTATGCATAATAT
Source organism: Cocleimonas sp. (assembly GCA_021647365.1). Classification (GTDB taxonomy): domain Bacteria; phylum Pseudomonadota; class Gammaproteobacteria; order Thiotrichales; family Thiotrichaceae; genus Cocleimonas. Next base: position 9,312 of record JAKIUW010000012.1, on the reverse strand, counting down.
TTGGCTATCTTTTAGGGGCTTATAAATTGGCTATCAATGTAAATGGGCTCTTTTACCTCGCCTTTTGTAGGCGTTAACACAAATTGGAAAGAGGTATTTTTTGTTTTACTGTCGGCTCGGCTTCGGCGAACTTTTACAATAATGCGTTGTTTTTCATCGGGCTTTAAATAGATATCTTTGATCTCGCCCATGTCCATCACAGCGCCAGTTAAGGCTTTTAATGAGACATCGAAGCTTGCATCATACATTGATTTGTTATCAACTTTTAGAACATAACGATTTAAAATGCGACCATCTGACATGGTGACATAAAGCGGACTACGGATTTGTCTGGCGGTGCCTTCAATAATTTTTTTACCGCTCATGCTCCACAATAAAAAGGCAACTGCACCAAGTACTGCAAGACCATAACCATAGGTTCTTAATTTAAAAAAATGGGTTTTACCGTGCTCTAAACCATTTTCAGATTCGTAGCGGATTAGACCTCTATCCCAACCACGTGCATCCATGATTGTGTCACAAGCATCAACACACAATCCACATTGGATACAGGCGTATTGCATGCCGTCACGTATATCAATGCCGACGGGGCAAACTTGTACGCATAAGCCACAATCGACACAATCGCCAACGCCTGCTTCCTTGCGACCTTCTATCGTTTTTAATAATTTAGTTGGCTTAGCACGACCTTGTGAACCTTCGCCTCTTTCGGGATCATAAGTAGGAATCAACGTATCTTTATCGATCATTACGCTTTGGAAACGTGAATAAGGGCAGACATGCTGACAGACCTTTTCACGCATTAAACCTGCCGCTAAGTAGGTTGTAGCCATTAATCCAAAGGTTGAAAAATAAGCGACGGATGATGCCTGTCCAGTAAAAAAGGCTTTTAGTAGATCAGGTGCGTAACCCCAATATAAAACAAATGATAATCCAGTCCAAAAAGCCAAGAACAACCAAATAGAATGGGTTGATACTTTCTTTATAATTTTCTCTGCATTCCATTTTTGTTTGTCTAATCGAATACGTTTTACACGATCACCTTGTATTAATTTTTCGATTGAGCGAAAAGCATCTGTCCACAACGTTTGGAAACAAAAATAACCACAAAAAGCACGCCCTACTAAGGCAGTTGAGAAGAAAAGAAGAACAGCTGCTAAAAATAATAATGCAGCTAACCAGAAAATATCTTGAGCGTGAACAACGAGATTAAAGATATAAAACTTACGTGCTGTCATATCAAATAATATTGCTTGATCTTGTCCAACAGGACGATCCCACGGGACCCATGGGAGGATAAAATAAACTAAGTATGCAAGGTATAAAGTGATTGATTTAAATGAACGGAAACGCCCTTTAACAGAACGTGGATGAATCGTCACAGATTCTGCAACAACAGGAATAGGAAAATCGCTCATATTAAATACTCTTTAATATATGTTTGAAATAAAAACTAAGTACAGCTTTAGTTTAATCTCAATATGCCTAGTTAGAATTGTTAAATATCAATCAGTACAAACAAAAATGGCCGGATAAACCGACCATTAATTCTAATATTACTATATTACTCCGTGCGAGCAATGAAGCATATAATTACTCAGCACTTAACAACTTAATATAAGCAACTAGCACTTTGATTTCATCATTAGATAAACGTGATTCCCACGCTGGCATTTCACGTTTAAAACCATTAGCAATGATAGTCTTAACGGCAGCCACCTTCGCTGTTATATCTGCAGCAGCAGGTACATTAGCTTGCGTCCAAATCTTGTCCGTTAAATTTGCCGCTCCAAGAGCTTTCATACCAACACCAGTAGGCATATGACAACCAGAACAACCTTTTGTATTGAACAGCTTCTTACCGTGTTCAGCTGCTGCTGAATCGACACTTTCACCTGAGAGACTAAGTACATAGTTTGCAGTTTGGGTAATTTCTGCATCACTCATACTCGCTTTATGAGCTGGCATATTTCCTGTACGACCTTTGCGAATGGTTGTTTCGATATCTACACTATCAGAACCCCATAACCATGCATCGTCGATAAGATTAGGATAGTCACCAATTACACCTTGACCACCTGTTTGATGACAACCTGCACAGTAATCACCAAAAATACCTTTACCGTAAGCCAGTACAAACTGGCTTTGCTGAGGGTCTTTAACAACTGAAGCTAACGGCGTTGCTGCAACCTTTTTTACCATTGTTTGGCGTTTTAATTCATTAGGATCATTTTGCATTTCGTGCGCTAATAATGCACGCGTATTCCAATGCGTTGTAATCTCTTCGCCAGCATCTGACTTATACGTAATTTCACTTGTGCCCGCAATATAGCCTTTTTCAGCAAGACCTGTTGGCCAACTAGGATAAATAATAAAGTAAACAATCGAAAATATTATCGTGCCATAAAACGCCCATAACCACCAAGTAGGTAGTGGGTTATTAAACTCCATCAAAGTATCGTCCCACACGTGGCCCGTAGTTTCAACGCCAGTTAGAGGATCTTTAATGACTTCATGTTTAATTTTATTATTTGAAGTGTTTTCTGTTGGTTTTGTAGATTTAGTATCAGCCATTATTTCTTCTCACCTGCTGTATGGGAATTCTTTTTTGCATCTTGTGTTTGATAAGGTATTCGATCGTCATCACCGTCAAGAAATGGGATATTGCGATAGGTTTCGAAGCGTTCACTACGCTTTTTGCTACCGTAAACGTAAAACAAAATAGCAAGGAAGGTCATTACAAAAATAACCAGTGTGACACTTTTGTTATTTGCCATGACTAAAAACCAATCGAAAATATCATTTAACATATCGGTACCTTTAATAACTTCTGTGGATCGCTTATCTAAACTTAATGAACTCAGCTTCATCATGCTTACTGAAGTCGATCATTGTTCCTAGAATTTGTAAATATGCTACTAACGCATCCATTTCACTTAACTTATCAGGATTGCCATCAAAATTACCCAGCTTGGCATCCTTCATTAAGTTCTTTTCAGCGGCATTAATATCCAGTTTCTTAGCAACATCTTCACCAAACTTTTCAACATTGGCATCGTATTCTATTTTTGTTAATGAATAGGGAACACCAACCTTTTTAAGCGTTTTCATTTTTGCAATCAAATCAGATGTATCTAAGTCAGTTTTTTGTAACCAAGGATAATTTGGCATAATTGATTCTGGTACAACTGAGCGTGGTGCAATTAAATGCTTAGTATTCCATGAGCTAGAGTATTTACCCCCAACACGCGCCAGATCAGGCCCACGACGCATTGACCCCCATTGAAATGGATGATCATATTGAGACTCAGCCGCTAATGAGTAATGCCCATAACGCAATGCTTCATCTCTAAAAGGTCGAATCATTTGTGAATGGCAGTTGTAACAACCTTCACGCGTATATATATCACGACCTAACTGCTCTAAGCCTGTATAAGGGCGTACTGCGTCTTTTCCATCAGCATTCTTTACATCTTCTACTGTACCTTCAATATAAAAGAGAGGGACTATCTCAACAAGACCACCAATACTGATAGCCGCTAGGGTTAAAACAATCAGCAAGGCTGCATTCGTTTCAATACTTTCGTGTTTCATCATAATATTTTCTCCTTATGCTTTAGCCGTTGCTGCCACTGTGTTTTCAACAGTGTCACGTCGAGTAATTGTTAGATATATATTCACCAACATGAAGAGTAAACCTGTAACGATGAACATACCCGCTATCGCACGTGCAACCAATGGACCATGCATGAAGGCAACTGTTTCGATAAAGCTGTAAGCTAAGTTTCCGTACTCATCAAATGCTCTTAACATCAAACCTTGGCCAATTCCTGACACCCAAAGTGCTGTGATATAAAGCAATATTCCAATGGTTGTAAGGAAGAAGTGAATGTAAACCATTTTCAAACTATATAGCGTTGTATTCCAAAGTCTAGGAATCATATGATACATAGAACCGAAGGTAACCATTGCAACCCATCCAAGTGCGCCAGAATGTACATGACCCACTGTCCAGTCTGTGTAATGCGATAATGCGTTTACACTTTTAAGCGCCATCATTGGCCCTTCGAAAGTAGACATACCGTAGAAAGAGAGTGATGTAATCAAGAACATCATAATGGGATCAGAACGTAACTTATCCCATGCACCTGATAGCGTCATGATTCCATTAATCATTCCACCCCATGAAGGCATCAATAGCATAATTGAGAATGCAGCTGCTAGTGATGAAGTCCAATCAGGAATCGCTGTCCAATGTAAATGGTGAGTGCCAACCCACATGTACATAAAGCTTAATGCCCAGAAGTGAATAATAGAAAGACGGTAAGAATAAACAGGACGACCCGCTTGCTTAGGAACAAAGTAATACATCATTCCTAAAAAAGCTGCTGTAAGGAAGAAGCCTACCGCGTTATGACCATACCACCATTGTGTCATCGCATCTTGTGCGCCTGAAAACAAGCTGTATGATTTGGTACCAAAAAAGCTCACTGGAACAGCTAAGTTGTTAAAGATGTGAAGCAGTGCTACAGCTAAAATAAAACTAATAAAAAACCAGTTAGCAACATAAATATGTGGTTGATTACGTTTTAGTAACGTCATGGTGTAAACAAGGAAATAGACAACCCAAACCACTAAAATGATTAAATCAACGTACCATTCAGGCTCAGCATATTCTCTACCGGCTGTAATGCCCATTAAGTAACCAATGCCTGCTATTGTGATAGCTGCATTCCAACCCCAGAAAGTGAAGTTAGCAAAGCCTGTTCCCCACAACCGTGTTTGACAAGTACGCTGTACGATATAGTAAGATGTTGCAAACAGCGCATTACCACCAAAACCAAAGATCACACCACTCGTGTGTAATGGGCGTAAACGACCAAATGTAATCTGAGCAATATCAAAATTCAGAAATGGCCATGCCAACTCTGATGCGATATAAGTACCTGCAGACATGCCTGCAAGCCCCCAAAATAACGACATAAGTGCGAATTTCTTCACGATGTCATAATTATACTGCTCCACTACAGGGCTAGCTGCTTTACTTGCCATCTTAAAAAACCTCAACTTTAAAAAAATGTCTTGAAAACTATTGATTAGAACGTATAAATAATAGCCTATTTCCTACTATTCACCACAACTACATTAGCATTCTCTAATAATTGGCGCGAGAATACATCAAAACTAGTCAGAAATAAAACAGAATCATCGTATTATTTACACAAAGTTACTGATGATAACTTTGATGGTTTAAAAGTTGATTTAGATCAAAAAAAATACGCTAAATCACTCGCGAAACATTATAACTAAATGGAACTTATATTCACTTACACCATACAAACTCTTTGCTTTTTTGACAGGATAACGTATAAACGCCTCTAAATTAAATACCAAACTAACACATGAATATCACTAACCAAATCACAGATCTTTTAAAAAACCGTATACTTATCCTTGATGGTGCAATGGGTACGATGATACAACGCCGCAAGCTTGAAGAAGCGGACTACCGCGGCGAACGCTTTGCTGATTATCACATGGACATCAAAGGCAATAACGACCTTTTGGCCATTACTGCACCGCATATCATTCGTGAGATACATGAAGAATACCTAGAAGCTGGCGCAGACATTTTAGAAACCAATACCTTTAATGCAACGCGTGTAAGTATGGCAGATTACGAGATGGAAGATCTCGCCTACGAACTAAACGTAGCAGGTGCGAAAGTTGCACGCGAAGCTGCAGACAAATATTCAACTTCTGATAAACCTCGCTTTGTAGCAGGTGTTTTAGGCCCTACCAGCAAAACCTGTAGCATGTCTCCCGATGTTAATGACCCTGGCTATCGTGCTATCACCTTTGATGCGTTGGTTGAAGACTACAGTGCCTCGACAAGAGGTCTTATAGAAGGTGGCGCAGATATTATTCTAATCGAAACTATCTTCGACACGCTTAATGCTAAAGCCGCAATATTTGCTGTGAAAACCGTTTTTGAAGAAGACGACATTGAGTTGCCGATTATGATTTCTGGCACGATTACGGATGCATCAGGTCGTACTTTATCAGGTCAAACTACCGAAGCATTTTATAATTCACTGATTCATGCAGAACCTTTATCCATCGGTTTAAACTGTGCTTTAGGCCCTGGTGAGTTACGCCAGTATGTTCAAGAATTATCGCGCATCAGTACCGCGCAAGTTTCAGCGCATCCCAACGCAGGTTTACCGAATGAGTTTGGTGAATACGATCTTGAACCAGCCGACATGGCAGAACACATTCGAGAATGGGCAAGCAGCGGCTTCTTAAATATTGTCGGCGGTTGTTGTGGCTCTAGCCCTGCACACATCAAAGCAATTGCCGATGTGGTTGCAGATATTACGCCACGGACCATTCCTGATATTCCCGTTGCTTGTCGTTTGGCAGGGCTTGAGCCTTTCACTATTACCGCAGATAGCCTATTTGTAAATGTCGGTGAACGAACCAACGTCACAGGTTCTGCGCGTTTCAAACGGCTCATTAAAGAAGAGGATTACGATACCGCTTTAGAAGTTGCGCTTGAGCAAGTAGAAAATGGCGCGCAAGTTATCGACATTAATATGGATGAGGGCATGCTCGAATCCAAAGATGCGATGGTACGCTTCCTCAACCTTTGTGCTGCAGAGCCTGACATTGCTCGTGTACCTGTGATGGTTGATTCCTCTAAATGGGATATTATTGAAGCAGGCTTAAAATGCATTCAAGGCAAAGGCATTGTTAACTCTATCTCCTTGAAAGAAGGCGAAGAGAATTTTATTCGCCAAGCTAAACTGATTAAACGCTACGGTGCAGCTGCCGTTGTGATGGCATTTGATGAAGATGGTCAAGCCGATACTTATGAGCGCAAGGTTGAAATTTGTACACGCGCTTATAATGTATTAATGGATAAGGTGAAGTTTCCGCCTCAAGATATTATTTTTGATCCTAATATCTTTGCCATTGGCACAGGTATTGAAGAACATGACAACTACGCAGTAGACTTTATTCAAGCTACAAAAACCATTAAAGAGACCCTGCCCCACGCGATGATTTCTGGCGGCGTCTCCAATGTATCGTTTGCATTTCGTGGCAATAACCCAGTACGTGAAGCGATTCATTCGGTATTTTTATACCATGCGGTAAAAGCAGGCATGGATATGGGTATCGTCAATGCAGGTCAGTTGGTCGTTTACGATGATATCCCAAAAGACTTACATAAAGCCGTGGAAGACATGGTGCTCAATCGCACGCCTGAAGCCACCGAAAACCTGATGGAAATTGCGCCTGATTATATGGGCGACGGCAAACAAAAAGAATCTAAAAAAGATTTAGAATGGCGCACATGGTCAGTTGAAAAACGTCTATCGCACGCGCTAGTAAAAGGTATCGATGCTTTCATAGATGAAGATACCGAAGAAGCACTTAATAATCTAAAACGCCCTATTCACGTTATTGAAGGTCCGTTAATGGACGGCATGAACGTAGTAGGTGATTTGTTTGGAGCAGGTAAAATGTTCCTGCCTCAAGTGGTTAAATCTGCCCGTGTAATGAAAAAATCTGTCGCATGGTTAGAGCCTTATTTAAACGCTGAAAAAGAGGGTTGTGAAGTTACCACTAACGGTAAAATCCTCATGGCAACGGTCAAGGGTGATGTACACGACATTGGCAAAAATATTGTCGGTATCGTACTGCAATGTAATAGCTACGAGGTTGTAGACCTTGGTGTAATGGTACCCACGGATAAAATATTACAAACCGCAAAAGATGAAGGTTGTGACATTATTGGACTGTCTGGTTTGATTACCCCATCGCTTGATGAAATGGTTAATGTCGCTGCAGAGATGGAACGCCTCGGCATAGACCTACCGTTAATGATTGGTGGTGCGACCACTTCAAAAATCCATACTGCCGTTAAAATCGATCCAAAATATAAAGGCACAATTGTCTATGTGCCGGATGCCTCACGCGCAGTTGGTGTGGCTGGTAATTTATTATCCGTTGAAAACAAAGCGAACTTTCATCAAGAAGTGAAAGACGAATACGATGCCATGCGTGTCAAACGCGCGGCCAATCAACGCGTGAAGAAAACGGCCACATTAGAACAAGCTCGCGCTAATAAGAAAAGCACCGATTGGATGCTTTATGAGCCAATAAAACCAGCAATATTCGCAGGAAAGATTGACCATGACTTGATTGCAAGTGACTACAGTTTAGAGCTCTTAGATAATGGTGGAGTGTTGTTGAAGTTTGATGATTATCCACTGGATAACCTTGCTGAGATTTTTGACTGGACACCATTCTTTAGAAGCTGGGAATTAGCTGGTCGCTACCCCGCAATTTTAACCGATAATGTGGTTGGTGAAGAAGCGACCAAATTACTCGCTGACGCAGAAGAAATGTTAGAGAAAATCATCAAAGAAAAATGGCTAACAGGAAAAGCCGTTATAGGCTTCTTCCCTGCGAATAGCAACGGTATTGATGATATTAACCTTTATACCGATAAATCTCGTAACGCTACACACACCACCTTGCATCATATCCGCCAACAAATGGATAGAAGCACCTCTGATAAAAACAAAAAACAGCCCAACTTCTGTCTTGCCGATTTTGTTGCCCCTGATAATTCAGGAAAACCCGATTGGATTGGCTCATTTGCTGTGACCACAGGTTTTGGTGTAGAGAAACGTGTTAAAGCTTTTCAAGAAGAATTTGATGATTACAACGCGATTTTATTAGAAGCACTAGCAGACAGATTTGCCGAAGCGCTAGCCGAAAAAATGCACGAACTAACCCGCAAAGTATTTTGGGGCTACGCGGCAGATGAAAATTTTACCAACGAAGAAGTCATCAAAGAAAACTACCAAGGCATACGCCCTGCCCCTGGCTATCCCGCCTGCCCCGAACATACTGAAAAAGGAACGCTGTGGGAATTGTTACAACCTGAAGAGCGTATTGGCTTACAAATCACAGAGTCTTTCGCCATGTGGCCTGCAGCAGCGGTGTCTGGTTGGTATTTCTCACATCCCGATTCGCGTTATTTTGGCACAGGTAAAATCCAACGCGATCAAGTTGAAGACTATGCCAAACGCAAAAACTGGACGATTGATGAAGCAGAAAAGTGGCTAGGGCCTGTGCTTGGGTATGATCCTTAAGTTCTAATATAAAGAATTAATCACTACTGTCCCGTTAACTTCATAACATCACCATTTGATTAAAGTCATGTTGTTTTCTATTGGGTGGATCACCTCGAAGAAGTGCCATAAGGTCGCGCTTCTCAAACAAATTAAGCTGTAACAA
>JAKIUW010000048.1 GCA_021647365.1 Cocleimonas sp. | reverse complement strand
ATTGTTACAGCTTAATTTGTTTGAGAAGCGCGACCTTATGGCACTTCTTCGAGGTGATCCACCCAATAGAAAACAACATGACTTTAATCAAATGGTGATGTTATGAAGTTAACGGGACAGTAGTGAATTAATACAAGCACACCCCCCCACTTTTACATGGCTCTTAATAACATCCATGTAAAAGTGGGGGGTGTGTTTCTAAAGTATCGTTTAAGCTAACTTATCCATTTCTTTCTTCAAATAAGTGATAGCACTTTCAGGACTGATACTAAAATCGTTATACACAACTTTTCCTGCAGGTGAAATCAGCACAGTCCACGGAGTACCACCCGAACGATAGGACTTCATAGTATGCGGATGTACACCTTCGCTTCCTTCGTCATGCCCAAACACAATATCTAAATCGTAACGCATCTGAATAGCGCGCATTTGCTTAGCATTGTTGACAGAAAATCCTTCAAAGGTTGTTTGAATCGCTACTGGCACAAAATGCTTACTTTTTTTAAATTCATCCGATATTTTTTTCAGAGCAGGAAAACCATGTTTATGACAACCGGGACACCATGCCTGCCAAAACTCCATAAAGATAAACTTACCTTTATGATCAGATAATTTAAATGTAGTCGGCTTCCCTTTTCCATCAATCCATTGCCCTACTTTTAATTCGGGCGCTTGTTGTCCTTCAATACCGTAACCATTGCTTTGTGCTTGTGCTATTTTAGGTAGCAACAGGCTTGCTGTACTTGCTAATAAAAAATCTCGACGCTTCATGTTTTCTCCCGCTAGGAATCGTTAGTCAATCACAACCAAAATATATCCCAGCTCTTGATATTGTTTTATTTGTGCAGGTCCTTGCGCCGCTATACTGATGTATTTAGGAAAATCTTCTGCTACCACATCACGCCAACTTGCATGAGTTTCGCAAATATAGACAGGTACATCGCTAGCGACCAAACGTTTTACGCTGTTATGTGCCTTTTTGTTTTTTTCTGCATTTTTTGTGGCTAGCGCAAACTGCTCTGAGCCATGAGAAACTACCGCAATATCCAGCTTTGGGAATTTTTTCTGTAATGTGTCTTTATATTTTTGAATGCGCTCCAAAGCATTTGTGAGGTATTCAGCATCACTACCAATCACTTCAAACACGACACCATCAGGTGTTTCGCTTTGATCAAGTATTTTAGCGATATCATCTTTATCGCTAGCCAACAAAAGGCTAGAAAATAAAAATAACATCAAGAATAATAAACTTTTAAACATTGATTTTCTTTTGGACATAAGTATTTCGACATGGTTTATGATTTTCAGCTATAAATACGCATAGAATAGAAAATCAGATGTTAGTTAGATGACATTCGTTAGATATTATTTAGAGATACAAATGAATATCACCAAAGCCTATAATTTTATCAATATAGATGAACGCGTTTCATCCTCTGGACTTATTATTACAGTAGACTTACAAAGCTTTGTCGATGAAGGCTATAAGTGTGTTATCAACCTACTTCCTGATGATAATGAACATGCTCGAAAAGGCGAAAAAGAAAGCTTTGTCACGCTAGGTATAGATTATCACTATATTCCTGTCGTTTGGGAAGCACCCACAAAAGCTGATTATGAAGCATTTGAAGCCTCGATGGTGGCGACACAAGACAAAAAACTACACATTCATTGTGCCGCAAATTACCGTGCAACGGTTTTTTATGCCATCTACGCGCACAAGTATTTTTCATGGTCAGCAGATAAGATCAATGCGTTCACTAACGAAGTATGGGCGTTATCTGATTATCCTGTTTGGCGTGCTTTTGTAGATAAAATGATTGTAGATGAGAAGACAAATGACCTTTGATTTTTCCATATTTTTAACCTCTTTTGTAGCGCTACTTGCCATCGTTAATCCGATTGGCATCGTGCCTATATTTCTCACACTTACATCGGGTGATTCCGAACAAGAACGTAAACATACAGCTCATCTCAGCGCACTCTCTGTAGGAATCATTTTATTACTTGCAGCATTTGCAGGTGAAGCAATACTCGGTTTTTTTGGCATTGGCTTACCTTCATTCCGCGTTGGAGGTGGTATTCTTGTTTTGCTCATGGCAATTTCCATGTTACAAGCAAAACAAAGCCGAATCAGACAAAGCCCCAGCGAAGCAGAATATGCTGAAGAAAAAGAAAATGTTGCGGTAGTACCGCTAGCCATTCCACTTATGGCAGGCCCAGGCGCAATCAGCCTTGCCATTATTCATGGACATCAAGCGGTCAATTTGCAAAATAAATTCATGCTCGCAGGTAGCATTATCGCTGTGGCGTTAGTTGCGTTAGTTTCATTGCACTTAGCCAAACCCATCGGCAAAGCGCTGGGTGTTACAGGTCTAAATATCGCCACACGTATTATGGGCTTAATACTGGCTTCTATTGGTGTGCAGATGATTGCACAAGGGTTATTGATATTATTACCCGGCTTAGCTTAGACTGATACGCTTCATGAAGGTATGTACTATTCAACGCCGTAAGCTTTCAAAGCACGGCCTGCAGGAGCATGATTTTGCTTAGCGCTTAGCTTAAGAAAAGCGATACCCATTGCCTTATTTTGTTCAACACCCTCGCCCTCGTAGTACATAAGCCCCATATAATAACGTGCTTTAGTATGACCTTGATCCGTAGCTTTCAAATACCATTTTGCTGCTATTTTTTTATCCTGCTTTACTCCATCGCCTGTTTCATACAAGTATCCCAACCTATATTGAGAGTTGACTTCACCTTGCTCTGCAGCCTGCGCATACCACATGGCTGCAAGTTTGCTATTTTTCTCCGATCCGCTTCCTGCCTCATAGGTGGTGCCAATATAATACTGCGATGCTGCAACACCGTTATTCGCCGCTTTGTGATACCACGTCATAGCAGTGTCATAGTCCTTTTTTACTCCCACACCATAGTGATATAAATAGGCTAAATTATACTGTGATTTTGCATGCCCTAGATCTGCCGCTCTTTTATACCAATCAAATGATGTTTTGCTAGAACCATATAAAATACCTAGGTTAAACATTGCACTAAGAAAATTTTGCTCTGCTGCTTTTTCATACCATTTAACAGCTAGCTTTAAATCTTTCTCAACTAAGATTCCATTATGGTACAAATGCCCCAACTTATTTTGAGCTTTCGCGTAACCTTGATTTGCTGATTTTCTGTACCACTCTAGAGCCTTCTTGCTGTCTTTTTCTACACCATCACCAAATTGATAAGCTCTTCCTAGTTTGTATTGTGTTTTCGCAGTGTCCTTTTGTTCATCCTCCATTGTGGCAACCCCTAAAACTACAAACCCTGTAAATAATTGGGCCATTGCATTATCTTTGGTCGCATAGAAAAATCCGAGCGCGTATTGCTTTTCAGTAATAGTCATTCCTTTGGGGTGAGCCAACGAAGTAAGCAGAAATGAGATAAGAACTATCGATAATAATTTTGTAAAAGTAAGCATATACAGGTAATTATAGATTGTTAATAAGCATGCAAAACTGACCCACTTTAGGGGTTAATTGGCATCGAAAATTGACCCACCTATTTGTAGTTTAATACCAAGTTTTTAGCTTGGGGAATTTAATAGGTGATATTAATGGAAA
>JAKIUW010000039.1 GCA_021647365.1 Cocleimonas sp. | reverse complement strand
GATTGTTACAGCTTAATTTGTTTGAGAAGCGCGACCTTATGGCACTTCTTCGAGGTGATCCACCCAATAGAAAACAACATGACTTTAATCAAATGGTGATGTTATGAAGTTAACGGGACAGTAGTGAGTACAAGCACACCCCCCCACTTTTACATGGTGTTTTGTGCTCTTATAAAAAACATCATGTAAAAGTGGGGGGGTGTGCTTTGAAATCTATGCGCTAAAGCTCAGCCTCAAACAGTTCCAAAGCAATATGCACATAAGGCTTATCCACACACAATGGTTGTGCGTTTGAAACTATTTGCCACGCTTGTTCTTTGCTATGTCCTTGCGTTATTAACCATGCACAGCTTGTAATAATACTGCGTGATAAACCAAACTTACAATGAATAAAAACATCGCCCTGTTCCCTTGCATGGCTGATTATATCGGTGACCTCTTTGATTAATTTTGGATTTGGGATGGCTAGATCAAGCAGTGGTTGGTAGTGCCTATTTATGCCTTTGGGGGAGAAATCACAGATCTCTGGAGCTAAATCAATAATGGTTTTTATGCCATTTTGATGGATGTGTTTTTCATCACTTGCTTCTAAACTTCTACCAATCCAGACACCATCAGAAACTTCCACCATGACGGGGACTTTCTTTTTCCATATTTTCCATATGAGTTTGTTCCCCAAAAGGTAGGGCCAAAATACCATCCAATAAAGCCAATGGATTTGCCCTCTGTTTTTTAAGGTCATCGGGTTATGTCCTAAAACATAAAGGCTGGCAACAAACAACATACTCAGCGCAATCCAGCCGCATAATAATGATAGCAACGCTATAGAGTGAAGCCTAAAAGCCAATCCAGTAAATATGATACTTATAATTAAATAGTGAAGCGCAACATGCAAATGTTTAGGGCTAACAAAGTTAAGTGGAATACGAGACTTCCTTTTTGCGGGGATTATATAAAAAGTGAATAAACCCGCTAAAGCACCTGTGGGTAAATCAATAAAATGATGCTGAAAAACGAACAGTGTTGATAGCGTAATCAGTACAAACCAAGCCACAAAAAACCAACGCAAAAAACCTTTGAAATGGGTGTAATACATATAACCCACCACCATTGCTAAGCTCACATGCAAAGACGGTAGCTGATTATATGGTAAGTCAGCTGCTAGCCCAGCGAAGATAGCTTTTGTCCAACCTTCTACCACGGGTTTTTCTAATGAAAAGTGCAAGGGGAATAGCAAGAATATCAGTGAGGAAAATACAATAGCAAAACCTAGCCGCAAAGCATGTCGCTGAACTTCATCACGTGTTTTTACCAATAAAAAACTAAAACCAAAAAGCAAATCAACCGACATATACGGCACGATCATTTCAGGAATAAAAGGAATCGACTTCTCCCAGCCAAACATAATACTAGGTACAAAATCATTCAGCGCTGTAAGTTGATTAGCTGTACCGTAGACTAGAAAAAAGAACGGCGCTAGAAACAGCAACCACAGCAATCGTTCTTTAAAAATTAGCGGTGCTTCGCGGCGGGCATCAAAAATCATATTTGATACAACCTTTACTTACTCGCCACAGAAACCGTAAATATCCCCGCATCATCAATCCACATTTTTTGCGGTTTAAAACCTACGCTTTCTACTAATTGATTCATTTCCGCTTGCGAGCGTGGGCGCATTACCCATGGCTCTTGATCGCGATTAACTAACGTGCGCGCAATTAACTCTAACTGCGGATGCCACGGTTGATTGGTGTAAATCAGTCTGCCATTTTTGGGTAAACGATCATAAATACCCTGTAACGATTTCAGGATCATCTTATTATCTGTAAACAATTCATAAAGCCCCGAAACAATAATAATTTGCGGTTGTTTAGCTGTGTCTTTAATGGATTTTGGATCAAAGGCATCGCCACTTTTGTAAGTAATAACATTATCAAAACCTGCTGTTTCTGCCAGTTTACGCCCCTCTTCCAAACCTGCTTCATCTCGATCACGACAGGTCGCAGTAACTGAATCATCTTTCATGTGTTTTAACACATTTAATACATAGCGCCCAGGCCCTGCTGCTACATCCATGACGTGTACTTTTTTACGTGTTTTTTGCTGCTCGACAATACTTTCATACAAGGCTTGTTGCAGATTTTCTCCGCGCTGACGAATCCCTGCCCAACCTGGAGAATCCAAATAAACACGATCAATCAATGTGCCAATCGGCGTTACACCGTGGGCTTTATTTTTATAGACGTAATTAAGCATGCTTCCTGAGTCGAAACCATACTTCCAGCCTATCTTCATACCTTCGCTAAGCTTTCCACCGATGTTCTTTAGTGAAAACGCTGTCATCGCATAATAAGGTTTTTTCCAGCTCTTTGCCGGAATTGGTTTTTGTAAGGTTTGATAAATTGCATTGTTCTCGCCCTGCTCTAACAAACTAACTGCTTCTGACTCTCTTGCAAAACATTCTTCAATAAATAACTTGACGCGGGCGATGGGTCTCGCACGTTCTGTCTCGTGGTAAATCTCATGAAAGAATCCAGGATACACCACCATTTCTTTCGTGGTGCTACCCAAGTTTTCGATAAATTTCTCTTGCGCGCCACGTTTTACTACCCAATCTTTTCCTGCGGATAAAACCAACACGGGTACTTTAATCGTATGTGCATCGGCAATCACACGCTTTGCGGTGTCGTATAAACTGGTGAGTACACGCACTGCGATATTGGGGGAGATTAATTCATCGTTGCTACGTGCCTCGGCTTCTTCTTTATCGTGCGTTAGCATTTCAGGCTTCACATAACTACTTACAAAAGAGTCGGCTTTTACCTTTTGCCATACGCGTAAAGCAGGATAAGCCAACGGCACATAGAGCTTCACATCAAAGGCAGGCGAACCAAGCACCGCGCCACGAATCTTCGGCGCATAATCGTGCAACCAAGTCGCCACCGTGACACTGCCCACACTATGCCCCATGATGACCATTTCTTCGCGTGGGATTTTGTAGGTGTCTGTAATGTGGTGAATAAATGCATCAACATCGCGCACCACATCCATATAATGTTTGGCATAACCACGTACTCCAGGTGAACGCCCATGCCCGCGTGCATCCCATGCAAACACCGAAATTTCTTCCAGCGCTAAACGCTCAACTAGGTCTTGAAAACGTCCCGAATGTTCGTGCCCACCGTGAAAGAGTACCAGCGCCTTCTTTTGCACTTTACCATTTTTATTTCCAACAGAAGGATGCCATGCACGATAGAATAATTCGCTATTATCAAATGTCGTAAAGTTATGTTCTTTGGCTTTTAAAATCATTGCACTTACTCATTTTCAATTGCGTGAAAAGTAACATCCCGCAAAAAGAAATGATAGTTTAAATCGGACTTGTTTGATTAGTATTAAAAATTGATACTTGAGGTATATTTGATAGCTATGAAAGCAGTTCTGCTGAGCGGAGTCGAAGCACACACCCCCACTTTTACAGGGTCTTTTTAATACCTTTACCTTTACCTTTACCTTTATCGTTACTTTTTATTTTTAATCTTATTCAACTCCTGCATACGCTTCTTATACATACCTAGGATAGATTCAGGCTTCCAATTATCATCTTCTGTTTTACCATGCCCAAGTGAAGACACAATTCTCACTTGTTTTTCATCTTTTATTTGATATTTAACATCCCAGTACCCATCATTCATACCACTTTCACTCTCTATTGCATGCGTTAGTTTGCCATTTTCTACATAATATAGCTCCATATACTCTGTATCTTTTTTGCTGTAGGCAATATGAATTATTCTAACTTTTTCACTGCTTTGGCATAGCTCCCAATGAACGTTTTTCACTGTATATGTCTTTTTGTCTGCACTTGATCTACAGGCTGTAAAATGCTCATATATATTCGATAAACCGTTGTTTTCCTTTAAGTCAGGATCAAATAATATCAAGCCATCAATATAACTATGCGGATGTCTGCGTGGATACTTTTCACCTTCAAAAACAATTTGCTCTTGTTCAAAATCAAAAGAACTGCCTTGTTCCTTTTTTTCAACCTCATCAATGCGGCCTGTTTCATAAATGTTATGAAACAACGCCACACCTTTATAATAAAAGTTTGAACGAATAGGGGTATGCACAATGGTGCTGGCGACTTCACCCAAGGTTTTTTGCTTTAATGATCGCTCTATACACTTTCCTTTAAAGCAGGTTTGGTGTGGCTTTATGGCAAGCACCCAGCTTTCTTTTTTTAGTTTGTTATCTGCTTTAAAGTGATACTTTTCCATTAGTTCTTTTAAAGTTTTGTCTGGTTGCTGAAGATTGATTTCCCCAGCATCATATTGTTTGTACTTAAACCCATCTTTCTCCTCTGAGAGAGAGCTGTGAAAAGCTTCTCTCTCATCCCACACCCCTTCTTTATTGACAACGAGCCATCCAAAATCGTACCGATAAATACGGTTAGAACCCATAGGATTTTTTAAAGACTTTGTTGCAAATAAAACATAGCCCTGTTGATTCACTGCTAGAGGAATGAGTTTTATTTTAATTTCTGGAAAGCCTGTTGCAACAACACAGCTAAGCGAGAAAAAATACAGCAAGAGCGTAAAAAAATATTTCATCATTCTATTAGAGCATGATTACTGAATGGTGTCGAAGCACACCCCCTTTTTTTACACGACACTTCTTGAAGAGCTTCTAAAAAAACATTTAAACACAAACAATCATTTTAGAATAAAGCCAACTTATCAAAATCATTACCACCCATCCCCTAAAGCTTGAGTAAACAAGCTTCGTCACTTATCATTACAAGGATAATTTATAAAAATAATAATAGATCTATTTGATCATACTCCAACTTAAAGAATAATAATGAATTCAAAATCTCGTATAAATTTACTTAGTTTTGTCACAACATTTTTAATGATACTGTTAGCCATAACTGTTGCCACAAATCTCTTTATTCTTGATCAACTTCCTTTAGCGCTTATAGGCTCTGGGTTTTTGTCTGCTTTGCTCTATGCAGGCTATTTATGCAAATCAAAAGGCGAATATGAAAAGCCCGCATGGATCGTATCCATTGTATTAGGTGTGCTACTTTATGGTCTAATCCTTGATGGAAAAGGAACCACAGGCGCCTACTCTTTAGTCCTATTTTTCCCCATAATCATTTACCCGCTACTAGGGCTACAAAAAGGCAATATTCTGTATTTCATTTTTGGAATTTTAGTTTGGTTTACAACACTTTACGGAACTCAAAATTGGGGTTTACATGACCCATACCTTTACTTATTGAATATTTCACTGACTTTATTCGTTGGCGGAATTGTGGTCTATCACGCCGAGCGTATCTCAATTGATGTTGTCAAAGCATTTCACAAATCATCAATAACAGACCCATTAACAGGGCTTTGGAATCGTAAAATGAGTGATGACATGCTGGACCGTGTTACAGATGAGAGCATACGCTACGAAAAAAATTACTCGATGATTTTACTCGATATAGATTTCTTTAAAAAAATTAATGACAAATACGGCCATCATGTGGGTGACAAAATACTCGTTGAGTTTGCTAAAATAGTACAAGAAAACACTCGGAAGTCAGATATGTTATTTCGCTGGGGTGGTGAAGAATTCCTTATTATTTTACCTAACACCAATGCTGAGGGCGCAGCAACCGCTGCAGACAAAATTCTTGAAAAAGTAAGAAACCATCAATACCCAGAGATCAAAAAAGGCATGACAGTTAGTGCGGGTGTCGCAGAAAACACTGACCGCATAGATAAGGACAGCTTCTTCCAACGCGTTGATAAAGCGTTATACCAAGCTAAAGATGAAGGTAGAGACCGTTATGTTCTTGCGAATTAATTTTTAAAGTACCATCCAATCAAACCCAAGGCGTAGAAGTAATATCCTTAGCCAACTCTTGAACCTCTTGTTCTAGCGCTGCAACAAAACTCTTAGTTTCACCTTGCAAAAACATATCCTCTCCCACAATTACATCACAAATAAACGGCACAAACATGCCTTCGCCTTTTGGCAGGCACATGCCTAATCCATGGAGGAAGACTGGCGTTATAGGAACCTTTGGGTATTGCTTTGCGAGTACCGCAATGCCTTTTTTAAAATGCGATAAGCGCTCAGCTTTTCCTCGGCTTCCTTCGGGGAAGATGATGATAATTTCATCATTGTCTAGCGCTTGATAGATAGGCTTGAATTGCTCATCAATGCTTCCTCTTAGTTTTCTATCCAGCGGAATGATGTCGATAAGATTACATGCCATCCAACTGTAAATGCCTTTATTCAAAAAGTAATCACTTGCCGCGACTGGGCGTACTTTGGGTAAGAGCTTTAGCTTAAAAAGCGACATTAAAACCAAGGTATCAAGATGGCTATTATGATTAGCAACGATAATTGCTGGACCTTTTTTAGGTAGGCGTTCGCGGTTACGGATATGCAGCCCGATAATGACAAAAGCCAACGGCTTAACTAATAATGCGAAAAGGAGTTTTTTTAATAACACGCTTATTTACGCCATCAATAATGCAAGAAATAAAGATAATGGAAAAACAACGGTGCGCTAAACGTCAAGCTATCCACACGATCTAAAATCCCACCGTGCCCTGGTAATAAATTGCCCGTGTCTTTAATGCCAATATCGCGTTTTACCGCAGACAACGTGACATCACCAAAGAAGCCACCCAAGGAAATTATCAACCCTGCACCGATGGATTCTAACAAGCTCAAGGGAGTCAACCACGTGCCGAGCAAGGCCGCCAACACGGTAATAGTAATCACGCCACCGATTAATCCTGCAGTGGTTTTATTAGGGCTAACTTTGGGAATGATTTTTTTATCGCCCAATAACTTGCCCCACAAATACTGCGCCACATCGTTAAATTGCGTTAACACTAATAGAAATAGCATTAAGGCGATATTGCCCGCAGGGTTAACCGCTTCGGGCAATGCCAATAAATAAGCAATGTGGCTGAGGCTAAACACTGTCATCATCAAGCCCCAATGCAATGTACCCACAGCTTTTAAAAAGCCCTCCGTCTCGCCCAAGGTCACCATACGAAACGGAATGAACAAAAACATATAAACAGGGATGAAAATAATAAATAGCCCATACCACTCAATACTCACCCAATAATATTGCAGTGGAATCGACATATACGCCCAAAACATTAGCTGTCTATCCGTGCGCCTACGTGTCGCAATGAGTGATAGAAACTCCTTTAAAGCCAGAAAACTGACAAAGGCAAAGAAAACAATCAGCGCCGTTTTTCCAATAAAAATACAAACACTCACCGTGCCAATCATTATCCACCAGCTTTTAATACGGGCGATTAATTCAGAATAGTTTTTTTCAGGATTTTTATGCGGGAGAAAAAAGGTAATAGCGGTTGCGATTAGCAAAAAGCTAAAAACACCTGATAGCATTAAGATTACATCGTTATTTGGTATTGCTAACAATTTACACCCCCCCACTTTTAAGGGATTGATAAGCACGGTTCACAACCGTCACCACAGAAAGCACAAGAACAATACTTAAAACAATATTGATAATATTGGGCGAACTCAACCAGCCAAGCCCAACAAACAAGGCCAAACCACCCAAAACAAACGCACGATCACTCTTACCCATCGGTCCATCGTAGCGACGATCTGCGCCGATTTGTATTGCCATCACGCCTACCATTTCGGTTAACAAGGCGACGATCACTATCGCAACAATCAAATAAGGATGAAACAGCGAAACAAAGGCAAGGGGGAGATACAAAACTGTATCTGAAATCACATCGCCTAGCTCATTTAAAATTGCCCCAAGATTGGATTGCATATTATGCTCGCGCGCTAACATGCCATCGATTGCGTTTAAGCCCATGCGAATCAGTAAAACCAATGGCAATAAAATAAGCGGCAATGAAGACGTAGGATTAAACGCAATAAACAATCCTGCAACAACAGATAGAACCATCGCAGCAATGGTGACTTGATTGGCAGTGATACCTTTATCTGCCATACTTTTGCACAGAGGGCGTAGTAGGTTTTGAAAGGCTGTTTTAAGTTGGTAGATTGACATCTTTTTATTAAAGCACACCCCCCTAGTTTTACATACATATTCTGAATACGAAGGATTCTAATGAGACAAATAACAAAGCCAAAAAGCATGTTGTTCCTTGTCTTTATTCTTTAATTGGCTGCTGCGACTTTTTCAAAACCTTCACAAAATCATCTGGTTTATCGATATATTTATAACGACAATTTTGAAATATCCAATGAACAGGTTTTCTGTTCAGGCTACTTTACAAATAAAGAATGCTAGGAAAAGCAGGAGTTTATACCCATGTTTACCCCATCTACCTTCAAAGAAGAAGACCCAGAAAAGTTGCTAACCATTATGCAAGAAAATGCTTTTGCGACTATCGTTACAACAGATGAACACGGCGTACCTATTGCTACGCCTCTACCTTTTTTAGTTAAAAAAAATGGTGATGAAATCAAACTGCAAGCGCACTTTGCTAAGGCCAATCCTCAATGGAAACATTTAGAAGAAAATTCAAAAGTCTTGGTGATTTTTAATGGACCACATTGTTATATCTCCCCATCATGGTATGAAAAATTAGGCGTGCCGACTTGGGATTATGTGACTGTCCATGCCTATGGTTCTGCCAAACTATTTGAATCTAATCAACAAACTGCGGAACTCATTGAAAAATTAACAGACAAATATGAACAGGGACAAAAAAATCCTTGGAAGGCTAAAAACAATTATCCTGATAAAATGTTAAACGCTGTTGTAGGTTTTGAAATTGTTGTGCAAGAACTCCAAGGAAAGGTTAAAATCGGTCAGAATAAATCTGGGGAAGATTTAGAGGGTGTTGCTAAAGCACTGGGGAAGTCTTCTTCTGAACAAAAGTTGGCAATAGCTAACTTTATTACTACTTATTTAAAAAACATTTAAAATCAAAGGATTGAATGGATAATATGAAGTTACTCAACAAGGCATTATTTACTGTTTCTTTCATCATTTTAAGCAACGTCACTCAAGCAACGCCCGGTAATAAACTCGGCTATAACACCAGTGGCTTGCACCATCTTAGCTCTTCCAATCCTTTTATTGATATTTTTAAAATCTCACGTGGTTGGATAACATCTTGTGAATTTGATTGGCAGCGCAATCGCCCAATTGACCCAGGTTGTACGCGCAAAAAATCATTCAACACTAAAGAAACAGCTCAAGTTTCGGTTGATGCCAATGGTTGGCCAACACGTTTGCCATCACGCGGCGAGCGCCCTATTTTCACTTCAATCAATGCGATTTGGGATATGCCAGCGAACTTTCCTGTCGGTCGTCATTTTGTAACCTATCAAGGTGATGCTGATATTAAGGTCCACGGTGATGTTGAAATTATTCGCCAAGTACCTGGGCGTATCGACTTTAATTTACGCTCAGCAAAACGTAAATTACGTTTGCACATTACGCGCATTAATCCGCGCAACCATATTCGTAATATAAAAGTGATTCCTGCCAAATACGCAAAAACCTACACGCGCCAGACCTTTAATCAAGAATATTTACAAGTTGCTCGTTCATTTAACTCTATTCGTTTTATGCCGTGGCAAAATACCAAGCTAACCAAGCTTGCGCACTGGCGTGACCGTGCGACACCACAAACAGCTTTTTGGAATCATAATGCGGGTATGCCGTTAGAAACCATGGTTGACCTTGCTAATACTGCCAATGTAGCTCCGTGGTTCTCCATGCCCCATATGGCGACCGATGCATTTATGAACAGTTTTGCACAAACCGTGAAGCGTCGTTTAAAGCCCAACCAAAAAGTCTATGTTGAATATTCAAACGAAGTTTGGAACTCAATGTACCCTGCAACGCATTACGCCTCTCGCCAAGGCTTAAAGCTTTGGCCTCGCGGCAAGTTGGATATTAAAAATCCAGGCACACGTCGTCTATTTTTAGCACTAAACTTCAATGCAAAACGAAGCAAAGAAATGTGTGGCATCTTTAAACGTCACTTAGGAAATCGCGCAGTTTGTGTAGTTTCTGCCTATGGTTCTGCACCTAAAATGGCAGAAGAGTTGATGACCTGTCCGCTAGCGGGTGGTAATTGTTATAAGTCATTTGATGCTTACGCCGTTGCACCTTACTTTGGTGATTACATCGCACGTAAAGAAAACCGTGGATTAGTAAAGCGTTGGGCGCATCAAGGTAATGCAGGTATAAATCAACTATTTAGAGAAATTATGTCAGGTGGTTTAGCAAAAGATAAAGTCGCAGGTGGCGCGATTGAAAATACCATTGAAGAGCGTGTTAAAAAGAATGTAGCAATTACTAAAAAGTATGGGGTTAAGCTACTAGCCTATGAAGGCGGACAGCACTTATTGCGTGTTGATCGTCCTCACGTTATTCGTGACCCTAAAATCTTTAGTATGTTTGCCAATGCAAACCGTCACCCTCAAATGGGTGCAGCTTATAGCAAATATCTACGTGCATGGAATCGTGCGGGCGGTGGTATGTTAATGCACTTTAACGGTATCGCGGCGATTGATGACCGTAACTACTTCCCGATGCTAGAAAAGGCTGGCACAAGCTCACCTAAGTACAATGCGATGGTTAACTATATTCGCGGTCGCTAGAACAAGAAGTACCTTGTTAATAAACAATGCTGTAAAAGTGGGGGGGCGTGCTTTGGAATATAACTATTTCTTAAAGCACACCCCCCTACTTTTACACGATGTTTAATCATGTATATTTCTCATGGTGATTCTTGCCCTATCGGCGTGTTTGACTCTGGTATTGGTGGGCTTTCTGTACTCAAAGAAATTCACCAGCTTCTGCCACACGAAAACCTAATCTATGTCGGTGATTCTGCTCACGCACCCTATGGTGATCGCAGTGCAAAATATGTGCGCGAACGCTCTCAAGCAATCTCAGACTTCCTACTCGACCAAGGCGTAAAAGCCATCGTCGTTGCCTGTAACACGGCAACCGCCGAAGCGGCAACACAACTGCGCGAGACGATGGATGTGCCTGTAATTGGATTAGAGCCTGCCGTAAAACCCGCTGCACAACTTAGCAAAAATGGCATCATCGGTGTACTAGCCACACAACGCACCATTGATAGTGAACGCCTTTTAGGGTTAACCGAACGCTACGCCAAAGACAAAAAAGTCCTCGCGCAAGCTTGCCCGGGTTTGGTTGAACAGGTTGAGGCTTGTGAATTAAATAATCCTGAAACAAACAAACTACTCAAAAAGTACATTGAACCACTACTAGAACAAGGCGCTGATGCGTTGATACTCGGTTGCACGCACTACCCTTTTTTACTCCCAGCCATTCGCAAGATTGTCGGTAGTGATATTGAGATTTTAGAAACAGGAAAACCTGTTGCCGAACAACTCAAACGTATTTTGATTCAAAATGATTTAGAAGTTGGTATAAAGTCTGGCGATAATAAAACTAGCGAAGATAAGACTGGCGGTAATAAAAAGTCTACGCTAACCTTCTATAATAGTAGTAATGACAAACAACATCACAACGCCATGAAAAAGCTCTGGCATAAACCCATCGAAATAAACCTATTACCCAAGCTAGATTAAAAAATGACCGATAATTCCTACCAACTTGATACCATCAATCCGCACACAGGCGAACCATACAGCATACGCCCGAATAAAACCGAGCTGAAGCGGGAAATGAAAGAATTGCATGATTTAGGTAGAGCCTTGGTCGAACTCGCGCCCAGCCGATTTGATGACGTTACCTTATCAACAAGAATGTACGATGCCGTATTCATGGCAAAAAAACTAAAGAAGGCCGCATTACAACGCCAGCTTCGTTTTATATCGGGCATTATGGTCGAAGAAGATGTGGAGACAATACAGCTCCAACTAAGAAAAATCGCCATGCCCCATCAACAAGAAACCGAAGCCTTTCATGAACTAGAAGAATGGCGCGATAAACTCATCGCAGGTGATAATGATTTGATGAACGAACTCGTCACAACACTCAATGCTGATCGCCAACACCTGCGCCAATTAGTGCGTAATGCATCCAAAGAAGCAGAACAAAATAAGTCACCTAAATCATCACGAATACTATTTAAGTATTTGAAAGAGCAGCAAGAAGATTGAGATGACAAATAGTGAATTTCAACACCCCCCTACTTTTACATGATCATTAGTTATTATGAGTTCAAACATCCCCTTCCAAAGCATAGACTGGTCAAACACCCCCAAAACCGAACACAAAGGTGAAACAGGCACAGCCACATGGCAAACCCAACAATATGAAGGCTTGCGTGTACGAATCGTTGAATATTCAGCAGGCTATGTAGCAGATCACTGGTGCCAGAAAGGACATATCGTTCATTGCCTTGAAGGTGAAGTCACTAACGAACTGGAAGGCAAAGAATCATCCATTTTAAAAGCTGGCATGTCGTATATCGTTTCGGATGATTTAAGCTCGCATCGCTCTATTACAAAAAATGGTGTAAAACTTTTAATAATTGATGGTGATTTTTTAGCAAATTAATTAGGAAGCACACCCCCCCACTTTTACAGGGTGTTTATGAAAACAGAAATACTAATTCTACCCGGCTATGGAAACTCTGATAGCAAGCATTGGCAGAGTCTGTGGGAAGTTAATAATCCTAACTTCAAACGTGTAAACCAAACAAGCTGGGAACAACCTATTTGTAGCGATTGGATTGCAAACCTAGAAGAACACGTTAAACAAGCAAGTTCAGAAGTCAAAATCGTTGCACACAGCCTTGGTTGTCTTTTATTAGCGCAATGGGCTGCCCAGACAGACTTAAAGATTGCAGGCGCGTTATTGGTTGCCGTGCCAGATCCTGATGGTAAGAATTTCCCACAACAAACATTAGGCTTCTCGCCCATTACAAAAACAACGTTTGATTTCCCTAGCATTCTCGTAGCGAGTAGTAATGACCCTTATAGCAGTATGATATTTTCCAAAGCTTGCGCTAATAACTGGGGTTGTCGCCTTATTGAGCTAGGAGATTATGGTCATATCAACTCCAGCAGTGGTTTGGATGATTGGCAACAAGGTCTTGAGATAATCACTGATTTATAACACCTACTTATGATGTGCGTATAAACGGTTTGAAATAGCTTATAACTGGCTAAAACTCCCAGCAGTCCTGATAAGTGGTGATGTATCAAACTGTCTTCATTGTTATTATTTTCACACTAAATAACTCTATTAAAAGTAATTAATAATAACTCTATTTAATAAAAATTATGCAAACGACTGACTCAGCTCTATTCACATGGGATAAAGATGCCTACAATAATTTCGGCAAGAAGCTCCAATGCCTTCAGCATCAGCTTGATTTGGTCGATGATGACTCCCTAACGAAGCTACTAGATGAATATCCTCGTAAATGGTTGCAATGCTTCACGATGGGCTACAACCCTGAAGACTACTCTGAATGGAAAGCCGTGCATATTGAAAAAAGTACAGGTAAAGAGATACTTGATGCAGTAAAAAAAGGTCGCTTTTGGATCAATATCATCAATATTGATAAAGCGGATGAACGCTTTGCTACTGTCATTGAAAAGATATATACCAAGATTGCTGAAAATTCGGGTCATCTAAAAGATATTAAGTGTGGCTACAGCGCACTGCTCCTCTCATCCCCTGGTATTCAGGTTTATTACCATCTTGATGCTGAGGCAAATATGTTGTGGCATTTAAAAGGTGAGAAAAAGATTTGGGTTTACCCCAAGGACTCTAAGTTTTCCCCTCAAGATGAGTTAGAAAAAGTTGTTGCTCAAGAAAAGGATGAGGATCTTCCTTATAAAAGACATTTTGATGATTCTGCAAAGTGTTTTGTACTGCAAGCAGGAGATGTGATTTCATGGCCAATCCATAGTCCTCACCGTGTTGAAAATATCACCGTAAATCTTTCACTTGCTAGTAGTTATTCATCAGGTGAAAACCGACGATTGAATGCTGTTCACTGCGCAAATCATTTTATATTAAAGAAGCTAGGACTAAAAAACAGATCAACAGTCAACAAAGGTATGGCATCTGCTGTTAAAGCCTATAGTTACTTGGTATTGAATAAACTTAACCTTATCAAACGCAAAGATAGAACTTCATATTACAAAACAAATCTTGTTCTTGATCCAAATAGCGATAGTGGCATGACGACCTTACAACAATCAAGCTACCCCGTTTTCGCTAAGCAAGGATAAAGGGTAAATGCAATGAAGCTTTACTACCGAGATACATTCCCTGCCACTTACCCTGAGAAAGACAAAACCTCTAAGACACCCCCTACACTCTTAAAGAATGATTATCGTATTGATATTATCCAAAATAAGAATGATTTTTTTCAGCTAAAAACACAATGGAATGACTTAGTATCTATATCACAAGATCCAAATCCTTTCCTACTCTGGGAATGGATGTACACATGGTGGGAGACATATAGCAGCAAGCAAGATGAGCTATTTATTATTGCGCTGTACGACACACATAATAACGATCAGTTTATTTCTCTCGCCCCTTTTTATATCAAACATTGTTATGGATTTATCTCACGTTTGAGCTTTTTAGGTGAAGGCGAAAATGATGAGGATGCCGCTGTTACGCATTACCCTGATATCATTATAAACAAGGTACATCGTGATAATGCGATTCAAATAGTTTCTGAGTATTTAGCATCTAAAAAGCACTTATTTCATTATGCTTCATTTGATTTTCTTAAAAGTAATGCGGTACTTCAACAGCTAAACACACCACTATCAAACGACTTTTCAATCCAATCAAAGCAAAATGCTTATCAATTTTTAACGCCGTTACCTAATAATGCAGATGATTACGTAGCCAGCTTAAGTAAATCGGCAAGAAAACAGTTTCGCCTAAAACATAACCGTATGAGCAAACTGGGTGATATTAAAACTAATTCAGAAGAAAACCTACACGACGGTTTATGTATTGCTGAACAGCTACACCGTTCTCGCTGGAGCCATATTTCAGAGCAAAATGTATTTGATTCCGAAACGTTTAGTAAATTTCATCAAAAACTTTGTAAACGCTTTGCTAATCAAAATATTATGGATTTTCGCACACTACGAATTAATGGAAAGCCTACAGTTATCGCTTATAATTTTAACTACCAAGAAACCTGCTACAGCTATCTCAGTGGCTTTGAAAGTGAAGATGATAAACGTCTATCACCGATGTTTATTTTTGACATTTTAGAAATAAAATCTTTAATTAAACAGAAATACCACGCTATCGACTTCTTGGTATCAGAAGAAAAGAACAGCTATAAAGCCAAATA
Source organism: Cocleimonas sp. (assembly GCA_021647365.1). GTDB lineage: Bacteria > Pseudomonadota > Gammaproteobacteria > Thiotrichales > Thiotrichaceae > Cocleimonas. Next base: position 7,541 of record JAKIUW010000039.1, on the reverse strand, counting down.
TGGTGGAGATATTCTACCCATTTACCAAACTCGTTGGTTTAGCAACTGTTTAATCTCACAAATGCTAAAAGCATTTTTTATTATGAAGCCTTATTTATCTAAGGTTTATCATAAAATAAAACTCAAATAACACCCTCTGCTTGCTCATCTGCAAAGTAAGACGAACGCACCATTGGGCCGCTAGCTACGTGTGAAAACCCCATCTCATACCCAACTATTTCTAACTCTTTGAACTCATCAGGTGTTACAAAGCGTTCTACCGCAAGATGATCCAAACTAGGTTGTAAATACTGACCCAGCGTCAGCATTTCACAATCATGATCACGCAAGTCTTGCATCACCGTTTTAACTTCATCAATCTCTTCACCCAAACCCAACATTAAACCCGACTTTGTCGGAACTTCAGGGTGCATCTCTTTAAAACGCTTTAACAAATCTAACGACCATTGGTAATCAGAACCTGGGCGAGATTGCTTATATAAACGTGGCACAGTTTCCAAGTTATGATTAAAAACATCAGGTGGTGCTTGATCCATGAGTTTAAGTGCTATATCCATACGCCCACGAAAATCTGGTGTGAGTATTTCAATACGAATATCAGGATTAGAGGCACGCACCGCTTGGATACAATCAACAAAATGCTGTGCGCCGCCGTCACGTAAATCATCACGATCTACCGATGTAATCACTACATATTTAAGCGCCATCGCTTGAATAGTTTCTGCAAGGCTGGCGGGCTCATTTTCATCTAAAGGATTCGGGCGACCATGACCCACATCACAAAATGGACAGCGACGGGTACAAATATCGCCCATAATCATAAAAGTTGCCGTACCTTTGGTGAAACATTCACCCAGATTAGGACAAGCTGCTTCTTCACAAACAGTCACCAATTTTTGATTGCGTAAGACTTCTTTCAAACGTTTAACTTCTGGTGTTGTCGGTGCTTTGGCACGAATCCATGAAGGCTTACGCTTAACTTTTGTACTTGGAACAACCTTAATAGGAATACGCGCAACCTTCTCTGCTCCGCGTAGCTTTACGCCTTGTGTTTTTTTAGCTTTCCCAGCTTCTTTTGTTCTCATTTACCACTTACCTACTACAATCAGAATAATGTTCACGGAGTATACCCATCATGCAAAGCCATTACCAAATCAGTTTTTATGTACCAGAAAAACAATGCGAACAAGTGAAACAAGCGATGTTTAATGCGGGAGCGGGTGTACTGGGGAATTACCAAAAATGTTCATGGCAAACACTAGGACAAGGACAATTTAAACCCTTAGAAGGCAGTCAGCCTTTTTTGGGAAAACAAGGTGAAATTGAAACAGTATCTGAATACAAAGTCGAAATGCTCTGCACAGAAGAAAATATCAAGCCTGTTATTCAGGCATTAAAAAGCAGCCACCCCTACGAGGTGCCTGCTTATTTTGTTACTAAAACTATGATTTAATAGCTTTTAGCGCTTTTTGAAGTAGTTGTATCTTCTTTTAGCAGGTCTTGGGCGATACGCAATTTTCACTGCAGGTCTATACGCTGGTGTATATGCTCTTCCTGCTCCTCTCGCTCGTACCGCGGGACCAGAACCATTCATTTTATCAACACGCGCACAATCAGCATGTTCGTCATATTTTACTGTGCGTTTAAAGCTTTTCGCTTTTGATGACTTTGCAATGCGCTTGCTGGCTACTTTTCGGTAAGATTTTTTAGCGACTGCCTTCTTAACTGCTTTTGCAGGCGCTTGTTTAGATGCCACCGTATTGGGACAGTTAGTACGGTAGTAATAAGCATTACCGCGCTTTGCGACATATTGATCATACTGCGCCCAACCCCTGAAACCCGCTTGCACTGGTTTTGCTGCCGCACCACACATATTCATATGATCAACATCTGGCCATGCGTATGTTGGTAGTGTTAAAACACTGCTTAGTGTTAACACTAATCCTAAAAACCATTTCTTCATATTCATTTTGATAAATCTCCATTTCTGTTTCTTGATAAAGCTTCAAATAATCATCCATAAACCATACATGCGCTAATCTGTTGCGATATACTTACAACAATACATTAGCGAAGCACGATGCAATGTTAGAATGATAGCTCACTATTTATGACGAGTTACTACTAAATCACTGTTTTGCTTAATATTTAACCGCTTAGCGCCCGACAAAAGGCGGTTTTAGTGTTATTTTATTTGCTCAAACGATGCATTAAAACAGGAAATATCATGTCTCAATCTACCCACAATACAAATGATACTGATACAACACACTTTGGATACGAACAAGTAGCCACCGATGAAAAACAAGGCAAAGTATCCGAAGTTTTTCATTCAGTTGCAGACAAATACGATGTAATGAATGATTTAATGTCGGCAGGTGTTCATCGCCTGTGGAAGCGTTACACCATCGAAACATCGGGTGCTAAAAAAGGCGATACGATTTTAGATTTGGCAGGTGGCACTGGCGATTTGGCTATCAAATTCACCCGTATTGTTGGTCCAACAGGTAAAGTAACCCTTTCTGACATCAATCCATCCATGCTAGAAAACGGACGGAAACGCCTCACTGATATGGGCATCGCAGGCAATATCGAATATGTAGAAGCCAATGCCGAAAATTTACCGTTTGAAGACAATACTTACAATATCACCACCATGGCTTTTGGTTTGCGTAACGTAACCGATAAAGCCGCTGCTTTGCGCTCAATCTACCGCTGTTTAAAACCCGGTGGAAAGTTGATGGTTTTAGAATTCTCCAAGCCTGTCGTTCCAGGCTTAAATACCATTTATGATGCATATTCGTTCAAGCTTTTACCACTCATTGGCAAAATCGTCGCCAACGATGAAGAAAGCTACCGCTACTTGGCAGAATCCATCCGCATGCATCCTGATCAAGAAACCTTAAAAGGCATGTTTGAAGAAGCAGGTTTTGAAAAATGTTCTTATCACAATATGACAGGTGGAATCGTTGCCTTGCATATTGGCTACAAGTTTTAATTAAGGACTTTATCAAGCTGTGAAAATTCCAACACCTTTTCTATCCGCTGTAGAAACCGCCATCAACGCATGGCTAAAACTCGACGATGAAGCCCTGCCCCGCCTTGCTGAACTAGACGGGAAAATCATTCGCCTGCATATTACAGGGCTGGATTTTAACCTCTACTTTTTTCCCAGCGCCACAGGCATCCAAATATTAGGAAACTACCCTAGCGAAGAAGATGGTGGCGTTGTAGATGCAACCATTCATGGCTCACCCATGGCGCTGATTAGGCTTGGTACATCTGATAGTGCAGGCGAAACCCTACTCAAAAGCGATGTTGAAATTGACGGCGATATGCATGTCGCAGAAAAATTCAGCGCCATTTTAAAAGAAGTCGATATTGATTGGGAAGAGCTTTTATCAAAACTGGTCGGCGATATTATTGCGCACCAAGCAGGCCAAGTCGCACGAGGCGCAAGCAGTTGGTTTACAGAAACCGTTGAAGCGATGAAACTCAACACAGGCGAATACATCAGCGAAGAAGCCAAACTCAGCCCCGCTGATGCTGAGATTCGCGACCACTTGGAACAAGTGGATGATGTACGCATGGGCGTTGATCGTTTAGAAGCGCGTATTAATCTTTTACTGAAAGAGAAAGATAAAGTGAAAAAGAAAAATAAAGAAAAAAGTCAGAAAAAATAACAATGAATATCTTTTCCCAAGCTTACCGACTCTTTGAGATTAACCGTGTACTGATTCGTCATAATTTAGATGAAATGATTTACGCGATTCCAGCGTTTCGTCCATTGCGTTTTGTTTATCATCTCTCCCCTTGGAACTGGGGCAAGAAAAAAGAAAACCGAGCGCCTCGCCCTGTTCGTATCCGCCGAGCGCTCGAAGACCTTGGGCCTGTATTTGTAAAATTCGGACAAGTACTATCAACACGTCGTGACATGTTGCCCGATGATTTAGCCAATGAACTAGCACAACTACAAGATAATGTACCGCCATTTTCAGGCGCTGAAGCACGCGATATTATTGAGAAGTCACTTGAAAAACCTGTCAGCGAACTATTCAAAAACTTTGATGAAAAACCACTAGCATCTGCCTCCATCGCACAAGTTCACACTGCAACATTACATGACGGCAGAGAAGCGATTATAAAAGTCGTCCGCCCCGAAATTGAAAAAACCATTCGCCACGATATAGACCTAATGTTGCTCATCGCGCGCATGGTGGAACGCTTTAGCCATATCGGCAAACGCCTACGCCCTATCGAAGTGGTTGAAGATTACGAAAAGGTTATTTTTGATGAACTAGATTTAGGGCGTGAAGCTGCCAACGCCAGCCAACTACGCCGCAATCACGAAGGCTCGCCTGATTTGTATGTGCCAGAAGTTTATTGGGATTACTGCACGCCAGAAGTCATGGTGATGGAGCGCATCTACGGCATTCCTGTCGGAAAAACTCAAACGCTACGCGACCATAATATTAATATGAAAGTCTTGGGCGAACGTGGCGTAGAAATATTCTTTACCCAAGTATTCACCCACAACTTCTTCCATGCAGATATGCACCCTGGCAATATCTTTATCGATGAAAGTAACCCCGACAACCCCAAATACATCGCCGTAGACTTTGGCATAATGGGAACGCTAGAACCCGCAGACCAACGCTACCTAGCCGAAAACCTACACGCCTTTTTTAACCGTGATTACAAACGCGTCGCCGAAGCACACATCGAGTCTGGCTGGGTTCCTGCTGAGACCAAAGCCAGCGAATTCGAAGCCGCCATTCGTACCGTGTGTGAGCCAATTTTCCAATTACCCATAAAAGAAATTTCCTACGGAAAACTCTTATTACGCCTATTTCAAACCGCGCAACGCTTTAATATGGAAGTGCAACCGCAGTTAGTTTTACTGCAAAAAACTTTGCTGAATATCGAAGGCATGGGCCGCGAGCTTTACCCCGATTTGGACTTATGGGTAACCGCAAAACCCTTCCTACAACGCTGGATGGATGAACAAGCAGGCATCCGTCATTTACTAAAAGGCGCCAAAGAAAACTTACCCAAATTTATCGAACAAATGCCTCACATGCCCGTGATGATCAACGATGTCATTAAACAAATGCACGACAATCAGCTCAATATGCAAATGGAATCACAACAGCTAGAACAGATTCGCAAAGAAATTAAAAGTGCTAATCAGCGAACGGTTTTAACTTTGAGTGGCAGTGCTTTGTTAGTGACAGCCACACTTTCTAATAGCATAGCGAGCCAGTCAACGATAACATGGGGCGTTGCGGCTATTGGGGTTTTGTTGTTGGCTTATGGGTTGATTAAGAAGTAGCTTATATAGATAGATACAAAGCACACCCCCCCACTTTTACATGGTGTTTCTATCTTGGTTATACATAACAGTAATAACAGAATTAGATAGAACTATTATATTTAGGAAGTGTGGAAGCTATCTAATAAACTGTCAGCTGTCTGCGACGCAAAGGCATATAGTACAAGCGTTTACAGAAGGCTTCCACTCATACAAAACCGTGTAAAACAGGGTTAAACTAAAATAAAAGGGGAAAAATGAGATTTTTTAAAACTATAGTAATTATAAGCCTTCCTTTCATAGCAGGAGTAGCTTCTGCAAAATGCCTTCCCGACAAAGATAAATCACCTGAATGTAGATATGAAAAAGGAGATTCTTGGTGTGCACAAAATGATAATAAAAATCCTTATGCTTATTCTGATAGTTGTTTATCAAAGAGCACAAAGAAAAATAAAAAACCACCAGCCGATATTTCAGGTCTTAAAGCCTTACGTCAAAATATGAACTACTCTGAAGCTAGAAAAATAATTATTGATGCTGGTTGGCAAGGAAATAACACAAGATGGCAAGATGTTTCACAGTACGGTCAGGATAATGATATATACCATAATAACGGATGGCATGAAGTTCAGAGTTGTGCTGGAACAGGTACTTCGCCTTGCCGTTTTGAGTTTCATGATATACATAATAATATGTTAGTGGTAATAACAGAAGGCGAGTGTAGCGATGAAGGAAAGTGTGACCCAGGAGTATCTAGTTGGTCTCTTGAATAACAAAGAAAGCTCACAAGTGACGGTGGTTGAAAGTCAAGATGATTACGCATATTTTCATCCCACAGTGTTTCTGTTTTTACCATCACATTGAGTATGGTAATCATCTTTCTCATGCAGGCAACGAGCGCAACTTTCTTGGGTTTTCCTTTGGCTATTAGGCGCTGATAATCTCGCTTGAATCATGGATTCGATTGTACTGTCGACATCATTGCCATGAACATAATTGTTCGAATTTTAGCTCGTCCTCCTCATATTCTTCGTTTGTCTCGATAAGCACCACTTTCACGATTCATAGGTGCTACTCTGACTAAGGCTGCGATCTCTTTGCGGTTGAGTTGGCCCAACTCTGGCAGGTCACTCAGTAGTGTATAGGCTAAGACTTTCCCAACGCCTTTGACACTGAGTAATATATTCAAGGTCTTGTTCGGAATTTCACACAGTAATAACTAACATTCGATCCATACTGCAGTAGAGACCTAAATGAAGTTACTACTTATTATGGAGAACGCCAGTCACCTAAATCTTGGGTAAATAAAAATTATTTACCCAAGATAAAACCCCATAAACCCCTTGGTACATTGTGATGCCTGAGGAAATAATTTGTTCACATAGGCAACTAAGAGTTCAAATACTATAGAGGTCATTAGCATATAATATGATAATAAAAATAAAGTCAAGATAACAAAAAGCCTGAAAATCATTCTGCTTTTCGTTGCTCTCATATTTTCCGTAAGGTTAAAGGCTGGAATACCAAGAAAAATAATCATTATATATAGAAAAAATAAATATCCTGTAACTAGTGGCATGAATTGAAGATAGATGTTGTCTGGGCATGAGGTTAAAGTTAAGCCAACAAGCAATGAAAGTAGTAAGAAATATCCAATTATTTTAAAAAAATTCTCTATAAATAACTTAATGGCATAAAACAGGCAGTATGTTCTTTTTACTCCCATTTCTTTGCAAAAAAGTTTTAATAAATTCATCTTATTCCTACTACTATAATGGTAATTCTGGAGTATCAGTATAATACTGAAGATTCGTTTTTCATAGAGTAGAACCCAACTCTTGTTATTGTGAGCTCATCGTAGGATATTACAAAACCTAACAAGTTACTGCATCGAAACAACTACTCGCTCACACTCGCATTTTTCCGCTAAGCAACTCGTTATTGGGAATCTTTCTGAACTTGGGCGGATACTCAAACAGATCCCTGACAAGAGCATTCGGGATGACAGGGGCTAGCATAGAATGACGTTATTTAGCTACGTTATTATTAGTCAGAGAATGCCCCCCCCCCCCCACTTTTACATGATGTAAAAGTGGGGGGGGGGGGCTAACGCATTAAAAATCACCTCCAAAAAGAACCTTATATCGAAAGTTATCATTCCATGCGGTATTAAGTCGTTTCTGTTTAATGCTTAACTTTGAAGGCTCTTTCTTTAGTAAATTCATGCAGA
>JAKIUW010000038.1 GCA_021647365.1 Cocleimonas sp. | reverse complement strand
AGAGTGGATGAGTGTGTTTGGTGATGCAAAAATGACCACAGCATTACTCGATAGAGTGACGCATCACTGCTCAATTATAGAGACTAAAAATGATTCATATCGGTTTAAACAAAGCCAACAAAAGGCGTTAAAATAACAACCCAAGGGTGGGTCAATATTCGATGCCTATGTGGGTCAATTTTGGATGCTCATTGACAGTATATGAACCAGAATCATTTGTCACAAGGTTATACAACAAGATGGAGCGAGTTATTGTCTGTGAGGTAACACAAAAGCTCTCTTAAACTCATTTATTGAAGCATTAAAGTTAATTTACGAAGGAAGAAACTTCATTTATAGGCAAAAGATTGCTAGCGCAACGAAAGGAGTATCCCAAAAACAGTTGGGCATTCTATCAGATATTGATGAGTTTTCTGCAAGCCCTAGAATCAATCAGTATGAATGAGGTAAGCACGATCCTGACTTTGCTAAATGCTTGGCAAAAGTACTCTCTATTTATGTAACTTATCTTTATGCAGATAAGACGAGTTGGCGAGTTAGTTCTATCCTTTTGCAAGGAAAAACATTAACTAAATCTTAGTAACAAAATAGTACGTTAATATCTTGGATTGCCCTATTGCCGTTGGATCTCTATATTCGAGTTTAAACCAGAAACCACAAGGGCGATAGATTGACGCTGCTTCCGATTTAATCAAGAACTCGGGCATGTAAACATTAACTGAATAAACAGCTACCTGCATTGTGATCAGATAACAGTGTGATGTTTCTTGAGGATGTTATTTGAACTCAAGCTTCGAAAGCTTGTTAAGCAGCAAGCTTGAAAACAACTGAAGTCAAAATCAGTTCTTACGTTTCCTCGTCCGCATCAACGCAATAAGACCTCCAAGCAAGAGAAAGACTCCCCCTAGTAACGTAACATACACTCCCAGTTTTGGGGTCTGCCTCACACCCATCGAAATATTTCCACCAAACCCTGACAGATCATTCGTGCTGACTCCCGTGATCACATCGAATGCAACCCCTACCACGACAATCCCGATGATGATGATGACCAATGCAACTACCTTGACTGGTATGCCCCTCCGAGCTGCAACGAAACTTAGAATAGCACTAAACACGCCGACAGCGATACTGAGAAATCCCTGGATCAAGTGCAAGCCAGTTACTCTGCCACGATGCATTCCAAGTCCATCTATACTTACACGAAAAGATACCCAAGGAAGCAGAACACCAACGAGAATACACGCTGCACCCAACAAAATAAGATAATTTCTCTTTACTGGTTTATGTTCATCTAGGACATCCCCAGTATTTGCTATGTGTTCAGTAGCCCCCTTTAGCTGTTCGGAAGTTGGTGTGACTTGATCTGACACTTTGATGATTGTACTGCTCGTTCTTTCCACTGCTTCACCTAAAGAGGCTGTAGTTACCACCTTTCTACTCTCTGATATCACTTCAAGCACCTTGCCGTCTATATCTCTCGCGATTTTCTTTACCTCGACAAGCTCTGTCTTGATATCTTCAAGTACGTCATCGTCGATATCAAGCTCTCTCTTGATGGCACGATAAGAGATGCTTCCCTCACTTTCGAGAAGATTAATTACCTTATGTAATTGTTCAAAGAAACTGGCCATTATTTACTATCCTCGGTCGGTTTAATTCACACACATTAATTTGAGGGCTTTCATACTCATTTGAAGTTATATACTTAAAGTCGAGAACATCTTTTCAATCATAATAACGGATATAATCATACATTTTCGTATTAGCCATTTATGTATTAGAGTATTAGACTTTTAAAAGTAATTATTCAAAACTCCATGTGAGGCTAAGATCAGGATCTGGACATTTAGGTACTTTCTTACAAATGAATGCCAAAATATAAATCGATTCATCGTTTTCTGGAGAAGCAGGTTTGGAAGAATTTGGTTTATTCGTAGGTTTCATAGAAGTTTTTTCTTGATTAAACAGAGTTATTACAGGAGACATTCTAGCTACATTTAATCGAGTCATCTTAGGGGCACTCTTTACAAGCGGTTTCTTCGTACGAGGCACTGCTAAAGTCATCATATGGGAAACTATCGACTTATTTCTAAAAGCACTACTTTTAATACTCTCATTCTTAGATCTTTTCAAAGTTGCTCCTGTAAAAGGAGTAGCCATAAGCTTCATTGACTTGATTTTCATTTGGGTAGCCTTAAATATTTTAGCTTTTTTTGGGTTCGCAAAACTAAAAATAGGGAATGCATTCATGAGTGTAGGATTTGTTTTTTTGTGATGTTTTTGTTGCACTATATGAATATTTTTTGCAAAAACCACTCCTGCTATATATGCGGGGCAACGACCATCTTTACTGTCAGTCCCTTCTGAAATTAATTTGGAATATTTAAAAAAATGCGAGTTAAAAAGCTGTGGTGTAAACCAAAATCGATCTATTTTAGCAGTGCTATATTCAAAAGTTAGTGTTGTAAGCTTGTCCAATGCTATTGATTGCCCTTCAAGCTTTTTCCTAAGCTCTTCTGGTGCTTCCATTATCAACTGTTTCGCCACTGGCTTTGACATACTAAATTTGGTCCAACTCCCATCTTGAGTTGCATTAAAAGGCAAATATCTTGTTCTCACAAAAGGAAGTGACTGAATATCTGTATCCATATCTAGGTCTTTATCAAACATAGATGACCACTCACTCCATGTGCTGATAGGAGAGCGCTCAGCTAGAGATTTCTCTCTTCGCTTGACTTGTTCGATTTTGTCCTTTGACCCATTCCCCCTCCACTCCATATCAAGAGCATCAAATCGCTTCCTCCATTCTGGTAGCCGTTCTTTTCCCCATTGCTGTTTTAATTCATTAGAATCAGATAACTCAGCTTCAATCTTTTCTGCATTGAATTCCTCTCGCAAAGTGATACTTGCATCATAGAACTCTTGGTATTTTGAATACACACTTGATGCTACGCGAATTCCATCAACAGTTTCATCATAAAGAAAGTCCAGAACCTTTCGATATTCTACCTCTTCTTCGGTAGTTCTATCAGAAAAAGCAACAATCGATGTATTTAAAATATCATCATATACATCCCATAAGTATCTTTCCTCATCTGGGGGAAATATCAAACCAGTTGGGATTAGATTCACAAGCCGCGAGAATTGGGCGTTACTATTTAATGCTTTTTTACCTGTTTCATCATCACCAGAATCCTCAAAAAAATTCAACTCCTCTGCTTTAAATGAAATTGGAGATACTGGAAATGATAGATAAGTATTTTCACTTTCATATACCCTGCGGGCTTTCTCCATTAACGCTAACGCAATGTCGGAATCCATAATACGACCCTCATTATATAGAACTACCTTCAGTCTTGAACTTAAACCAAGTTCTCTTTATCTATGCCTTCAGCTAGATTAGGTGCTTTATTAATAATATGATTCTTAAACCCAATTATCTGCATACCAGATACTGTTAATTCGCTTCCATCAGTCGTAGATTCAAAATGATTGGTTTCTTCACTACTGCTCGCACTTCCTTTTAACGAAAAGGGTCCCCATCCAACACCAGCACTTCCACTAATTTCTTTAGCGAATTTTTTATATTCAGATGAAAACTCCTTCGAAGTAATTTTTACATTTCTAACAAAAAGAATAGTGGTCGGATAAGCAACAAATAAGCCTTTTGGTGGATCTTCACCATCTGATGGTAGGCCGTCAAAATGCCAACCATGACCAGCATCCAAGTCCCATCCTCTATTCATGAAGAACTCTGGGTACATGCCTGGCCTAGAAACTAATACTTGAGCCATTTCGAACTCCATCCGAAAATCTGAAACTGAAAATTCTCCAGTTTGTGTAGATTTTGAGCTACCTCCATCACCACCAATACTAAACAACCCAAAGTTCATCTTGCCCCCAGCTTTCCAGCTTGTACGCTCCTTAGTGGTAGTTGACGATTGCTCGGAATGGTATACAGAGTAGTTAGTCCATCCTTTAGCATGGGCAAAATTCCCTGGTATTACCGTTGAGTAGAAGAATTGCCCACCTTGATTCAAAGAGTCACGCAAAGAATCATTGTAGTTATCAATCAATCGCTGTTTCCAGAGAAGCATTGATTTACCAGTTACTTGTGCAATATATGCATTGATCGCATCAACATCACTCCGATGGCCCCGTGATTCCCACTCTTGTTCTGCCCTTTTTACTTTTAACCTCAATAGATCTCCATTAACAGAAAAGTTTGCTACAGCAGCTTTTCCGTCTACACCTGTTGCTCCTTCAGCCTGAATTCTAGCCATACCATATGACATAGAAGCATCAATATATTTATCAAGTGCATTATCATAAGCTTCCTGAATTGGACCTGCGGCTGTCACAACTTTTTTTTCATCCGTAACAATATTTTTCTCTTCTTTCTTTACCCACAGAAGGTTGCGAAATTTTTCTATCTTCTCTTTTTCTTTTTCTGTCAGAGGCGTGTCAACCACTCTACTCAAATTCAGTATTTCGTGATACATATGGCTTAAGCGCGCTTCTGACGTGCGAAATATTGCTTGTTGCTGATCATCTTTATAAAGCCCACTTGCATCAGGAATAAAATCAACAACTTGAGAGAAATTAAATGCTTGCTGAAGTAAGAGCTTATCCTCCTCAGCATCAGCCCCACCACCCAGACCTTTTACGGCAAAATCAAAATCTGATTCTTCAAATGGTATGCCTGGTTGACACCAAGAGACGAATGAATTTGGCTGGGCTTTTACTGTATCATCACCACCATTAACAATTTCATTCAGCTGAGTCAGCATAGTCTCGCCAAGGTCATTTATGCTTCTTTGTCCCATCACTTACCTCCTTAATTGTTATTCATTTTCTATATATGTAGTAGATAAAAGAGTTTAAGTCCACACATATATTTAAAATTTTTGATGGTAGTAGTTGTTTTTATCACGAGTTCTACTACACTTTCCTTAGTTACAGTATTTCCCATCATGATTATTATGAAATAATTTATTCATGATATTTTTATATTGATTGAGTAACTACATGCATTTATTTATTCTTGTTTAAGCTGAGGAAATTATCATGGCAGAATTTTTTGTAACAACTGAAATGGCAGAAAACAAGCACGATCAATTGATAAACTCAGGAGGGGTCTTTAATCTTTTTCAGGACTTCATAAATGTACAGAAATACTCTCCAGGGGAAGAAACTGATTTAGCTCAATATATAGAGGATAATCTTATACAATTTTTTTCGGTCAAAGAGGTAATTACTCCAAACCACCCAGCTAAAGCAAAAATAGCGGGGTTTGATGTTCTTATCCCCCCATTACATCTTTGGCCTTGGGTGATGCTGGTTTTAAGTATTGGTGACTTAATGCGAGAATTGATTGATAGTCCAATAAAATTGAGAAATGTTTACCGCCCTATGTCATATAATGAATTAGTTGCAACATCTGAATTAGACAGTGACCATCCAAATGCATGTAGCGGTGATTTTGATTTTAAAAGTAGTGGTGATCGTCGCAAGGCTGAACAGTTAGTTAGAAGCTTAGCAAATGAGAATCCTCAATTAGAAATCTCCTTAGGTATGGGCGCACGAACGCTTCACATTGGTATCATGAGTCCAAAAGGATCACGCTCTTGGTTCTATAAAAGCTACCCTGATAAGAAAATAAAACTATAATCTAGGACTCCATAGTTTGTTTCAGTTTGAACCCGGTTCACTACTCTCAAATTATTCAAGTACCTTTTTCAAAGGAGGTATTATTACTTTATGACTCTACGAAGAAAAATGAACTAGTAAATTCATTCAAGGATTCTTTAAAAATTAGGAAATCCTGAATGTAGTTATATAGAAACTACATATATTCATTATATATTTCATGATAAACACTTGATTTTTAAATCAAATTATATCAATAATTTATTAGGATAATTTAGAATGTCTTCGAGTAAAAAGTATCAATATCCACATATATCTTCAGTTACTAAAGTTTCACCTACAAATGAAATCTATCCAAGTTATGAACTTAGTGTGGAGGTCACAGTATCAGGAGAAGGTATAACTCAAGAAATACCTGTTTCCAGGCAAATTGTATTAATTTTGGATACTTCAGGTTCTATGGGGCATGAAGGAAGAATAATAAAAATGAAAGAAGCTGCAACTGCAATTATTGATATTCTTCAACCTGCCTACGACGAAGTAGGTATTATTATATTTAACAATAATACTACCGTAAATCAATTCACAAATGACTTTAAGCAAGCAAAAAAAATTTATAGGACAATTTGGGGCATCTGGTTTCACTAATTATGTTAGCGCGCTAGAGGAAGGTATCGCTCTTTTAAAACAAGCAACTAAACCAATTCAATATGGCATCTTCTTTTCTGATGGTCTTCCAGAACCATCAGGACAAGATGCTAGAATTGAGGAACTACTTACCTTATTTGAGCCAATGCAAGTACCAATTTATACAGTAGGCTTAGGCTCTCTTGACTTTTTTGCTTTACAGCTTATTTCTAACTGGACGGGAGGAAAGCACTACACTACATCTAACCCTAATCATTTAGCTCTTATATTTCAAAAAATTGCAGATAAGTATAAGAACCTTTTAACTACAAGAAATATTTCAATAGAAGGTAGCCTAACAAATCCCCTACAACCTGTGGCTGGATCGTTCTCACACTCTGTGATAAGTAGAGGAACTTCTGATAACTTAAAAAATCGTCTAGACCAAGCTGGAAAAGTTTTTGAATCAACAGGAAAAATGTTATTACCTCCAATTCCAGTTCTTGAGAATAAAGCATTGTTTACTTATAGATTTAATATTAAAGTTGACATCTGCGATCAATTAAAAGATATCACTGTCCCAGTTCATGATCCAAGTTCTAAAATTTCATATAATAATGGAGAGCCAGCGTCTATCGAGGATACAATAAATTATGCCGAAGTTACTGTAAAGAAATGTGATCTGATAATTACTAAAACCCTCACTCGTGACGATGATATTTTGAATATAAGAATACTTAATATCTGCCCATTTCCTATCTGGGATGTAAATGTTTATGAGATACTAAGTGGCTTTTTTGCTATAGGTAATGCTAAATTTTTATCCCCTCCTCCTGTACAAGTTAACCACGATAAAGTGACATGGATTCTTCCTTTAATTAAATCAGATGAACACATAGATATGACTTTACAGATGATAGGAGTACCAAACAATCCTGGAGGAAGATTGAAAGTTCAACATGAAACTGAGTCACAAATTAAATATTCTTCAATAGGAAAATCTTATTCAGTTCAACAAGATAATCCGAATTTTTCGAATTTTAAGGCAAATATGGAAAGTTCATCAACTGGTACTGTTGTTGATCCAGCTTTGAAAAGTCTCATAGAAAAAGAATTTTGGCCTGGACATAAATTTACAAGTGGTGATGTCGATATTACTTCTGTAGATTTTGCTGATGCAGGTTTTGATTATGAAATAGAACTAACACACAAAACTAAAGAAATTACTGGGACTGTGTTTGTAAAAATAGAGAAAGATCATATTAAACTTCATGCAGACAAGCAAACCCGTGACCCTATACCACAGGTTTTCACTCCTTCTAACTGGAGCCCATAATAAATTTTTTCAATATAACTAAGGCTTAGACTGAATGAAATTTCAAACTAATTAGTGTTTTTGTACAATAACCCAGCTGCTCCATGAACCATCCTTACAACGTACTCGAACAAAAGTTTTTTCGAGGTTATCCCCATGTGCTAATGATGCAGAATATTGAATTGGCGAAGGTGTAACAGATTCTGCTCGAGTTGTTGATGATTTTGTTCAGAAGCTGTCTTCTACATCACTAACATCACCATCTTTCTTAAGCCCAACACCCTTAATAATTACTTTCTTAGTAAGGCTTCCTACCCCGAATGGCTCATACTTTGCACTTGAAACACAGTTGCTCATTTATCTATTCCTTTAAATCTAGTATTTTTGCTAGTAAAGTTTTTTAGCCAATAGTAAATTAGGCAAAATCATTCACTTTTAATTATTGTTCAATTAGATACTCTAGGAATATCTTTTATAAGTCAATTCGTTAACTAATTCCATCTGAAAATTGCTTTAGTTTAAATATTAGTATTTCGTTATTTCAATTAACTTTTGTACTTAATTTCACACACTTTAAAAGCAGGTGTTCGGATATCATCTAGTTTTTATAGAGCAGTACATGCAAACTTATTTAGTTTTTGAACATAGTCGTGGTCAAAATGTGGACAATCAACAAAAAAGCCCTGTAACGCAAAACGCTACAGGGCTTATAGTATATGGCTCCTCGACCTGGACTCGAACCAGGGACCAATAGATTAACAGTCTCTATATAAATCAATAAGTTACTGATAATTAAGCGAAACCTATATTAATCCAGCTTAGTTAATAGTAGTTATTAATCAGTAGCTTAGCGTAATTTAGCGAAAGGTGTAAAAACTAAGCACTGTACCTCTAGTGTACCCATTTTAAACTCACTAAATTTACTTATTCTTTATTAATTCCTACTTTTCTAATGGTGAGATAATTCTATCAAAAAGTGGTCTTTTTAAAGCTTCACGCCCTGTGCTAATAGAGTCAATACAAGCCTTCACCCACTCCTTAGCATTAACCATCGAAAAATCTAACGTGTATCCATGTATTTTTGACAGTTGTGACATAAAAATACGTGTTGAACGTCCATTGCCTTCACGAAAAGGGTGCGCTAGATCGAGTGTTGAATGTAAATCAGCTAATCCATCCACATATTTTTCTTTATTATTTACAGCTTGTTCTAAAGACTTGATACGCTCAGGAAGTTCTTTCTCAAACAAATAGGACAACTGTGAAGGCTCTGCAAAGGGTGTACCGCCTTTATTCATACCATAGCCACGAACAACCCCTGCATGGGTGCTTGAATCTTGAAATAAGTATTCATGAATCTTAGAAAGATGCTTTATGTCAAAGTCACCTTTAATGGGATTATGTTCTAGCTCCTTTGCTCTAATATCTGAAAACTGTCTTCCAACCGTATCACGATTTGATTCAGGTATACCTGTTAGTTTATCCTCAAAAACGAGCGGGAATTTTAAATTAGGCACTAATTATTTCAAACCATAATGTGCTTTTAGTAATGCTATTTCTTCCTCGGTGGTGATTTCACCAAGAACTTGCCGTTTTTGCAACTCGTAAGCATAGCCCCCTTCTTCAGATAAAGGCGCGTAACCCTCTAAAGCAGAAGATGCCTCTACCCGCTGAACTATATCAAGTCGGGATTGTTGTTCTGCCGTCAATTCCATATCTTCTAGTTTTACCTGCTTTGCTTTTTCAACCTCTACCAAATGGCGCAAGTGCTTCTGTGGTGAGCGATGCGCTGCAGTTGCCAGTTCACGTAGATCAGCTAGTACATCACGATCTACTTTCATTGTAGTTTGGCTCATAGTAAAGTCCCTGCACTCATCAAAAGGTATACCTATAGTATACCACCAACATACTCATTAAAACAGTATCGCTAGAATTACCATTAGTGCTGTTTACATTTATCTAAATTCACGGCGAATATCGCCGTGAATAATGCTTTTAATAAACTCGTATATTCTCTTACAACGATATTTAAAGTACCGCTTGCTTTTAAAATAACTGGTTTACTAATTTACAATAAGACCCAATTTGGGGGCTATAGGTCATATTATGGGTACTTTCAAAAGTGCCAAATTCTAATAACCTTTTTACAGCTCGACCTCTATTGCTGGATTAACTAAACGGTAATTTCTATCAACATTACAGGCATTAACAAATATAGTCCCATCCTGCTCCACCATACCGTAATCTTCATGGATATGACCGAAGGCATGAATTTTGGGGTTTATCTGCTTTACTTCTATCCAGTAAATCTTGGCATCCAACCTTATCGCCCTCCTTGATTCTATCCAGGATTCCAAAAGCAGGGCCGTGAGTAATTAAAATATCAATATCATCGGGTATCAGCTCCCAGTGCATGAAATATCATGACCTCTATCACGATTAAATGCCCAGTTGAAGAATTGCGGCTGAATGGGAGAACCCCATATTTTAAGCCCTTCAATTTCTGTACCACTGTCGTTTAAATAAATAATGTCACGTTCTTTAAATAACTGCTCAGCTTCATCAACCCGATCATCTTCAAAGCAAAAATCATGGTTACCCGCTATAACAACCTTATGGCTAAAATCCTGCTTAGCCATAAAATCAGCAAAGTCTTCCGCATCCTCAAGGCTTCCTTTGTTAGTGAAGTCACCGCAATGAATAAGTACATCACCCGCCTCAAGAACAAGTTTGTTATGCAATGAATGGGTATCAGATATAAAAGTGAATTTCATTTTTGTATTTAATTAATATGCCTCGTTAGAAGAAGCTTTTGCGAGTTTCACTATTTTTTAAAGTATGTAAACCTGTAGTATACTAATTAACAGCTACTAAAAATAAACTATAGTTTAAAATTCTTAGCTACCCTTAGCCACCAACGCCATAAGCTGATCCAAATACCCACCATCAGACATGAAGAAAACATGCTTATCTACAAGCTCTTGTTCTGTTAAACCCCATTTATTAGAAATAACAGATTTAGGCGTTTTAGGCGAGCTTAGAATCACGCTCTCCAAACCCACTTCATTATTCATGCGTTTTTGAACATCTTTTATATTTTGGCTAAATTCAATTTTATCCGAGCCTTGCCCTTCATGCTGCAAGCCATGTGGGTCAATAAAGACAATTCTCTGCTGAACATTGTCATCCTCTTCCCATACTCGCCATAAGATAAAATCAGGATAAAACCCACCAGCCTCAAAGAAACCAACACCACCATGCACAAGGTTTCTGAGCAGATACAGTTCTTCCCCTGTTTCTTCCAAACTATCCGCTTTACGTTCTAGCCATTTTTTTAAATCTTGAACAAATTGAAATTCCGACTCAATGAGTCCGACAGGTTGAATACTAATACGGTCTGATTTTGCACACAGCAAGGGGTTATAAAGATGGATGTTGAGATTCGTTCCGACAATGCTTTCATGCCCATTATCAAACTCATCTTCACCATTTTCTTCAAAGGCTTTCTTTAGCTCTCGAATATCATCCACCAAAGATGACACACTCGCATCGGTAATAATTTGGTAGGTATCGTCCGTTGGTAAATTATCATTCGCTTTATCCAACGTAACCAATTCTAGGCGAGGCTCAAGGAAAGAGCGACGATGATAGTTATAAACCTTATCACTAAATAAACAGAGTAATTCCAACGCAATTTCTTGCCAAAGTCTTATATTTTTAGCATCCATAGACCACTGGTTATGTGGAATCAGAATGTCATACCAAGTATCCGCAGCTAATAAGGTTTTTAAGCGTGTTTTCTCAATCAATAAATTGGCATAACCTCGGCTTTGCGTATAACGAACTAGCCCCAAGTACAATAAATCTTCTCGAATTAAAGCCAAATGCAAAGCATCAAATTGACGTGAATAAGTTGGAGAAGCCACCTCTGCAATATTCTGATTATCCTCAATCTCTTCTGCCAACATGGAAGCCATTTTAGGTAAATGATCAGCAATAACCCTACGATTGTGTTTAACAATGTCAGGGGTTAAACCAAACTCATTGTCACTCTTATCTTCAAAGGCAAAGCCAAACAAAACCAATGGTCCATTTTTAGGAAAAGAATATTGCTCATTGGTATCTTTACGCACTTTAGGACGTAAAATCTTTAAGCGCTTACCCATATCATGTGTAATATTTAAATCAACTGTCGCAATAAATGGATTTTCATTTCCAGGCAAGCCTTCATCTGCCAGAAAATCACGGAACTGAGCAATAAACTCAGCACCTACACCAAAGACATTCAATGTTTCCAGTAAATAGATATTTTTGGGGGCCATGCCAGTCTGATAGCGACTGCTACGCATCAGGCTCATATCACGACCTTTTAAGCGAACTCCGCGACCAAACAACTGCACAATTTGCGAGCCTTCTTTTTTGCCTGTATTCATCAAGCCCATGCTGGAAACTCGCCAGCAGTTCCAACCTTCAATAAACTTTTTAGAACCCAGCAAAATATTAATAGGCGAGCTCTCATTCACAACATTGGCAAATAGTGGACTCGCAAATTCAGATTTTTTAACATTGATATAATCAATATTCTCTCTGGCAACCATCACATCCAAATGATCAGCCAGCCCTTTGGCATCACCTACATTAATTAAGCCAAACGGTGTATCGTTATCGCCTACTTTAAGCAGTAACTCACCTGAATCTCCCGTGATACGCTCTACCACTAAAGAGCCACCACCATCCGCCTGAAAAACCAATCGACAAATATCACGATAAATCAGCTTGGCTGCTTTACCTTGTTCTTTAATATAGGGAAAGCTTGAACCAAAAATATCTCTGCCTTCAGCATCAAGCAAGCCCGATTTTTTAGCATTGCCAGACAAAATAACATCAATTATGTCAACGGCATTCTCCATGCTTCCTAAAAACCATCCTATAAATTTAAGAATTTCTGCAACATCAGAGGCTCGCTCATCATAATTCTTTTTTGCTTCTTTCTTACCATCATCTTTAATAACACTTGCGCCCACAAAAACCCAAAGCGGTGCAGCCAAATTATAGATATGAAAGTCCTGTTTCTTCTCAGAATACAATAAGCATTGCTGATAAAAAGACAGCAATGCTGCCGTTAGATAATAGTGTTGGTGGCTTTTATTCTTGGCATCATTAGGCAGGTTAAAGATACGGTAATCTTTGCCGTAACCATCTTCATAAAAATAGCGATAACCATAATCAAACAGAATCGACTTGGCATAAGTCTCTTCAACCTCTCTGTCTTTTGATGCAACAACTGCTTCTTTAAAGGTTGCAGAATACTCAAAGGTAAAACCATTGCCCGACATTTTATTACGATAGCGTAGCCAGCTTCCAGACTGTGCATTACCCAGACCTCTATGCCCTTCATCGACCAGCAATAGATTCGCATCACCAAAGCTATCCACTGCCATCTGCTTTTTACCCTGCTCATCTGCCAGCTTGGTTATTTCAGTCAGCGATATAATATCCAATGCTTTTCTACCCGCTGCAATTAAATCACCACCTTGAACCAGCCGTTCACTGTGCTTAAAACCACTCTCATCAAGCTCTTGCATATGCTGCTCAGTTAAACGCTCGTTAGGGCTAATAACAATAATCTCGCCATATTCTTCAGTTTTTGCATACCGCTTGGCATAGTGTTTAAACTGCAAGATATTGATGTGCATTAGCAAGGTCTTACCGCTACCCGTGGCATTTTGCAGGCAGATTTTATTCAGGTCACTTTCAAGATAAAGGTCAAAGCCCGTTAAAAAACCCAGCTCATTGAAATGTTGATTAAAGCGTTGCAACTGGCTATTAAGCCCAGACAGTAATGCCTTTTTATCTTTAAAATATTCATAAAGATAAATCTCAATAAAAAGCAGGCTTAGCCACTGGAAGTATTTCCAGTCAATTTTTCGTGTACGGTCTTTATTAATCGCATCAAGATGATCAACAATATTGGCATCAAACTGTTTTAGTTGTTGCTCACTATACGCCCAGCCCGTTTGCCAGTGTGACAATAGAGCATGTAAAAAACGATGATGACGATCAGCACCCAAACCACCCTCGACATTTCGCAAGCTTTTAGCCAAAACAAACAAGGGTCGCACTGTCTGTTTACCATCCTTATGCTCTTCCAGTGCATCAATAGCAAAACGTGACAATAACCACTGGTTGAGAACTAATTTGTGGTGAAAATATTTTTTAGGCTCTAAATAGCGTGGCTTAGCCATTAAACAGCATCCTCCCACATTTTCGCCATAAAGGTTTCTTCCAGACTTATTAAACGGCTTTTAGACTGACCACTAAGCTGCAAGCCGTGACTACCGTTAATATAAATCAGGTCATATTCACTGTCTGCCTGATTCACCCCTTTCTTGTTTAGCACCGCTTCTAACATAGCCGCATCTTTTTCCAAATCATCCGTGAGCTTACGCCATACCACCAGCACCTTATCGGTATTACTGGTATCTCCTGCGGTACGGCAGCACCAGCCTTCAATTAGGCGTAAATGATATTCACCTGCTTTAGCAGAGTAGGCATCACATTCTTTTAACTTGTTTGCAAACAGGCGGGTATGTTGATCATCAGGTAATTCAGGGTCTTTCTCACGGCTAAACTCAGCATTATAACTACGCCACTTATCCAATTCCTCCACCCGTAAACCAATTAACCAGTTAAAGGTTTCAATAAGATCAATGGCTTGTTCTGCCTGCTCATCAGAGCCTGGCTTTTTAACGGTTAAACGATAATTCGTTGGATCTTTAAATTGCTCAATATTGATTAAGGAAGGGCTTTCTGCTGTTTCAGTTTCTAGTAGATAATTTAGGATGTATTCATCGGGTAGGTTTTTAGGGTCTACTTGATTAGTGGTTATTAGGTTGTTGATAGTGTCTTCGTAGGATTCTAGGCGGTTATATTTGAAGCAGTGGGAAATACCACCAAAACCATTAATACCGCTGTTAATCACAACCTGTATTCGTTCTATTTCAGATTCCGATTTTGATATTACACCTTGAAGTTTTTGCTTTTCAAAGTGATATTCATCGGGATCATCATAACCTTGCAGCTCTTTTATTGCTTTCTTAGCTTTGGTTATTTCTTTTTTTAACTGAGTGATTGACACCTCTAAAGTTACAGGCTTTCCTTTTTTCCAGTTTTCTGAATAGACGACTTTTTTAATACGAGGTTTTAAGACTGTATCAAAGTATTCACCCATTTCAACTAAGATATATTTTCGATTACCATCATCCTCACGGTTTAGATTTATTGTTGCGTGGGCGGTTGTACCAGAGCCTGAAAAGAAATCTAAAATACAGTCATTTAGATGCATTTTAGCTAGATTCATGATGTAACTTAAAAGTTTTATCGGTTTTGGTGTTTCAAAAATGTCTTCAGGTATTATTTTTAACAATTCATATTTTGCTTGGCGGTTATGTCCCGTCTTATCTAAGTCAACCCACAATGAAGAAGGTGGCAATCCATCCATATCTTTTAGATATGTCCTTCTACGAATTGACTTACCATCTAAAGTAAACTTTATTTCACCTGTGCTGATTTTTTGTTGCATAGCTTCTTGTGACCACCTCCATCCATTTTTGGGCGGCTTTATTCTGTTACCTTGAGGTGATTTAAGGTCATAAATAAGATTTTCTCGATAGTTAGGAGAATTCAAAGGATTACCATCAAAATATGCTCCTCTTGGGTCATTATCAGGATTATTGAAATGACTTCTTTTTGATTTATCTTGTAACTTTGCTGGTTGCCATGAATCCTTTTTTGAGAATACAAGCGTATGATTAAAATCATACGAGAATCGTTTTGTGTCATTATTGCTATTATCTTTTGATCGCCATATTGCATCAGCAATAAAACAGTTTTCACTAAAAACGCTGTCACCAATTTTACGTAAGTTTGCTACTTCTGCATCATCTATACTTGAAAAAAAAGCAGCGTCATTATTCATTAAAGACTTACTTAGCACTAATCTATCTATAAGAAGACTAATCCAACTACTATGTTGATATGAATCTCTGTAAATAAAGCCATCCCCACCAGTATTATAAGGCGGATCAATATAAACACATTTAACCTGCTCCCGATAACGCTCCTGCATTAAATTCAGAGCCTGAAAATTCTCCGAATGAATCAATACCCCATCGGTGGTTTCATCCAAATCCTCAATTTCAGCCAATAAGCGTTCATTAAAGCTCGCATCAAACAAACCCGTATCAATCACCAAAAACGGATTTTCTTTCAGTTTTTCTTTCGTGTATTTAGTGTCTTTCGTGGTAAAACCCAAATCCACCCACTCATCAAGCTGCTTCTGATTACCCACTATTTCCTCATAAAACACCTCAGGTACACGATCCAACGTCATGCAGTAGTTAGTTTCAGTCACAAACTTTTTCTTTAACCAAAGCTTCTTCTGAAACTCTTCCAGTTGCGCCAAAAAGCTAATCACTTTCTTTGCTACCAGCCTTAATACACGGACTTTAAGCAGCCAGCTTTCTACGGTTACTGCATCGGATTGTTCAATATCATCCAGATGCATAATTTCGTTTTTAATATAAAAATCCAGCTCACGGCTTAAAAAGCCACCTAAGTCTTTATGAATAAAATAATCCATGGTATTTCGAGCGGTGTATTGTTTTAAATACTTTGCCAGTAAAGTGCGTGATTTATTCTTTTCGGTAGGAGCAGGCGTTTTTAAATCTGCCGACCAGCTTTTATAATCGCTTTGAGAATCTAGCGTTTCAAAAATAAGGGATTCTGCTTCTTTAAGCTTATTGTCTTGCCATGTATTATTTTGTCCCTTTTTATTCGGGTCGGCACGGTATTCAAATTGAAGTACCAGTTCATTCTGCTCATTGAATTTGACTGGCTCATCTGCGTGAATAATAAAAAATCGTGCCTGATTTTCTTTTACATTGTTGTGTTCACCTTCATCGGCATCAAGCAGTTGAAAATGAATCTTTCTACTTTCATCCGTACTGCCAAACGAGAGTTCACCATCGCCTTGCTGTTTAGCAACGGCTTCGGTTAGGTTGAAAGTGTAGCTATTAAAGCTCTCACTGGTTTTGATGTAGTACTGATCTTTATTCGCCCAGTGTAAGTAAACCTCTCTGCCATCGTAAGGGACGGCATAAGGGGCTGCACGTTTTGCATTTTCTGCCACATGATAACGACGGCTGAGAAAATCACCACTATCGTAATAACGGCTAAAAAAGCGGTAGAGGTGGTCATAAATAGAAGCACTATTACTTAACGTGCCACCGTTGTTTTTACTTGCTTGTAATGCATCAATATAAGGTTTCGCAGCAGGTATTTGTTTGAACTGTTCGTTTAAATTACCTTCGCTATCAAAGGCGGCTTCCCCCAATGTAGCAATAACATCTTCTTTGGCTTTTTGTAATTGTGCATGGCTATCTTGCGTACTGGCTTCACCAAAAACCTTGTCTATATGCTCTGTCAGGTCTGTCTCTATAAATTGGCTAATCTGATCAGCCTTGGCGTGCATGATTTTGTATAAGCCAAAATCTAGCTCTGGCTGATCAAGCTGAAACATTTCTTTTAGCTTGGTAATAAGTTGATGTTTAACTTCTTTATCTTTGTTACTTTTTTCGCTACTTTGAGTCATCTTTACCCACTAAACCTCATTATTTATTGTGCTGTGTTCTTGAAATGCTTTTTTAATACAAATTAAGCTACTGATTAAAGCCACCCCCCCTGTTTTTATGCGTTTTACGCACCCTTCGGGTAATCGTCGCTGTCGCTCCAACATTGTCTCGCTCCGCTCGGCTGGCACTTTTGTGCAGGTAGTAATGAATCAGAGAGGTTACTAAAGAAAAGACTGATCAAGTCTTTCCTAAATGCCTTATTTAGCTACAACGACACGAGGCATAAGCGCCAAACGGTTTAAGCGTCTAGCGAATTTTTTATCGTCAAATGTCGTCATACTGTCACATTGGTGATAACTGGCATGATGTAGCGCATCGGCAAAATCCAAGCCTTCTTTCAAGCTTAATACGGCTCTTTCAACTAAGTCTTTATCTTCAATTTCTATATTAGGTAAAGAGAGTAGATGTTGAAATACTGGCTGAATATCCATAGGGGTAAACTGATAAAAGCCTCGCATAACCCATTCAAACTCAAGTAACACGGTTTTACAGACCATCAGTTTTTTACCTGACTCGATGAGTTTTCTAGCAATAAGATGTTGTTTTTGCGCTTCTTTATCTGCTTCATCTTCAATGTAGTATCGAGCCAAGATATTCGTATCTAAACCAATCATGCTTTTAGTAGTTCGGCAGGGTCATAATCAACGGGTACTGCTTTTTTCTGACTTTTTAGCATACCGAAGCCACTTTTTTTAATCTCTACAGGTGTATTTTCAACCCTCATTTCTACATGATTACCAATCACTTCAAATGATATTTGACTGCCTTTTCTAATACCTAGCTTCTGGCGCACTAATTTAGGAATGGTTACCTGCCCCTTGCTGGTTACTGATGTTTGGTGCATTTTCTTTTTCCTGTAAAGTAATACTAGGTAAGAATATCAAACATTCTTAATTTTCACAACTCAACAAATGCCTTCAACCTATGCCGTAATGAAGCCACAGATTCAGGTTCACTTTACTGTGAGTTTCTTGGTAACTCTCAAATAATCTCCCAACGTATCAAAAATAGATGGTGTGTGCTGGTTTTTTGCATTAATCGCTTCTCTAATGCGTTTATTAGCTCATCGCGTTTATCTTCTATGGCATCTTCAACTTCAAAAATCTTTCTGCGTTGATTTCTTTTGTCTCTTTCTAGCTTTTTGATCTTGGTTTGCCAATCTTTTTGTTCTTCGAGGCTTTGTGCTTGCCTTGCTTGACGTTTGGCATCACGAATTTTTAATTTGGTGTCTTCCAGTGCTTTTTCGGATGACAAAATTTGATCTTCTGCCCATGCTTCGAGCTTTTCTCTAGCTTGTTCAAAGTATTTATTGTTTTCTTCTAATGCCTTATTGAGCTTGGCTTTGATTTGTTGTTTGGCATTTTCTTTTAATGCTTCTGGCGGTTCTTCGCTAACACTGCCTTGTGTTGTAGCGGAAAGATTAAAGAGTTGTTCACAGAGCTCTTGATCAAGCAGTTCACCTGTATCGGTTTGTGCGGTAAAAACTAGATATTCTTCATCTTGGAAACTTTGTAGCTCAAGTTGATTGAGTTCTAGCCAGCCTGTTTTTGTGGTGATGTTTTCAAGTGCTGTTATTTTATAAGGGTGATTGCTTAAATCAAATAATAGGTTTGCAATAGGTGTATTTAGCCTGCGTCCTTTCTCCAGTACATATTCACCGAGCGGGTGATTCATGCGGTAGATTTCAGCATCTTGAGTATTGTCTATGCCTTTGTGTTTTAGACGATATTTTCCTGCGGGTGCGGTTTCTATCGGCTTGGCAAGTTCAAAGGTGAGTTTGTCATTATCAAATTGTGCAAGTTGTGATAGCAAGTGTTGGGTGAGTTGCCAAAATAGTCGCTTAATATAATCAAGCTGATCTTCTGCTTTTTGTTTGCGGATTTTTAACAGTTCATGGATTTGTTGATCAAAGTTTTCAAACAACTTGGCTTCTGTTTCTGCCATGCGTTTGTTTATTTTCTCATCCAGCTCTTCTTGTAACTCATCAAAGGCTGTGGTGATTTCTTCGGGGGTTCTGCACTGATCATAAATACCTATAATCCGTTTTTCAAAATCAATACCTGATTCAATGCGTCCTAAGATTTCATCGGATGAGCCAAATAAACCATCAAATAGTTGGAATTTATCTGTAAGTAATTCAAGTACGCGACCATCGGCTTCATTCTTTTTATTGAGGAAGTTGATAACGACCACATCAAACTTTTGTCCATAGCGATGACAACGACCAATGCGTTGTTCTACCCTTTGAGGATTCCAGGGCAGGTCGTAATTCACCACCAAATTACAAAATTGTAGGTTAACACCTTCCGCTGCGGCTTCGGTTGCAATGAGGATTTCAGCCTTATCTTTGAAGTTATCTATAATGGCAGAGCGTTTATCAATGGCTAACGAGCCTGTAACTTTGTATGTGCCTTTGTTTTCTTTGATCCAGTTTTGATAGACTGCTTTTTGTGTTTGGCTATTATTGCTACCGCTAAACGTTATAACTTTGCCATCATAACCATGACGCTCAAGATATTGAGCGAGATAGGCTTGGGTGCGTGTTGATTCTGTAAAAATAACGACTTTGCGAGGAGAGCCCATGTGTTGCATTTTATCGAAACCAATCTCTAGGGCTTTACAGAGTGCATGGGATTTTTCATCTTCTTTGATGTTATAGGCGAGTTCAAGGTATTGCTCTAACTCTGCGATTTCACCTTTGAGTAAGGTCATATCAATTTCTATTTTTGGAGCTTCTTCTTGTGCTTTTTCTTGGTCAGCTATGAGTTGTAACTCTTGATCAAAATCGTCTTCTAACTCATATTCAAAGTCTTCATCATCAATAAGGTGCTCTATCCAGTTTTCTTCTATCTCTTGATCTTCCAGGAGTTTATTAAGGCGTTCTAGCATCCCTTCTAGCGTCTTTATGACAGCAGGAGTGGAGGAAGCAAGCAACTTTCGTACAACCAGTGATACGAGATGTTTTTGACGGTATGGCAGCGCGTATGAGTTTTCTCTTTGTAGGAAGGCAGATATTAAGTCATAAAAACGCACTTCTTCAGGAGAGGGGGTAAATGGAATAGTCACTGGAATACGTTTGGTGTATTTGATGTATTCCAGCACATGCCTTCTTAGGGTTCTTTGACAGAATTCTTTTATGCGATATTTTAGGGCTTCAATATCATTGCCATCACGCATAAATTGAGAGCGGAAACTGGTCACATCACCAAACAAATGCTCATCAATAATTGTGCTCAAGCCAAAGAGTTCTATCAAACTATTTTGCAAGGGTGTTGCCGTGAGTAATAGTTTTTTACTCCCAGCAAAAGTTCGTTTGACCGCTTGCCCTGTTTGGTGGCTTTCTCGATGTGCATTTCTGAGTTTGTGGGCTTCATCAATGACCACTAAATCCCAAGGGATAAGAGTCAGGTGCTTTTCAATACTGGTGACATAGTTAAAAGATATGATGTTGATGACATCTTCTCTAAGTGGGGAATGTATACCCTTTTTTTGAAGCGTTTTATACGTTTTAGCATCCAGCACTCGCACAGGAAGATTAAACTTTTCTGTTAATTCATTCGCCCATTGTTTTCGTAACGATGCAGGGCAAATAATGATAATACTTCTTTTACGCTCTGCCCAAAGTTGACTAATGACTAAAGCAGCTTCAATGGTTTTACCTAAACCTACTTCATCTGCCATCAAAACACCTTTGGTTAAAGGATTTTGTAATGCAAACAATGCAGCATCTATTTGATGAGGGTTTAGATCAACGGAGGAATTGAAAAGAGATTGGGAAAGTCTAGCAACATCATTGCCTCGCCTTCTGCGTGTCAGTTCGTAAGCGAAGTATTTAGCGTGGTAGTCTGTGATCATGAATGATAGATGTTATAAGTATTATTTAATCCTATCATAATCTTGCGTAGTTTTAAGTAACTTAGCTTAACTTAGGCATAGTCAATCACCAGATAATGACTAGATAAAAGTAAGTTCTCCAGAAAAAATTATATCTAGTGAATCACTTGTAATATCCCCGCCTGACTCAACAAACTTAATAAAATTAGCCTCTTCTAGTTGAGTTGGTTTAACTAGCACTGTCATATTTTTTGAGTTCTTATCAGAAAAAGTATCATTATCACCATCAGCTATACACTGCTTCTCAAGTGAACGAAGTATCTGGTATTTCTCTTTAAATGAGAATTCTGGCTCTACTTCAAATTCACAAGAAGCTATTGCGCTTGTTATTCTTTCTCCTAAGTCACTATTTAACCTATCTAGTAGCTTCCAATATTGTTTTTCATAGTTCATTTAATCACCTATACGAGTATTTTTTACATTTGATGAAAGGTAATAATATTACATCTAAATACTGTTAATTAGCTTTGTTTCTTAACTTTCTTATCAAGAGATGATGAAAATAAGCCACCATACTAATACCTAGCAGTTCTCTAATTATCCACATAAAGGGCATTCCTAATGCGTTACCAGTCGCAATCGACCCTATAAAAACAATGCTGATATTTATAACCAACAAAACCAATGGAATGTAAATAATGGGGTAGAGTAGGTTTAACATAAAACATGTAATTGGTGAGTTTGTTATACTGTACTTCTTAGCTTGTACCGCTTTATATTCCGACTGTTGCTGTCTTGATCGTTTGACCTCACCATTAATTATCTCATTGTTATATGAGGCTTCAGGAGCCTCCCATAGTGATCCTCTTGAGTCGCTTTTTCTGTAATTACTTTTTGCGTCATAGTTTACCCCTACCCCCGAACCACCTGCGCCCGAACCGAAGGCACCTGAACCACCAGCACCTGAGCCATACTCACCTACGCCACCAGCACCTTTTCCATATTCTCCAACACCTCCAGCGCCACGACCTGACGAACCTGCTCCGCCTGGACCAGAACCACCAATACCATTACCTGATGTAAATAAATCATTCATAAAGCTTTCACCTCATATTTTATCTATCAATACTAAGGATTCCTTAGTATCTAGGCAAGTAAAAAACTAAGATTCTCTTAGTCTCATTGATGAGGCAAAAAAATGAGTGCTAACAAAGAATCAAATTCACCCATTGGGAAAAGACTTCGCTCTGCTCGAATTTCTAAGGGACTATCTCAAAAACAATTGGGTATACTGGCAGAGATAGATGAGTTTTCTGCAAGCCCCAGAATTAATCAGTATGAGAGAGATAAGCACGTACCTGACTTTTCAACTGCCAAACGACTAGCCAAGACACTTGATATACCTGTAACTTATCTTTACGCTGACGACGATGATCTCGCAGATTTAATTTTATTATTTTCTTCTGCTGGTAGCTCTGAACAAGATCAGGCTTTGTCTATTTTAAAGGCGAGTAAGTAATAATTATTACTTTACACGTTAAGAATTTTTTCTTTAATTTTTAATTGTGTCGCACTTATCTCGCGGAGTATTTCATTTATTTTATTAATGCCGTCTTTGTCATAATATTCATACAAGGTATCCAATGTTAGTTTAAGTAAATTACCTAGCCTTGCTTGATCTGCATTTAGCCTGAAAAGCTTTATAATTATTTCATTATCAAAACGACTATTAATTTCTAAAAGTAGGCTAGCTGACCGCATATATTCGCTTCTACTCAATCCAACTTTGCTCGCAAGAAGCTCGATTTTATCTTTTTGATCTGCCGTCATTCTTATATGAATATCAAATTTTTTATTTGTGTCCATTTTCTATTTTTACCTCGTTGAGCCGATAGGTGAATAAGACAAGACGTATTTATAGACACATAGCAATATGCTTTGTGGATACAAATACCTATCTTGCCATTTTTTCTAACTCCAAAATAATACCTATTGGTATCTTCTAATATCATTTGATAGCTTTACCTGCTTTCATCCTTTTAGCATTGAAAAAGATACGATAAAATGTCAATGAGCATCCAAAATTGACCCACATAGGCATCGAATATTGACCCACCCTTGGGTTGTTATTTTAGCGCCTTTTGTTGGCTTTGTTTAAACCGATATGAATCATTTTTAGTCTCTATAATTG
>JAKIUW010000037.1 GCA_021647365.1 Cocleimonas sp. | reverse complement strand
TGTTACAGCTTAATTTGTTTGAGAAGCGCGACCTTATGGCACTTCTTCGAGGTGATCCACCCAATAGAAAACAACATGACTTTAATCAAATGGTGATGTTATGAAGTTAACGGGACAGTAGTGATTTAAAGCACACCCCCTTAGTTTTACATGATGTTTATGCGTATAACAAAACATCATGTAAAACTAGGGGGGTGTGCTTTATAACTTATTAAGGGGCGATTATCTAACCCATCTCACCCGCATAATCAGCAATACCGGGGTTATCACCCACACCAACCAGCTTAGGGCGATTCATCTTAGGCAGTTTAAGTACATCGTCTTTGCCTTTGTTAGCAATAATATAATCACGTACCACGTCCCACATTAAACGACCTTCTGGCGTGCGGTTAACCGTTGCCCAACCTGCGAGCTTGTAAGTCTTTTTAGGGTCGATTGCATCGCCGTTATCTAAGCGCGCATCGGTGATACGTTTGTACAATTCTTTGCGAGGATCCATGGTGTAATCCAATCCACCTACACGCACCATGTCGCCACCTGATTGTAGGTATGGGTCTGGGTCGAATAGGTTGTCTGCGATTTGCTCTAGAGTTTCTAGTAAATCTTTACCTGTAATTTCGCTGGTGTACGTTTCTGCGTAGGTCATTGAACACTGGGTCATTACATCTTCCATTGTGATCCAATCGCCTTTTAGCGTTGATGTACCCCAACGAACACCTGCCGAGAATGAAATATCTGCTTTGTATTCATGGCGAAGTGCGTTACATAGCACTTGATCCCAAGTGCCCATGAAGTTACCCCTGCGGTACAAAGTACGATCAGCTATGGCTAATTTTTCGGTTAAAATTTCATCATACGTTTTGCCTAAACGTGACTTATTAACTTTGAGTTTCTCATTACGTGCTTCAACGATCTTATCGTCATATTTTTTGCTACGCATTTGTGAAAGATACGCTTCCATCTCTTTATCCGCAGGCAACCAATTAGTGAAGACAGGTTTCATTGAGTAATTTAGGTTGGTCTTGCCATCGCTAACATCAATATCCATAACGCCAACAAACTTACCGTTAGAACCAGCATTTGTTACCAAACAAGTGTTGCCACCTTTGCTCTTAACCGAAATTGGTTGTGGCATTCCATCGTGCGTATGACCACCAAAAATCGCGTCGATGCCCGGTACGTTTTCGCCCATTTTCACATCAACGTCCATGCCATTGTGTGAGAGCATAACCACGGCGTCGGGCTTTTCTTCTGCACGAATCTTTTTAACCAAGTTTGCCATATCTTCTTCGCGCAAGCCAAATGACCAGTCAGGGAAGAACTCAGGTGGGTTTGCATTCGCAGTACGTGGGAAAGCTTGCCCAACTACAGCAATGCGCTTACCGCCAACTTTTTTCATAACATAAGGTTGGAAAGCGTAACCTTCGTCTTCATCAAATAAGCCTAAGCCATTATTCTTTTCAACAAGCTCGGCATAATTATCGTCCATTAAAGAATCTTCTTTAACGCGCACGTTTTGCCCGATGAAATCGCCTTTAAATAAAGCTACGTTGCTTAGCACTTCTGCTTCGTTGTAAGTAAATTCCCAGTGACCGATCATTACGTCGATGCCTAAAATATTTGAAGCCTCAACCATGTCAACGCCGCGCGTCCAAAGTGATGTGCCTGAGCCCTGCCACAAATCGCCACCATCAAGAGAAACTGTATTTTCAACACCGCCCGCATCTTTACGTAAGCTGTCGAGTAAGGTTTTTAGATGAGAGTAGCCGCCCATCTTGCCGTATTTTTTTGCCGCATTATAAAAATCAAGATAGGTGTAAGCGTAAGCTTCAGGACTATTCTCCGTTAGATTCATTTTCTCTAATAGCTTTTTACCCACAATATGTGGAGGACGACCTAATGCCTCGCCAACACCTAAATTTACATTTGGCTCACGGAAGTAAACAGGCAACAACTGCCCGTGAACATCGGTAGTGTGAATAATACGTGCCTGACCTTTCATAGGGAGCTTGTAGTAATCTGTTGGCATCTTTGCCATCTCAGAAGCCTGAGCATTCTGCATTAACCAAGGTAGCGTGCTTGCGCCTGCTGTTCCCATTGCGGCGATTTTTAAAAAGGTACGTTTATCCATCATTGGCATTTGTGTTTCTCCTAGCGTGTATTAATTTAGTTACTATTATTTTGAATTAAGCCGTAGACTACTGCATTTCTACGAATTTTTATATTAGATTGATTCTATGCCTGTTTTCACTATAAAAAAACTATTCATCGCATATTTCCTGATATTTATTAGTACTTTTAGCTTTGCAGATGTGGTTAAACCCGCGTTGATAGAAATAAACGTAAATAAACAAGGGCAGATAGATGTAGAAATCCGCGCCAGTCTCGAGGCATTACTCACAGGCATTAACGGCAAATATAAAAACACTAAAGATGCACCCAATGCGGCAGAATATGATGTGTTGCGAAAAATGTCAGACAGTGATTTGCAGGTTCAGTTTGATAAATTTAAAACGAATTTTTTAGATTCGATACGATTAATGGATGCCGATGGAGACAAAGTTGTACTCACAATAAGCAAAGTAAAAATCCCAGAACCCGGTTACACCAAAGTCCCACGCATCAGCGTTATCAACCTAAAAGGCAGTGTTGATGTCTCGGTGCAGTCACTCGCATGGTACTACCCAATGTCGTTTGGCGACAATGCCGTGCGCCTGCGCCAAGTCGATAAAGCAAAAGAAAAATACCACTGGTCTGAATGGCAATGGTTGCGTGATGACAAACCCAGTGAGGCGCTATCACTCACCGAAGTTGTTGCGCGTATGCCTATCTATAAAACAATTAGTAATTACATTGTTTATGGCTTTGAGCATATTCTGCCAAAAGGCTTGGATCATATTTTATTTATCTTGGGGCTGTTTTTATTTTCCACAAAATTCAAACCCTTGCTCTGGCAAGTCACCATGTTCACCTTGGCGCATACCATCACACTAGGCTTGGCAATGAATGGCATTATCTCGCTACCCGCTAATATCGTAGAGCCACTCATTGCATTGTCGATTGCCTATGTGGGCATCGAAAATATATTTTCTAAAAAGCTACACAGTAGCCGTTTGATATTGGTGTTCGCATTTGGATTACTACACGGCTTAGGCTTCGCTAGCGTGCTTGCAGACTTTGGAATGCCCGATGATGCTTTTGCCGTCGCATTAATCAGCTTTAATATCGGCGTTGAACTGGGGCAATTGGCAATTATTTTGGGCGCATTTCTACTGGTGGGTTATTGGTTTGGTAAAAAGCCTTGGTATAAGCAAGCCATAACTGTACCTGTATCAATGACTATCACGCTTGTCGCGCTTTATTGGTTTGTTGAGCGTTTGGATATAGGATTCATTTCATAAAGCACACCCCCCCACTTTTACATGGTGTTATAAACGTATCATGTAAAAGTGGGGGGGTGTGCTTTATATATTTATCTAAATATACCCCACTTTAGGTCTTGAATTTTTATTGTTTGCCTTGATAATGCAGGTATTCAAACAAATTACCACGCTGGAGTAGTAGAAATATGAGTATTGTAAATTTAACAGATGCATCTTTTGAAGAAGATGTTATTAAAAGCGGCACACCTGTATTAGTTGATTACTGGGCAGAGTGGTGTGGGCCTTGTAAGTCTATCGCGCCAATATTGGAAGAGATTGCTTCTGAGTATGAAGGTAAAGTGATTGTTGGCAAACTTAATATCGACGAGAACGGTGATACACCACCTAAGTATGGCATTCGTGGTATTCCAACATTAATGCTATTTAAAGACGGTGAAGTTGAGGCGACTAAAGTCGGCGCGCTTAACAAATCACAGTTGACCGCATTTTTAGATCAGAATATTTAAGTAGAGACACTCGTCATTCCCGCATGCTTTTTAGCGGGGATCTGTTTGAGTTATACCCTAGCTTGACAAGATTCCTGCTTTCGCAGGAATGACGGACGTTATTATTAGCTAGTCTTTTGTTTTCCTTTGTCGTAGAAGGCTGGACTAATTTTTAATCACATGATAGCCTTGCATTCAGTTGTTCGCAGCTAATCTCGTTTTTGCCGTTTCAGGCTATTTTTCAAATTACTAAAAAACTTTTATTTTTCCAGATATGTTTTCAGTTTTTAATTTAAAGAACCCTAGAAAATAAAACTAAAATTTCCTGAATCGTTCAAATCCAATCCTTAAATTATTATTAGAATTATTTCTAATGTTTATATTCAAATCCTACAAAATTATTAATCTATGAATCTTTCTGAACTGAAACAAAAAGGCCCTTCGGCCATCCTCGAAATGGCTAAAGAAATGGGTGTTGACGGCATGTCACGCGCTCGTAAGCAAGACGTTATTTTCGCCATATTAAAAGCTGCGGCTAAAAATAAAGAAGATATACACGGTGACGGTGTATTAGAAATCTTGCAAGACGGCTTTGGTTTTTTGCGCTCAAGCGATAGTAACTACGTTGCAGGCGCTGATGATATTTATGTTTCACCGAGCCAGATTCGTCGTTTTGGTCTACGCACGGGCGATACCGTTGCAGGTAAGATTCGCACACCTAAAGATGGTGAGCGTTATTTTGCACTCTTAAAAGTTGATACCATCAACTATGAGCCACCAGAAAATGCACGTAATAAAATACTTTTTGAAAACCTCACGCCGCTACATCCTGATGAGCGTATGCGTATGGAGCGTGGTAACGGCAGTACCGAAGATATTACGGCGCGCGTTATTGATATTGTTGCGCCCATTGGTAAAGGTCAGCGTGGTTTAATCATCGCACCGCCAAAAGCGGGTAAAACGATGATGCTACAAAATATCGCGCAAAGTATCGCAACCAATCACCCAGATGCACATTTGATTGTTTTACTGATTGATGAGCGTCCAGAAGAAGTAACAGAGATGTCACGCATGGTGCGTGGAGAAGTGATTTCATCTACCTTTGATGAGCCAGCAACACGTCACGTTCAAATAGCAGAAATGGTTATAGAAAAAGCCAAGCGCCTTGTTGAACATAAAAAAGACGTCATTATTTTGTTGGATTCAATTACACGTTTAGCACGTGCTTACAATACGGTTGTTCCATCATCAGGTAAGGTACTTACGGGTGGTGTTGATGCTAATGCGTTGCATCGTCCTAAGCGTTTCTTCGGTGCAGCGCGTAACTTAGAAGAGGGCGGAAGCTTAACGATTTTAGCTACGGCTTTGGTTGATA
The DNA here is from genome assembly GCA_021647365.1 of Cocleimonas sp. Classification (GTDB taxonomy): domain Bacteria; phylum Pseudomonadota; class Gammaproteobacteria; order Thiotrichales; family Thiotrichaceae; genus Cocleimonas. The sequence goes on along the minus strand of JAKIUW010000037.1, from coordinate 18,343 downwards.
CGGGTTCTAAAATGGATGAAGTTATCTACGAAGAATTTAAGGGTACAGGTAACTCAGAAGTTCACCTTGATCGTAAGATCTCTGAAAAGCGTGTTTACCCAGCGATTAATGTTAACCGCTCAGGCACACGTCGCGAAGAGTTGTTAGTTGGTGAAGATGAGTTACAAAGCTTGTGGATTTTACGAAAATTCTTACACCCAATGGATGAAGTGGGCGCGATGGAGTTCTTATTCGATAAGCTACAAAAAACAAAAACAAATGAAGAGTTTTTCAATTCAATGAAAAGTTAGTTACTGATTAAGTACTAAATCTCTATATTAAGCCCTATGTTGATCTATTCATCATGGGGCTTTTTTATTTAAAAAATGACTTACATGCTAATAAAATTCTATTTTATCAAGTAGAATACTTGGCACAAACACTTCTGGAGAAAAGTCAAAATGGCAGCAGAACTAGAATTACGATGGTTGAAGGCAGATAGTACTCAAGGCGCGGTAAAACGTTTTGCGGAATTTTGCAAAGAAGATATACGTGAACAGTCCAAGCTAGATGGTTTTGACTTAGATAAATACCAAGAAGGCGTGAAATTGGTGCTTGAAAAACTGGATAGAACTGCTTCTGTAGGAGAAATATTTAATGCTGATTAGATCGCTCCACGCAAAAAACTTTCGTAAATATCACAAGCTTGAAGTAGACGATATTCCTCCAAAAGGTGTTATCACCGTAGCGGGTTTAAATGAATCGGGTAAAACCAGTATTGGTGAATCTATCTGTTTTGCTTTATATGGTCGCACGTTTGTCTTAGATAAGAAAAATTTACATAAAATAATCTCATGGGGAAGAGATAATGCTGAAGTTACGCTAAAGTTCTCCGCAGGTGATGTCCAAAACCCTGACAACTATACCTTGTACCGTAGTTTTCACCGAGATGGTAAAGTTGAAGTTAACCTGCAAAAAGAAGGTTCAGAAGATATCGTTTTAGATAGTGTAGATGCAGTTTCTGATACCTTAATGAAAATATTAGGTTTTGATTATGATGCTTTTGCTAGCTCTTTCTACCTTGCTCAGCGTGAGTTAACAACACCAGACCCTAACAGTGACACTATTAAAAAAATGGCAGGTATTGGTGATTATGGGCGCTTGCATGATGAGTTTTTTCGTACCAATGAAAAAAAGGAAGAAACCATTGCTGAGTTAGGGCCAGAAGTTAAGCTTAATCAGAAAAACTTGGATGCCATGAAGCTTGATGAAACTTTGTTACCAGAATTGGTTGATGCTGAACAAATATTGGGTGCTGAGCAGAGCCAACGAGAAGCTTTGGTTGAGTTTTTAGATGATAATAAAGATACCTATACTGATAACTCAATCACTTATTCCAGTGCAAAAACTAGGCGTGGTTTCTTTGGTTTTTTAAGTATTGCATTGATGCCTATTATTGTAATCTCATGGTTGCTTTGGATTGCAGGTAAATATTTTCCTGATCGCTTACAAAGTGCTTTGAGTGGCTTTCTTGATGAGGGCAAGCAATCACTGTTTGCCTCTTTTTCTGAAAATTGGTTATTGCCCGTTGCGGTTGTATCAATCATCGCTTATTTTATTAGCGCTTTGGTGAATATCAGGGCAAAAGCAACTATGAAAACACTCAGTGGTGAAGCAACAAATATCGCCAGTAAAATAAATGAAGGTCATGAACATATTACGGCTCGGGTTGAAAATTTATTGCCAGAGCGTGTTGTTCAATCAATGAATAGGCACATCAAAAATGATCAAGATACGTTGATTCTCATTCCGCCGCGTGAGCAGTTTGCTAACCTTCGTCAACTTATTGATGATGCGCCAAATTATCAATCAAGCAAAGAGGAAGTTACTGCTGCAATTACGCGTTTATCAGGCGCAATAAAGAAACAGGATGGCGAAATAGAAGACTTAGGCAAAGGCTTGCTTGAAGATATTAAGCAAGAAAAAATTCGTTCGGATGAAGCGGGCATACTGCGTTCTACCATCAAAAAATTAAGTTCTTTGGTAAGCAAATGCGAACGCAATATTGACGTAAATAATATTTCAATTGGTTTATTACAGCGAGCTGCCGTGAGTTCGATTGAATTATTTAATAAAAATATTGCTAATATATCTGCCAATACTTTGCCTAAATTTACCGAAGGGCGTTATAGCGAAGTCAGTATTGGTGAAGATTTAAGTGTGAAAGTGTATTCCGATGATAAGAAAGATTATATGGATTTTGATGAAATTTCATCAGGTACACAGCGCCAAATCATGCTTGCATTGCGAATGGCAATGTCAGAAGAGTTGGCGATAAATACAGGTAATACGGAGCAATTTATTTTCCTTGATGAGCCTTTTGCTTTCTTTGATCAGAAGAGAACCGTATCAACGCTTAGGGCGTTGCCTGATGTGAGCAAAGTTATTTCGCAAGTTTGGGTGGTAGCACAGGAGTTTCCTAGTGATGTTACGGTTAATAAGGCGATTGTTTGTCCGCTGGGGTCGGCAGAATTAATTGTTTAGTGTGTTACACCCCCTTAGTTTTACATGATTATATAAGTAGTCATGTAAAACTAAGGGGGTGCTTTAAAATGATGAATTATTGCTTAGTTCTGGCTTAACTTTTGGCTGGTTAGCAAGAATTTTGCTAACTTTTTATTTCCTGCAACACTGAAGTGTCCGTCAGATGGGAAGAAGTAGCTTTTTGTATTCTCTTTGAAAAGGTCACCCAATGGCGTGATTGGAACAGGGGTTAATGCTTGTAATTTCTTATCCATCTCTTGATATACATTGTGTGTAATTTCAGGTTCTGGGTGAATCACATAAATTTTATAGTTGAATGCGTAAGCATGGCTAAGTTTATCAAGCCTTGCAAACTCCCCTTTTGTGACTTCAAGCGCTTTGCTCATGGTATCTGCTGCTTCATCAGGGTTATCACGAATCATTGGCAATATTTTGTAATAAGCCACACGCAGTAAGTTTGAGTACTTTAAGCCAACATCAACGGCTCTTTTGATAATATTCTTATCTTCCGCAATAGCAGGACGTAGGTTTAGTTCGACTGGCTCGTAAGGTAGACCTAGTTCTCGGTTTCCAGCAGCGCCTAAGTTATCGCTAAAGTCATTTCCAGTAAAAAAGAAGAAATGCACCATATCGGGTGTCCAATTCTTAGTTTTTAGGAAATGCTCTAAACGATCTATTTCGTACAGTGTGCTCGCACCAGGCACAGCAAGGTTGGCGCAATTAAGCCCACGAGCTTTACAATAAAGCGCAGGGAATGCTTCATCATCGGTTACGCCTTGAGCGTAGGTGAAAGAGTCACCCATAAAGATTACGTTAGGTTTTCCTTTTGCCTCAGGTGCTCGATAGCCATCTTTCGTGATGGTTGTCACCGCATCGAAATCAGGTGTTTTAATTCGAAACTGTTTACCCGCCTCGATATAACTGATTTTTTGCTTATTTCCATCCATGTCTAAAATACTAGGGCCTGGGGAAATAGGCGTAACATAGCGGCTAGCAACCTCGCCAACTGCAAATACAATAGTGAGGCTAACGCTGAGGAGAAGTAAGTTTCCTATGAGTTTTTTCATAAGATTTTATCCTCTAGAATAACGTGTAGATAAATGGCGCGATTGCTGAGCCTTGTGCAAGTACTAATAACGCACCCAGCAATAGCATAACGAGGATGATAGGCGCTAACCAAAACTTCTTACGCTCTCTCATAAATGACCAAAGGTCTTGTAGTAAATCAACCATAATATTGTCCTTTTTAAAGTGAAATGTCGTTCCTATTAAAACTAAAACGGCTTTTCTAAATGTTCCTTGTTTCGTACTTTGCTTATCTTTCGGTATGTGTCTGCGTTTTTGTCTAACTTTCTATTCATGCTGTCTTTACCAAAGAGTCTAAGTAACATGCCTATAGGAAAAATCATCACAAAAAACATCACACCTAGAATGATTCGACTATTAATAAAACCTAAAACGTTACCAATTTTTATCCATATATCATTTACAGGGCGAAGAATTTGAGGGGCCGCGATTGAAATCAACCAAAAAATCGCCATGACGATAAAGGGCCATAATGGCCAAGTTTCAGATGTTTTATCGCCTAACCAAGGGAAAATCAAACCAAAGATTAGGGCAAACATGCCGCCCATAATAAAGCCAAATTTTCGTAAGTCAGATGTTGTTACTTCTGCTGTATTTATTTCGTTACTCATATCTATATTCCAAATACTCTAATCAATGTCTCTTAATCTAGAGCGAATTCATTACGCCAATCGCCTTCTTCTTTCCATTCAGGCTGAGTGGTTTTATCCACGAGGATATTTTCCATTACGAGAAAATCCATCTCGGTACGCATAAAACAGCGGTAAGCATCTTCAGGTGTATTTACAATCGGTTCACCACGTACATTAAATGACGTATTTACTAAAACAGGGCAATCCGTTCTCTCTTCAAAGGCATCTAAAAGGTGATAAAAGCGCGGATTCGTTTCAGGATGTACAGTTTGTACTCGTGCTGAGTAATCCACATGAGTAACTGCAGGAATCTGTGAGCGCGGTATATTGAGCTTGTCGATGCCAAAGAGTTTGTCCTGATCTGCACTCATTTTAGTACGCTTATCTTCTTTAACAGGTGCAACAATCAGCATATAAGGGCTTGGACCTTCGTGTTCAAACCAGTCTGACACTTTATCGAACTTTACAACAGGCGCAAAAGGTCTAAAAGATTCACGGTATTTAATTTTTAAATTCATGGTGGTTTGCATTTTCGTGCTTCGCGCATCACCAATGATTGAACGTGCACCTAATGAGCGTGGTCCAAACTCCATGCGACCTTGGAACCAACCAACTACTTTTTCGTCTTCCATCACTTCTGCAAGCTTTGGCATTAAGTCATCATCTTTAAGTTCTACATATTTAGCGCCTACTTTATCCAAGTAAGCTTTAATTTGCTCATTGGTAAATGATGGCCCTAAGTAAGAGCCTTTTGTGGCATCAGGCACTTGCAATACACGAGGCTGTTCTTTGTATTCATGATATACCGATAATGCCGCGCCGATTGCGCCACCAGCATCACCCGCGGCAGGTTGAATCCAAATCTCTTTGAATGGGCCTTCACGTAACAAACGTCCGTTTGATACACAGTTCAAGGCAACGCCGCCAGCAAGACATAAATAGTCCATGCCCGTTTCTTTGTGAACACTTCTACCTAGGCGCAGAACAACTTCTTCTGTCACCCATTGGATAGAGCGAGCAATATCCATTTCTTTTTGGGTCAACTCGCCTTCAGCCTCACGCGCAGGTGAGCCGAATAAATCTGCAAACTTTTTATTGGTCATGGTTAGACCTGTTGCGTAGTTGAAATACTTCATATTCAGACGGAAAGTACCATCTTCTTTTAAATCGATAAGATTTTCTAAAATCAAATCAACATACTTTGGTTCACCGTAAGGTGCTAAGCCCATCAGTTTGTATTCACCCGAATTTACGCGGAAGCCTGTGTAATAGGTAAAGGCAGAATAAAGTAGACCTAAAGAATGTGGGAAATCAATTTCCCATTGAGGCGTTAGCTTGTTGCCATCACCTAGCCACATGGATGTGGTCGCCCATTCGCCCACACCATCAAGACATAAAACGGCTGCTTTTTCATAAGGCGAAGGATAAAACGCCGATGCCGCGTGAGACTGGTGATGCTCAGTAAAAAGTAGCTGAGGTAATTCTTTTTGATCAATACCAAAAAGAGAAGAAAGCTCTCTTTTTAATGTGGTTTTAAGAAAAAGCTTATCTTTTAGCCAAATAGGAATTGCCGCTAAAAATGAACGAAAGCCGCTGGGAGCATAGGAAAGGTAAGTTTCAAGTAGACGCTCAAACTTTAATAAAGGCTTGTCGTAAAAAACGATATGTTCAACATCTTCATGTGTGATACCTGCTTCTTTCATACAATATTTTATTGCATTAGTTGGAAAGGCTGGGTCATGCTTTTTACGTGTAAAGCGCTCTTCTTGAGCAGCGGCAATCACTTCTCCGTCACAAATAAGTGCGGCGGCGCTGTCGTGATAATATGCTGCAATTCCTATAATATATTTTTTCATGAGTTGGTTTCTTTAATATTATTATTTTGAGACGTGCCATTGGGGAATGACTATTAATAAGTTGTGTTGATAATATAAAAGTAAATAGCTTAAAAATTAACCAACTCATGATGAATGGTTATAACGATAGGATGGAGTGCAAAAGAGTAAGAAGCGATCAAAGTATTGATGTTTTTTTGTGTATTAAAGGTAATGCTAAGCTACACTTCAGGTATCTTTGACACGAGATCTCAATACTAATAATTAAAGCACTTTATTTTTATTATGACCTTTATTCTCCTACTCTCCATTATATAAACCAAATACCCCAAATTATGACAACCTTAATGAAAACAAGCATGGACAAAAAAATTAAAAAACTTCTCGTTGCTAATCGAGGTGAGATTGCCATTCGCATCTTGCGTGCCGCATCAGAGCTAAATCTGTGTACGGTTTCTATTTATACGCAAGAAGATCGTTTTTCGCCACATCGTTATAAAGCGGATGAAGCTTATCAAATAGGTGCTGACGAAGACCCGTTAATGCCGTATTTAGATATTGAAGAGATAATAAAAACCGCAAAAATGAATCATGTGGATGCGATTCACCCGGGTTATGGTTTTTTATCTGAAAATGTAGAGTTCGCCCGTCGTTGTCGTGAAGAAGGTATTATTTTTGTTGGTCCTGCGCCAGAAGTGATGGAGCAACTGGGCGACAAGGTTCAAGCGAAACAAAATGCCATAGATGCAGGCATCCCTGTTATTGAAGACAGTAAAGCATCGCTAGATACTGTTGAGATTGCGATAGAAGAAGCCGAAAAAATTGGTTTCCCGCTAATGATCAAAGCAGCATCGGGTGGTGGTGGTCGTGGTATGCGTATTTTGCGTGCTGCTGAAGAACTGCCAACGGCTTACAACGAAGCACGCAATGAGGCGGCAAAAGCATTTGGTGATGATACCGTCTTCTTAGAAAAATACCTCGATTCACCCAAGCATATTGAAGTGCAAATCTTAGGTGATAATTACGGAAATCTTGTACATTTATATGAGCGTGATTGTTCGGTACAACGGCGCTTTCAAAAAGTGATAGAAGTTGCACCCAGCAATACTTTAAAAGAAGAAACACGCAACAAGCTTTATGAATATGCATTGAAAATTACGCGCCACGTAAATTATAGCAATGCAGGTACGGTAGAATTTCTTGTAGATGGCGATGAAAATATCTATTTCATCGAAGTAAATCCGCGTGTTCAAGTTGAGCATACCATCACTGAAGAAATAACTGGTATTGATATTGTTCGTAGCCAAATCCATATTGCAAACGGCTGTAAATTATCTGACCCAGAAATAAATATACAATCACAAGAAGATGTTTCGATTCGTGGCTTTGCCGTGCAATGTCGAATCACGACAGAAGATCCGACACAAAACTTTAAACCAGACTTTGGGACGATTATTGCCTATCGAAGTGCGGCAGGTTTTGGTATTCGCTTGGATGTTGGTGCGGCGTATGTGGGCGCAAAAGTGTCACCATTTTTTGATTCGATGCTGGTAAAAATATCGGCCTCAGGCCGCACGCTTGATGGCGCAATCCAACGTGCACATCGAGCGTTGCGTGAATTTAGAATTCGTGGCGTTAAGACCAATATTGGTTTTCTTTTAAATGTATTGGATCATCCAACGTTTCGTGCAGGTGAAGTTAAAGTTACATTTTTAGAAAGTCACCCAGAGCTTTATGATGTGCCGATGCGATTGGATCGTGGCACCAAAGCATTGAGTTATTTAGCCAATGTTATCGTCAACGGCAATCCTGATATTAAAAATATTGACCCAGACCGTAGTTGTGCTGCTGACTTTCGCAAACCCATAATTCCACCGTTTGATGCTTTGGGTGAATATCCAAAAGGCACCAAGAATAAGCTAGATGAGTTAGGCGCAGATGGTTTTGTAAAGTGGATTAAAGATCAAAATAATATTTTATACACTGATACGACATTGCGCGATGCGCATCAATCTTTACTCGCAACACGCGTACGCACCAAAGATATGTTGAAGGTTGCTGAAGGCTTGGCAAAGAATCACTCGCAATTATTCTCTTTAGAAGTTTGGGGTGGCGCTACCTTTGATGTTTCAATGCGTTTTTTGCACGAATGTCCGTGGAGACGTTTGCAACTCTTGCGTGAAGCAATTCCTAATGTTCTTTTGCAGATGCTATTTCGCGGTTCAAATGCGGTTGGTTACAAAGCTTACCCTGATAATTTAATTGAGAAATTCATTATTAAATCATGGGAAAACGGTATTGATGTTTTCCGTATTTTTGATTCGTTGAATTGGATTGAAGGGATGCGTAAATCTATCCAAGTGGTGCGTGAGCAAACCGGTGGTTTAGCAGAAGCCACTATTTGTTATACAGGAGACGTGCTTAATAAAGATAAAAGCAATAAATTCAATCTAAACTATTATCTCGATTTAGCAAAACAGCTTGAAGATGCTGGCGCGCATACTTTATGTTTAAAAGATATGGCGGGATTATTAAAGCCTTATGCTGCTGAAGAGTTAATCCCTGCATTAAAAGAGGCAGTCGATTTGCCTTTGCACTTACACACGCACGACACCTCTTCCATGCAATCAGCCACATTATTAAAAGCAATAGAAAAGAATGTGGATATTGTTGATGGCTGTATGAGTTCGATGTCGGGCTTAACCTCACAACCCAATCTAAACTCATTGATCGCTTGTATGAAGGGCCAACCACGCGAACAAGCCTTTGATTTAGAATCACTCAATCAATATGCCAATTATTGGGAAGATACACGTGAAATTTATTACCCGTTTGAATCTGGGTTAAAAGCGGGTACAGCTGAAGTGTATGAGCATGAGATACCGGGCGGGCAATATTCAAATCTTCGCCCACAATCTATTGCATTAGGCTTGGAAGATCGATTTGAAGAGGTTAAAAAGAACTACGCCATCGTTAATAAAATGTTTGGTGATATTGTAAAAGTAACGCCCTCATCAAAAGTAGTTGGTGATATGGCAATCTTTATGACATCAAACGGCTTGAGTGAAAAGGATGTAATGGCGCAAGGTGGCTCATTGGCTTTTCCTGAGTCGGTGCTTGACTTGTTTAAAGGAAACCTCGGGCAAACTGACGGTGGTTTTCCGAAAGAGCTCAGTAAACTGGTGTTAAAGAATGATAAGCCTTTTACGGATCGTCCCAATGATCATTTAGAGCCTATCGATTTTGATAAAGAGTTTGCAGCATTTAAAGAAAAATTTAGTGATAAATGTAGTGAGTTAGATTTTTTATCGTACATGATGTATCCCAAAGTATACGAAGACTTTTTCCAGCACCTTGAAGATTATGGCAATGTCTCTGTTATCCCCACAACGGCCTTTTTCTACGGCTTAAAACAGCGTGAAGAACTCATGGTGGAGCTGGGAAGAGGCAAGGTTATTGTTATTCGAATGGTTTACTGTTCTCCGCCAGATGATGGTGGAATACGCACAGTGACGTTTGATCTAAATGGTCAAACAAGAAGTATTACCGTAAGAGATAACTCGGTTAAATCGACTAAGAAAGTTAATCGTCAAGCCGTAGAGGACAATGAAGTCGGTACGCCGATTTTAGGTAGGCTCTCTACAATAACGGCAGAAGAAGGTCAAAAAGTAGAAAAAGATTCTCCATTATTTGTGATTGAAGCGATGAAAATGGAATCAACCATAACCGCACCGTTTGATGGTGTGATTAAGAAGATTCACTTGGAAGCAGGTGAGATTCTTGAGCAGGGAGATTTAGTCATCGAATTTGAGACTTGATCGGTATAAACAACGATACATCATGTAAAAGTGGGGGGGTGTGCTTGAAGCTCTTTCATCTAATGAGGAATGAAAGCGTATGAAAAAAGACAGCGTAACATTAATAGATAACCGCACAGGCAAACAAGTAGAGTTAGATTTGCTAAAGCCTACCTGCGGCCCCATGACAATGGATGTACGCAGTCTTTATAAAGAATTGGGTATCTTTACTTACGACCCTGGCTTTATGGCAACAGCAAGCTGCTGGAGCGACATCACTTATCTGGATGGTGAAAAAGGGATTCTTGAATACCGAGGCTACCCGATTGAACAATTAGCCGAAGGAAGCACCTACCTCGAAACTTGTTATCTACTCTTACATGGCGAGCTTCCTAGCAAAGAAGAATATGATGAGTTCGAACATTCCATTAAGCATCACACCATGTTGCATGAGCAACTTTTACGTTTTTACAGTGGTTTTCGTCGTGATTCGCACCCGATGGCAATCATGGTTGGCGTGGTGGCAGCACTATCTGCTTTTTACCATGATGATGAAGATATTCATGATCCGCAAGATCGTTTGGCTGCAGCACATCGTTTAATCGCAAAAATGCCCACCATCGCCGCATGGAGTTATCGTTACGCACAGGGAATGCCGTTTGTGTATCCTGATAACTCACTTGGCTTTAGCGAAAACTTTTTGCACATGATGTTCTCCATGCCGACCGAAAAATACACCGTTGACCCATTATTGGCAAAAGCACTTGATGTGATTTTAATACTTCACGCCGATCACGAGCAAAATGCATCTACTTCAACGGTGCGATTAGCGGGCAGTTCGCAAGCTAACCCATTTGCCGTGATAGCATCGGGCATCGCATCGCTCTGGGGGCCCGCTCATGGTGGCGCAAATGAAGCTGTTATTAAAATGCTCACAGAAATTAATGAATCAGGTAAACCACTTTCAAGTTTTATCGAGCGAGCAAAAGACAAAAACGACCGTTTTCGTTTGATGGGATTTGGTCATCGTGTTTACAAGAATCACGATCCGCGTGCAAAAATTATCCGTGAAATTTGTCACGAAATGCTTGCACAAGACAAATGTCAAAACCCTGTGCATCAAAAATTACTAGACACGGCAATGGAGTTAGAAAAAGTTGCGCTTGAAGATGACTACTTTAAATCACGGAATCTTTATCCTAATGTAGATTTCTATTCAGGAATAATTTTTCTGGGTATGGGGATTCCGCTTAACATGTTTACGGTGTTATTTGCCGTGGGTCGTACCGTCGGCTGGGTATCGCAGTGGAATGAAATGATGGCTGATCCACAATCAAAAATTGGTAGACCGCGCCAGTTGTATACAGGTGCACCTACTAGGGATTATGTTGGCATAAAGAAACGTAGTTAGACAAAGCACACCCCCCCACTTTTAAGTGATAGCCCATTCGTTTTTTGAATGGCTACTAGAACTTATGCAAAGTTCTATGATTGATCATGTAAAAGTGGGGGGGTGTGCTTTTGTACGAGTATTATTGAATATTACTTGAGGTATTTCACGAGAAGGAGAGAAAAACATCTAGCAAGCTTTAGTTAACGTACTAGACTCAAAGAGTCAAACGTATTGAAAATAAGGAAAATGAAATGACAGCCAAGCGTAGCTTTATCATTCTCTCCATTGTATTACCTCTTTTGATTTTATTATGGTCATTCATTTGGTGGCCAATTTTATGGCTGTTTATTTTGGTTTTACCCATTATTATTTTGGGTTATATCGACTTAAATCAGCGTAAAAAAACACTCCTCAGACTCTACCCTGTTATTGGACATTTTCGTTATTTATTAGAGCATATTCGTCCAGAAATCCAACAATATTTTATTGAGACTGACACTAATGGAAAGCCCATAAGCCGAGAGTTTAGAACCTTGGTTTATCAACGGGCAAAAGGTGCGCGAGACACTCGGCCTTTTGGAACAGTGTTTGATGTGTATCGCTCAGGAGCTGAATGGATTAATCATTCACTCGCTCCGACAGACATTCATGATAAAGACCCGCGTATAGTTTTTGGCGAAGCGAATTGTAAACAACCTTATGCCGCCTCACCGTTGAATATTTCTGCCATGAGTTATGGAGCGCTGAGTAAAACGGCAATCATGGCGTTGAATAAAGGTGCAAAGATAAATGGATTTTCCCATAATACGGGTGAGGGTGGTATCAGCCCATTTCATTTAAAGCATGGTGGCGATTTGATATGGCAGATTGGCACAGGATATTTTGGTTGTCGCGCGCCAGAAGGCGGGTTTAGCGAAGAAAAGTTTATTAAAAGCGCCGCTAACGATTCAGTGAAAATGATTGAAATAAAGTTATCTCAGGGTGCTAAACCTGGGCATGGTGGAATACTACCTGGGGCAAAAGTTAACCAAGAAATTGCTGATATTCGTGGTGTTGAGATTGGTAAAGATGTTATTTCCCCTCCCGCGCATAGTGCTTTTTCTTCACCCAAAGGTTTATTGGAATTTGTTGCCCATTTACGTGAATTGTCGGATGGAAAGCCTGTAGGGTTTAAACTGTGTATCGGTTACAAAACTGAATTCATGGCAATCTGCAAAGCGATGATTGAAACAGGCATCACGCCAGACTTTATCACTGTGGATGGCTCAGAAGGTGGAACAGGTGCTGCACCAGTCGAGCTAACAAACTCAGTAGGAACACCTTTATGGGATGCAGTAACGTTTGTAAATAATGCGCTGATTGGCTCAGGTGTACGTAGTAAAATAAGAATCATTGCAGCAGGTAAAATTATTTCAGCCTTTCACATGGTACGCATCATGGCGCTGGGGGCAGATACGGTTAACTCCGCAAGAGGAATGATGTTTGCGCTGGGTTGTATACAATCGCGCCATTGCAATACCGACGAATGCCCAACTGGCATAGCAACGCAAAATCCACAACGCTATCAAGCTTTGGATGTCACGGATAAAGGTGAACGTGTTGCAAATTATCACCGTTCGATGATACGTCATTTAGTAGAATTGTTAGAAGTAGCAGGATTAGAAAGGACCAGCGATATAATGCCGTGGCATCTTACTCGACGTATTAATACGGTTGAAGTTAAAAACTATAGTGATATTTATGAGTTTCTGGATAAGGATTGTTTGTTAGATAAGAAGACAGTGCCCAGTAGCTGGAAGCGAGAATGGGAACAGGCTGATTCTGCTAAATGGAGTTAGTTAAATTATGAAAGCACACCCCCCCACTTTTACATGATGTTATTGATGGTCATGTAAAAGTGGGGGGGGTACTTTCATTTAATGGTTATATTTTCCCCTGTGGAAAACTAGACTTCTATATTAGCTTGTCATAGTATTTCGATCCCCCTTTGAATCGAGGTGTCGCATTATGCTTCACTTAATACTTAAAAAAATATCAGTGCATTTAATTGTTACCACGTTTATCTTATTTACAATTAGTGCAACCTTTTTAATTGTCCAAACTCAAAAGGAGCAGCGAGACTTAACCGCCCAAGTTGTTGCTCAATTTGAATCCATTTCAGAACAGATAGCAGAAGAAAAGAAGATCATTCATATAGATAACTTTCCTGTCAAAACAGGTCATATAACCTCACATTATGGAATGCGAAAAGACCCTTTTACAGGGAAGATGACAATGCACAAAGGCATGGATATTGCGGCGGAAGAAGGCGTTAGTGTCTATCCAGTAGGTAAAGGCAAAGTTATATTTGCCGGCGTAAAAGCAGGTTTTGGCAATATGGTAGAAATCGAACATAGCCTCACGGTGGTTTCCCGCTATAGCCATCTCAAAAAGTCCTTAGTTGAAGTTGGGCAGATGGTAGAAAAAACGGACATCATCGCGCAAGTAGGTAATACAGGTCGTTCAACAGGCCCACATCTTCATCTTGAAATTGCCTTTAACGGTGAAACGGCTAACCCTCGTGTTTATTTATCGAGAGATGTGGCCAGCAATCAGTAATCAACTGAAAGCACACCCCCCTAGTTTTACATGATGGATATATGCATAAGCTCTAACAGTCATCTAAACAACAGATGAACGGTCACTTAAAACTAGGGGGGTGTTTTTATTTGGATAGTTTATGCGGATTAACTAGTGACTTGCCTTTTAGGATAAGCTCTTTGAATATAATCTTATTTTTTCTTCTAAGTTTAAGCTTCACTGCATCGTCAGGTTTTTTATCAAAACCCCATATTTTCACATCAGCAGATGACTGAATTACTTGCCCATCAATCGCTACGATCACATCCCCTTTCAATACGCCCGCCTTTGCCGCTGTGCTGTGAAACACCGTAGAGTTTACCGTAACGCCATTTTTTCCATTGGCCATTAAAATGCCCATCATGCCTTTGGTGGGTAGTTTTTTTTCTGGCGAGAATAGTAGGAAGTCTCCCTGCGTTGCTGAGGGTGTTTCTCCTACATTATTAAGTACAACGGCGGAACGTGAATTGATTTGTCGATCGAGTCTGTTAGGGATGCCACTACGGTTTATCACATGTCCGCCACCTGCAATGATCACCATACGCTTTACAGGATTTTTCTTTAAGTATTTGGCAGCAGCAAACGCCATGCCTTCATCCCAGGCTAATTGTGCATCTAAAAACTTTGCGATACCTTTACTGCTGGTGTGTGAATGTTTGCTAAAGACACTGGTAATGCGCTTGGTGTAAGCTTTACTTGAGCGATCGATTACAGCGGGTAGTTGTTGACGCTCTTTTTTGCTTAAACCTTTGATGCCGACTTTGGTGATTTTTTGTGTTAATTCCTTGGGGATATTTAGTGCAACTAAAGGGATATTGTTGGCTTTTGCATAACTAAAAATAGGTTGATACAAGCGGAAGTCGTAACGCCATCGATCAAACCATTGGGTATTTTTAAGCATCTCATGTTCGTTGATCCTTCCTGTAATATAATCATCAAGAACAGATTGATAAGGTTGTTGAATCATCTCTAAACCGATACTGGTATTTTCTCCCCAGCGTTTATGCAGGTTTTTAATAATGGCAAGCTGGTTTAAATGATCAGAATATTGTGTGTGTTGTTCGCCCACAAAAACAACGCGGTGCTTAGCTAGCTGTGGTGTGATTGCGTTGATTGATTGCAGTGATTTAAGATTAAGCGCTGTAGTTGAATAACTTGTATTTTTTTGATTTGTAGGCGAGTTAATCGCATTATTTGTTGAACACGCCGTGATGCTCATTAAGGCAAAAAAAGACAGTGCCTTTAGCACATTGCTATTACAAATCATGAGCATATCCAGAGAAGAAACTAACCGTATCAATAATAAAAGGAGCGACACAAGCAACATGTGATTTTAGAGAGCAATCTCCAAGACTAACTTTTGTAGCCCCATTATTTCTCATTGTGTTTAGAGCTTTTTCAGCGTTGTGATATGGCACGACTTCGTCAAGGATGCCATGAAATAATCGTGTAGGAGCAGTCGGTTTCCAATCGTAGATATTGTTTAAGGCAAGCTTGTCTTTAATGATGTGTTGTCCATCGCCTTGTAATGCCATTAAAAAAGGTGTGTTAAAGAGCTCGCTGGTTGTGTGGCTAAGGTCTGTAGTAATTTTTGAGCCCGAATGCTGGCCATCAAAGTAGGTATTAATAATATCCACATATGGTGGCTGATACATCTCTGAAATAATATTTAATCCATATATGTTGTCATAGGCTTTCAGTACAAAGCTCATAAAAGCAGGCTTATTATTTGTTGTTTTGTTGGCGATTGTTTTGGCTGTTTCGGTTAAGTCAAAAGGGCCTGCTGCTGCCGCAGATGCCGTAACAGTAAACTCGTTACTATGAACCTCTTGTAGTTTCTTTTGCAGTGCTAAGGTTGCGTAGCCTCCTTCAGAATAGCCTGTTAAAAATAACTGACTATTAAGCTGGATGTTTTTTTGTTTTAAAAACGTTTTACTAGCACGGAGCATATCAATAGAGGTATTTGCGAGTGTCTCAGCATGAATATAAGGGTGCATCATAGAAGCAGACTCACCATAGCCAATGTAATCAGGCGCACTAACGATAAAACCTATGCCCGATAAAGTAGAAATACCGCTAATGGATGTAGCGCTGATTGAGGGTGCTTGGCTGTTTAAAAAAATTGTGCCGTGTTGGTAGCTGAGTAAAGGGCTTTTTTCGCCACCATTTTTTTTAGGTATCGCCAAGAGACCTGAAGCTTTTATAGGTGAAGCCTTGGCATCAATGGTGCTATAAATGATTTTATAGGCATCAACCTTATAGGGTAAAGCTTGTTTGGATGAAATAAACGATGAACTAATTAACCCGCCTCGCTCACCTGCAGGAATAGATGCTGAGGAACCTCCGCCGCCACAAGCACTAAGAAATAGCGCAAAGAACAAACAAGAAATATTGAGAATTAAAATGATTAACCTGTTCATAGTATTTTATCCTGTTGTTATGAAGAAAAGAGAACGTGTGAATAATTATGTTTTACAGCTCACGCTAACAATTTGAGGAAACTCGCCCTCATCAAACTTTTCTTTTTCTTTAACGCTGGCTTTGCATTGCTCTTTTAAGTTATCGCCTAAAAGAATGTGTTTTTCATTTTCGTAGTATAGAATCGCGGCATCTGATGGGTCTTCGTGAAAGAAGTTTATTTCACTATTATTATCGATTTTTACAGGCGTTTTGAGTGCAAGGGTGAAGTGCAGTTGTAAAACATCATAAGTTTTTTTATCGTCACCTTCTTCTTTGATAGTGTTTAGTTTGATGTCACTAGCTTCTTTGAAGTCTAATACTTTTCCATTTACTTTTGCTTGTGTGAAATAAGCGAGCTTGCCTAAATCACTGGCTAATTTTTTACCGAGTTTTCCAAGGTTCTTTTGGTCTTGAAGCATGACTCCACTGGTTTCGCCGTCGTATAAGAAGGTGAGCTTTAGCGCTTCTAATTGTTTTTTATCGTTAGTTTGTAAGGCGTTTGTTACTTGTACTTCATAATGATATGCGTGCGCAAAGGTTACTTGAGCACTAAAAAGTGTCGCTAAAAATATAATGTTTAGTAGTAAAAACTTTCTCATAATTTATGATTTTCCTGCAAGTAAAAGTGTTAAAACAAATATGGCGCTGGTTGCAATCCATGAACCAGCAACTCTCAAAATAATACCATTCCAATAGTGATTTAATAAATAAGCAAGCAATGCCAATACGGCAATGCCAATATTGATGGTAACAGCTGCGCCTAGTCGCCAACTAATTATACTGTTGCTACCAAGCCCGGGAATCATAATGGGGCTGGAGTCTAAGCCTAATGTGACCCCGCACACTATCAATAATACAATGGTGATAAAAGCGGGTAAATTCAATCGCAAAACTAATAATAGCCCACAAATTAGAGCGAGAGCTAATAGGATAAGTTCCGTATTCCAATTTATTAATGAGTAGTGATTAAGTACAAAACCTGCAAGCACCACAATTGGCAAAAGAAGAAGGCTTTTAAACTGTTTTTGTTGCCCAAGAAGAAATGCCAAACCCAAGATAAGAATCAAATGCGCAGGTGTTTGTAGGGGATGCATTATGCCCTGCATAAACCATGTATGGGTGAACCACGACACAATAGAATCTCTCATTAAAAAGTTTGAGCATTTTACCTTGATTGCTTGACTGAACAAGAATTTTTTCTTAACGTGCCTGACATGAATTTATACAAAAAACTATTATTAGCAATACTTGCCTTATTCTGGCTAAGCCCGAGTCTCGCGCATACTGATGTTGCTTCCTTGCAAGGCGGTTTTATCAGTGGCTTTATGCATCCGATTATGGGACTGGATCATGTTGTCGCGATGGTAGCGGTTGGATTGTGGGGCGCGTTTTTAGGCAAACCCGCTATTTGGATACTGCCAGTGGTGTTTCCATTAGTGATGGCGCTGGGCGGGGCTTTAGGTGTTGCAGGTGTTGATATTCCTTATATTGAAACAGGCATTGCGCTTTCAGGTGTTGTGATTGGCTTGGCAGTGGCCTTTGCGATTCGACCACCTATTTGGGTTGCGGCGATTATTGTGGGTGCGTTTGCTATTTTTCACGGACACGCGCATGGAACGGAATTACCTAACTCTGCGAATCCACTTATTTATAGTATTGGCTTTGTGATAGGCACAGGCTTGCTTCACTTGGCAGGTATTTTTATTGGTGAATTGACACGATGGTCATGGGGCAAGATGTTGGTTAGAGCTTCTGGTGCTGTGATTGCACTGACTGGACTGGGGTTTTTATTGGACTATTTATAGTATTTCTTGAAGCACACCCCCCCACTTTTACATGATGATCATGTAAAAGTGGGGGGGTGTGCTTGTAGCCACTACTGTCCCGTTAACATAAAAAGTAAGTGCCTGACTCCAAAATCTGATAAAATTGTCTTAGCAATAAGTCATTGAATCAAAGAAGGAATCAAGCATGGCACATCATAATACAGTCTTCTCA
>JAKIUW010000011.1 GCA_021647365.1 Cocleimonas sp. | reverse complement strand
GTGAGAAGACTGTATTATGATGTGCCATGCTTGATTCCTTCTTTGATTCAATGACTTATTGCTAAGACAATTTTATCAGATTTTGGAGTCAGGCACTTACTTTTTATGTTAACGGGACAGTAGTGACTCACAAAGTACACCCCCCCACTTTTACATGATGTTTGTTTATATAGAAAAGCATCATGTAAAACTAAGGGGGTGTGCTTTGACAAGCTCAGCAGAACTGCTTTTTAACGTGAATATCTGTTAGAGTTCGCTACAAACAACCTACATAGCAAGGACGTTATGGAAAATATAAAGACTTATCTGCAGCCCATATTACAATTTTTTGATAATCAACCTTGGGTGCAAGGTGGTGCAGTCCTCTTAATTACATTCTTAGTCGCTTCTGTCGTGTCATGGGTGATATTTCGAATTTTAAAAATACTTACTAGCAAAACAAAAAGTTATTTGGATGATCGGCTTCTTGTCATTGCTCGCCCTCCCATTTATTACTCATTAGTCATTACGGGTTTTTCAACCGCTATAAAAATAATGCCTATTGCTGATAGTCTTTCTAATAAATTGATTTATGGCTTCAAAACTATAGGGGTTATTATTTGGATGATTGCTCTTATTCGAGTATCCAAGATAATACTTCAACAACTTGCTTGGGGCGGTGACAATAAACATGGCCTAGTTAAGCCACAAACACTACCGCTATTTGATAACCTTTCTAAAGTAATGATCGTCGCTATCGCAGGTTATGTTATTTTCCAAATATGGGGAATCGATATGACAGCTTGGGTCGCATCGGCAGGTATCGTTGGTTTAGCTGTATCTTTTGCAGCAAAAGACACTTTATCAAATCTATTCTCTGGTGTTTTTATATTGGCAGATTCACCTTATAAGATTGGTGATTATGTGGTACTTGATGGCAATCAGCGTGGAAAAGTCACGCACATCGGATTGCGTAGCACACGCTTAGTAACGCGTGATGATGTTGAAGTCACCGTGCCTAATTCCATTATGGGTAATAGCAAAATCACCAATCAAAGCGGTGGCCCAGACCCCAAATTTAGAATCCGTGTAAAAATTGGCGTTGCCTATGGAACAGATATCGAACGTGTACGAGAAATTTTAATGGAAATAGCCCTAGCCGAAGCATTAGTTACAAAAACACCCGAGCCACGGGTACGCTTTCGTACCTTTGGTGACTCCAGTTTAGACTTTGAACTACTCTGCTGGATACAAGATCCAGAGTTACGTGGACGAACTTTGGACAAGCTCAATGTTGCTATTTACAATAAATTTAATAAAGAAAATATTGAAATTCCTTATTCTAAGCATGATTTGTATATTAAAGAAATGCCGAAATAACTACGTCGTTTACTTCATAGGCACATCTGGTTCATACTGCTGCACATCATTAACTAACTTCATATTACTTTCTGCATTAGGATTATTAGCCATAACACTTTGAGAGTCGCCATCTATTTGATTGTTTAACCCAGCTGAAGCTTGAGTATCTGAAGTATTACTTTCAGACGAAGCACTTTTACCACTAGAGTCACTAGACTTAGTAGAAGCCTGTCTACTTTCTACTTTATCTTGAGGTGACCCACTATTCTTACTGCTAGCACCTCTTCCATTAGGCATACTAGCTGGACTTTTTGTACTTTTTTCTAAGTTCGTAGCATTCAGAGAAGGAATAAATCCACCTTTAGGGTCTTTAACTCCTTCTATTTTCGTTTCTTCGTTACTCTTAGGACAGGGCATATCATTATAATATGTATCGCCCTTTGTATTCACACACTTAAAAATTTCAGCGCTAGCTAATTTTGGCATCATGAGCATATACAGTGCTACCAATGTGATACTCAATGACAAAGTTTGATGTTTATTTTTCATATAAAACCTATTTAATCCTACTCAAATACTATTGCCCCGATACTGGGTCACTCCAATAAACCGACTCTAAGCGACAAGCATTATAGCCCGTACTTTGAGTCAATTTCTTTCCTGTACGAATATCCACAGGGTGCTTACAATTCTTTTTACCTGTAGGATTCCCTGTACTAGGGTCAAGTTCATCTGTAACGCTTGGCGGATTAAAAACAACTTGTGGTCTACCTAAAATCTCAGTACTTGTTGTAATATAAACATCATTAGCATCATCAGGGTCACCACCGTTATCACTCAAATCCATACCAGCGCCTCCACTTAAGAGGTTAATAGCATAAAAACGAGATTGTGTTACAGGTGCAGCACATTGGTCTATTCCAACACCTGTTCTTAGCACCTCAGGTACTAATGTTGTAAATGCTATATTTCCATCAAAAGCCAATGCAACACCTAATACTTTTTCACCAGGCTCAGTAAAGTTAATTTGCCAACCTCTTTTACCCGTATCCTTAATTGATTCTGTGCTTGGGTTTGATATCGCAGTACCTGCAATAGTTCTATTTGCCAGATCACTGGTTGTTATTGTATCAAACGGATCTGATATTGTATTAACCAAAGGACTGTACGGTGACTTATCAATCAAAACAAAGAATTTATCAGCAATCGTTTCATCCATCGGGTGCGCTCTAAAGCCACTACCAACAGAGACAGCAAAAACACTCCTACCTTTAAGCTTCATTTTTGCAACATCAGGCTCATTATAAAACTTACGTGCATCAATGCCCGACCCACCTAATGAAGCTAGCTTTATAAGTTCAGATTCAGCAGAAGTATCTCCAATTTTTTCGGTTAAATCCAAACGCCAAACATCACCGCTTGTATCAGCAAAATACATTCGATCAACTAAACCATTGTAATTGGTGTCTATAATCCTTACACCTCCAGGAATACTGCTACTGATCTGAGCACGATCAGAGCTAGATAATGACCAAAGTAGGTTTCCATTTTTAGCATCTAGAACTAAAATATCATTGCCTATGTTATTACCTGTTATTGGCGTTTGTGCATTATCAACCCTACCAGAACCATCAGTTAAATCTCGATCTTCAGCTTCATCATAACCACCACTGACAATCATTACCTCTCTAGGTGTTTTGCTAGAACCAACACCCACTTTAGCAAGGTAAGGAATTGACCAAGACTGCCCCATTGAAGATCCATAATCAGCCGCAGACTTTGTCCAAAGGAGCTTCGGTTCATCAATATCTGTTACATCAAGCGCATAAAATGATGTACCACCTCGGCGCAGACCAAAATAAACAATAACTTGGTCATTACCATCAACAACACCTTTTACACCATCATCTTTAAACCAAACCGTTAAAGCACCATCCACGCCATACTTATGATCAATTTGCGTTCCTGCATTTAAAAACTGTGGTTCAGAAATAGTACCTAATAATTCTTTAGGAATAAAAGCAAACATCTCCTTACCTGCATCGGCATCAACTGTAGGGTCATCTGCTGTATTAAAGACATGTAAATATCCTTCATTGGTACCTGCAAAAATATACTGTTTTTTGCCTACTCCATTTGCATCACCTTTATTGTAAGTAACTACCAATGGCTCTGAGTGCAACATATCACCCATATGGAATCTTGGATCACCATTTGCGTCCCCATTCACTCTACCTCGCATAAAACGAACCAGTCTTTCTCTGTATTCTGGTGTTGAAGTGCTAGCTACACCTAATACTGAATTTGTTAGGTTTGACATATTCGTAGTTTTTACATGATTTTCCAAATCATAAAGATTTACACCGACATTTCCTGAAAGATTTGAATATACTTTTCGGTTTGCGGGATCATCCAATTTATTTGCCAAACCTCCGCGTTGCACAATCTTTCCATCAGGGTTTGAGTTTGATGTATCAGACCAGTAATCAATAGCATCGGTAGTAAAACCACCTAGTTCATTGGTTGCATCAATACCATTTTTACCACGAATATGTCTTTTGCCATTAACATCAATCAACTTAAACTTCTTTAAATTTCCAGCCCAGCGTGATGCATTTTTACGATCAAATACAGGAATATAAATATCATTCTCATGCTCTAAACCATTCTTTACATTCACACTATAGCCTGGTGATGCTAAAGTGCCTTTAGGCGCTGCAACCTCTTCTAAAATATTTCTAAACGCATCAGCCAATGTTTGAGGGTCCGATGCAGCAAAATACCCATCATCTTGCGTATTAGCATTACCATCATCGATTGTAGCCAAGCTCTTTAGATAAGTTTCTGTATTTGAATTTACCGAAAAACCAACAGTATACGTCCCAATAAACTGATCACCTTCTTGACCATCAGGGCGGCTTTCTGACGGGTCTGGCATATTGTCATTGCTTGCAATATATCTCGTAATTTCAGCACCACAATCTCCTTCAAATCCAACACCTGCTGCTGTAGTACAGCTTGTAATAGCTGATGCCAGCATTCCTTGAGGTCCATTAGCCGTATTACGAATGCGAGCAAACGGCCCCTGACGCCTTCCCGATGAATTTGTAGTACCAGTACGATATGTCGGAGCTCCATCTGTCATCAATACAATATAGTTTTCCTGACAACTACTTTCAATAGGTGACTTATAGGTAGGCGCTGTGGCATTCACACGTCCTGTTCCAGAGGTATCGCTAACATCTGTTGTTATAACATTGCCGTTGTACGTTGTTGGGTGAGCGCCTCCTGCTGTCGGTAGTGTCTGTCCGTAATGCATTTTTTCACCACGGAAATACAATGCAGCCTCGTATAAAGAATCAACAATAGGCGTCCAAGACGTTGCACTCCAACTATCTGCAACATCCGAGAGATAATTACGAACGGTTATATTCTCATCAGGATAGCTAGGCAACCCATAAACATCAGATGTGGTGGGAATCGTCACACGTGCTTTTTCATTAATATCCTTAATTGGAAAAGCAACACCTGACACTGCGTGTTGACGATGATCTTCAGGATCATTAAGCCTTAAGCCAGTCTGGCCGTAGTTCATTAAACCCACTTTGATATTATCAGGTGCAGTATCTAATACAGCTTTTAAAGAGTCCTGCATAACCTTTATTCTGCTACTAGCATCTGTAACATACTCTATATGTAATGTTGGATCGATAAATGATGGGTGATCAAATGTGGAGACTATACGGCTACCATTCCCATTACCACCACCAATATAAAATGCCATGGCATTGAAAGTATTCCAATTATTTCTTGTTACCAAGTTTTGCACTTCTCTTGTTATTGATGCACGTTGAGAAGATCCTCGTTGATTATCAGACCAATTACTCGCAGGAGCAAAGCGCGTACCATAACTTCGTCTAAAACTCCAAAAGTTGCCAGACGTATTTCCCACAGGTGCATTATCAACACCTTGAAAATGAATATTCAGGTCAACAGCTCCAGAGCTTGAGCCAACAGAATTAAATTGAATATATGCATCGGTTATTTCTGAGCCTTGTGGCACGTTTACACCAGTAAAGCGAAACCTTGAATAATTCCAGCGATTTAACTGTATAGAAGTCGACGTTGTATTAAAATTTGAATACATATCATCACCGCTACTAGTGATCTCCCTATCGGCGATTCCTGCTGTTCCCGTTGCTGCGCCTGGAACCATTTGACCCATACTGCCAGAAATATCCAGTACAAATAATAAGTTAGGCTTTGCAGCGTTGACGGAATAAAATACCTCAGTATCATCACCGTAGGATGTCGTCGTTGCAGCCAAGACTGAAACTATTAAGAATGTTTTTAATGTGGTATGAAGGTTGCTTACTAAATTTTTCATTACTCTATCCTGCTGGATTAGGTTGTTTATTTTTATTTGATGTAAATATAAAAGCACACCCCCCTAGTTTTACATGGGGCTTACTTTACAATGTCTCTATCATCTAATCTAAAGTACTATTTCTGGTACCATCGGGGAATTCTTTTCCTGCGCCTCTAAAGTGCTTATCTCTAACACCTGAATTACTCAGACTAGTTTTAACTCCAAAATCATACAAATAACAGGGAGATTCACTTGGCCCAATACTGACGGCAAGACCATTAAAACCCCCACAAATATATTTAAAATCTCGACTTGCAATGCTTTCTTTTGTGCTTGGCTTTAATGGATTTGCATCAAGATTATGTGTCCAAGGTATTTGATGCTCATTTGCATAATAAGCATCAAAGAACTTAACGGGAGTTGTAAGCTCTTTTAGATCATTTGCAGTCTGCTGAAACATCTCCATCTGCCGTTGGTTATTACTTGAAACTAACATTTCCAAAATGGACATTTTTGAGGCTGAAACTGTGACAATTGTCATCAACAATAAAAACACCAACGTGGTGATCATTGTTGCACCTTTTTGATGTCTTAAGTTTGATGGTGTTTGTAATGTATTCATCATAACAATGGCGCCTTATTCATGTTTTCAAGGTTTACCGTTGTGGTGTATACGCGGTAGAGACGGTGACGGCCACCAGAAGGAATATTTATATTCCTATTCAATAACCTATATTGAGATTCACTCGCCTGAGTTGTTGCATTTTCTTCTGCTGACTGCATTAGCAATGCAATTTGAACACTATTTACAAGCCCCCACTCGTCAGCATCGTCTATAGCATTGGCTCCTTTGTATATTGTTTTTGCTATATCTTTATCTTGCGGGTCTTTAGTTACACCATAGAGATACTGAATAGCATAAACATTATCTGCTATAGGCTGCCCTCCTCCTCTACTACCATCGCAATATAAAGTCGGTGTACCCGCCGTATTTTTCACTCTAAAGGTGCTAAATATTTTTGCCTCTCTTTTATTTGGCATATTATCCGTACTGCAAGCAACATCATGCGCATTTCTTGTCATTCCGCCGCCTGTGCAATCGTAGTAAACTAAGGCATCAGGGTCTAGCGGGTTATCCGCTAATGAAACAATGGTTAAAAGGTCTCTAATACCATTTCCGCCGCTACCGCCACCATCTCTAGTTCTAAATTTATATCTTGGGCGTGTTATATCTCGAGCAACCCCATCTGAACAATTAGGGTTTTCTATTCTAGTATTGTCCGAACTACCATTTGGAAAGTCTTTTTTTGTTACAAATGATTTTTCTAGCTCAATATTATTAATAGAAGGATAAGCGGCATGGGTAATGGCTTGCCTCAAAATATTCATTGCCGTTTGTGCGCTAGAATCCATTTCACTGGATATATTACGCATCTTATCCGAGCCTTTTGTGCTCACAAAATTTGTAATAAGCCCACCCACAAGAAAAATACCAATCACCATTGCTATCAATAATTCAACTAGGGACAAACCTCTTTGGAATTGTAGTTCCAATGAAGTCTTTTGATGTTTTGTAAATTGAGGTGTTTTCATAATTATTTTTATATCAAGGAATAATAGGTATTGTCATAGAAAGTGTTTTTGAACTTTTATCTGCATTAGTATTTGTATCATTCTGATTTTTATGCAGGAGCGATTCACTCCAGCCCAACGTTACATCGTGTATTGCGTTAACCACACCACAACCACCTGTACAACTCACTTGTAATGTACCTGCTGGTAGCAAATTAGCAGCACCACCTTCTTGTCTACCATCTGTTCTTCTCGTTCCGCACATAACTTCAAACACGTCGTGTCGCGCAACCTCTGCGGGAGAACATTCATTAGCACCTCGACAAACTCTTTCAACAGTGCCACATACCACATCATTCTCATAAAAAGCACCCGCAACACCCAAAGGATTTGCACGCATACGCTCGCTAAGCTCCATAACCAAAAGGCTTGCCACATTACGTGAATGCGCATTAGTCGTGCCTTTAAGAGATGCTATTTGTAAACCACTCAGACCCAGTAATCCAACAGCAATAATTACCATGCTGATTAAGACTTCTAAGAGAGAAAAACCATGCTGCTTATGGTTAAAATGTTTATTCATTATTTTTTTACTTAGTTATTTTAATTATTATGCGTTCTGATTATCAAGTTACGCATTTAAATCTTTATATTACTGCTAGCCTACCGCATTTCTGGCAAACAACAACTATTATCAGAGTATTTCCGATAGGTGGTGTAATCATGGGCTTTGAGGATTAACCATGTAAAAGTGGGGGGGTGTGCTTTATATCTTTAAGAAACCCATTTCTCAAACCCGAAAAACAAAAAAAGAGCCTATAAAAGGCTCTTTTTTTGTTAGTTAAGTATAATACTATTCATTATTTACCAATAGGATCCGTCCAATAGATTGATTCAACATCGGCAACATTACTGACAGAGGCTTCCGTATTTTTCTTGCCAATACGAATATCAAATAAGTGTGTACAATGCTCACCTGTACACTCTAGTTGATTTGCTACGGTTTGAGGTGTACCAGGGATTTCACCTGATGCGATAACTTCAAAGACATCGTTATCATTTAAGTCACTATCTGCATCATCTAGATTAGCGCTAGCTTCACCTGTCAATATATCCATTATATAAATACGTCCATGAGTTCCTGCTACAGTACAAATGTTCGAGTTATCTACGTCTGCTGGCTCTGGTACTAAGGTTGTAAACATCAAAGAGCCTTCAAAAGTCATGGATGTTGCTAATACTTTTTCACCTGACTCGCCAAACGCCACATACCAACCTTTTTTATTATGATTACTGCTATCTTTAAGATCAGTAATTGCTTTATCACCAGCCTCACCACCAAAACCTTCATCATGCGTTAGCGTAGTCTTGCCGTTTTCAGCCTTACCTATCTCAACTTTTGCTAAGTCACCGATTACAATAGGATCAAAATCACTTGGTAATGTTGCTAAAGGTGATCTATCTAATAGTATAAACATATGATCATCAATAATATCATTCACAGGATGAGGGCGAAGACCACTACCAATAGATACTGTATAAATTAACTGTCCATTAGCGCGTAACATTGCAACGTCAGGCTCATTGTAGAACTTACGTGCATTTGTACTGCTACCACCAAGAGTCGCAAACTTTTCCAGAGTTGATGTCCCTGCTGTTAAGTCTTCACCTAAATCTAAGCGCCAGACATTACCGCCCGTATCTGCAAAATACATTCTATCCAGCAATCCATTACGGTTTACATCTAAAATACGCGCTCCACCAGGAAGAGCGTGAGTAACATCAGAAGCATTACTGACTGCCGTTCTCATATTCCATAATGAGCTACCTGTATTTGCGTTTACAATATATATATTTGAAACACCATCAGCAATCAACTGATTAACATCACCCGTTACACTACTTTCTGTATAAGAGTCACCTTTACCATAATCTTGATCAATATCGTTACCACCAGTGAATATAACAGCGGGGGTTTTTGTTCCATCAACCAAAACATTCGCAATATAAGGCATAGACCAAGTTTGACCCAACTCAGAAAATCCCGATGTATCGTTATTAATTACCCATTTAAGTATAGGACGATCAATATTGGTTACATCCATTGCATAATATGAATGACCTCCTCGACGTAAACCAAAATACAGCCATACATGCTCAGAACCATCTACATTACCGTTATGGTTCTCATCATTGTGCCAATAACTAATCTGACCATCGATGCCATACTTATGTTCGCCCTCTCCTGTAAACTGATTACTTACATTTTTAAGTAACTCTTTAGGCATAAATGCAAACTTCTCTAAACCCGTCGTAGAATCAAAAGCATGAAGATAACCTTCATTGGTTGCTGCAAATATGTACTGCCTCTTACCATTGCCTGCATCATCAGCCGATTGATAGGTGATCACAACTGGCTCAGAGTGCAACATATCACCCATGTGCAAACGTGCACTACCTACATTTTCATCACTATCAGGATCGAAATTAGGATCTGCTATACCATCAGTCCAGCCTCGGATATAATTAATCAACTTATCTTTATAATCCGAAATTTCCTGTTGTGAATATTGATTAGGAAGCGTAGAAAGATCAAACCCTAGCATGCTTGTTGTAATCGCACTACTGGTATTAATAGTATTATTTTGACCTGTAGCCAAATGAACATTACTATTACCTGTAAGGTTTGAATACAACTTACGTGTACTAGGATCAGTTAATAAGCTAGCAGTACCACCAGCCTCTACCACATCACCATCAGGAGAGGCACTTTTTGACCATTCATCCCATGCAGTATCTTCAAACAAACCTGTCTCGTTCATTGCGCTAATATAATCACCATCAGCATTACTATTAGCAATAAGACGCGTTGCTGGTCTACCTCTTATACTACGATGACCATCAGCATCAACTAACTTAAACTTCTTTAAGTTACCCGACCAACGAGAGCTATTTCTTTTATCAAATACTGGGATGTAAATATCATCCTCATGCTCTAAGCCGCTTTTTACATTTACGCTGTAACCTGGGGACGCCTGCGAACGGGCTTCTTGAGCAATTTTATCTAATAAATCTTTAAAAGCAGCCGCTAATTCAGCCTCATTTTGCGCTGAAAAGTAACCTTCTTTATTTTCTGTTTCAGGATCATCTTCAACAGTTACTAAATCTTTTAAATACTCTTCTGCCTCATCACTAATACCTGATGAAAAACCTATAACAAATGTATTCACTAAATTCTGTCCATCAACATCTGAGAGAAGATCAGCATTGGAGATTTTCGTGCCATCTAGTTTAATACCTGCCAAATGGTGTGTTAGCTCTTTACCACAAGCGCCATTTTTAAAACCACTAGGGCTATTATTACAGTTAGTATAATCAGCGCTAATCATAGACTTTACTTTATTATAGGCCTTCGGCTTTGAGTTAAGGTTTTTGTATTCAGGTTTTCCATCTGACATTAGAATGACATTATTACTCTGGCATTCAGAAACGATTGGGGTAATATATTTAGGAACAGGATTTTCTTCGTAAACATTTTTACAAATTTTAAACGTACACCAACTCTCAGTCGCCCATTCACCTAGAGCACGCCCTTTTCTTCCTGTATCGTAACAACCCCTTTCTTCAGTTACTACCCATTCACAACCTTTAGGATTGCCAGCTTCATCAGGATCAGGATCACAGTTCTCCCAACTGCCGCTTTCCTCTCGCCAGTCATTACATAAACGATAACGATCCGATTCACCACAAGCAAACTTTGTAGCAGCACAATTTGCTTCAGATGACCCTACTTTACTCGGGTCACTAGTATTTATCGGACACTTAATTCCATCTGTATCGCCATTCAACCATCGAGTTAGTTTCTTATTCCAAGCATAATCATATATTTTCTTATTTTTTGTTGCTCCACATACCGTTTTTTCATGTGTTTTTAAAATAGGTTCAACTTTATTTGGTGTAGGTTGTGTATAAGTAATGGGGTGTGCTGCCCATTTTTTAGTAGCCTTTCCATTTCCAAAGTCAAGTTCCTCTCCTTTGTAATAAAGAGCTGCCTCATAAAGTGCATCAACAATAGGTGTAAAACCATTGGGTGACCAATCATCTGCTATTTCACTTAAAAAGTTACCCACCGTTACCGATGCACTCGGCTCAGGAATTGAACTCAAATTCCATTTAGTAACGCCATTAACCTTTAAAGACTCTTCTACAATCGGTCTTGCCAGGCTATTAACAGGTTTAACCGCAAACTTCACGCCATTTGGCTTCTCTGCACGGTTTCCTGTCGTATCACCATAATTCATAATACCCACACTTAGATTTGTGGGAGCATCAGCTAGTACTGTTTTCAATGCATCCTGCATAACCTGCATACGTGTTTTATTACTACCTTCACTACCACCCGTGGTATATTCAATAAATAGCTTTGGTGCATCATCTCCACGCGAATAGAAATAACGTAATCCATTCCCTGCACTCTTTTTCAAAATAAATGCTAATGCATTTCCCTCTTGCCAATTTCCCTTATTAATGATTTCCTGTACAAGTGTCTTAATATCACTACTCGCATTTTTTGTTTCATATACTTGACCTACCGATGTAGGTACAGGCACATTAAAATCAACTGATAATGAATTTAACGTCCTATTATTGATTCTATTATTTGAATCAAATTCATTAGGTGTCGTCGTATCTTCAATATTAACGTTCATCATCAGTGCCATATTCACATTAGGCGCCCAAGTTGCAGGCTCTACCGTTGCTTGGGTCTCACTGTTAGTAAGCCGTATGTAAGCTTTCGTTATTTGAGCACCTTGGGGAATATTAATATTTGGAAAGCGAATACCCGTGCGCCACCAACCGTCTACAATAATACTATCCCAATTGTTCCCAAGAGTTGCATTAGTACGATCTTCAACAGCCGTGTTTTTGTCATTTCCACCTATAGAGAAACTTTTCTGTATAGTCTCACCAGTAGTGGTAGTGGTAGTGCTACTGGTGTTTGCAACCTCTTTAGACATACTGCCAGAATTATCCATAACAAATAACACATTACTATTCACTTCACTTTCTGTGAAAAATACTTCTGTATCATCCGCCTGAACAGTGAGAACAGTTGCTACAAGTAATAACCCTTGTAATAGCTTTGCAGAAAGATATTTTTCGATTGTGTTAGTTTTCATAATTGACAGTATTCCAAAATTATTTTTATTTAATTGTTACTTTATTTGTATTCTTTATTTCTATTAAAGACTTCTTGTTTTTAGCCTTTATCATATTTACTCTATTAATTTTTAATCAGGTTTCCCTTACTTCCACCTGAGGGAACCATTTTACCTGCGCCATGATGATGTCTATCCTTAGCTGCAGAATTTTGACCAGCCCTTCTCACTTGAAAATCATATAAATCGCATTTAGGCGCTGATGGGCCCATACTGCCTGCTACGCCATTTCTTTCGCAGTCATAGTTTTTTACGGGCAATTCTGTGATTATTTCTGTAATGTTATTGTCGGTATTAAAGTCACTAGTGAATTTATACTGATCATCTTCTCCTGAAACATTTCCTACAAATCCTGTTGACTCAAATGTTTGGTTTAGCTTAGCAATATGTGTTAATTGCTTGAGTTGATTAGCCGTTGTTTGAAACAAAACCATTTGTTGTTGCTCATTACTTGATACCAATACATCCAACAAAGAAATTTTAGTGGCTGAAACGCTCACTATCGTCATAAGCAATAGAAACACAAGGCTGGTTATTAAGGTTGCACCTGTTTGTTTATTTTTATTATATTTAGAGATCATTGCAGTAGCGCTCCTTTATTCTGGTTTGCTAAGTGAATTGTGGTGGTATACACACGAAATAATCGACGAAGATCATTTGAGTCAATAGTTATCGTATTATCAAGCAAGGTATATTGTGTTTGATCGCTATTAACTTGCAAAATATTATTTTGCGAGCGCAATAATAAGGCGATTTGTACACTGGTGACTGAACTCCAAGCAGTTTCAGCTTCAACCTCTGTTACATTTTTATAAACAGCTGTGCCATCATCTTTTTGAACGCCATAAAGAACTTGCATGGCTTCGATATTATCGGCTATTGCTTGGTTTGTACCGCTTCGGCTACCATCACACAATAGTGTTCTCCTATTTGCACCTGAACCCAATCTAAATGTGCTGTATATTTTGGCATCCATTGTATTATCCATGCCTACAACAGGATCTGCACTACACGCAACTGAACGCGCATCAAATGAGGTTGCTGGGGCTACAATCGTGCCGCAATCTGTAAACACTTTTGCTTTATCATTTTGATCCGCCGCTGTAGTGCAACTTGCTTGACCCGTATTACAAGGATTATCAGCCAATGTAACAATGGTAATTACATCTCCTTTCGTTCGATCTCTTGCTTTTTGCATATCTCTGGGCAGTGCTTCATCTCTATCAATTGCCCCACCTCGGCACTTGGGTGTTGCCAATAAAACGGTATCTGTTGGTGTAAAGAAGGCCTTATCCAACGGCATATTATGCATTGATGGATAACCTGCATGTTGGATTGATTGACGAAGGGCTGAAATAGCAGTGCGTCCATTTGCATCCATTTCACTAATCGCGTCACGTGTACGATCTGAGCCTTTAGTGCTAACAAGCATCGTTATTACGCCACCCATTAAAAACAAGCCTATAACCATAGCAATCAATAGCTCTATCAAAGAAAGGCCTTTTTGTGAGCTATTTCCCAGTTGCGAACAATGATTTTTAACTTTTATATTCATCATTTTATTATGGAATTACTGGTACGGTTAAAGTGAGGGCTTGTATATTTCCATTATTTACTACACCACTATTATCTTTTTGTCTTGCATCGATACTAACTTCGCCCCAACCTATTGTTATATCATGTTGAGCACGAATAACGCCTGGTACCGTTATACAAGAACCCGCTGGACAACTGATATCTAAACTACTATCACCAAACAATAGATTTCTAACACCGCCTTCTCTGCCTGAACCCGTGTCCATCCCGCAGAATATCTCTTGAAGATCAAACTTTGCTTTGTCTTGACCAGAGCAATAAGTCGTACCACGGCAAGCTGTCTCTGTAGTCGCACACTGTGTAGCAACAGCATAAAAGCCTCCTCTAACACCACTAGGGTTAGCGCGCATACGATCTGCCAGCTCCATCACTAACATATTAGCGACATTGCGAGAGTGCGCGTTGTTTGCGCCTTTTAGAGATGCTACTTGTAAACCACCCAGACCTAGTAAACCTACACTAAGTATGACCATGCTTATAAGCACTTCTAATAGCGAAAAACCGCTTTGCTTTTTTAGAGTATTTTGCATTTTTATATCTAATATTTATTTTAATTATTTTAAAATTTGATGGATTGAAATTTATCAATTCCCATCAACATCTTTATTGTAAATCTGCATGAAAACTTTCACATTTAAACGAGCAACTCTCAATAAAATAAAACGAGGTTGCAAACAATTATTTTTATATAACGTCATTTATACCGTATTTCGGTAGATGTTCAACACTTATCTGAAACTATCTGATAGACGGTAAGACGAAAGGGATGATAAAAGCATGTATCAAACACAACTAGAATATAGCCATGTAAAACTAGGGGGGTGTGAATTCACACTATTATCCCCTTAACGTAACAATGTCGTCATTCTCATATGCTACAAATGGGAATCTCGTTGTATTTAACAGATCCCCGATGTTTTATGTGCGTTAACCTTGCACACCCCCCTACTTTTACATGATCAAACGTTTTCACAAGACGCTAAGCCCCATATAAGGCTGTAATACCTCTGGCACACGGATGCTACCATCGGCTTTCTGATAGTTTTCAATCACCGCAACCAATGTGCGCCCTACTGCCAATCCTGAGCCATTAAGCGTGTGCAGTAACTCTGGCTTACCTTGCTCATTTCTAAAGCGTGCTTGCATACGGCGTGCTTGGAAGTCTTTCATGTTGGAGCAGGAAGATATTTCTCGATAAGTATCTTGTGCGGGTAGCCATACTTCTAAGTCGTAGGTTTTGCTGGCAGAGAAACCTGTGTCACCTGCACACAGTACAACTTTGCGATACGGCAGCTCAAGCTTTTGCAAGATTGATTCGGCATGAGAGGTTAGGCTTTCTAGCGCTTCTTCTGATTCATCTGGTTTTACAAAATGTAACAACTCCACCTTTTCAAACTGATGTTGGCGGATTAAACCACGCGTGTCACGTCCATAAGAACCTGCTTCTGATCTAAAACAGGGGGTGTGTGCTGTGTAGCGCATGGGTAGTTGATCAGCTTCTAAAATTTCATTACGCACTAAGTTGGTAACAGGCACTTCGGCTGTCGGAATCAAATAGTAGTTTTGCTCACCTTCTAGCTTAAACAAATCTTCTGTAAACTTTGGCAACTGCCCTGTTCCATACAGACTATCTTCATTCACCATATAAGGCACATAAACTTCTCTATAGCCATGTTCGCTGGTATGCGTGTCGAGCATGAACTGTATTAACGCACGGTGCATTCTTGCCATACCATCACGCATCACAACAAAACGTGAACCCGTGAGTTTACTGGCGGCTTCAAAATCCATAGCGCCATTTTTTGCGCCTAAATCAACATGATCTTTTGGCTCAAAATCAAACTGAGGAATCTTGCCCCATGTGCTGACCTCTACATTATCGTCTTCGGTCTTACCCATCGGTACGCTGTCTTGCAACAGATTGGGGATGCCCATAACGATGTCGTCAATTTCCGTTTGTAATGCGGATAGGTCTTGCTCGGCGGCTTTTAATTTATCACCCAAGTCAGCGACTTCTGCCAATAACGGCTGAATATCTTCGCCTTTTGCTTTGGCTTGTCCGATAGATTTGGAGCGTGTATTGCGCTCATTTTGCAAATCTTGCGTGGCTGTTTGTAGCGTTTTGCGTTTGTCTTCTAATGATTGGAACTGTGCAGTATCCAGATCAAAGTTACGTTTTTTTAATTGCTCTGCAACACCCGCAAGATCATTTCTTAATAATTTTATATCTAACATTTTTTATCTTTTACCATTCTGTTTTAATTAAGGAGAAGCGCGACCAATGCTTCGACTTTAGTCTATCCTGAGCTTGTCGAAGGGCTCAGCAAGCGTACCATCGTTTGAGGGCGTTCCCTGAGCGGACTTGGTTTATCCTGAGCAGAGTCGAAGGGAAGGGTTCCCAGTGATTAACTTAAATAACACTTAAAGTACACCCCCCCACTTTTACATGATGCTTTAAATTTTATGACCCAAACTGCTTCCCCAATAGCACACCCAACCAAACTGCTAATACACTAAATGCCACACTAACAAACATATTAACCAACGCGCGTAAGCTCTCGCCCTGCTCAAATAGATTCAATGTTTCCATAGAAAAGGTTGAGAAGGTTGTAAATGCACCCAAAAAACCTACAAATATTCCTAATCTTAATAATGGGTCTAAGCCCATTCTCTCAACTAAAAACATCGCCAAGAAGCCCATCACAAAAGAGCCAATCACATTCACCGTTAGCGTTCCATAAGGAAAGCTTGTCCCCAGCTTTTCGGTGATACTGCTCGACACAACAAATCGCATCAACGCACCTAATGAACCACCGAGCATAATGACTAAAGCTTGAGAGAGTGAAAGCGTCAAAATAATTCCAAATAAATAAAGGGTGATAGTGTATATCATCGTAACTCAAGTTAGAATAATGAATATGTCTCTTGATACTCAAATATACAATAAGTTAATTCTTCAGCTCTCTGATATTTTACCCGAAAGCTTTTTACTCACTAGTGAAGAAGAGTTGCGCCCTTATGAATGCGATGGGCTTGCTGCCTATAAGCGCTTGCCCGTGGCGGTCGCCCTGCCCGACACCATTGAGCAAGTACAAGCAATCGTAAAAGTTTGTTCGCAATTAAAAGTCCCTGTGGTTGCGCGTGGTGCTGGCACTGGGCTTTCGGCAGGCGCGCTTCCCCATGAAGGCGGCATTGTTTTAGGTTTATCACGTTTTAATAAAATAGACAGTATCGACACCGACAACCTCACTGCCGTGGTACAGCCAGGTGTGCGTAATCTTGCGATTAGCGAAGCGGTTTCACCCTATGGCCTTTATTATGCGCCTGATCCTTCGTCTCAAATTGCCTGCTCTATCGGTGGTAATGTTGCTGAAAACTCGGCGGGTGTGCATTCTTTAAAGTATGGTCAAACCGTTCACAATGTCATGCAAGTGAAAATTGTCACTATCGATGGTGAATTGATCACACTTGGCTCTGAAACACTCGACACGCCCGGCTATGACTTATTGGCACTAATAACAGGCTCCGAGGGAATGCTCGGTATTATTGTTGAAATAACTGTGAAGTTATTACCCAAAGCGGAATCTATAAAAGTTTTAATGGCATCATTTGATGAAATTGAAGATGCAGGTCATGCGGTTGCCGCAATCATCGCCGACGGAATTATTCCTGCAGGCTTAGAGTTAATGGATAAAGCCGCCATACACGCAGCAGAGGATTTTGTTCATGCCAACTACCCGCTTGACGTTGCCGCTATTCTTTTGTGTGAGTTAGACGGCGATGACATTCAATTGGCCGAACAAGTCGAAAAAGTGGATGCCATTCTTAGAGATAAAAAAGCCGTCGCCGTTGAAATTGCTGACAGCCCAGAAGAACAAGCGCGACTTTGGGCGGGCAGAAAGTCGGCATTTTCAGCCGCAGGGAGAATATCTGCAGATTATTACTGCATGGACGGCACGATTCCTCGCAAGCAAATTGCCCATGTTTTAAAACGCATTACTGAGATGTCGGAAAAATATGGCTTGCGCGTGGTCAATGTCTTCCATGCTGGTGATGGAAATTTACACCCACTGATTTTGTACGATGCCAGTATTGAAGGCGAACTAGAGTCCACCGAGAAGTTTGGTGGCGAAATTCTTGAACTGTGTGTTGAGGTTGGCGGAACAGTCACAGGCGAACACGGTGTGGGTTATGAAAAGTTAGACCAGATGTGCGTACAGTTTAATGAGGCTGAGCTTACGCAGTTTTTTGCGGTTAAACTTGCCTTTGACCCT
The DNA here is from genome assembly GCA_021647365.1 of Cocleimonas sp. Classification (GTDB taxonomy): domain Bacteria; phylum Pseudomonadota; class Gammaproteobacteria; order Thiotrichales; family Thiotrichaceae; genus Cocleimonas. The sequence goes on along the minus strand of JAKIUW010000011.1, from coordinate 73,034 downwards.
GACTCTTTACTCAACCCTGGCAAGGCTATCCCCACATTGCACCGCTGTGCTGAATTAGGCGGTATGCATATTCACAACGGTGAACTGCCCTTCCCTGATCTGCCGAGGTTTTAATAACTGTAATGACTGCTTTCATAAGATCAATCACGCTTTTAATTATGTTTAAAAGCACACCCCCCCACTTTTACATGATGTTTGGCTACAGATGAATATTTTAGATAACGACATTACTGCTGAGCTTCAAACTCAAGTCAAGCAAGCTATTAGCAATCAAACACCGCTGTACATTCACGGTGGCAACAGCAAACTTTTTTACGGTAACACGGTTGATGCAACACCGCTCGACATCAGCGCGCACACAGGCATTATCAATTATGACCCGAGTGAGCTTTGCATTACCGTACGCGCTGGCACGAAACTCAGTGATATTGAAACGCTACTCGCTGAAAACAATCAAATATTAGCCTTTGAGCCGCCTCATTATTTGTCCAGCTCGAATAACAACCAAGACACTGCCACCATCGGTGGCACGATTGCCAGCGGTATTTCTGGGCCAAGTCGAGCTTATACGGGTTCTGTACGTGATTCGATTCTTGGCGTGAACATCATCAATGGCAGTGGTGAAATTGCTAACTTTGGTGGCGAGGTAATGAAGAATGTTGCAGGTTATGATCTGTCACGCATGATGGTTCGCTCGCAAGGCACATTGGGCGTTATTTTAAATATCTCTGTCCGCGTTATTCCTAAGCCTGAACAGAATATCACGATGACTTTTGAAGCCACACAAAGTGAAGCGCTGAGCTATTTTCAAAACTTGCGAAAAAATACATTACCCATAACCGCAACGGCGTGGTTGGATAATATTGCACTTATTCGTCTTTCGGCTTCTGAACAAGTATTGCAATCTTGCAAAGAGAAAGTGAAAGGTGATGAGCGCTTAAATGCTGATAGCTTTTGGCAGGATATACGCGATCATACACACGAATTTTTTACGGATAGTAAAAACAATGACAAGCCTTTGTGGCGTTTTTCTCTCCCCCCAGCAACGCCTGCAAAAATCCAACTGGATGGTCAACAGTTAATCGAATGGGATGGCGCTCAACGATGGATTTACAGTAACGCGCCTGACAATATTATTCAGGGCATTGCTAGCTCGTTCAAAGGTTTTGCAACGCACTTTAAAGATGCAACCTCCAACAATGCGGGCAACAAAGAATTAGCTCGATTTTCTGAGCTTGATCCAGCACTCTTTGTACTACACAAACAGTTAAAAAATAAAATGGATCCTCTCGGCATTTTTAACCCTAAGCGCATTTACCGAGGCTTATAAAGTGAAAGCAGAATTAAGCCCAAAAATACTTAATCAATCAGATTTAGACGTTGCCTCAGATGCACTTCGCTCCTGTGTGCATTGCGGCATGTGTAACGCCACCTGCCCTACCTACCAACTGTTAGGCGAAGAAAATGATGGCCCACGAGGGCGCATTTATCTCATCAAACAAGTTTTAGAAGGCAACCCTGTTAGCGAATCGACGCGCAAACATGTTGACCGTTGCCTCACCTGCCGTAATTGCGAAACCACCTGCCCTGCGGGTGTACCCTATTCAAAATTATTGGATATTGGTAGAAAAGTTATCGAAGAGAAATCAGATCGTGGTTTTCAAGAGCGCATCACACGCAAAGCCCTGCTAACATTGCTTCCCTACCGTAACCGCTTTACCCCAGCCATAAGTGTTGGGCGTGTTTTTAAACCATTCTTACCTGCTAGCCTTAAAGCTAAAATCCCACGCAAAGTTGCCAAAGGGCACATACCTGTGGCAGAGCATAAACGTAGAATGTTAGTTCTGGATGGCTGTGTACAACCTGCGCTTTCACCCGATATTAATACGGCTACTGCACGCGTATTACACAAATTTGGCATTTCATTGATTACCGCTAAAAAGGCAGGCTGCTGTGGCGCAGTCAGCCAACATTTATCTGCCGAAGATGATGCACTGGTCTTCATGAAAAATAATATTGATGCTTGGTGTTCAGAAATAGAAAGTGGCGTAGAGGCCATCGTCATGACCGCCAGTGGCTGTGGCGCGATGGTGAAAGACTATGCCCATTATTTGCGAGATGATAAAGAATATGCAGAGAAAGCACAGCGTGTATCAGAGCTATGCAAAGATATTTCTGAAATTATTATCGATGAGGACTTGAGTAAACTCACCCTTTCTCTTAATAAAAAAGAAGGATCAGAAAAAATCAGTTGGCATCCGCCGTGTACTTTACAACACGGACAAAAAGTAACAGGTGTGGTTGAGAAAATACTCATCGATTGTGGCTATGAATTACTCCCCGTGAATGACCAGCACTTATGTTGCGGATCAGCAGGAACGTATTCCATTTTACAACCTGAAATATCAAAACAGCTTCAAGCAAATAAAATTGAAAATTTACAAAGGCACAAACCTGAAATGATTGTGACAGGGAATATTGGTTGTCAAATGCATCTGCAAGAAGTGAGTGATGTGCCTGTTATTCATTGGATTCATTTATTGGATAAGTAAGACTAAGAAGCACACCCCCCCACTTTTACATGATGTTTAGCTCGGAGATATCTTCTCCAACAACTCATGCGCCTGCTGGCGTTGCTCGTCACTACCTTCTTCCATTATCTCAGTCAGGATATCCAGCGCAGACGGTGTATCTTCTGCTTCAATATAAGCGCGCGCAACATCTAGTTTGATGCTTGTCTCCAAGTCTTCTTCTTCAAATTCTGGATCAATGTCTTTATTGGCTTCTAAATATTCCGCTTCATAATTAGCAATGGTGTCATCCGCTGGATCAACAATGTTTTTCTTTTTCCCAAAGAGATGAAAGAAAAATCCGGCAAGCAAGATAAGCGGAAGCAACCACAACAGTTTAGCCCATGAACTACCCGTTGAAGGTTTAGTATCTGGCGTAGGATTGCTTTTTATATCCTTTATCGCTGGCGTCACAAAACTCTCACCTATTTTAGTCTCAGCAACTCTTGCTTCTTTTTTCAAATTTTTAACTTTACGCTCCAAAACAATATTGGAATGCGTATTTTCGGCTAGTTCACTTTTTGTTTCTTGGAGTTTTTGTTGTAATAGCTTATTCGCAGTTTCTAACTCATTTTCCTTTTCTGAAAGCTCTTTTGGATCTCCCACAGAAGTTGCTTGCTTAGCAGCACCTTTCTTTGCCGTTTCTAAAGTTTGTTTTAGAGTTTTTTCCAATTCAAGTAAACGATTATCTCTATCAGTTTTTGCATTGAGCAACTCCTCCAACTGCTTTTTTAACACATTACTTTCTTGTTGAAGCTGGTCAATTTTTTTAGTTTGATTTTGCCTTAACACCATATCTTTTACAACACTACCCACTCTTGATACATCTGGCTCCATAGATAATTCATCAAGTGTTGGGGCCTCTAAATCACCTGTTATACCAATCCGAAAAAACCTTGCATGCTGGGATAATAATTGGCTCGCAATCTCCGGAGAAATTTGTGCAATCTCACTTTCATCAGGCAATGTTAAGCGCTTGCCTCTCAATAAAAAATTGATATTCCCGCCCCTAAAGGCTTTAGGATTTTTAGCCAATACACCAACCATTAATTGGCCTTTTGACAAATCAGAACTATCATAGAATCGTTCAACAATTCCATTTAAATTATCAGATGATTTTACTCGGTAACGAGTTTCTGCCGATACAGCCTGAACAACTGTTGCAAGCAATAATGCCATGAATAAAGTTTGACTAAATTTTTTCATATTAAAATAAAACATCCTAAACAATTTTTAAATTTTCTTTCATTACACGCTACACTTATTAGAGAAGCTACCACGCTTTTGATAGCGCCTGCAATTCTATCCATGTCTTACTTACTTTTACACCTGAATCATTTAATTGGATCATAAAAGCATCCATTGATTTTTTATTTTTTGTGTAAAAATAGAAACGTTGTAACTCTTGTTGAAAAGCAGAATCATTGGCATTTTTTAGACATAATTCTTCTAACAAAGTTTGCGCTTGAAGTAGCTGCCCAGATTCAATCTTATATTCAGCCTCTTCTAACACAGTATTAAATGTAGGCACAATTCTATACGAATTTTTTGTTTCTTCCATTTGTGTTTGGCAGGTTTTGCTTTTAAGCACTGAGCCGCTAAATTGATAACATGCCAGACTTTCATCACTACTCTCTATCAACCAAACTTTAAAATACGCTCTATCAGCAAAAGACATAACAGGGCTAGCTAAGTTAAACATGCGTTGGCGTAGCGCATTGCCTTTATCTCCCAAGGTGACAAACAAATCATGCAATGCACCAGAAATATATTCAGATAAATCATTATCTAAACAAAATAAAATACGCTGTGTATGTGATTTTAAATTATCTGAAGAGCTATAAACACCCAAGGTTAGCTGCCGCCATATAACGCGCGGGTTCTTCTCAGTTTGAAGAACTGCATCCACTTGCCTATTGAGGCTTTCATTTCCAGTTTGTTTATTAATCGCAGCCACTTATTTAACCACTTACTTTATTAAAAGCATTCGAAGCCATGATTATACAAACTAATGAAGAACAAACACTTTTTATTGGATTTATATTTATAAGTAGAAGGGTTTTCCTGATAACTGGGGATTACCCGCTAGCGTAAAAGGAACTTCATACACTAAAAAGCAGTTCTTATGAACAGAGCCAAAAGCACACCCCTCTACTTTTACAGCTTATGCTGATTAAGCCGCTACAGGCAAACTCTCAACGGCATCAATCACACTTGAAAAACGATCATCAGGATCTTTTGCCATCATTTTATTCAGTGTAAGCTGAAATTGCTTAAGGTTATCAGGAAATACAGGCACAGGAGCCATCACATGATGCATCATTAATTCGTGTGCTTGACTTGCAGAATAGGGCTTGCACCCCATGAGCAACTCATAAAAAATCACACCTAAACTGTAAATATCCGAAGCCTGAGTACAGGCATCCCCAGAGATTTGTTCAGGACTAACGTAATGCGGAGAACAATGCAGTTCATGTTCCATTACAAAGCCGGCATCCAGCAAAATTCTTTTTGAAACGCCATAATCCATCAGTGCCAAGCTGCCATCACCGCGCAACATAATATTGTCTATTTTAAGGTCTCTATGAATCAAGCCTGCTTTGTGGACAATGTCCAATGCCTCCACAATTTCATGAAACCATTCAAGTGCATGGGTTAGAGGCAAAACTTCACCACAACTAATTAAAGACTGCCTTAAAGTAGTGTGCTGCATATATTCCATCACCAAATAAAATGCTTCTCCACTAACACCTCCATCATAAAAACGCACCAAACCTTTAGAGTACAAACTACATTGTTTTTCGATATGCGATAGAAACTGCTGTACAACTTTATCCGACAAATGGCTCGGCTTAAACTTGAAGCGCTTGATTGCCGCTAGCCCCCCTTCTTTATTTTCTGCACGGTAAATTACTGCTTCATCACTATCATGGAGCACTTCGGTTAATGTCCAGTTTTCTAAGGTTAGTGGATATTTAGAAAGGTATCGATTTAACTGTACAAATACATCAAGTTGCAAAGATAGATCTGATAATTTTTTCCACATAATGTTGCGCACAACAAAGCCCACATCATGATTATCAAGTCTTCTCTTAACAAACTTATCTTGTGTGATGATAAGCTCATAATCACCCACATCAATCTCACCTTCTCGAAGCTGAGAAAATGAAGCACAACTGGTATTTGCATTGGGGATTTTTGTCGCAAGGAGGGATAGCATATCAGACGGTATACGCTCACCTTGAACCAGATTATTTTGAATCAATAATAGTGACAAACTCACTGGGTATTTCCTCCTATGCAACAACTATAGGACACAATCAATAAATTATCTGGATCAATTTCCTTATCCTACTAAAGGCCCTTGACTTTTATCCTACCCTCCATGATAATGCGCCGTTTCGTGGGTCATTGACCCCTCCTTGCTGTATTTTAATAACACAAAAAGTTATTGGAAATACGGCCAACCTGTCCATAAGGAGATACTATGAGACATTATGAAGTTGTCGTTCTGGTACACCCAGATCAATCTGAACAACTACCTGACATGCTAGACCGTTACCGCAAATTAATTGAAGGTAGCAAAGGCTCAATCCACCGTCTTGAAGACTGGGGTCGACGTCCTCTAGCTTATCCAATCGTAAAATTACACAAAGCACACTACGTGTTAATGAACATCGAGTGTGATACAAAAACATTAAACGAGCTGGAAGACCTATTCCGCTTTAACGATGCTGTTCTTCGTAACATGGTTATACGCCGTGACGACGCTGATACTAAGCCTTCAATGCTAAGCAAAGAAGCCGAAAAGAAAGCTGAAAGAAAACAACAGCGCAGATAATCGAATAGGAGAATAATTATGTCACACCGTTTCCGTCGTCAGAAATTTTGTCGCTTTACCGCAGAAGGCGTTAAAGAAATAGATTACAAAGATTTAGATACACTAAAAGCATTCATTACTGAAACAGGTAAGATTGTACCGAGCCGAGTTACAGGCACAAAAGCAAAATACCAGCGCCAGTTAGCAACGGCTATCAAACGCGCACGTTTTCTTGCTTTGATTCCTTACACGGACCAGCATAAGTAAGCATTAATAAGTAGAGCAACAAGAGTAAAATTATGGCCAGCTTTATTATGGCGGGCCGGATGCAAGCAGCTATATTTGTTGTTTTATCCACCCTGATTTCTTTAGTGTTATCCCCGCTAATTGTTTTCAGTAATGCAGCGATTGCACTGATAATACTTCGCAAAGGATGGCAACAAGGAATCATATATGCACTGCTAGCAAGTGTGACGCTCGTTGTAGCAAGTATTTTACAACAGCAAGCTAGCAGTGGCTTATTAGCAGGAGTAGCAACGTGGTTGCCCATGGTACTTTTATCAAGTGCCTTAGCCGTGACAAACTCATGGGGGAAAACTTTACAGCTAACGCTGCTATTAGGTACATCAGGTGTTTTATTGTTCCATCTCACGCATCCAGATGCCAGCGCATTTTGGCAGCCTGTATTAGAACAAGTAAAACCCCTGTTGATAAAGACACAGCAGACCTATCAGCTCAGTGAAAGTAAAATTGATGAAATTATCAATAATGCCTCACACTGGATGACAGGAACATTTGCAGCAGCATTTGCAATAATCGCGATACTGTCGTTAATTATTGCACGCAACTGGCAAGCCCTACTCTACAACCCAGGTGGTTTTGGAGAAGAGTTCCGCCAAATACGCATCGGCAAGCAAGCATCCATTGCTTTTATTGTCGGTATTGCGATTGCAGTGATAACAGCGAATCATCTCATTATCGAATTGATAATGGTTGGTATTGCTGTATTTATGTTTCAAGGTTTGTCATTGGCACATAGTTTTGTAAAACAGCGCGGCATGAGTATTAGCTGGCTTGTAGGGCTTTATGTTTTGATGTTTTTATTGCTCATACAAATGATTGTATTGCTTGCAACCTTTGGCTTAGTCGATAATTTTACTGACTTTCGTCAAAAAATTGTAAAGAAAAATTAGATGAATTTATTAAATAAATAATGAAACGACCAATTAGGTCAATTTAGGTGAAATATCATGCAAGTTATTTTAATGGAAAGAATTGAAAATTTAGGCGGTCTTGGTGACGTTGTTGATGTTAAGTCAGGCTTTGCCCGCAACTTCCTCGTACCACAACAAAAAGCAAAAATTGCAACTAAAACAAATGTTGCAGAATTTGAATCACTCCGCTCTGATCTTGAGAAAAAAGCTGCTGGCGTAACCAAAGCAGCTGAAGATCGCCAAGTAGCCATCAACGGCGTTGGTGCTTTAGAAATAGAAGTAAGAGCAGGCGTTGGTGGAAAGCTCTTTGGATCTGTATCTAACAATGAGATTGCAGAGCTTATCACATCAAAAGGTGTAGACGTTGAGCGTCGTGAAGTGCGTATGCCAGATGGAGCTATCCGTAATATCGGCGAATACGAAATCCTTATCCATCTTCACGGTGGCGTTGAAGCAACAGTTAAAGTAAATGTTGTTGCTGATGCAGATAGTGAAATGGAAGAAATTGAGAAACAAGTTATTGGTACATTTACTGATGATATCCCTGATCTTTACTAACTATTAGAATCTTCCCGAACAAAAAAAGCCCATGCTTTAGCGAGCATGGGCTTTTTTTGTTCCTTTTATATTTGCAGCAACAGCAGAGGTATTTATAGACATGGCAGATATTAGGTCGGTTAAAATAAAGAACATCATCTAGCTCTGCATAAGTTCTATGTAGTCATTCAAAAAACGAATGCCCTATCATTTAAAAGTGGGGGTGGCTTCACATTCTCAGTAATAAAGAGTAAGTAAACCAACTAACTTAAATGTAAAATATTTTGCATTTTATTCGTTGTAATTAAAGAAAGCGCTTGCTCTTGCGCCCCAACAACTTGATAGTTTTTATTATTTTGATCGCACAAGCGTTTCCATTCCAACAATAGCGCTATACCTGCACTATCGATTCTTTTCACATCAGCCAAACTGATATTGATCGAATTTTCCTGATGACCTTCAAGAAGCTTACAACCTTCTGACAAGACTGATGAGACGGTCGAGTAGACTAGACTTCCTTTTAGATCAATACCTTTATCGCTAGATACAGCAGAGGCTATTGCAGTTGTAGATGATAATGTACTCATGCTGTGTTCTATTTTTTAGTTTTATTAAGGCGTGCAATTAAAGCTTCGATACCCTTAGCACTAACTTCACGGGTGAAGTTAGTGCGGAAGTTGGTAATCAAGTTTACACCGCCGACTTGCACATTATAGGCTTTCCACTTACCAGAGAGTTTACGAACATCATAGTTAGCCGCTACAGGCGTGCCACCTCTCGGTGTTACTACGGTTCTAACCTTCACATAGCCTGCTCTTTTACCTGCTACCGAATTTCCTGATCGTATGCTTGCGCCCGCATACTTCAACATGATCTTTCCATAGCTTCTTATCAACATTTCACGATAAGCCGAAGTAAAACGTTGTCGTTGAGAGGCTGACGCCTTTCGCCAGTGTTTACCCAGTGTTAATTTCGCCATCCCATTAAAATCAATAACGGGAAGCATATCTCTCCTTATCATGCTATCTAGAAATTTTGGATCGCTTTGGTATCTAGCTTTATTTTTCCCCAGTTCATTAACAACAGAGGTGGTTACATGCATTATTATTTCTTGTGCATCAGCAGCATCATTACTTTTCGCCATTGCTGTAGAGGCAGAAAATAAACTTGCTACTAGCACCGTCAAAGAGACTACTTTATTTAGATTAAACACATTCATTTCCGCTATTTCCTTAATTGTTCAACTGTTAGCATTTCAAGTGCTTAGTGCTTATTATGCAGTATTAGTTCCACTCTTTGTTGCAAAAAACACTAATTGTTGTAAGAAAGCATAGTTAGCCAAGTTAATCTTTCGTTGTGAAGCTTACTAATAACTTTCCTATAATTTCTTCCAATACTACCGCTGATTGTGTGAGTGTTACCGCACTACCCTCTGCTAGCACCTCATCTTCCGCGCCTGGCTCCAGCGAGATATATTGTTCACCAAGTAAACCCGACGTATAAATACTGGCCTGTGTATCACTGGGTAAATAATCCACGCCACCGTTGATTGTCATCGTAACCACCGCGCGAAAGGTTTCTTTGTCGTAGCTAATACCTGTTACCCTGCCAACACTCACGCCCGATAACGTCACTTTAGCTCTGGGTTGCAAACCACCTACATTATCAAACTGTGCGTTGACCGTGTAACCTTTATCAGAACCCAAACTTCCTAAATTACTGATATTCATTGCCAATACAAAGAATGCTAGCAATGCCAGTAGTACAAATGCACCCACAAATATTTCTGTTTTTCTTGAAGAACCCATAATCTATTACCTTAAATAAACATTATTGCGGTTAATATAAAATCTAAACCTAATACGGCTAATGCCGAATAAACAACTGAATTTGTCGTCGCGCGGCTAACGCCTTCTGAAGTTGGCATTGCGTTATAACCCTGATAAACCGCTATCCACGTGACAACAAAACCAAACACTACGCTTTTAATAATACCGTTGACAACATCATGCCAAAACTCAACCTTATTCTGCATTTGCGACCAATACGAGCCTTCATCGACACCCAACCAAACACTACCGACCAAGTAGCCTGCGTAAATACCCAGTGCCATAAATATAATCGTGAGTAATGGTAATGAGATAAAGCCTGCCAAGAATCGTGGTGTAACAATACGGCGAATAGGATCTACCGCCATCATTTCCATACTGGCAAGTTGTTCAGTGGCTTTCATCAAACCAATTTCTGCGGTTAGTGCCGAACCTGCACGCCCTGAGAATAGCAACGCACTTAACACGGGCCCTAATTCACGAATCAATGATAACGATACCAATACGCCTAGCGAGGATTCTGCACCAAAGTCAACTAATGTTACATAACCTAGCAGGCTTAAAACCATACCCACAAATATTGCTGAGAACACAATAATCAACAGAGACAAAACACCGACAGAATACAATTCACGAATCAATAAACGTGGGCGTAATAAAACATCTTTAATGCCCATTAACACCTGCATTAAAAATAGACTGGCACGTCCTAAGCTGGCGAATGCATCAAGCACATAAGCGCCGATTGACTGTAAAAAATTTAAGATCATAACGCTGACTTACCTGACATATCCTTACCCAATATATCCTGTTCCAATGGTTCAGCAGGAAAATGAAACGGTATGGGTCCATCAGGTTTTCCCTGCACAAACTGTTGTACAAATTCAGACTCTGAATTCATCAATTCTTCAGGAGAACCCTGCGCCGCAAGTTTGCCTTCTGACAAAATACACACATGATCAGCAATGGAGAATGTCTCATGAATATCATGCGAAACAACCACGCTTGTCATACCAAGCGAACAGTTCAGTTCTTTAATTAAAGAGACGATTGTACCCAGCGTCACAGGGTCTAACCCCGTAAATGGTTCGTCATACATCATCAACGTTGGGTCAAGCACAATGGCACGCGCAAGTGCTACACGACGTGCCATACCACCTGATAACTCCGACGGCATCAAATCACGCGCACCACGCAAGCCTACTAACTCTAACTTTAATAACACAATGTCACGAATAATTGATTCAGGAAATGAGTAATGCTCGCGAATAGGAAAGGCAATATTTTCAAATACTGATAAATCCGTCAACAGCGCACCTGATTGAAATAGCATACCCATACGCCGACGAGCTTGATAAAGTGCTTTACGCTTAAGCGAGGGAATCTCCAAACCCTGCACAATCACGCTACCGCGATCAGGTCGAAGTTGACCACCCATAAGGCGTAACAAGGTCGTTTTACCCGTGCCACTCGGCCCCATAATAGCCGTAACTTTACCTTCAGGAATATCCAAAGAGACACCCGAAAATATCTCGCGGTCACCCCGAGAGAAGTACAAATCACGAATTGTTACAAAAAAATCTGACAACGTTATTAATTGCTTTTAAGCAAGCCCAGCTCATTAAAAAATTAGCTCGCAATGATACGTTTGTTTATGTCAATTTACTAGCTTTGTCGGATAGTAGGGATGGTTAGATTATTTTGAATATTTTCTAATTAATACAATGCACACCTTGTATGTTACCTCCTAAGATCAAATGAAAGAATATCTATAAATAATTCTTATCATTTTCTTATATTATGAAGAGACGTTTTTCGGGAAGATCGTCACCTCCTTAAGTCACCATCAGTGAATTTGTAACTAGATAAATCTCCCATCCTCTTCGCCAATATCGTAGAGTATCTGAGGCCTTGAGTTTAACTCTTAAGCCTGCATCACAAGGTCGATAGGCGCGGGTACAAGATCGGGAAACCTAAAAACGATTATAAGCAATTTAACTCATTAGGTGTACTCATTGAATTTTGCAGGTATTGATACAAAACGTTAGACGTGGTTGTACGTAAAAAAGGTAAATCTTTAAAGTACTTGAAGGTAAAGAATACAACGGTAGGACATTTAGAATTAATTCGCTATTTAAGAAAGCATAAAGTGGGTCGTGTCGGTCTTGAAGCTACAGGTTACTATCATCTTGATATTGCCATAGAGCTTGATAACGCGGCAGATATTGATGTTATGATTATTAATCCGCGTGCCTCTAAAAACTTTTCCAAAGCGCTTATGACTAAAATAAAGAATGATGCCATTGATGCAGAGGTTCTGGCTAAGTTTGTAGAACGTATGGATTTTGTCGCATAGAGCTCGTCTGACCACGAGGTCTTTGCACTTTTTTCCTGTGGGAGAAGGCTTGTATCTTTAAGCAAAGAGAAAACTAAAGCGAAGAATCAATTACATGCACTCTCATTAACAAAGCGTACTCCTGAGTTTATTATCCGTGATATTGAACTTACGATTGAGCAATTAGAGAATCAGATTGATAACATCATCAAGCACGCTTTAAGGATCATTAAAGAGAGTGATACGTTATCTCAACGCTATAAACGACTTATCAGCATCGGGAAAGTAGGCAACCTATATATTCATGACATGGACTGAAAAAGATACAGGCTACTTGTGCTGTCATAAGGAAGTTTCTTGTCGCTATGCATAGAATGCTTAAAACGGATAAACCCTTTGATGGGAAGCTTTTTATGTGTTGAATAATACTTCAGCATAATCGGAAAAACTTATACGTATATCGATAATTTCCTTTATCTGGAACAGAGTATCTAGTTTTACATGATGTTTCCAATTACTCAATTCCATAATCAGAAAGGAAAATATAGCGCAAGCATTTGATTTTACAGTTTATTAAAAATAATCTCAGCTTAACCCTTGGGTATTAGCTGAACTTCAAGTCACCGTGCACTTGAATTAGCTCCTTATACTTTTCTTTGTATTGATCTGCCATAACAGGTAATGAGAAATGTTCTTCTGTATGTTGCTTTGCGTATTTTCCCATTGTGATACATTTTTCTTCTGAATCAATCAACTCTTCTAAGTGCTTCATTAGAATTTCTTCTGTCTCACCAACAAAGCCTGTTTGACCATGCTGGACGACTTCATCATTGCCTGGGATCTTGGTGACTACAGCAGGGATACCTGAAGCCTGCGCTTCTAACAATGCCAATGAAAGCCCTTCGTACGCAGATGTTTGAAAGAATATATCAAGCGATGGCAACATTTTTAGCACTTCTGTTCTATCCATCATGCCTGTGATTTTTACGCCAGCCGATTCAAGGTTATCAACATCTTCTTTTTCACCACCGCCAATCCAAACAAACTCAACATCATCTCGTTTTGCATTTACTTTACGAGCAATATCTGCAAAAACCCACGGTGCTTTTTGCATGGAAATACGACCAACAACACCAATTTTTATCTTATCATTTTTTAAGCTGTAATCTTTTGGCGTTAGTTGTGATGTGTCGATTCCATTACTGATGCGTATCAACCTCTTGGTATTACCGTAAGTAATTTCATCAGAAATTATTTCAAACTCTTCTTTACCACAGGCAACAATAGTTCCACCGAGCCAATAACCAACATGCTCAAGATATTTATAAATTTTTCGTTTGAGTGGTTTTTTAATCAAGGGATAATGAATGGCGTGAGAAGTGTAAAGTAAGCGATCGTTTTTACGCAAAATGAAGCCTGCTACTCGTGCTAAAAAACCACCTTTAGATGAATGTGTGTGAATAATATCTGGGTTTAATTGCTTGATATTTTTAACCAAACTAATCAATGCTTTTGTATCAACAATAGGATCAATCGAACGACTCATTTGTACATGAATCAGCTCTACTTTTGAATCAAACATTTCGCGCCAGTTTTCAGGCGTATGCTCACGAATCGAATGTAAAACAGTAACGCGATAACCGTCCCTTACCAGTCGGTTAGCCATATCCACAACCCAGATAAATACACCGTGTTCCATTGGTTCTATTATGTGTACGATATGCATAATGACTCTCTCGTTATTTTTAGTTTTTATTTTTTAGCTTCGCTAGCTTACTTTTAATGTGTTGTACGTTGTTTTGAATTTTCTTTGCGCTGCTGTAAGCAGAAAACCTAATCGGCTGAGACGTCCAACGCAAGCGATACATGCTTTCATATTCACAGCAGTACTGATCTTTTTTATAAGAATTTTTATCATCTGCAAACATAAAATCAAACATTTGATTGTTTTTAATCGACTCGCCTATTTCATTACAAACTAATAAAAATAACGGCGAATACTTATTTGCATATTTAGCATAGAAACCACTTTGGTAATAATGAATTCGACCCTTATCACTAAACGTATAATATGAGGCTAGAGCATTATCATCTAAATATAAGGTTTTAATGATCGCTCTATTTTTCGGGATAAGACGCGCCATAACTTTTTGATGAAACTCCACAAAACGAGAAGAGTCAAAAATACAACTTCCTGTTTTCTCTTTCCAACGATAACAATTCATCTCTGCTAATTGTATTAGCGCTGGCTTTATTGAATCTAATGTCTCTGCTGATTCTGTTCGTACTTCTCCATCACGAGCAAGTTTTCTACCCTTCTTGCCAAGCATCTTTCGCCAACGACCCCCCATTTTAGATTGATATTCTTCATAGCTTTCCATTTTTGGAATAGAAAAGCGAACACCATATTCTATTTTTTGTCGCGCTACCTGACTGTTATTTTTATTATATTCTTTGCCATCATCATCGAAACACTGAAGAATTAATGCGTCTTTTAAAAGGAATTCAAAATCAGCAAAATTCCACTTATGACTATGTTTAACTAGGTATTCGGATACCAAAGAAACCATTTCAGCTTCTAATTCAGGTAGTACGATAAAATCTTGGGACTCACTGACAATACTATCTTCGTAAGCCTCACCATTACCAATAAATTGAAGTGTTTTTCCTTGCAACAGTGATTTAGGAAAACGTCCCTTACATATCTGAAAAGGTGCTATGCCAACTAACATATCACCTTGATAAAAACAGAGTATGAATAGCTCCCTTTCAAACTGATCTTTAAAAACCTCCCACCAAGTAAATACCCAATCCCAACTACTAAAAACACTATTCTTATCGCACTTATCGTAGAGATTATCCCAGTTTTTCTGCAATGATTTAAATTCATCTACGGAGTTTACTAGGCGTAAGCTTAATGCTTGGGTTCCAATAGGTAATAAGTTAGGGGCGTTATGAGTCATTTATCTAGTTCAGGTTGGTTTTATTTTATAACTGTATTGTATGTTTTTTAACCACTTTTTAATGTTCTTTCCTGACAAAAGGACACGCCCGACAGAGTAAACAGTCGTCTCATATCTTTGCTTAAGTCACAGGGTGCTATGACTTGAATATTTCTAGATTCTAACTGACGAATAAAACTAGCTAAGGCAACTTCTCTTGATTCATTGCCTTCAATTTTTTTAACCCAAGGTAAAGACAACCTGACATAATTTGGCCTGAGGTGTTTTAATAACGTCAGCGCTTCTGATGTAGCTGAAAAACCATCCAGCCCTATCTTACTATTGAATAAGCGTAATTCACGGGTAAGCTTTAACAAGGATTGCAGCTCTTTCTTATCGACTTGAGCAGGCAATAAAAAGATTAGCTTTGAGGTTTTTATACCTATTTTACCCAATCCTGGTTTAAACCATTTAAAGAAGTTTTTATCCGTCGTTGTTGCTTCATTAAGGCACACTAACAGATTTGTTTTAAGATTCTTTTTCTTGATCAGCGTTTGTAATAATCTTGTGATTTTCACTTTATCCCAAAATATCTGGCGTTTCTCTTTTAAACCTATCCCTCCCTCTGTGAAAAGTAGGTTTTCAATACCCATTATTTGTGGCGCGGGTACTTTCAACGAGAGCAAGTGGTGCTCATCGGTATTTTTACCTTTAGTTGCTTTCATACCGCCCAGCTTTTGAGCGGTGATCGTTGCTTCTTTTCTTTTAATAATACTGTGAAGTATGGATGTTTCTGTCACCACATTCTTGTTTAACACTTCAATAGCATTCTCATCTTTAATCAAAAGTTGATCTTGTAGACTGCTTTTTTTTGATTTTTCTTCGTTATTTTTTTGATTAAGCTCCTGTTTGTGCATGAAGGCATTCAGAGGATGCACCCAAAGCTGCAAGCAAGGACTCCCTCTATATACCGATGGAATAATATGAACATTTGCCCTAAATGTTTTTCCGTTACGTTTTTTCAAAGAAATAACGAGAGAATGCTTTATTTCATGCTTCCTTATTTGCTTTTTAACGAAACCATCAAAAAGACTACGCTCATTTTCAACCATTAATTCTCTAACAGGAATTGAAGGCAACTCATGAATTGAATCAATATCAAATAAACCAAGATATGCTGTATTTGCATAAAGATGTAGATCTCTACCAATGAAGGCGACAGCTTCATGACTAGAGTCAACAAGCCATTGGCAACGTTGTTCTGCAACACTTAAAAAGTGTTTACAACGACGAAATTCTTTTTTTAATTGAATCGCTTGTATCAAATACTCCAAATACAACCGTGAATCATTTTGAGCTTTAATATCTAAATGTAATTTTGAAATTTGGGTATTGTTAAAAGGCTTCTTTAAAGATGTTGTCGCTGTTTTTTCGGTGAGAATAACGATAATCGCATCAGAGGAATACTGCCAAACTAGATCAGAAAGAGACTCCAGCGAGAAAGGAACTTCATCCGATATAAAAATAAGTGTCGCAGTTCTTTGTTTTTTTAGCGCGCGCTTGATTGAGACCTTATCTGCATCAATATATTTCGCATAGATATTTGACTCATGTGTAGCCAATATTTTCGCCAAATTCTTGTAGCTGTTTGATCGTTCTCCAATCAACAGGCATTGTAAGTCGTTGTATCCCATGAGGGAACAATACTTTAATGACACAATTAAACGATAGAGTTACCCGACTATTGTAAAAAAAATGGGGATAGATGGATAGTTTAAGGAAATCTTGAGCAAGTACACCCTGTGAATTCACACCCCCCCACTTTTACAGGATGTTTAATAAAAAAAGCCTTACCCCACAACATGTTGGGATAAGGCTTTAAGTTTTAATCTTTAGTTTAAAAAGTTTATAAAAATTCCCAAACACCCTCAAATGCTTCTAATGATCCTTCTACAATATCTTCAACTTCACGATTATCATAACCACAGTAAGAGAATGATCCAACGGTATCATCAACGCTTGTAATGCGAATGTGTTGCTGACGTGAACCCAAGGTTATTGTTAATTCATCATCAACTTGGAATATAAAGCCTGGAAAAATAAGATTTGCTTCTTTTCTAGCGCCATCAATCGTAGGTAGTAATATCCCTTCTACTGGAAGCTTTTGAGATATTTCACGGTTTTTGATTTCATCAACTTGTACCATCATGCCATGCAGTGACAATATTTCTAGTCCAACCTTTAAGCCAATCTCACGGAAAGAATCCATCCAACGAACAACGGCTATTTGCCATTGATCTGCTTCATCTTTTGGGTCTTTAACTGCAACTAACTCACCAACGCGCGCGCTACTTTGCTCGCTTTTAACCTGTCGTAATCCATAACCACCTGAACTACTGTTTTCAATTTGCCAGCTATGAAGTTGAACATCGCTATCTTCTGCCAACATATCAAGGTCAACTTCTGTCCATGGACTAGAAACACCCTCTTCATTGGCCAATGCTTCGTAGATGTTATCTTCTTCAACACTTTCATTAATTTGTGCAGCAAAAGAATCAACATCATTCTCTCGAATCATTTCAATAACATCCGACATACGAATAGCCATTGATAACTTCTCGTCACGTGAGAATCGTTTGTAACGACGGTTACGAATAGTTGTCAACACATAGACTAAACGCTTAGCCAAACTGTGGGTTAGCATAGGCCATTTATCATGTGTTCCTAAATCCGATTGCGCGCTTAAACCGACAAATTGATCCAAGTGATTAATAACTTTAGATAGATCAAAAATTCGACTCGTTGGTGAGTTAACCAAATCACTCACTGGCATCAACGATGCGGGCTCATCGCTATTCAAAAGTGCAATGTGTGCATATTTAGCTTTTAAGCTGGATGCATTTGAAAGAAGAGAAACATCTTTAAGGCATAGCTTAAAGAATTCTTCTATACGCTTTATTTCACCTTGACGCAAAGTATTAGGCGCAGCAAGTGCTATCAAGTTAATCAACATATAGTGATCGCTGATGCTCATTCTATCTTCATGCGCATCATCTTTATTGGGCGCTACTTTATTCTCTAATTTATTTTCACTGGCTAACAAGAACAAGTGATGCAAATCATGCCAGATTGCTTGATCATATTTTGCATACACTTCATAACCATTCATTAAAACTTGGCTCATGTATTTGATGGCGCGATCAATTGATAACAGTAATCTCTTTTTAGATACTGATCGTTTTGTCAGCATCTCAAGTGCCGCTAGCTGATAAGAACCTGCTGTTTCCATCAGTAATGATTTTTTTAGATCAAAAATCTTTTGGCTTCTTTCTGGTAAAGGAAAAGAACGGCTTAGGAAATGTCTGTCTAAGTTTTCAAGCACCATTTTCACATAAGGCAAAATAACCTCTGTAATATCAATTCTTGTTTGTGGTGCAATTGGCTCTTGGTTAAACTGTGTTAAACCGATAAAAAGCTGACGTGTAGTTTCGCCCATATCAGTCAAAGGTAAACTGGAGACCCATGTTCTCGCTTTCGCTACCGTACAAATATCAATATGTTGTGATTTCTGTTCTTTATCAGCACGCTTGGCGGGTTTAACAACTTTTTTAGCTGATGTAGAACTATCTGATTCTTTATTTTTTTTCTTAGAAAACATAAGTGAGCTCATGGTGAAACCTTATTTTTGTTATTTTTGATAAAATGATTTGTTCGTATTATTTCACCCATTGTAACATTATTCGTACATTTATTCGATAGCCAGCTTAGACCGTTCGCCCGAAATTTCTTCCACTAATCGGGGGGTTAAATAACCCGGCAAGCATTTTTTAAGGTCTTTAAGCAGTTTGATTGCCTTTTCTCTATCCACCTCAAAATGAGCCGCTCCCTCTACCTTATCTAGTTGATGCAAGTAATACGGTAAAACCTTCGATGAGAATAATCGGTGACTTAATGCGCTCAAGGACTCAACACTATCGTTTATCCCTTTTAATAGTACGGACTGATTCAATAACGTAAAATCTGCTTCGTGCAACTTTGCCAAACTCTCTCCAACTACTTGATCTAGCTCATTAGCGTGGTTTGCATGTATCACCATCACTTTTTGAATAGGCAACGCCGTCGCCCACGCTAAAAAGGTTTCATTAATTCGTTCTGGTAAAAAAACGGGGATACGCGTATGAACGCGTAAAGTTTTAATATGAGGGATTTTGACAATATCCTCACACATTGCTTGCAAACGATCATCAGGAATCATCAATGGGTCTCCCCCACTTAAAATAACTTCATGGATACTTTTATCGTTTTGGATAGAAGCTAAGGTTTCCTGCCACTTATCCTTATCAGGCATCGAACTGGCATAAGGAAAGTGCCGTCTAAAACAATAGCGGCAATGTACCGCACATGCCCCTGTTGTGATTAACAACACTCTACCTTGATATTTTTGTAATACACCCGATGAAATAACCGCATTTAAATCACCCACAGGATCAGCAACAAAACCTGCTACTGACTTTTTTTCATCCTGAATCGGGAGAACTTGCTTAAGTAAAGGATCATTCCAATCACCTTTTTTCATTTTAGCAATATATGAATGCGGCACTAATAATTTAAAATTATCAGGTAGATACAACTGCTTTTCATATTTATCATCAGACAAACCCAGACACTGTAAGAGTTCATATGGGTCTCTTACCGCATTGGCAAGTGCCCTTTGCCAAGAAATACCGTTTGAATAGGTGTGCAAATTATCTTGAGATTCATCTTTAACTTTTAATGCTTTAGCAGTTATCATCTGTTCTAATTTTTCTATCTAGTGTGGAGAGCCAAAATGGCAACTTATAATACCAGTGAATTTAAAAGCGGTCTCAAGTTTATAATGGACGGCGACCCCTACACGATTGTAGAAAATGAATTTGTAAAACCCGGTAAAGGTCAGGCATTTAGCCGTGTGAAGATCCGTAACCTAAAAACAGGCCGCGTGATTGATAAGACATTTAAGTCAGGCGATAAAGTTGAAGCGGCTGATGTGATGGAAATAGATATGGAGTACCTCTACGAAGATGGTGAGTTTTGGCACTTTATGGAACCAACCAGTTTTGAGCAACACGCCGCTGGCGAAGCAGCTATTGAAGATGTTAAACATTGGCTAAAAGCACAAGAAATATATATCGTGACACTTTGGAATAATGCACCGTTGAGCGTAACCCCACCTAACTTTGTTGACTTGAAAATCACCGAATGTGACCCTGGCGTTCAAGGAAACACCGCACAAGGTGCGACAAAACCAGCCACGGTTGAAACAGGCGCTGAAATAAAAGTCCCTCTATTTGTTGAAGAAGGAGAAGTCGTAAAGATTGATACCCGTACGGGCGAATACCTATCTCGTGCCAAAGAGTCTTAATCCAAGCCCTATTGAATACTTTATAAAGCACACCCCCCCCACTTTTACAGCATGAATTGGCAACCCACGACAAACCAAGAAACACGCCAATTACGCGCTCAGATGAATCACGACATTCGTACCTTCTTTCATCAGCGCCATGTTTTAGAAGTTGAAACCCCTGCGCTTTCTCAGGCAGGAAATACCGATCCTTTCATTCAGTCTTTTCAACTCCTTAACAGTATAGCTACAAACAACACTTCAAGGTTTTTGCACACCTCTCCTGAGTACCCTATGAAGCGCTTACTCGCCGCAGGCAGTGGCGATATTTACCAAATTTGTAAAGTTTGGCGAGAAGGTGAAGCAGGCAGAAATCACAACCCAGAATTCACGCTACTCGAATGGTATCGCGTTGATTATAGTGTACAAAAACTGATGCAAGAAGTTAGCGATTTACTACATGCGCTTCTACCATCACTTGAGAAAAAAGACAAAAAGTTCACTTACGAGCAACTCTTCCTTGAAAAGTTTGATCTCAACCCCCATATCGCTAAACACGCTGACATTGTTAAGTGCACAAACACGTCTATTCCAAGCTTAGAGACGGTTGACTTAGATCGACAAGCGCTACTTGATGCACTACTTACGCATTGTATTGAGCCAGACTTTGAAAGCGACTGCTTAACCTTTGTTTATGATTATCCTGCATCACAATCTGCCTTGGCAAAGATTCGTGAACGCAAAGATAAATCATCCGTTGCAATGCGTTTTGAAGTCTATCTTGGCCAAAGCGAATTAGGTAATGGCTATCAAGAAGAAACCTGTTATCAACGCAATAAAGATATTTTGCAAAGTGAAAATATCCAGCGTCAAAAACTAAATTTAGAGAACGTTAAGCAAGATGAAAACTTCCTCGCCGCTGCAAAATCAGGCATTCCTGAGTCAGCAGGAGTCGCTATTGGACTTGACCGTGTTTTAATGGCACTTTCAGGGATAAATACGATACAGAAAGTTATTAACTTTCCGTGGGACGTGGCATAATACAGCGCAAATTTATAGCGCCTTGAATAACACACGCAACAGCGCACGTTTTTAAAAACATAAAGATTTAATATTGGAGTAAAACATGGACTTTTTTATATCAAACGCAATGGCGGCAGGCGAAGCACCACAAGGCGGTGGCTTACAATTAGTATTTATGGTCGCGTTATTTTTCGGCATTATGTACTTTATGATTATCCGCCCGCAATCTAAAAAAGCCAAAGAACACGCATCATTGCTAGATGCTTTAACAAAAGGCGATGAAGTTGTAACCAACGGTGGCATCTTAGGCAAGATTGTAAAACTTGGCGATAATTTTATTGAGCTGAAAATATCAGACTCCAGCAATATGAAAATCCAACGTCATGCTATTGCAAGCATTATGCCTAAAGGCACGATGAAGGGCGCTTAACAGCCAAGCAAATAAACAAAACCACCTGATTTATTCCGAGCAGGTGGTTACTTACACAAGTAACAATCGGGTTAATAAAAAAATGAATCGTTATCCATCGTGGAAATATGTGCTGCTTATCGCTGTAACATTAATTGCACTCCTCTTCGCCCTACCCAACCTCTATCCATCAGAGCCTGCGGTACAAGTCGTTCCTACAGACAAAAATCTCACCATCAGTACAGAAACTATTGATTCTATCAAAAGTAAGCTAGCAGAAAAGTCCCTCACGCCAACCAGTATTGATACCGATAAAACGGGCAAAAGCGTCGTCTTACATTTTGACACGCCCGACAATCAACTCGCTGCACAAGTAGCCATAGGCAAGGTACTCGGTGACACACATTACAAAACCGCACTAAATCTTGCGCCAACGACGCCTGACTGGTTAAGCTCAATCAATGCTAAGCCCATGAATTTAGGCTTAGACTTACGCGGTGGTGTTCATTTCTTGATGGAAGTGGATATGTCTGTCGCAACAGAAAAAGCACTAGAACGCCACAAAGATGAATTTCGTAAATTATTGCGTGAGAATAAATTACGCTATCTAGGTGTTAAAAAAGAGGCTAGTACAGAAAATAATAAGCTTTCCCTTGTTTTTAAAGAAGAAGCAGTTCGCAACGAAGCACTAACCTTACTAAAGCGTGAATACCGCACTGATGTTAATTTCGATAAAAAAGATACCGAGAAAGGATTTGGACTAATAGCCACACTAGCTGAAAACAATATCAAAGACTCCAAGCGAGAAATTTTACAACAAAATATCATCACCTTACGTCGCAAGCTAAATAGCACAGGCTTAACCGAACCTATTATCCAACGCCAAGGGCTAGAACGTATTGTCGTACAACTACCCGGCGTACAAGACCCTAGCACAGTTAAAGAAAAGCTGACGGGTACTGCTACCTTAGAGTTTCGTCTAGTGGACGAAGGACAAACAGCGACCTCAAAAATATATAAAGAGCGCAACGGCAACCCTGTTTATTTAAAGCGTCAAATCATACTCAGCGGTGACTCAATCACAAAAGCATCCGCAGGTTATGATGAAAACCAACAACCTTCCGTTAATATCGTCCTCGATGCTAAAGGCGCTAAGCGCTTTGCAAATATCACAGGCAAAAATATCCAAAAATTGATGGCGGTTGTTTATATTGAAGATAAATACGTCGTAAAGAAACTGGATGACGGCACTGTCACCAAAAAACGTGTCACTAAAAAAGAAGTTGTTAGTGTAGCGCGTATCCAATCTGAGCTAAGTAAACGCTTTATGATTAATGGCTTGGACTCACCCCAAGAAGCTCACCTACTGGCTGAAGATTTACGTGCAGGTGCACTCGCCGCACCCGTTTACATTGTTGAAGAACGTACCGTGGGCCCAAGTTTAGGTGCAGATAATATTAAAGCAGGTTTTAACTCCGTCATCATTGGCTTTATTTTAGTGCTTATTTTTATGGCTGTTTACTACCGTGTTTTCGGTTTAGTCGCCAACTTAGCATTAACCTTAAATTTGGTGCTGATTGTTTCCATACTCTCTTTGATGCAAGCCACTCTAACCTTACCAGGCATTGCAGGTATCGTATTAACCGTGGGCATGGCGGTGGATGCCAACGTGCTTATATTTGAACGGATAAAAGAAGAGCTTAAAAATGGCTTATCACCACAAGCAGCGATCCACTCAGGATATGAAAAAGCATTTTCAACCATTGCGGATGCCAATATCACCACATTAATAGCTGCTATCGTTCTATTTATGATGGGTACAGGACCAATCCAAGGCTTCGCCACAACCTTAGCGGTCGGCATCGTGTCATCCATGTTTACAGCGATTTTGGGCACACGTGCAATCATTAACTTAATTTACGGCAACAAAAAAGACCTTAAAAAACTGGCGATTTAAGAGACCCTGATTAAGAGACAAAGGAAAAAGAGAAAAACAATGAATACTACTACTAAAAAAATGATTAACTTTGTCGGCGCACGTAAGCCCGCGATGATTTTATCCGCCTTACTTATCTTGGCTTCTATTGGCTCGCTCGTCGTGAATGGCTTAAACCTTGGCGTAGATTTCACAGGCGGTACAGTCATTGAGATTGGCTATCCAGAAGCCACTGAAGTCGAGCCTATTCGCCAAACATTAAAGAGTGCAAAGTACGATGCTCAAGTTCAGCATTTTGGTACAGCTAAAGATGTATTGATTCGCATCACGCCACCTAAGCAAACTGAGGCTGAGAAGAAAGCTGAAAAAGAGACTGCAAACGACAAGACAAAAAGTGACAAAGCCACAATAGGCGATAAGGTTTTTGCTATCTTAAAAGCAAGCAACCCAGATATCACCTTGCGACGTGTTGAATTTGTCGGCCCACAAATTGGTGATGAGTTACGCGATGATGGCGGAATCGCTATGCTACTCGCACTTGCGGGTATTTTGATCTACGTTACCCTGCGTTTTGAATTTCGCTTTTCAATCGGGGCAATTATTGCTTTGATGCATGATATCATCATCACCATCGGCATCTTCTCCCTATTTCGTATTGAGTTTGACCTGACCATACTCGCCGCCGTGCTCGCGATTATCGGTTATTCCCTCAACGATACCATTGTTGTGTTTGACCGTATTCGTGAAAACTATTTGAAACTGAGAAAAGTAGGCTCGGAAGAATCTATTAATATTTCAATCAACCAAACCCTATCACGTACCATTGTTACCTCACTAACCACATTGTTGGTATTGGCAGCATTGTACTTTTTAGGCGGTGAAATTATCCATGGCTTCTCACTAGCGATGATTATTGGTGTAGTGGTTGGAACATACTCTTCTATCTATGTAGCCAGTAGCTCGCTAATAATGATGGGCATTACTCGTGAAGCGCTATTACCGCCAGAAAAAGAAGATGATGGCCGCGAAGAAGACGGAAGCATGGTTTAAATAACAACTTATATTTAGACTTTTATAAAGCACACCCCCCTAGTTTTACATGATTGATTTCATAAACAATCATGTAAAACTAGGGGGGTGTGCTTTTTTATGGGGTATTACTAAATGATATTTTTTTTGTATAAAGTATTTTACCATCAAGTCAGCTTAGCAAGTCAGTCTTTTTAAGGCATAAAAAAGGCGCTCCGTTAAGGAGCGCCAACCGCTAGGAGGGTATGTTTGTCCGTTCCCAAAATCATCAAATACCCATAGATAAGATTGCGTTGAACGAACATGCATTAGTATATCGTTAAATACTTAACTATCAAGCCTTATTTATAATTATCGGTAATAAGGACGTTGATATTGTGGGCGAGGTTGATATTGCGGTCTTTGAATATCACCTTGGCTACCAATCACAGCACCTGCTGCCGCACCAATCGCTGCGCCTGTTGCCGCCCTGCTATCATGATGATTACCGGTTGATTTTCCTATTGCTCCACCTGCTAAAGCACCAACAACTGCGCCTGTGCCCGCATTGCTAGAACAAGCATTTAATGTGATCACTGAAAATACCAATACGATTGATAATGCCATTCTTTTTCTAGTCGTTTTCATAATAAACTCCTTTTAAATATGAATCAGTTGCACAGTAGTTAGTCCATATCATTTCTTATAGGTTCACTCATCCATAAAAGCGCTGTAAAACAAGCTTACTTATATGATATGAATTAGGTTATGAGCTTTGAAGTATGGCAAAATGCTCCTTCATTTAAATTGTTATGCGTTATGACTGAATACATCCTCATTATCATTGGCACGGTCTGGGTCAATAATATAGTCCTCTCTCAGTTTTTAGGACTATGCCCTTTTATGGGCGTATCACGCAAACTAGAAACAGCAATGGGCATGGGGCTTGCAACGACGTTTGTTCTTACATTATCTTCTATTTCTAGCTTTCTTATTTATGAATACTTGCTTGAGCCTTTTGGTTTAGAGTATTTACGCACCATCAGCTTTATTTTAGTGATTGCCGCCATCGTGGGTTTTACTGAATTAGTGGTACATAAAACCAGCCCGCTATTACACAATGTTTTAGGAATTTATCTTCCCCTCATCACCACAAATTGCGCCGTTCTAGGTGTTGCCTTGCTCAATACCCAGCAGTCCAATAATTTTATCGAGTCGGCTCTTTATGGTTTTGGTTCAGCCATTGGCTTCACACTGGTACTTGTTCTGTTTGCAGCAATGCGTGAACGGCTTGCCGCCTCTGATATTCCTGATGCCTTTCAAGGCAATGCCATTGGGATGATTACAGCTGGCTTAATGGCGCTAGCATTCATGGGTTTCACAGGATTGATTAAGACAGTTTAATGTTAAGTGCAATCCTCATATTGGTCGGTTTAGCCGCTTTCTTTGGTCTTGTATTGGGCTATGCTTCTGTGCGTTTTAAAGTTGAAGGTGATCCGCTATCAGATCAAGTTGATAGCTTACTGCCACAAACACAATGCGGGCAATGCAGTTACGCAGGTTGTCGCCCTTATGCCGAAGCAATCGCGGCGGGTGAAGCCCCTATCAACAAATGTCCTCCTGGCGGAGAAACTACAATATTAGCACTGGCAGATTTACTCGACGTTGAACCGATGGAGCTAGATGAAGAAGCAGGCGAAACACCCGAACAACCCGAAGTTGCCATCATTGTTGAAAAGGATTGCATCGGTTGTACGCTGTGTATTCAAGCCTGCCCAGTGGATGCCATTATGGGCGCAGCAAAGCAAATGCACACGATAATCGAATCCGAATGTACAGGCTGTGAGCTATGTCTACCACCCTGCCCTGTAGATTGTATTCTTATGGTGCCACTGAAAACCACGACTAAAAATTGGAAGTTTAAACAACCTACGCCTGTTGAAAATACTTATCCTGTTATTCCTATACTTACCGAAGCCCAACATGAGAGTAAGTTATGAGCGCAGTTATTAAGAAATCAGCACCCATAAAACTGTGGAAATTCCACGGTGGCGTTCATCCTCCATTTCATAAAGATGAATCTAACCAAACACCCATAACATTTGCAGGAATCCCCGCGCAATTAGTTTTACCTTTGCAACAACACATTGGCATTGAGGCAGAACCCTGCGTGCACGTTGGAGATTCAGTTTATAAAGGACAAATCATCGCCAGTGCAAACAAGATAGGATTAAGCGCCAATATACATGCACCCACATCAGGCAAAGTCAGTGCAATAGAAGAAAAACCTTTGCCGCATATTTCAGGTTTATCTGGTCTTTGTATCGTTATTGAAACCGATGGAAAAGATAAATGGGATGAAAGTAAACTCGAAAGCTATGTAGATTATGAGAATAAAGACACTAAAAAACTACTAGAGCGTATCGAACAAGCGGGTATCGTAGGTTTAGGCGGTGCAACTTTCCCAACGGCGGTTAAAGTTGCAGGCTCGCTTAATGAAAAACAAGTTAAAACCCTGATTATCAATGGTGCAGAGTGCGAACCCTACATCACCTGCGATGATCGCTTGATGCGTGATAAGTCCGCCGAGATTATTTCTGGTATTGGCATTTTACAAACTATGCTCAAGCCCGAAAAATGTCTTATCGCCATTGAAGATAATAAACCAGAAGCCATTGAAGCTTTAAGGCTAGCCTGTCAAGAAGACTCTAACATTACCGTTGTACCCATTCCCACACTTTACCCCAGCGGAGGTGAGAAACAGTTGATAGAAATATTAACAGGTCAGCAAGTACCCGCAAACGGCTTACCGTTGGATATTGGTTTAATGGGCATAAATATCGGCACGGTTTACAGTATTTACAAATCCGTTATCGAAGGTGAGCCTCTGCTTTCGCGCATCGTCACGATCACAGGCAACGGCATCAACAAGCCTCAAAATTTAGAAGTGTTAATCGGCACATCATTTAACTACCTAGCAGAACAAGCGGGCGGTTACACCAAAATGGCAGATCACTTAATTATGGGTGGTCCGATGATGGGCTTTGCGTTAGAAAATGATCAAATCCCTATTGTAAAAGCCACCAACTGTGCGCTTATTTCTTCTACAACTATGCTAAGTGAGTCTAACTCAGAATATGCTGACCAACCGACTCTGCCTTGCATCCGTTGTGGAAAGTGCATGGACGTTTGTCCAGTAAAACTTTTACCTCAGCAAATGTATTGGCATATTCGTGCAAAAGATTTTGAGAAAACACTCGATCATAATATCAACGATTGTATTGATTGCGGTTGCTGTAGTTACGTTTGTCCAAGTCATATCCCTTTGGTGGACTATTTTCGTTTTGCAAAAACTGAAATCAGAAATCAAGAAATTGCCACGCAAAAATCAGATTTGTCGCGTGATCGCCACGAATTTTTACTGTTTCGTAAAGAACGTGACAAGCGCGAACGCGATGAAAAACGTGCCGCGCACAAAGCCGCACTGCAGAAGAAAAAAGCTGAGGCTGGTAAGAATGGTGATGCAACAAAAGACCCTAACAAAGATAGTAAAGCCGATGCTATA
The DNA here is from genome assembly GCA_021647365.1 of Cocleimonas sp. Taxonomy (GTDB): domain Bacteria; phylum Pseudomonadota; class Gammaproteobacteria; order Thiotrichales; family Thiotrichaceae; genus Cocleimonas. Next base: position 44,466 of record JAKIUW010000011.1, on the reverse strand, counting down.
AAAGCGGCCATGGCGCGCGCTAAAGCTAAGAAACAAGAACGTAGCAAGAAAGAGAGCGAAACAAAAGATGAAATTTAAAACCGACACCTCGCCCTTTTTTGGCAGTAACAGCAATGTTAGCAGAGTCATGTTGCAAGTTATATTGGCACTTATCCCTGGCACCTTGATGATGTTTTACATTTATGGCTGGGGCATTTTAATCAATGTGGTAGTAGCTATCGTATTCGCTGTAGCTTTAGAAACCCTCGCATTGATCATTCGAAAACGCCCAATTCTTCCCTTTTTGTATGATCTTAGCGCCATCGTTACGGCGTGGCTTTTGGCACTTTCGCTACCGCCTTTAATGCCTTGGTGGATCCTGTTGATTGGTATTTTCTTCGCCATCATAATTGCCAAACACCTTTACGGTGGCTTAGGTTACAACCCTTTTAACCCTGCGATGATTGGCTTTGCGGTTTTGATTGTTTCCTTTCCGTTTGAAATGAGCCAATGGATACAAAATGGTCAACTAGGTTCAACATTACCCAGCTTAATAGAAAGCCTTAATATGGTTTTTAGTAGTGTCGCAACACCTGATTGGGATGCCATTACCATGGCAACGCCTTTAGACGAAGTAAAAACAGGCTTGCGCGCGGGTACAGCTTATGCAGAAATTGCCCAACAAAAACAATTTAGCCTGACTAGCTGGATTTACATCAGCGTCGCTTTTGCAATAGGTGGCGCATGGCTACTTTACAAAAAGATTATTCACTGGCAAATTCCTGCTTCAATGATTGGCACACTAGCGATTTTTTCGGGCATTATGTATCTCTATTCGCCAGAGACTTTTGCCAGCCCTCTTCTGCATATTTTTGGTGGCGCGACAGTTTTAGGGGCTTTCTTTATTGCAACCGATCCTGTATCTGCTAGCACCACACCCACAGGAAAGCTTATTTATGGCGCAAGCATTGGCTTCTTTATTTATGTTATCCGCGTTTGGGGGAATTACCCTGATGCCATCGCCTTTGCTGTCTTGATTATGAATATGGCAGTACCACTGATTGATTATTATACTCAGCCTCGTGTCTACGGACACAGATCTAGCACTTTACCCTCAAAAAAAATAGAGGGTAAAAAATCATGAGAAAGCACTTCAGCGCCATGAAAAAAGCGGGGCTATCACTAGCCTTCTTTGCATTTATTAGCGTGCTTCTCGTGGCTATGACTAACTCGCTTACCAAAGATAAAATCATCGAAAATCAAGCGATGATGCTGTTAAGTGCACTCAACGAAGTTGTACCAACAGATCGTTATGACAACGACCTTGCTAGCAGTAAAATCATACTCACATCGCAAGACACAGGCTTTGCGAAAGACACCCCTGTCTATTTAGCTACCCTCAACGGCGTGCCTAGTACCGCTATTTTTGAAGTAACCACACTCAAAGGTTACAGTGGTGCCATGACGTTGCTGATTGGGATTAATGCCAACGACCAGACATTATCGGGCGTGAGAATCGTCAATCATAAAGAAACACCTGGCTTGGGCGATAAAATGGAAACCCGCAAAAGCAACTGGGTACTGGCCTTTAACGGTAAATCACTTAATAACCCTGATATGAATGGTTGGCAGGTAAAAAAAGACGGTGGAAAATTTGATCAATTCACAGGTGCAACCATTACGCCCCGCGCCATTGTTAATGCCATCAAAAGCACTTTGATTTATGCTCAAAGCAATATGAATACACTCTTTCAGGCAGGTGTGAAATGACGGATACAATTACAGTTGATGACTCTCTAGGTGAAAAAATAGAAGGCGGAACCTGCGCCCCCGAAGAGTGCAAAAAAATAGTGATGGATGGCCTATGGCATAACAATCCAGGCTTAGTACAGCTACTTGGGCTATGCCCTCTTCTTGCGGTTACAGGAAATTTCATCAATGGCTTGGGTCTTGGAATCGCCACTATAATCACACTCACCGCTTCCAATACGATTATATCTTTTACGCGAAACTGGGTACGCAAAGAAATCCGCATTCCCTATTATGTCTTAGTCATCGCATCCATTGTTACGGTAATTGATCTCAGCATGAACGCTTTCAGCCCAGAACTTCACAGTGTATTGGGTATTTTCATTCCCTTGATTGTAACCAACTGCGTCATTATCGGTCGCGCCGAAGCTTTCGCCTCACGCAATAAAATCCCGCGCGCAGCACTGGATGGTTTTATGATGGGCTTAGGCTTCACCCTAGTATTAGTTGCCCTAGGCGGAATGCGAGAGTTCATTGGTAACGGCACACTATTTTCAGACGCTGCAGTAATGTTCGGTTCACAAGCCAGTAACTGGACCATACGATTTTTTGACAACTACCAAGGCTTACTACTCGCGATACTCCCACCGGGTGCATTTCTTGGCATGGGTTTTTTGATTGCGATGAAGAATGTTGTGGATAAGAAGCTTAAAAAATAATCCTAGTTTCACACCCCCCCACTTTTACATGATGTTTTAGTTTTAGCTGTAACAAAACATCATGTAAAAGTGAGGGGGTGTGCTTTCTACTGAGTAGTAATTTTAATATCAGCCAACAATCTCAAGCAACTCAATATCAAACACCAAAGCCGCACCCGGTGGAATCTCACCTGCACCCGCCAATCCATACGCTAATTCTTGCGGGATATGCAACTTCCATTTAGAACCCACAGGCATCAATAGCAACGCTTCAGTCCAACCTGGAATAACTCCTTTCACAGGAATATCCAACGGCTCGCCACGATCATACGAGCTATCGAACTTCGTGCCATCAAGTAAAAACCCATTGTAATGCGCTTTGATAACATTAGCTTCCGAAGGCTTTTCTCCATCACCTTTGGTGATAATCTCATATTGCAGACCAGAATCAGTCACCGTAATTTCATCACGCTTTTTATTTTCTTCTAAATAAGCGATACCTTCATCAATAATATCTTTTGCGCCTGCTTGCTTTTCAGCCTCAAGCCCTTCATTCACCTCAGCAAATGCTGCTTCAAGTTCCGCCTCAGGGATTTGACTAGGAACTTTATTAAGTGCATCCGCAAGCCCGGCTTGAAGTGCCTCGATATTGATCTCTTTAAAAGGGTTATTAGCAAACTGATCGCCAAACTGGCGACCAATGCCGTAACAAACTTTATCTGTAGGAGTAGTAAATTTTACTGACATGATAGATTCTTCGCATAGGTTAAAAAACGAAGGATTGTAGCATTTATCTGAGATGTTATAGCTTATTTAAAGCACACCCCCCCACTTTTAAGTGATAGTCCGTTTAGTTTTTTAAACGGCTACTAGAACTTATGCAGAACTCCATGATGCACGCTCATCTGAAATAATTGCTCTCACGTAACACGGTTATCATAATGAGCCTATATAAAAATTAGTGTGATCAAACACGATGAATAAATTACTGATTGAATACAAACGCCCTTGGAAGTTATTTACCTTATTCATTGGGCTTAGTCTGCTCATCATCGGCTCATTTTATTACCAAGCACCCGACTGGGATATTCCCATCAGCTTTATTATGGCGATCCTCGCTTATCTAACAGCCTCTTGGAGCATGCGCGTCATCACAGAAAGACAATGGAAACACATCCCTTTAATGCTTTTTTTTACATGGTTTTCAATAGACGGCTGCTACTGGATTTATTGGCACTTTCAAGACCCAGTAGCCCTAGCACTCATGCGCGATGTAAACTTCTTAGCCTCATTATCGCTTTATGGTATGTGCGGATTAGTTTGGTATTACCAAGGGAGCTTGAAAGATTTTTTGGCTGAGATTAAGGCTTATCAGAGCACACCCCCCTAGTTTTACATGATGTAAAAGTGGGGGGAGTGTATTTCATAAATTATAAAAAACCTACCCATGATTTTCCAACCAATCGGGCAGTTGCCCAATCTTATCAATAAACCCAACAGGGTCTTGCTTGAGCAGGCGCATTAATCCATGCACGCCGTAACTCACGGCTAATCCATCCACCTTAGTATTTTTAGCGAGCTGTAAATCGTATTCACTGTCACCAATCATCAACGCTTTTGAAGCTTCAAGATTATGATCAGTGAGAATTTCTTCTAGCATTTGTGGGTTAGGTTTTGGGTGCGTATCATCAACTGTACGTGTGATGGGGAAAAGATCGACTAAGTCAGTTTCTGATAAACCTTTATCTAACCCTCTACGGGATTTGTTTGTGGCAATGGCTAAATCATAGCCTACTTCGCGCAACTTTATCAGAGCTTCTTTCGCTCCATCAAACAATGGAGTGGGGGTTTTATCCTTGTAAAGGTGATACTCGCGGTAAGTTTGCGCCGTTTTTATGACGAGTTTCATATCCATCTTTGGGTAAAGCTGTGCTACGCCTTTTTCTAATCCTAAGCCGATAATACTGGTGATTTGTTCATTGGTACGTGACTCTAGTGATAATTCACCGATTGCAGATTGCATACAGTTGACGATTTGCGCTTCGGAATCCAACAGCGTTCCATCCCAATCGAATACCAATAAGCTATATTTTCCCATTACACTCATTTATGTCTCTCTAGTTTCTCTATTATTTTTTGCAGATCATCCGCTAGCGGGATTTCACAATCATATCGCTTGCCCGAACTTGCCAAGGTGAATTTCAAATGATAAGCGTGTAGAAATAGCCGCTTTAATCCAAATTGCTTTTTCACTTCACGGTTCAGTGCAAAATCACCGTATTGTGAATCGCCCAACACGGGATGACCTAACTCGGCTAATTGAGTGCGAATTTGATGCATTCGCCCTGTAACCAACTTAACTTTTAGTAAGGTATGATTGGGATATTTAGTGATAGGTGTAAAAAAACTTTCTGATTCTTTTCCTGCATCGCTTTCATTATCAACCACGCGTACCTTTTGTTTTCTGCCCTGCTCACGTTTCAAATTGTTTTTAATGTGGCGCTCGCCACCCCGCCATTGTCCTTTTACTAACGTTTGATAATACTTTTCTATTCCCACACCGTGGCTCTTATTCTTTAGCAACTCATGCAACTCTAATAAGGCAGGTCGATTTTTTGCGAGCATTACGATACCGCTGGTTTCTTTATCCAAGCGATGCACTAATTCAACAAAGGACATATTGGGGCGCAGTTGACGAAAACTTTCAATCAAGCCATAGCGCACACCTGAGCCACCATGCACAGCCATGCCCGAAGGCTTGTTTATTAAAATCAAATCATCATCTTCTAAAATAATGGAAGCTTTTATGGCTTTAAGTAATGATTCTGGCGCGATGGGTTTATCCGCTTTTTCGGGGAGGAAAACGGGCGGGATTCTAACTGTATCACCTTCTAATAGTTTATAGGTTTGCTTGATACGCTTTTTATTTACGCGCACTTCACCTTTTCGCAAAATACGATAGATATAAGATTTTGGGACGTCTTTTAATTCACGCATCAAAAAATTATCAATGCGCTGACCGGCATGTGCGCTTGTCACTTCCACGAATCTAACGGAGTGTCTTTTCTGATTTTCCTGCTTGTTTTGAGGTGTATTTCCCATGAGGAAAGTTTAAGACATCTCAATAAATACAACAAGATTATCTTGTTGAATAAAAGTACTTATATTGATATAATTGATAGCTGATTCTTGCAGAAAATTTACAAGAATCAAACAGATTCACGCTCAAGTTTACAACTTATTTAAAAGTAGCTTGAGCATTATAATAAAGTTTGCTTGGTCGAAAAGACAAACAAGCAAACACTTTAAGGACGCAGCTCCTTGCCAAAACCTGATTAAATAACGTGACTGACAATCATGCTTCGATCAGAACAGAAACAAATTTTTTTGAAGTGAATTAGTTAAAAATAGTGAGTTTTTTACTTCAAATGATACACAATATTTTTAAGAAAACAGATAATCTGTGATGGCTTTAACCAACTTAATATTAAAGATGGCAAGAGTAATAACAACAGAATTGGGCTTGTAATAAACAACCTTTAACTTTCTAAAAACATCTTAAAGACCATGTTCTTTAAATTAAATAACATGAGCTAAAAGACTTTTGTGTGTGCTTCTTAATGCTTTACGAGTAATAAGCTATTGTTTTAAACAATAATTAATTATTTAACAAAAGCGGATAAACCTATATACCAACAATGTGCTTGGTGTATTTCAGGGTTTGGCAAAACGTGAGCTGTCATTTGAATGGGTTAAGTCCTATTCAAAAACAAAACAGGAAACGTTAAGACATGAAAAGAATTCTAATAAACGCTACACAACAAGAAGAAATCCGCGTTGCAATGGTCGATGGACAGTACCTCTACGACCTCGATATCGAACATCCCTTCCGCGCTCAAAAGAAAGCCAACATTTACAAAGGTAAAATCACTCGCGTCGAGCCAAGCTTGGAAGCCGCATTTGTAGATTACGGTGCAGAACGCCACGGATTTTTACCTTACAAAGAAATCTCAAAAGAGTATTACAAGAAGACCAACAAAAAGTCTGGCGGTAAAAAAGGAGATAACAACAACGGTGGTCGTCCATCAATCGCCGATGTTATCAAAGAAGGACAAGAAGTTCTCGTCCAAGTCGATAAAGAAGAGCGCGGCAATAAAGGCGCGGCACTCACCACACAAATCAGCCTTGCTGGTCGTTACTTGGTATTAATGCCAAACAACCCTCGCGCAGGTGGCGTATCACGTCGCATCGAAGGTGAAGATCGTCATAAGATCAAAGAAATATTAGACCAACTAGAACTAGACACAGGCATGGGCGCAATCGTACGTACTGCTGGCGTGGGCCGTGAGCTTGAAGAGTTAACATGGGATATGGATTATCTCAAAACGCTTTGGGCGGCCATTAAAGAGGCAAGCGAACAATCAAAGTCTGGCACCCTGCTCTATCAAGAAAGCAACGTAATCATCCGTACTTTACGTGATTACTTCCGTCAAGATATTGGCGAAATCATTATTGATAATGAGCGTGTTTATCAGCAAGCACACGACTTTATCAATGCGGTCATGCCTCACAACTTGAAAAAGTTAAAACATTACACCGATACCGTTCCGCTATTCAGCCGTTATCAGGTTGAACACCAGATTGAGTCTGCATTCCACCGCGAAGTAACATTGCCTTCAGGCGGCTCTATTGTTATCGATCACACAGAAGCAATGACCGCGATTGATGTTAACTCTGCTCGTGCTACCAAAGGTCGTAGCATTGAAGAGACAGCGCTTAATATTAACCTAGAAGCAGCTGATGAAGTTGCAAGACAGCTTCGCTTACGCGATTTAGGTGGCTTGGTAGTTATCGACTTTATCGATATGCAACCGAATAAAAACCAGCGCGCCGTTGAGCGCCAATTACGCGATGCGTTAAAAGTAGATCGTGCACGTGTTCAGATTGGTCGTATCTCACGCTTTGGCTTATTAGAAATGTCTCGCCAGCGTTTGCGCCCATCTTTAGGCGAATCAAGCCAGATTGTTTGTCCGCGTTGTAGTGGTCAAGGCACAATCCGCGGTATCGAATCTATGGCATTATCTATTCTTCGCTTAATGGAAGAAGAAGCAATGAAGGATGGCACGATGGAAGTCGTTGCGCAAACACCTGTCAAAGTGGCTACTTTCATCTTAAATGAAAAACGTCAATCACTGGCTGAAATTCAAGCACGTCACAATCTTCAAATGACTGTACTTCCAAATATTGATTTGGATACACCGCATTATGAAATTATTCGTTACAAAGAAGATGACATCAAAGATACAGAAAATAGCTACAAGCGCGTAACTAAGCCAGAAGCTCATATTGAAAGCACCAAAGAAGCGTTACCACAAAATGTACAGGTAGCGGCCGTTAGTAATGTCCAACCAACAACCCCTGCCCCATCGCCACAGGCATTAGCCGAAGCGAAAAATCCAGGCGTAGTTAAACGCATTTTTGGTGCCTTGTTTGGCAGTAAGAAAGTAGAAGAAGCGAAAGAAGAACCAAAGAAGCGCGAGCGCCCTGCGAATAGCAATTCAAATAATCGCAATAGAAACTCTAACAACCGTAATAGAAATAATAACCGCAACAGAAACAACTCTAATAGCAATTCAAACAACCAAAAACGCAATGCTAATAATTCGAATAATCAAAATCGAAATAAAAAGCCGCGCAATCAAAATAACCAAAACCGCAACCAAAACAATCAGAAGCAGCAGAACAACCAACAAAACACTAACCAAGCTCAAAACTCACAGGGGCAGAATAAAAAACCTCAGGCCAAGCAACAAAACCAGCCGAACAATCGTGGTAAGAGAAACGAAAACCAAAAGCAGAAAACTGAAAACCAAGCAGTAACTGATCAGCAAAATACTCCAACTAGAGCCACAAATGAACCTATAAACAAAGCACAGAAGAAGCCTCAGCCAAACCGAGGCAATGAAAAGCACTCTGTAAATAAGCCTGTAAAAGATGGCAACAAAGCTGATGTAACCTCTTCAAGTGATCAAACACCGATCGAAATTAAAATTCCATCGGCGCCTAAACCACCAAAGAACAATGCTACTTCGGAAAAGGTAAGCTTCACAACAGAGCCTGCAAAAGCCACAACGGCCAAAAAAAGCACTACAACAAGTAAGCCTGTAGAAAAGAAAACATCAGATAAGCCAGTAAAAACCAAGAAAGTATCTACAAAGAAAACTGCAGACAAGCCATCAAAAGAAACTAAAACTGAAAGCAAAACAGCATCTGCAACTACATCAACCTCTACGACACCTCCTACTAAAGCAACTAAGCCAACAGAAACTAAAGCAAAAAAATCAGCTGCAAAGAAAATCGCACCAAAAGCTAAAACAACAGTAAAAGCTTCTCCAAAGAAAAAGGCAACAACGACAACCACAACGCGTAAAAAAGCCAGTTCAAGTGAAGCTATAAAAGCTCCTAGCACCGCTGCAAAGAAAAAAGCGCCAGCCAAAAAAGCGAGTACAAAGAAAGTAGCCGAACCTAAGAAAACTAGCAAACCAGAAAAAGCTACAACCACAACAAAACGTAAAACAGCTACTGAGACTAAAGCATCTACACCTGACAAGTCAGAGTAAAAGCTTTTTAAATTGATTTGTTATTCCCGTGAAAGTGGGAATAACACTTTTGAAGATAAATACATTAAAGATCGTTTTTAACAATACGCTCCAGCAACCCCTCAGATGCAGATTGCACCATATCAAATACATTCTTAAAGCCATCACCCCCACCGTAATAAGGGTCTGGCACTTCGGCATTATCCCAAGCACTAGTGAAGCCCATAAACAAGTGTAGTTTTTCTTGTTGCTCAACCGAAGCTATATCTTTAAGATTTTCATAGTTAGAACGATCCATGGCGATGACATAATCAAAGCGCTCAAAGTCAATCGCTTCAACCTCACGTGCACGCTGTCCCGATAAATCAACCCCTCGCGATTTAGCCATCGCTTGCGAGCGTGAATCTGGTGGCTCGCCAATGTGATAAGCATGCGTACCTGCAGAATCTATTTTAATCATATCTTGCATACTTCTCTGGTTAACAACATGGCGAAACACTCCCTCAGCTGTCGGTGAACGACAGATATTGCCCATACACACGAAAACCACGCCAATTTTTTTTTGAATACTCATACGCTATCCTCTGTGACTTTTGTTTCAGATGTTGTTTTAGCCAACAATGTCTTACCCGTCATCCAGCGCCAAATAATTCCTGTAGGAATCTCTTCACCACTCAAAATATTTTCTAACAAATTAATATTAGACAATATATTACACATTTGTCGGTGCGCGGCTTGCGTGCCACACATCAAAAATCGATCGCCTACCCTGATGATACGGTCATCTTCTGGTAACAGCACATTGCTTTCGTCGCGCTTCATAAACAAGGGCATTGCGGAGAGTGGTTTTTCACGGTGATCTGATCCGTGCAGTGTCTCGCCTTGGAAAATCTCACGTACGGTCACTTGTCTAGTTTGAATCGTTTTGTACAGTGCAGGGGCATCCTCTAGCGTTACTTTAAACTCCCAAAGTTTGGGAATATCATCTTCTACCACTCCGATAATTCGACTAATAACCTCGCCTGCTTTATCTTTTTTGAAGCGTGAAACGATACGCAAAAAATCACCCAGCATGGGTGTGCGTATTAAGGCAAAAATAGTGTTCGCGACAATGCTTCCGCGTTGCATAAGTATTTCAAATTCTGCTGCTTGAAATAGATGACTGTTTTTATCTTCATTTTGACGCGCGATACGGAAAATATCGGTATTCAACTCTGAAGCTGTTAGTAAAATTGACAAATTATTCGCATCGTTATCTGTGCCCGCAATAATTCCTGCTGCTTCCTCAATACCTGCTTTTTTAAGCGTAGGGGCTTCTGTTGGACGACCGATAATAGAACCTGATGGTAAATCACGACGTTTACGATCTGATTCAATAATACTCAGCTTTACATCGCTGTCATCCAAGTGCTCATACAAAGCACCCCCAAAACGCCCAAAACCACAAATTATCCATTTGCCCGAAGCAAGCACCGGTGGCTCCTTCATTTTTGCCCCTGATGCACAGGTCGTCCAATCGTAAAGGCAATAAAGACTCGGAGATTGCAATGCTAATGAGAGACGTGAAGCAAAAGTTTCAAAAGGATTGATTACTTCATTTGCACCAAAAGATAGGATATTAGCTTCCGCCTCGGGTGTTTCGGCACGTGCAATCAAGCGTAATTTAGGATTAAGTAATTGCGCAACTACAGCAACAGTTAAATTGACTGTATCGTCATTCGCGATGGTGACAATACCTTGACACCAGCGATGCGTAATACCTGCCATTTCAAGGATTTCAGATTGCGACCCATCAGCACAAAGGCTTAGTGGTGGAACTAGGAAATCATCACCTTCAAGATCATTCATGCGTTCGGCATCAGGATCAATAATAACCGATAAAATTCCTTCCTTAGACAAGGATCTTGCCAACTGCGCGCCAGTATCGCCATAACCACAGATAATATAAAAAGGCTCTCGGGTATTTTTAATGCGACGTGAAAAGCTATTGGTTTTCATTTGATTCAAAAATACGGAATCTTGAAAAACACTTAACAACACACCAATGCCATATAGCCATGAGATAACGGTAGCGTACATCGTAATCAACGCCCAAAAGCGTTGTGCATCAGTGAAAGCATAGGGGATTTCACCAAAGCCTATGGTCGTTCCCATAAAGCTGACAAAGTAAAATGCATGGAAAAAAGACATATCCCAGTGCTGACCATTATCATCAACCCCAGGAATTAGAACAAAGCCTGTGATTGATACGGCATAAACCATAATCAGCAGGATCATCGGCGAGCGTAGTCGCCTGAAAAGAATGTAGATTAGATTAGGCATAGGATATAAACCCTACTAAATTATCGACGTACCGAGACTGTCTCAGCGATGAGTAATATGACGGAGATTAGATTCGCCAAAAGCGCACCACCTGACAATGAAACAACCGTTGCAAGCGAATCACCTGTTAATGCTTCACCATGAACATTGGCAACAATACCCCAAACAATAGCTGCGGCAATTAATTGGAGGTCAGCCACTAAACTGGTCGCCAAGAATACTGCTCCAAGATGAGTACGATCGCCCACTTTCAAAACCGTGGAAATTAAACTAACGACAATAGCGGCAAACAACTCATAAATATTATGGTGTTCGGCACTATCCATTCCACCTAGAAAAAAACCAAAGTTAAGCGTTAACGCTAGAACGATAAAAAATGCAAAGACGACTTTTTCTGAATTCATAGTTTTTCCTACTTTTGCTCTTTATTACTTTTCAGTTGTTGATGCAATTAATGCACCACCCATCAATATAAAAAAGCTTCCTGTTGTTCGCTCAAAAATCTTTAAGTTGCTAGCCTTTTCAAACCACGAACCTATTTTACAGCCTAAACTAGCATATATAAACATGCCTGAAACATCGACTACAAACCATGTTCCTGTGAGCGCTAAGTATTGTGCTAGTTGCGATGTTTCGCTATCGATAAAGCTGGGTAACAAAGCGGTAAAAAACAAAATGTCTTTTGGATTACTAATACCCACCAAAAAACCTTTGCGAAATAAAGAAGATATAGATTCATTACTAAGGTTTACTTTATTCAGCTCTAGCTCATCTGAGTGGTGTTCTGACTGTGAATAGCTACTTTTCCAAGCGCTAACCCCAAGGTATATTAAGTAGCTAGCACCTAATAATTTGACTACCAAGAACGCCGTTTCAGATGCCGCTAAAAGCGCGCCCAAACCAACGATTGAAATAGTCATTAAAATGGATGCTGCAACCGCGCCGCCGACAGCGGTAGCCAATGACTTTGCCTTGCCAAATTTTAAACCATGAGACATGCACAAAATTGCCGATGGTCCTGGCGTAAATATCACCGCACTGATTACGCCTAGATAGATTAACCATGTGTTGAATTCCATCGTTTTCCTTTTTTAGTAACTCTATGTCGTTAAGTTAAGGGGAAGTGCGACCAATGCTTCGACAGGCTCAGAAAGCGTGTTGCTGTTTGAGGGCGTTCCCTGAGTCTGTCGAAGGGTTCCAAGTGTTTAACTTAAATACAATAAGTACACCCCCCCACTTTTACATGATGCTTAGGAATCTAAGATTAAGCCTTAGGAAGCGTAACGCCCTTTTGCCCCTGATACTTTCCGCCACGATCTTTATACGATGTTTCACAAACTTCATCAGATTCAAAGAACAACATCTGCGCCACACCTTCGTTGGCATAAATTTTTGCAGGAAGCGGTGAAGTATTTGAAAATTCCAAAGTCACATGCCCTTCCCACTCAGGCTCTAACGGCGTGACATTGACGATAATGCCACAACGCGCATACGTTGATTTACCCAAACACACCGTCAACACGCTACGCGGAATACGAAAATATTCAACGGTACGTGCGAGTGCGAATGAGTTCGGTGGAATAATACAAACATCGGATTGAATATCGACAAAGCTATTTTCATCAAACGCTTTTGGATCAACAACCGCTGAATTGATATTGGTGAATATTTTAAATTCATCGGCACAACGCACATCATAACCATAGCTTGATGTCCCATAGGATACGATTTTATTACCATTATCTTCGCGAATCTGACCTGCCTCAAAAGGCTCGATCATGCCCTGCTCTTGCGCCATGCGGCGAATCCATTTATCGGATTTTATACTCATATTTTTTCTACTTTTATAGTGTTTGCTAAGTTTGGATTTAGATACTAGCGAAGATTCGCAGAACCAGAACGTTGGAATGGAATATTAAACCAAGGCAAATGCACAGACCCGCCTAGCTGATAATCAACCGTTCTGTTGCGAAGTAAGCCTGGTAACATATTGATCATGTTAGCAAAACTCAAGGTCAACGGCACAGTCACTTTTTGGCTTCCACCTGCTGCTATCGTTACGCGCTGCTCTTTATCACCGCGCGCAACCTGCACACCGTTGAGGCTCAAACCATAGTCAAAACCTGCCAATGGAATTGGAAAGCGATTGGGGTTTTGAATATCCAGCACGAATGTCGCTGTACCACCACTCAAATTAAAGCGCCCCATTTCAACCTTATGCACCTGAACATTAGGCGGCTCAACCAAGCCTTTAACGCCTGCAGATGAACATCCTGCAAGGGCTAGAAGAGAAATAAGAAAAGAAAAAGTAAGAGCGGATAATCGTGTATGTTTTAATAGTTTCATAAGCGCTATGAAACCATAAGTTCATGCCTTATTCTATAGGCAAATAGCTATTTTTATAAATAAAAAAGCACACCCCCCCACTTTTACATGATGTTTTTATTTATAAATAAACATCATGTAAAAGTGAGGGGGTGTGCTTTTAAAAAAAATAGAGCTTCTACAATCTCACCAAACTGCTCAGATTGCCTCTAAGGCTTGTCAGTACAAGGCAGAAAATCCGAAGTTTAGCTTTTTATAACAAAAGGTAAATGAGAGTTTTCTAACGCAGTAATGGCAAGCCTTAGAGGTGAGCTGTGTAGTTCTCTACAATCTAAGTGTTTTGGATTACTATATTTGGGAATTTCGTACTGTAATCCTTACCCTGCCCCGCCAGCTTCGCCGCCATACGACGTGAAATATCTTTATAAAGCTCGGTGTTTTTACTGTCTGGCTCGGCAACAACCGTAGGTTTACCTTCATCAGCTTGCTGACAGATTGTATAATCCAATGGCAACGCACCTAAGTAATCAACATCAGCCTCATCCGCCATACGCTTTCCGCCACCTTCGCCAAAGATGTGTTCTGCGTGACCACATTCGCTACAGATGTGAATGCTCATATTCTCAACCACACCCAGCACCGGAACCTCAACTTTCTCAAACATTTTTAAACCCTTACGAGCATCTAGCAACGCAATATCTTGAGGTGTTGTTACAATTACCGCGCCACTTACTGGGATTTTTTGAGATAGCGTAAGTTGTGTATCGCCTGTTCCTGGAGGAAGATCAACGATTAAGTAATCCAAATCTCCCCAGTTTGTATCGTTAAGTAACTGCTCCAGCGCTTGTGTTACCATGGGGCCACGCCAGATCATCGGTGTATCTTCTTCTACCAAGAAACCAATCGACATGGCTTTAATATCGTAATTAACCATTGGCTCTAGCGTCTTGCCATCTTTTGATTCTGGCTGACCACTCAAGCCCAACATGCGTGGCTGACTTGGGCCATAAATATCCGCATCTAACATACCAACGGTTGCGCCATCAGCCACAAGTGCCAATGCTATATTGACCGAAGTGGTTGATTTACCCACACCACCTTTGCCTGATGCAACGGCGATAATGTTCTTGATGCCAGTAATTCGCTTTAAAGCTTTTTGCACAACATGCGCGGTAACATTCTGTTCTACCGTAATTTCTGCTTTTGAAATACCTGCATCTGCTTCTAGCACAGCTTTCACTTCAGCTGATAATTCTTCGCGATATTCCCCTGAAGGATAGCCCTGCACGATACGAACAAAAACGGTATCACCTTTTATATCAACATCTTTTACCATGTTTGATGCTAGTAAATCTTGCTCAAGGTATTTCTCTTGAACGGTTTTTAATAGCGCATCAACTTGCTCGCGTGTAACTTCTGACATGACTTCTCCTGATATTTTGATACTGAGCATGGAGCCTCAATAGCTTGAATTGTTTTGTGTCGGCATTCTACACCAACATTCCCGCCGTAAAAACTGGATTATTTATGTGGTTAAGGAATCACTTATACCTTTAATAAGAACACCATGTAAAACTAGGGGGGTGTGCTTTATAATTACTAAGCACAAATATTGCACCACATTAGTTAATAACAACCCCTACGACGAACTTTTTCAATGACTTTTCTCAATGATTTTTTTCAACCCATGCCATGACCTTTAAAAATATACGCATAACCTTGTTGCTAGTCATCTTAGGCTACATTGTTTTAGATTCCTTTCTCAGCAGCAAAAGAGCAACCGAGTGGAAGCACCCACTACGTGTAGTGATTTACCCTATCAATGCCGATGGGCGCGAAATCACGGATAAATATATCTCCACATTAACCACTTCACAGTTCGAAAGTTTCACCACCCTATTAAAGAAAGAATCCTCTCGATATGGTTTGAGCCTTTCCAGCCCAATTAGCGTTCAGCTATCTGCACCCATTAAGTCACTGCCACCTGCCATCCCAAAAGATAGAAACAGGCTGAACGTAATGTGGTGGAGTCTAAAACTACGTTACTGGACATGGAAAACAGATAACTTCAAAGGATTAAAACCGCAAGTACGCGCTTACGCCCTATTCTTCGACCCCAAAGTACACAAAGGTTTGGCGCATTCCACAGGGCTAGAAAAAAGCAAGGTTGCACTTATTCAACTTTTTGCCGATGACAAACATGCAAAACAAAATAATTTCATTATATTGCACGAACTACTTCATACTTTAGGCGCGACTGATAAATACGATCTCAGCACGAATCAGCCACTTTTCCCTGAGGGTTATGCCGAACCAAACCGTAAGCCAACCTACCCACAACACAAAGCAGAGATTATGGGCGGTCGTATCCCGCTATCACAAACAAAAGCGAAGATGCCTTCGAGCTTGCAAAACACCGTTATCGGAACAAAAACGGCTAAAGAGATTGGCTGGGTTAAATAAAAATCACACGCCCTTAAAAATAAAGCTATCATCAAAGCATGACCACAAAACACCCCATAGAAAAAAACTCCGACCTCCACCAAGAAATGATTGCATGGCGACACTGGCTGCACCAGCACCCAGAACTTAGCTTTAAAGAAGACCTCACCAGCGATTACATTGCCTCTATTTTAGAATCACACAATATAAAAATACACCGTGGTTTAGCAGTAACAGGAATTGTCGCCACAGTGCATGGCACAAAAAAAGGCGATGCCATCGGGCTACGCGCCGATATGGATGCGCTCCCCATTCAAGAACTAAACGAGTTTGCCCACAAATCCACCCACGATGGAAAAATGCACGCCTGCGGACACGATGGTCACAGCACCATGTTATTAGGCGCGGCAGTTTATCTAAAACAACACAATGATTTTGCAGGTACGGTGCATTTTATCTTCCAACCCGCCGAAGAAGGCGGTGCGGGTGGCGAAGTGATGGTTAAAGAAGGCTTATTTGATAAATTCCCTTGCTCTGCTGTTTACGGCATGCACAACTGGCCTGGGTTAGCCGAGGGTAAGTTTGCCGTACACGACACCCATGTCATGGCGGCGGTTGAAACTATTAACATCACGATTACAGGCAAAGGTGGGCACGCCGCCATGCCCGATCAAATTATCGACCCTATTCTCACCGGCGCGCACGTTATCACCGCGCTACAGTCCATCGTATCGCGTACCGTATCGCCAGTTGAATCAGCGGTGATCAGCATTACTGTAGCCGAGGCAGGCTTTACGCATAATGTCATCCCCAATGAAATGCAATTAACAGGCACGCTGAGATATTTTCAGCCAGAAGTGGGGCAACGTATAAAAGAAAGAATGCATACATTAGTAGAAAACACCTGTAAAGCCATGGGCGCAACAGGCAAGCTTTGGTTTGAAGAAGGCTACCCCGCTACGATTAACAGCCCCAAGCATGCACAGATTTGTGCAAGCGCCGTAGAAACACTGGTAGATAACAATAATGTATTACGAGACATGCCCCCCAGCATGGGCGCAGAAGACTTCTCCTTTATACTCAACGCCTGTGAAGGTGCTTATATATGGATAGGGAATGGAATAGGCTCAAAGCACACCCCCCCACTTTTACATGATCAAGTTGCTGAGAACAATAAGAAAACAACAGACAATCAAACTGGTAGCAACTGTATGCTACACAATACACAATATGATTTTAATGATGATGTTCTAGCGTTGGGGGCCAGTTATTGGGTGCAGTTGGTTAAAAATACTTAAAAAAAGTAATGCATTCTATTAAAGCAACAAAGTACTAATAACTTAAATCAAATATCCTGCTAGCAATTATATTTGTTGTAAAGATGAAACACTTTAAAAGCCACTCCCTTCAACCTTTCATTGCCAATAAATAACCATTAGCGCCCTTTAATTGATAAATATTACACATAATCTAAAAATAATTGTTGCTTTTACGCAACACATCCCATAAGATTCACTCAGTTTCGTAGCAAAACTGTCACTTTTTTAATGGCAAGTGTTGCAAAACAACCAAACAGGGCTATATAATACCCTCGCAAAATTTGGAAACTTTTTATTATTAAATTTATAGACGAAAGTCTATTACAGGAGTCAAAAATGAAAAAATTACTCGCAATCGCAGTAGCAACTGCTTTTACTGCTGCGCCAATGGTAGCAACAGCGGATACTCAGGCATACGGCAGTGTTCGTTACCTTCTTGAGCTAGGTGGAACTAAAGCACTAGGTGATTATGGTTCACGTATTGGTCTTAAAGGATCAAACGCTATTAACAATGGCCTAAGCATGACACACAAGATTGAGCTTGGTGTTGATCCAGCTGCTAATACTACTCTTGAAAACCGTTCTTCATATATCGGTATTAAAGGTGGTTTTGGTGAAGTTCGCATTGGTTCTGATTGGACTCCTATTGATAATGTTGGTGATATTTCAGATGTTTTACAAAATGGAAATATCGGTGATGTAGATGGCGACAGATTAACCAGCATTAAATACTTAGGTAAATTTGGTCCTGTTGGCGTACTTGCTTCTGTAGTACCTAAAGGAAATCAAGCAAATACTAAAGCTCAGCTTGGTCTTACTTACACTGCTGGCCCTATCGCTGCTGGTGTTGGTTTTGGAAGTAATGTTGGTGATAACACAGCTATGGCTAGTCTTGCTTATAGCGGCGCGAACTACAAAGTCGGCTTCTCTCACGCAGATGATGGTTCTGACGACGCGCGAAATGCTCTTATGGGTAGTTACAGCTTCGGCAATGCATGGGTTGCTGCTCAGTACGACAAGAAAGGCGATGACAAGAACAAGCATATCGATCTAGGCTATAAGCTTGGTAAAGGCACAAAGACTTTCTTACAAATTAAGAAGTCAAATGATGATAAGACAACTAAGCACCTTGGTTTACGTCACGATTTCTAAGCTAATTTTTAGTTAAAGAAATTAATAATGGGCTGCCAACATTGGTAGCCCATTTTTTTTGCGTGTCTTTTTAAAATCTTATCAAGATACATACAACTTGCATTAAAAACGATCACTCCGACACAATGAAAACTTAATTACATAAATCCTGTAATTATTCCATCAAATACATAATCGCTCTTCAAGAGAGGCTTATTTACTAAAAAAACAAATACTTACAATCTTTCATTTATTCCATTCAATCATCATATTCTCATAAAAATTCTAAATAAATCCTTAGAACATAATTTTTTTGCATCTTTAAAAGTAATCTCTGCGTAAATTCAGGCAAGAGAGGGATAACTAGGACTTAACAGAAAAAGACTAAATATATTCTCTTTTTAACTTAAATTAAAATAACTTAAAGGTGATTAAAATGAAAAACAAACTTCTAACAATGAGCGTACTTACACTACTTCTTGCAGGACAATCAGCTATAGCTTCTTCAAATGATGAAGAGATAATCCCAGTTTTTGAAAACAGCGCTATCGTACAAGCTACCCCTCAATATAGTGAGAAAGTACAACCAAAGAAAGTAATTTACTCAACTGTAAAGGAACAGAATAATCCTTACTACAATGCTAAAAAAGATCCATATTCGCTTCATTTTAGTAGCGATAAGTAAGAACACATGAATAATATATTTCATGTATAAAAAACACGTAATGCCCGATTCTTGGGTATTACGTGTTTTTTTATACAAATACATCCATTAAACTATCTGCTAAAAGCTTATGTCTAATCAGACACCCTCCAAAAAGCACACCAACAAAAACTGATTATTTAATGCCAGGGCAATGAAGTGATACGATATATTCTATATGGACTTTAGAAATAGGCTTTAGACTGACAAAATAGTGAGATAGAAGCATTTTAGAAGCACACCCCCCCACTTTTACATGATGTAAGTGGATAAGGAAAATTAAGGCTCCTCTTCCGCAGGCTGTAACAATACCAACTCAATCGCGTCTATAATTCTTTGAGAATGCGCTTGTGCCTGTAACGCACAATGGAATTGTCCATCTTGATACAAGAACATACTCGGCAGATGAAACACACTGAACTCATTGACCAGTGCGGCAGCTTTATCCGCTTTGACTTCAAACACTGAGAAAGATGAAAAATGGCTGGAGAATTTCTGCTCCTCGGCTACAAATAATTCACGTAAATGATGACATGAGGCGCAGTGCGGGCCTGTAAAAAACATCACAGCTACGCCTTCTGTATCAGCGATTATTTGATGAAAATTGAATTCATCGAGTTCTTTTAGCATGGATGAAATCCCCTACTGTTACATGATAGCGCATTAGATTGTAGGTTGGGCTAAGGCACGAAGCCCAACATGATGTACTTCGCACCTGTTGGGCTTCCTACGTCAGCCCAAGCTACAAGCTTTTCTCACTTCGTCATTCCCATATGCTTTTAATGGGAATCTCGTACTGGGTGGAACATATCTCCGATAGAAACATTCGAGGATGACGAAGTTTTTTTGTATTTCCCCTGATTCACACCCCCCCACTTTTAAGCGATAGCCCATTCACTTTTTGAATGGCTACTAGAACTTATGCAGAGCTCCATGATGTTTATTTCTTTTTCACCAAGTGCTCATAACGCGATGGCTCTTGATAGGCGCTCTTATATTCATCTAGATTTTCAGACAACATACGCTCAAATTCTTTGGTGAAAAACTCAATCGCACCTTCACGGTTTGCTTCAAGCTGTTCGGCATCATCACAACCTGATGCTACTACAAATGAGCAGAAACGCGAGGTTCCATACAGCATGGATGAACTCACAAAGCTGCTATCTACTTCATCAACATGCTTATTCGCAACATCAATAAAGGTATCCGCAATTTGTCTGAATTGTTTATTTTTATCTACTTCACTCATCTTATCCTCTACCTCTTTTCAAAAATCGCGATTGATTCCACATGCGCGGTTTGTGGGAACATATCCATCACACCCGCACCTAATAGCTTGTATCCATGCGTATGCACTAACTCTCCTGCATCACGCGCTAACGTTGCAGGATGACAGGAAACATATACGATACGTTTTGCTTTGAGCTTTTTAAAGTGTTCAATGATTTCTTTTGCGCCTGAACGTGGTGGGTCTAACAAAATACAGTCATACTCTTTTTTAAGCCAAGGCTGTACTTTAAGTGCGGATGCGGTATCCATTAAATTACAGGCATAGTAGTCGGTATTTTCAATACCATTGGCTGTCGCAGTTTGCTTGGCGCGATTGACCATCACCAAATCACCCTCAACGCCTGTTACATGCTCGGCATTGCGCGCTATCGGCAAGGTGAAGTTGCCTAAGCCACAAAACAAATCTAGCACACGCTCTTTGCCCGTGAGTTGAAGTAATTCAACCGCACGCGGCACCATTTGACGATTGATGCTGGTATTGACCTGAAAGAAATCCTGCGGACCGAAGTGTACTTTGGTATCAAACTCAGGGTGTTCGTAATGGAGTGTACTACCCTGTTCACTCGACTCAGGATAAATTCGGTGTACCGTGGTCGGGCCTTTCGGCTGTAAATAAATTTGAAAATCATGTTCTTTACCAAAAGCAATCCACAGCGCTATGTCCTTCTCAGACAAGTCTTTGAGGTGACGAACGATCAGTGCGATGTTCATTACGTCATCACCACTATCATCACCCACCGCCACCTCAATCTGTGGCGTACTATCGCGAGAATCCATCTCATAGATCATAGCTTGAAATAGATGGAGTTTTTTACCAACAGCCTCGTGCAACACTTCACAGCTATCCATTTCCGCTAAAAAACCACCATGGCGTTCACGAAAGCCAACCAGCACCTTGCCCTTTTTAAACACGTACTTCACACCTAAACGCGCTTTACGGCGGTAGCCCCACGCATCGCCTGTTATCGCACTAAAAACTTCTTCTGGCTCTACATTACCGATATGCTTGAGTGAATCCAGCATCGCTTGTTGTTTGTATTTAATTTGCGCATCAGAGCTTAAATGCTGTAATGAACAGCCACCGCAAATGGCATAATGCTCACACTTTGGCTCAACACGATCAGGCGATGCTTCGAGGACTTCTTCTACTTTGCCTTCTGCATGGCTTTTACGTTGTGAGGTGTAGATAAAGGTAACTTTCTCGCCAGGCAATGCACCGCTAATAAAAATGGCTTTATCGTCAATATGTGCCACACCACGCCCTTCAGGGCTGAGTGACTCAATCGTAGCTTCAACAGGGTCTTGCGGGAGTCTTTGTTTTCTTGTGCGTCTGCGTGCCATTAAAGTTCCAACTGGTCAAAAGGGCATGGATTGTAATTTCTTGCGCCAGACAAAGCAAATTATGTCTACGAGTAAAGCACAAAAATCACTTTAATACGTTTTACACGAACCCTTAAATGCGGTATCCGTCAAACCCCAGCGATTATCAAACGGAGCATGGGGATCGGAAGATACTTTGCCCGCATTCAACGTTTCCCATAACTGTCTTAGGTTTATGTGCTTGCTATTGTCATTCGGGTAAATTGCTAGACCACAAAAGGTATCTAATTCTTTGAGTAGTTCAGCCGGTAGGTCAGGGTGAAAAATACTCCGTGCCAGCACCTGTGCATTCACTTCATCCTCGGTCAATTCTCCGCCTGAATAAGCAATTTTACTCACCTCTACAAAGAAACGATGCAAACGTTTATCACGCGATGGCGTTGAAAAGTAATCATACTCTGTTGCATTCATGCAGCTACGACCAGAACTTTTTATAGTATTGAGCTTATTTAAACCATCGTTGACATAGTTCACACGCTCTTTGGCAAATGAACATAAGCTGTGCATGAGGCGCATGGTTTTTTCTTCTAGTGGCTCTTCACGACGACGCAGACGCTTGGCAATTTCTTCGGTAAATGGAATGTAGTTCAAACCCACTTTCTGCGCAATGACATACTGCTCATTACTAAAACCTGGTTGCTGCTGCATGGGCTTATCAATATTGCGTGGCCACTTAAAACGACGGTAGCCATCGGTCATGCCAACAGGATCATGCGGAATAAAAAACGGATACGAATACAGCTGAATCATATTTTTAGGCGATGCGGGCGTGGTAGAGCTCATTATTGCTGTGACACCTGTTTCGGTGATGCCTGTCATGGCGTATGAATGCGTACCCGGTTCGGTGTATAAATCCCCTGCTTTAATTTGTGCCAATGCGATAGGGAAAGAGTCAACAGCAAAGCTACGCGTACCCACACGGTCATTCATAAAGGCGGCAAAAGCACGGAAGCGTTGATCTTGTGGGAGCTTGTCCCAATTGGTCATCGTGTTCTCTATATATTTGTCTTTCTTATTGAGATAGTGAATCTTAAATGGCAGCTTGTTTTCATAGGCAAAGGTTGCGCGCATCAAATAAATAGCATCGGCACAATCGTGTGGAATACGGTTGTACTCTGGCTTAGCAGGGCTCATGAAAAAATTTGGCTTCCAGTTCTTGGCCACCCAGTTCTGGTATTTAACCTCCCAATTACCGTTCCAGTAATTAGAGCCAGAATCCCATACAGATGAAAAAGAAGGTTGTACAAAAAAGATTGAAGCACTAATGACTACTGCTTTAGAAAGCCCAGAAAAAGATCGCATTTTTTATCCCCATAAAAATCCTGCTGCGAGTATAGCAAAGATTTATTACTGCATCATTAACAGCTTTTTATGCTTTAGTTGTAAGGTAAAGTCAGGTTTTTTTAATGGTGATTTCTCTTTCAATGCAGAGTGTAGAGCCTCTGATAATTGCACCTTCGCTTTACCCGCTAACAAGGAAAACCACGCCTCGCTGCTTGTCTCATCGATGTTTGACTCAGAAGCTTCCAAATTAAGTTGCCCTTTTAATTGAGATTCTTCACCCTTATATTGGCTCGTGATATCAACTTTTACCGTGCTTCCCTTAGATAAATCTGCCAGCTTTTGTGGTAATGCTTTTGTTGCTTGTTCAATACGATCTTGTAGTTCCCATATTTGATCTTGACCTTCAGGCATCTCGCCCAGCTCTTCGAGCACCCAGCCAACTTGTTGCTTTAGGTTTTCCAGCTCCGCATTGGCTTCGTTATATGCCACAAATCCATCGGATGACAAACCATTAAAAAGTAATGATATTTTTGCAGATTCAAAGGGATAGTCATCCTTCTGCTTATTACTAACATCTGCCTTTATAAAACCACTAAGCTCATCATCTGTATACGAAATATTGCTATTCACTTTCAGGTCAATCAACAATGCCTTGGCCAAGTTCTTATGATTCATTTTCAAATTAGTAATTTGTGCCGATGCGGTGCCTGGTTTATAATTTGCTGTAATTGCTTTTTGATGTTGATAACTGATATTAATTCTTTCAGCTGATATTGCATTGGGTACTACGCCATAGAGAAAATTATTCAGTGCGATTGCACCACGGTTATCATCTGTTTGTAAGTCATAATCACCTGTAATTACCGCCTCGGCGATACTGGTTTTGGCTTTTGTCCAGTAATGCGCCTTCTTTTCAAAATCAATACGCACCACGCCGATGGGTAATGAGTTAGGAAAGAATTCTTTTAACTTTTGATTTATATTTGGATTATCGGGGAATGATAAAAGCCAGCGTGAGCTACCAAATTTCACCCCCGACTTGCGAAAGAATATTGGCCCATTGTACAGCTTAGCATTTAACTCAAAGTCACCAATTCGTTCACTAATGACAGAAAAATCAGAACTAACCAGCAAAGTAGCATTTGCACCTATCAACGTTTTTTTATACGTTAATAATTCTGCACGAAATAGTTTCTTACCAACAACCTGAGCATTTTTTTGTAAATAGGACTTAAATTCTTGTTCTGCTTTTGACCCTAGATACAAAGTAGCCGCAGCCCAGAGAATAAACACTAAAGCAACAAGCACAATAATTGATGAGAGTAGTTTCTTCATCAGCTAATGATAACTCATCAAGACAAGCATCATGTAAAAGTGTGGGGGTGTGCTTTTAAACACGCTTATTTACAGCTACTCAGGTCGCATATGTGGGAATAAAATCACATCGCGAATCGAAGGTGCATCCGTTAACAACATCACCAAGCGATCAATACCAATGCCCTCACCTGCAGTGGGTGGCATTCCATATTCTAGCGCACGAATATAATCGGCATCATAATGCATAGCCTCATCATCGCCTGCATCTTTTTCATCCACTTGTTTTTGGAAGCGCTCCGCTTGGTCTTCAGCATCGTTAAGCTCTGAGAAGCCATTTCCGATTTCACGCCCACCAATAAATAGTTCAAAGCGATCAGTGATAAAATCGTTATCATCATTACGACGAGCAAGCGGCGAAACTTCGGCTGGATATTCTGTGATGAAGGTTGGATTAAGTAGTTTTTTCTCAACTGTCTCGTCGAAAATTTCCATTTGAATCTTGCCCAGTCCCCAGTAATCTTTGACATGAATATCCAAGTCTTTTGCTACTTGTTTTGCGCTATCTAAATTATCAATGTTGTCACTGTTTAGGTTAGTATTGTATTTTAAAATTGAATCCGTCACTGAAATGCGATCAAAGGTTTTACCAAAGTCAAAGGTTTCACCTTGGTAAGTAATCTCTGTCGTACCAACGACTTCTTCTGCCAACCCGCGTAAGAGCTCTTCCGTCATATCCATTAAATCGTGGAAAGTTGCATAAGCTAGGTAGAATTCAATCATGGTGAATTCTGGGTTATGACGCGTCGATAAGCCTTCATTACGAAAGTTACGATTGATTTCAAACACACGCTCAAAACCACCCACCACCAAACGCTTTAAGTTAAGCTCTGGTGCCACTCGCATGTACATATCAATGTCCAACGCGTTGTGATGCGTTTCAAATGGACGCGCCGTTGCGCCACCTGGAATCACTTGTAGCATAGGTGTTTCCACTTCCATAAAGTCTCTAGCTTCAAAATAATTACGGATGTAGCTAATGACTTTTGAGCGTATTTTAAACGTCTTACGCGTATCTTCACTCATAATCAAATCAAGGTAACGCTGGCGATAACGCTGTTCTTGATCGCTTAAACCGTGGAATTTTTCTGGTAATGGGCGCAGTGATTTTGTTAGTAGTTGAAGCTTATCCGCTTTAACCGAAAGCTCGCCTTTATTTGTTTTAAATAATGCACCTTCAACGCCAACAATATCGCCAATATCCCAACCCTTGAATGAATCATAAAGCTCATCGCCCAGCATGTTCTTTTGCACATAAATTTGAATGCGCCCTGACATATCCGAAATCGTGATAAAACTCGCCTTGCCCATCACACGTTTAAGCATAATGCGACCCGCAACCGAAACGCGTACTTCGTTCTCTTCAAACCAAGGCTTATCGTTATCCACATATTGCTGTTGCAAATCTTCAGCGTAAAACTCACGTTTAAACGTATTAGGAAATGCCACACCTGCCTTGCGCAGTTCGCCCAGCTTTTCACGGCGTAATGCGATTAATTGATTTTCGTCTTGTTGTGGCTCTTGGTTTTCTTCACTCATTATCTTATCTCTTTATTTTTTTTGCCACGGAAACACGCGGAAGAACACGAAAAAAAACATCTTAAAAATAACAGCATAGAGGTTTAATGCACACCCCCCTAGTTTTACATGATGTTTCTAGGTTTTTAATTCCGTGTTTTTCCGTGTCCTTCCGTGGCAAAAATTCTTTAAATCTTTAAAGACCAGACTTTAGGCTGGCTGTTATAAATTGATCAAGCGAGCCGTCTAAAACAGCCTGTGTATTTCCTGTTTCTACGCCTGTCCGTAAATCTTTTATGCGCGAGGCATCCAACACATAAGATCGAATTTGACTGCCCCAGCCAATATCTGACTTACTGTCTTCCAACTCTTTATTCTCAGCGTTACGCGCCTGCATTTCAAGCTCATATAATTTTGCTTTTAGCTGCTTCATCGCCGTTGCTTTGTTCTGGTGTTGCGAACGACCATTTTGACACTGCACCACCGTATTTGTCGGCAGATGGGTTAAGCGCACCGCAGATTCAGTCTTATTAACGTGCTGACCACCCGCGCCTGAGGCACGATATACATCCACACGAACATCCGAAGGATCAATCTCAATTTCAATATCATCATCAATTTCTGGCGATACAAATACGGCACAAAATGAAGTATGCCTGCGTCCCCCCGAATCAAACGGCGATTTACGCACAAGGCGATGCACGCCAATTTCTGTGCGTAACCAGCCAAACGCATAGTCACCCACAAAGTTTATGGTTGCCCCTTTAATGCCCGCAACATCGCCTGCGGTGGCTTCCATCAATTCAACCTTAAAACCTTTGGCTTCACCCCAACGCAGATACATACGCAAAACCATTTCAGCCCAATCTTGCGCTTCTGTTCCACCTGAGCCTGATTGAATATCTAAGAAGGCGTTGCAATGATCAGTCTCACCCGAAAACATTCGCGTGAATTCTAGTTTTTCTACGCCTTTTGCCGCATCTCCCACATCAGAGATAACGACATCAACGGTGTCTTGATCATCCTCTGCCTCTGCCATTTCTAGCAAATCTTTCGCATCATCTAACTGGGAGGTAACATTATCGACGACTAAAACGATGCGCTCTAATTTTGTGCGTTCTTTACCCAAGCGTCTGGCTTTTTCAGGATCATTCCAAACCTCAGGGTCTTCTAACTCTCTAACGGTTTCTTCTAATAGCTCTTTATTATTTTCGTAGTCAAAGGTACCCCCTCAACGCATCGGTGCGTTGTTGCAAATCTTTGATTTGAGTGTAAATGGGGTTGAGTTCCATGCTTGTAGTTCCGTTGCACTTTCGCTTAAATTTTATAATTAACAGCGACAATGATACCTTGAATAAAGCTAGAAGATAAGTCTTGATTAACGAGTAAGAATTAATAAATTCTTAAAAGTACACCCCCTACTTTTACATGACTAAAGGGTACGCTTACAACAGTTGACGAATTGTTTTTGTTATTGCCTCAACGGGCAGGCCATGTGGCAACATATCCACGACTTTGCCGTTTTTACCCACCACATAAATGGATGCTGAATGATCAACCAAATAGCCCATAGCAGAGTCACTTTTTACCTTGCGATAAGCAGCTCCATATTTTTTTACTACTTCATCAATCTCAGACTTTGTTCCTGTAACACCTACAATATTTGGATGGAAATATTTTGTATAATCGTGTAGTTTTTCAACATTGTCACGATCAGGGTCAACACTAATAAAAAACACTTTGACTTGAGCTAATTCTTTGGGAGTCAGTTGTTTTAGTGAAGAGCTTACAAATGCCAAAGAAGTCGGGCAAATATCAGGACAAGAAGTATAGCCAAAGAAAATAAAACGGATCTTTCCATCATAATCAGAAAGGCTCACGCTTTTATCACCCTCGTGCAAGGTAAAGTTACCCCCGGCGGGGTAGTTCATTTGTGAAGCATTTAGCCCCTTGTTGTTACCATTATTCTTGTCAACATCAAAGTACGTCAAACCTAAACTAATACCTAAAATGAATGCAATTACTGCTAACGGCAAGATGATTTTCATCGAGTTTTTAAACCTTTTTCCAAAAAATTACCCGATGAGTATATCTCAATAAAGGTAATACTACTTTTTAATAGTCATTAAAATATGAGAGCTTTACGAGAGAGTATATCCCTAGCAAATAAAAAAGCCCTTGCGGCTATCGCAAAGGCTTTTCTATTAATTTAAACTAAACATATGAAGGCTATTTTAGCTTCCCTTTCATATAAGGGAATACAGGTAAGTCACAATCATCCGCTGTCATAATTCTATCATCAACAACCAGCTCTCTATATGCATGCCAACTTGCATGACCAACGATTGGAAGTGTAACTGCGATACCGATGAAAGCAAATGCAAACCCAAGCCCGATAAGAGCCACAATAGCAAAAGCCCACGTAAACATTACAACAGGGTTCTTTTTTACAGCCCTTACACTCGTTATCATTGCTGTAACTACGTCAGCTTTTCGATGAGTCATTAAAGGAATTGAAATAGCACTCAGCATGAAGCTGACTATCGAAAAAACCAAACCGATAAGAACTAATAGACCTGTAAACTGAAGACTATCTTTATTTCCTAGAAATGTATTAAAAAAGCCACCATGAATATTTAACGAACCAAAATGAACGGCAAACAATGTTCCTGATATTAAAACCCAGAAAATCACTAACATCCCAATAACAATCGAGAAACCTGCTATACCGACGGGGTTGTAGCACATGGCACGACAACCTTCTCCAAAGCTAGGTTTTACACCCGCTTCAATATGCCGACTGATACAATAAAGGCCAACAGCGATTACAGGGCCTAAGAGGTAAAAAACTGTCACCATTCCAAATGTATACAGAGGATTTTTATAGGTTAGCCAAATTAGCAACAAACCGATTGCAGCGTAAATAATTCCGTAGCTGAGGCTTAACATCGGCGACACTTTAAAGTCACTAATGCCTTTGCTCAACCAACGCATTGGTGCACTACTATCTAGTTTACGAATCTCGATTTTCTGAGAATAGTCAAACTCTTCTTCTTCATGAAGTATGTCTTGATCAGCTACCGCCATGTCAAATTTCTCCTAGTGATGGGTTATATATCATGTTTTTGATGCCACTTTAATTTTAGATAGTACTCTAAAATAATAAAAACAAGAGTTTAAAGGATACTCTTGCGCTACTACATATATAAGCATTTATCCCTCATTCTTGATAAATGTCAATTCAAAGTACCAATTCAATCGATAAGTGACGGTAAGTCAAATATATAAGGTGCGCTTTTACTTAACTATTTTAAATATTGGGTTCTAGTGTAACACCGCTAAAAGTAATTACGCAAAAATATTTATAAATCAGTATATTAGGAGGTTATTATTTAATAAAATACTACTGTCTTCTTCTGTTGATTTCAACTGTTTGCCTTAAGTGCAAATTGTACAACGCCCCATACCGCAAGGATAAATAACAATGTCATTATAAGGCCTGCTATGATGAAGGGCGTAGCGCTACTTTTAGAAAAATCCTCTTCGAGGTTTTTCTTTTTTTGCACACCTATCATGGCAGACAGTACACTTCTAATGACACGTAAAAATTCCATAAGCTAACCTGTATTAAGCCAAACGTATTAAATAATAATGATCAATCAGTAATATAATAAATAAAATCATTAAATAATTTATTGAATATCCAAAGGTCTTCATGGGAAGTTGCTTATCTTCTGGTAAACGCAGCATTTGAATAGCATAGTATAAAAAACCAACACCCAATATCATGGCACCAACAAGATATATTAGACCACTCATTCCTACCAAATATGGAATAACTGTAATCACAACTAATAAAATGGTGTAGAGAAGAATTTGAATACGCGTAAAATAATGCCCATGCGTGACAGGTAACATTGGCACGTTCACTTTTGCATATTCCTTTTTACGGTGTATTGCCAAGGCCCAAAAGTGGGGGGGTGTCCAAATGAATATAATTAAAAATAATAACAATGCACCCAACTCTATTGAATTGGTGATTGCCGTCCAACCCAATAATGGTGGCGCGGCACCTGCAGCGCCACCAATCACTATGTTTTGAGGTGTTGCTCTCTTTAGGTACATCGTATAAAAAACGGCATAGCCAATTAATGCCAATAAGGTCAATGTAGCCGTTAACAAATTCACACCTATTCCCAGCGTTCCAATTCCAATCACACCGATGACTACACCAAAAATCAAAGCTGTTTTAGATGTTATTTTACCTTCTGGCAATGGTCTTCTATGTGTTCTAGCCATTTCATTGTCTATTTTTTGATCAATAACATGATTAAAAACAGCAGCAGACGAAGAAGCAAGTGCAATCCCGATCGAAGCCAAAACGACCAAATGCATGGGAGGCAAGCCAGGAGTCGCTAAAAACATACCCACAACGGCTGTTAGCATAATCAGCATCACAACTTTCACCTTACACAAGGTCAAAAAATCTGACAATGTAGGCTTCAAGTTCGTAGATGACGTTGCGCTATTAGGCATATACTTATCCAAGGTGGGAGTATTTAAGAAGTTTCAGCAGGTCTTTAATCATTTTTTTGGCATCAAGATCAACTTGCGGATAATACATCATCAAATTACCTAAAGGATCATGTAAATATATAGGCGATTTATTGACTTCAGGATACTGCTTTAAAAAGTCTGAAGCCGCCATATCAACATGTGTTAGCACCAAATCAGGGTTCTGCTTTTTTAAAATAGAAGTATCTATTTCTTTATTTGAAACTAGCGTAGTACGTACACGACGCATCTGTTCATTCATTAAAATTCTAACTCGCTTAATCAATAATAGGCGATCCAAACAAAGTTTGTCACATTCATCGGGTTCGATATATAACATTGTCCATTTTTTAGCGAGAGTCTCTTCTCTTAACGCTACTTTATCATCAAGCATTAAATCATGTACTTGTACTGGAAATGCGGGTTGAACTAACACCCCATAATTAACACTCCCTTTTTCAAAACCTAGCCTTTCTAAGTTAAAAAACAATAATGTACCTAATAAAATTGGGGCTACAAAAACAGCAACCAACCACAAAAACGATTTTTTCCCAGTATCCATTATTTAAATCCAAAAAAAGTATTTCAATCAAACATTAATAAAAAACGGCATACCACTATGGCTTAAAAAGTTTATGATTAATCGCTATAACGGTAAGTAACAATAATGCAGCAACCAAATTATGCAAAACGGCAATTAACAATGGTAATGCGAATACTACATTCATAATACCTAAACTTACTTGCAAAAAAAGTACTACTGATAAAAATATCGCCAAGCCTTTATAATATTTTAACAAGGATAGTGCCAAACCAATCAAATAGATAAAAACAACCAAAGCACCTATTCGATGTACCATCTGAATAGCCATTCTCGCAGGACTATCCAAAACACCAAATTCATAGTTAACATCAGGCTTATGTGATAATTCAAAGCCATTAGCAAAATCCATTTTTGGCCACCACTGAGAGGCACAGGTAGGAAAATCTACACCACAAGCAACCGCTGCATAGTTAGAACTCGTCCAACCACCCAGGAATATTTGGACAACAACAAAAAACAAGCCGATCGCAGCAGCCATTTTCAATCCTGACATTACTACATAGGAACGGGGCTTAACAGATTTTTTCTGATTCAGGAACAACCACCATAACAACGATAATGTTGTCATGCCACCCATTAAGTGTGCAGTCACAATCATAGGACTGAGTAAAAGTGTAACCGTCCACATTCCCAACAAAACTTGAAATATTACGGTTGCTAATAGTAACAAAGGCAAACCTAGAGACTGTTTAATTTTCGGCAAGCCTTTTATCACCATAAATAATATAGCCAGAATTAACAACCCTAAAGTTCCAGCAACATAACGATGGATCATTTCCTTCCAAGCTTTACCATGCTCTAATGGACGTTCAAACTCATTGCTTTCTACTTTATCAGGAACGCTTAGTTGGCCGTAGCAACCCGGCCAGTCAGGACAACCAAGCCCTGCGTCAGACAACCGCGTATAAGCTCCTAAAACAATCACAATGAGCGCCAGAAGTACTGCAAAACCTGCCAATCTACCAAAGAATGTATTGTTACCACTCATTATAAAGAATCCTACTATATAAGTGCTTAGATATTAGCACGCATTTACAAAACCACTAGCTTTCATATAATCTGCAAAATACCCTCGGTAAATTAAGCAAAATAAATAATAGCTAATTATATTTTGAGACTGTAGACTACAGAAAAATTCACAGGTTTTTGATATTTATCAATGACAAATTTTTAAATATTAGAGTTTTATTGTTTGGCTTGTATGTTTCTTAGTTTACTTTCGAAACAACAAATACCTTATTTTATTTAACGGAAATAAAATAAGGCTGCATATCAGAGGAGGCTGTATGCTAGGTAAAAGATTTTCACCCCGTCTTTCATTCATTACACATCTTAAAAAGAATCTAGCATTCGTTAGAATTATTCTTTTATCATCGTTACTAACCCCTCAGTTTGTACAAGCTGAATATGGGTTAAACCTTCCCGAAGGTGTCACCTCCATAAGCCGAGACATATACAGCCTACACATGCTGATTTTCTGGGTCTGTGTTGGTATAGCGATATTAGTATTCGGTGTAATGATCTGGTCAATGATCTTTCACCGTAAATCCCGGGGCGCAGTTGCATCAAACTTTCATGAAAGTACGGCGGTTGAGTTAGTTTGGACTTTAGTGCCTCTTGCTGTATTAATCGCCATTGCCTTCCCCGCTACGAAAGTTCTAATTGACTTAGAAAACACTGAAAAAGCAGATATGACCGTTAAAATCACAGGTTATCAATGGAAATGGCAATACGAATATTTAGATGAAGGCGTTAGCTTCTTTAGTAGTCTTGATCAAGCTAGTAAAGACGCGACACGTGATATTGTTGCGAGAGATAAACATCCTAACTACCTGTTAGATGTTGATAACCGTCTTGTGCTTCCTACAGGCAAGCGTATTCGCTTTCTTATGACCTCGAATGATGTAATCCACTCTTGGTGGGTGCGTGACCTAGGTGTTAAACAAGACGCAAACCCTGGCTTTATCAATGATTCTTGGGCAAAAATTGACGAGATCGGAGTCTATCGCGGTCAATGTACAGAGCTTTGTGGAAAAGATCACGGGTTCATGCCTATTGTAGTTGAGGCAAAATCTGAAGCAGATTATAAAACATGGATAGCCGAGCAAAAAGAAAAACAAAAAGCTGCGGCGGCGGCTGGCGATAGAGAGTGGACTAAAGAAGAACTAATGGCCCAAGGGCAAAAGGTTTACAGCGGTAGCTGTGCAAGTTGTCACGGTGTTACTGGTCAAGGTATTCCTGGTGTATTCCCCGCTATCACAGGCAGCCCAATCGCTTCTGGCGATGTGAAAACTCACATCAACATAGTATTAAATGGTAAAGCCGGAACAGCTATGCAAGCCTTTGGCAAACAATTAAGCGATAGCGATTTAGCGGCAATCATCACCTACGAACGAAATGCCCTAGGCAACAGCGCAGGCGATATTGTTCAGCCCTCAACCATCAAGTCAGCACGATAGGAGATTCTCATAATGTCTACAACAACGACCGATTTACAAGATGAGATTGATACGCATGCTTCTCATGACGACCATCACCACGGCCCTGAGAAAGGTTTAATGCGTTGGGTTAAAACAACTAACCACAAAGATATTGGAACACTTTATATCTGGTTTGCTTTCACCATGTTGCTTATTGGTGGCGCAATGGCGATGTATATCCGTGCTGAATTATTTCAACCAGGCATGCAGTTTTTTGATCCACAGTTCTTTAATCAAATGACAACCTTGCATGGTTTGATCATGGTATTTGGCGCCATCATGCCAGCCTTCGTTGGCTTGGCTAATTGGCAGATTCCACTGATGATTGGTGCCAAGGATATGGCACTGCCACGAATGAATAACTGGAGTTTCTGGATTCTTCCTTTTGCGGGAGCCATGCTACTCAGTACTTTATTTATGGAAGGTGGCGCACCAGCATTTGGTTGGACTTTCTACGCCCCACTATCAACAACTTTTGCCCCTGATAGCACAGATTTCTTTATTTTTGCTATTCACATGCTTGGTTTCTCGTCCATCATGGGAGCTATCAACGTTATTGCAACTATTATGAATATGCGAGCTCCTGACATGAAGTTGATGGATATGCCTTTGTTTGTTTGGACTTGGTTTATCACTGCATTCTTGCTTATTGCTGCAATGCCTGTATTGGCAGGCGCGGTAACTATGATGCTAACTGATCGTAACTTTGGAACTAGTTTCTTTGATGCGGCAGGTGGTGGTGATCCGGTTATGTTCCAGCATATTTTCTGGTTCTTCGGACACCCGGAAGTTTATATTATGATTTTGCCTGCATTTGGTATCGTTTCTCAAATCATACCGACCTTCGCTCGTAAACCTCTCTTTGGTTACAGTTCAATGGTTTATGCGACTGCATCAATTGCACTCCTCTCCTTTGTAGTTTGGGGGCATCATATGTTTCTCGCTGGTATGCCAATTGGCGGACAACTATATTTCATGTATGCCACTATTCTTATCTCTGTTCCTACTGGTGTTAAAGTATTTAACTGGATCACAACAATGTGGCGCGGTTCTATGAGTTTTGAAACACCTATGTTATGGGCAGTAGCCTTTGTAATATTATTTACTATTGGTGGATTCTCAGGATTAATGCTCGGTATTGCACCAGCTGATATTCAATATCAAGATACATATTTTGTTGTAGCACATTTTCACTATGTACTTGTAACAGGTGCCCTATTCTCAATAATAGCTGCTGTCTTCTATTGGTTACCAAAGTGGTGTGGACGCATGTATAACGAAAAGCTTGCCAAGGTTCATTTTTGGTGGGCAGTTATTTCAGTGAACGTACTATTCTTCCCTCAGCATTTCTTAGGTCTTGCAGGTATGCCTCGTCGTATTCCTGACTACTCACTACAATTCGCTGATTTCAATATGATTTCAAGTATTGGTGGGTTTGCATTTGGTGCATCGTTCATCCTCTTAACTTACATCATCGTTGACTGCATTCGTAACGGAAAGCCAGTCAATGGAAGAGTTTGGGAAAGTGCAAAAGGTCTTGAGTGGTCTGTAGATTCACCTGCTCCTTACCATACGTTTGACACACCTCCAACTAGAAAGCAGATTCTTGAAGAGACAAGTCACATAGGTCACTAATATCATGGCGTTAACTGAAGATAAATTATTAGCAAAACAGCGTAAAGGCGCAAGGATGACAGCGTTCATCGTCGGTGCTATTGCGCTCGGTATTTTTTCTTTCACTATCTATATGAGCCAGTGATTTTTAACTATGAGTGAATCAGATCGTCCACAACCAAGCAGACAACCCATTAGCAAAAGTTTTTGGATTAAGTTGGTTCTTGTTCCTATTGGAATGTTTGCTTTCGCCTTTGCGCTTGTTCCGTTATACGACACTTTTTGTGACATAACAGGTTTAAATGGGCGTACCAACAGTAATGTTTATGATGGGAAAATAATAGGTATTGTCGACAAGTCTCGTACAATCACTATTGATTTTTTATCTGCAACCTCTCCTGGATTTCCAGTTAAGTTTTATCCTATGACAAAAAGAATGGATATAACCCCAGGGAAAATATACACCATTAACTACTACGCAGAAAATCGATCTGATCAGGTGATTATTGGCCAAGCAGTACCCAGTGTAGCCCCAGGTGAAGCCGCATCACATTTGAAAAAACTAGAATGCTTTTGTTTTAACAACCAAGAGTTTAAACCTAAAGTTCCTGTTGAAATGCCCGTTCGCTTTTTTGTTGACAGTAATCTGAATAAAGATATTACTAACATCACATTATCGTACAATTTTATAAAAGTTAAAAATACCAATAAAGTCGACAAAGCCAAAGCAGGCTTAACCGGGCTTTAATCAAAGGAGAAGAATTTCATGCAATCAAGATCAGACTATTTTGTACCAGATGGAAGTTATTGGCCTATTTTAGGCTCGATTGGCATGGCTGCTTTACTGGGAGGTTTTGCAGCTTCACTGCATGACAGTTTAGTTGGCACAATTTCTATGATACTCGGCTTTGGTATTATTATTTTCATGCTGTTTGGCTGGATTGGTCAAGTTATTAATGAAAGTGAAACAGGTACTTATAATCTGCAAGTTGATAAGTCTTTTCGTATTGGTATGGGTTGGTTTATATTTTCTGAAGTCATGTTCTTTGCCGCATTCTTTGGCGCTCTCTTCTACGCAAGACAGTTATCTGTGCCTTGGTTAGCAGGTGAAGGTAATAATTTTTGGACTGGAGAGAATTTATGGCCTGAGTTCAAATCTGTATGGCCATTGATTAAAATGCCTGACACAACAAACTTCACTGTACCAAAAGGCATTATCGAAGCGTGGGAAATACCTGCAATTAATACCCTTACGCTGTTAACCAGTGGCGCAACACTAACTTATGCACATTGGTCATTAATGGACGAGAATCGTTCAGGTCTCATTGGCGGCTTGATTGCAACCATCATTCTTGGTGTCATTTTCTTAGGTTTACAGGCTTTTGAATATATAGAAGCCTACCAACATCTTGACCTTAAATTAACCTCCGGTATTTATGGGAGCACCTTCTTCATGCTCACCGGATTCCACGGCTTACACGTGACGCTTGGTACGATTATGCTTATCGTCATCCTTATGCGCGCTATTCGTGGTCACTTTAAGAAAGACCGTCACTTTGGTTTTGAAGCGGTTGCATGGTACTGGCACTTCGTTGATGTGGTTTGGTTAGGGCTGTTTATTGTTGTTTACTGGTTGTAACCTATAACAACAATTAGGGTTGATTCATGAATTACATCATACTGATATTTTTTATATTCATTATCTACAGCCTAGCATCAGCTTTATATTACATGATGAAAGATGGTGGAGGTTCTAAACGTATGGTTAAAGCTTTAACTCTGCGTGTTGGTATTTCCATCCTTTTATTTCTCTTCATTCTGTTTTCATTTTGGATGGGATGGATTAAGCCAGCAGGTGTAGCTTAACGCTGATGATTCGTTTAAAAATTGGAAACTCCCTGTTTGCTCCAAAACTCATTCCTACATTAGCCGCTATTTTTTTAGTCCCCTTTTTAATTTCATTGGGTTTGTGGCAATTAGATAGAGCAGACCAAAAAAAGGTTATTGATAGTGGTGTGAAAGAAGCACAACAGAAGGAAGCTTTAGACCTAAATACTTTTATCCATAAAGGTAATATTAAAGAAGAAAGCTTCAAACAGGAGATATATCGTACGGCTGCAATATTAGGAAACTATGATAGCGATCACCAGTTTTTATTAGATAACAGAACACACAAAGGAAGAGCTGGTTTTCACGTATTAACCCCTTTTTTATTAAAGAACACAAATAAAGCAGTACTCGTCAATAGAGGATGGATAACGTATCAAGGTACGCGTGACAACATTCCAGAT
Source organism: Cocleimonas sp. (assembly GCA_021647365.1). GTDB lineage: Bacteria > Pseudomonadota > Gammaproteobacteria > Thiotrichales > Thiotrichaceae > Cocleimonas. The sequence continues at coordinate 6,810 of JAKIUW010000011.1, read as the reverse complement.
ATTAGCATCAGCCAAGATACTACAAATATCTTAGGTGTAATGAAACAACAAGCTCGAGCTATCGTACTTAACGACGACTCGGGAGAAATTAATACCCGCTATCCAACACTCATTCAGTCAATAGAGCTAGTTGAATTAGCAAAAGAGTTAAAAATAGAGCTACTACCTATTATTATCGAATTAAACAAAAACGATAACACAGGGTTTATTAGAGATTGGCAGCCCTATTACGGTAGCATCGACAAACATAATGCGTACGCATTGCAATGGTTTGCGATGGCTGGCATTTTGTTATTTTTATTTATTAAACTGAACACTAAAAAAATTAAATTGTGAAGGTCTTTATACTCTCACACCTTAGGAGGAAATATGTCAGATTCACACGATAAATTACCCAAGTTATTCTGGATACAACTTGCCTTAGCTGCCGCAATTGGGATTATGTATTTAGTCACACCCGCAAAACATGGCAGTGAACATAGTGCAGAAACCACAGATGATAAAGTAAAAACTGTCTCTAAAAACCTTGCACCAGTCGGCGCAGTTGCCACGGAAGAAACGAAAGCATCTGGTTCAACTAAAGCACGCTCGGGTGAAGAAGTTTATAAAGCAAGCTGTCTAGCTTGTCATGCGACTGGTATTGCCAACGCACCTAAACCTGACGATAAAGCCGCATGGGAACCACGTGTAGCAACAGGGCTTGATGCTCTCATAAAAACGGCCATCAACGGAAAAGGCGCTATGCCCGCTCGTGGCGGTAACCCTGCCGTAACGGATGAAGAAATCAAAGCCGCTATTCTCTATATGACAGATGAAGCAGGTTTTAATTTAGGCTCTACAAAAGCGCCAGAAATGCCTGCGGCTGTTAGCGATGCAATTGAAAAAGCACCTGAACCCTCCCCACAAAAAATGCCAGAAGCTGTTACTACTGCAATTGCAGCCGTTTCTGCTCCTAATGCACCATCAGCTCCAGCGGCACCTACTGCCCCCCAAGACACAAAAGAAAAAAGCCCCGAAGCAGCAGATAAAACTGTCGTAGTCGATGATGGAGAAGGTGAAAAAGTCTACAAGAGTGCTTGTTTTGCTTGTCATGATGCTGGTGTAGCAGGCTCTCCAAAAATTGCTGATAAAGAGGCTTGGACTGCGCGTATAGCCTTGGGTAACGAAATACTTTATACATCAGCAATCAACGGTAAAGGTGTTATGCCCCCAAAAGGTGGCAATACAAGCTTATCCGACGATGCTGTCAAAGCGGCAGTCAATTATATGATTATCCAGTCACAGTAAATCTAAACATTCAAGCACAATGAAGGAGGCATATAGCCTCCTTTTTTATGCGAGAACGAAGTACACCCCCCCACTTTTACACACAATAACCTTTAATTATTAGCGAATACTGTAACTATCGATAAGAAAATGTATCATCCCTCTTCGATTCATTTGCAATCTTTTTTTAAAAAATAAAATAGGAATTCAAGCATGGCATTTAGCTCCTTTCACCCACCACAAAGAACCCTTATGGGTCCTGGCCCTTCAGACGTAAACCCACGAATCCTTGAGGCAATGTCACGCCCTACGATTGGACATTTAGACCCAGTTTTTGTTGGCATGATGGATGAAACCAAAGTCATGCTACAAAAAGCATTCATGACTAAAAATGAGCTAACCATGCCAGTTTCAGCACCTGGTTCTGCAGGTATGGAAACGTGCTTTGTAAATATGGTTGAACCTGGCGATACTGTTATCGTATGTTCAAATGGTGTATTTGGCGGGCGCATGAAAGAAAACGTCACACGCTGTGGCGCAACCGCGATTATGGTTGAAGACGATTGGGGCAAACCTGTTGATCCACAAAAATTGGAAGATGCTCTAAAAACAAATCCTAATGCCAGCACCGTTGCTTTTGTACATGCTGAGACATCAACAGGTGCAGTTTCTGATGCGAAAACATTGGTAGAAATTGCACACAAATACGATTGTTTAACCATTGTTGATGCAGTAACTTCATTAGCAGGTTCTCCACTAAAAGTAGATGAGTGGAATATCGATGCCATCTACTCTGGCACACAAAAATGTTTATCTTGTACGCCGGGTATTTCACCCGTAAGTTTTAGCAAAGCAGCCACGACAAGAATCCAAAATCGCAAAACGCCAGTACAAAGCTGGTTTATGGATTTGAACCTTGTCATGGCTTACTGGGGTGCGGGCACACAACGCGCGTATCACCACACTGCACCTATCAATTCACTTTACGCCTTTCACGAATCTTTAGTTGTTTTACATGAAGAAGGTTTAGAAAATTCTTGGGCACGTCACGCTAAAAACCACGACGGTCTTAAAGCAGGATTTGAAGCAATGGGGCTTGGCTTCTTTGTCGATGAAGCTTCTCGCCTTCCACAGCTCAATGCGGTTAATATTCCTGAAGGTGTTGATGAAGCAGCTTTGCGTAGCACACTGCTTAATAGCTACAACCTCGAGATTGGCGCTGGTCTTGGCCCAATGGCTGGAAAAATCTGGCGTATTGGTTTAATGGGTCACGCAAGTTCAGAAACCAATGTTCTATTTTGCCTTGGCGCAATGGATGCAGTACTCAGCGACATGGGTGCAAAGATTGATTCTGGCAAAGCCGTTAGTGCAGCGATGAAAGTTTTTGCCTAAGGAAGCCCTGATTAAGTCGATTAGAATTTGGCGCAGAAAAAACTGTCGCTATTTTTCACGAAGTGAGGCGTAATAGTCACTCTATTGTGCCGATCTTCGTGGAAAATATCGGCAGTTTTAGCAAGCCAAAAATAGTTGGACTTGATCAGGACTTCCTTAAATTAAACACGTTTAACAACCGTCATTCCTGCATGTTTCTAGCAAGGATGACGGTTGTTAGAATTCACACCCCCCTACTTTTACATGATGCTTTTCCTAGCTGATGATTGTAATTCTTTATAAAAATTAAACATAATCATTACAAGAAAGTTTTAATAAATACTGAACTTTAGTCGCGTATAATACTCGTACAGTGACAATTATAAAAAATTAAACCGTTAGACATATCCATAACATGGGGAGCAGTTCCGTTCTGGAGTGATACAATCGGTATATACCAAAAATAGGCAGCTAAAATGGGCAAGCTAAGTTTTGAAGAAGCACGGCATCTCGTCGAACGCGCGGGTATAGGAGCTGAGTGGAAAACCATTCAACAATTCCAAAATCTCACCCGCCAACAAGCCGTTGAACAATTATTAAAAAATTATGATGCGCGGCTACCTGCACCACCAAGCATGAGCCCATGGCCGAGAATGCTTGGTTTACGCAATAATATGCGCCGTAAAAAAATGGTTCGACGTATCTCACGTGTAGAAGGTAAAAAACTACAAGACTGGTGGGTGAAACATTTATTAGTCACACGTTCACCTTTTTTAGAACGTATGACTTTATTCTGGCACAACCATTTCCCATCCACAATTGAAAAAACCGACCAAGCCAGCATGCTTCACAAGCAAAATCTTAGCTTGCGCAAAAATGCGTTTGGTAATTTTGGACAAATGTTACACGACATCGCCAGAGATCCAGCGATGCTACTTTATCTTGATGGCTACATAAGCACCAAAGAAGAACCTAATGAAAACTTCGCACGTGAATTGCTTGAGCTATTTACCGTCGGCATTGGTCATTATTCAGAAAATGACATGCGCGAAGCAGCGCGTGCCTTTACTGGCTGGGGTATAGATGATCGCAGCGGACTTTTTAGATTTCGCCCTGAAGATCACGACACTGGTGTAAAAACCTTTTTAGGCAAACGTGGGAATCTCAAAGGTGAAGATATTATTAATATCTTACTAAGACATCCGCGCACTGCTGAACGTATAGCTGAAAAGATGTGGCACGAATTCGTCAGCATCTCACGACCCGATCAACGCGTTACTAAACAATGGGCGCAAGCTTTTCGTGGTTCTAACTACAATATCGCAACATTGATTCGTGCCGTATTTAACAGTAATGCTTTTTGGGATAAACGACATCGAGGCGCATTAATAAAATCACCGATACAGCTCACCATCGGTACATTACGCACACTGCCCTATTCGCCTGCTCATACTGATTTATCGCATAACCTTAGTATTATGGGCCAATCGGTATTTGCCCAGCCAAGCGTTAAAGGCTGGTCAGGTGGAAAAACATGGATCAGTTCACAATCATTATTACGACGAAATTCCATGATGAATAACCTCACCCGAGGCAATCTTAATGAAGTAAGAAACCGAGGTGGCATAGCCGCGAAAATGCCAGATATTAGTCCTCAGCAATTGCGAGAATGGTTGCTGGCGATTCCTCCGTTACAAGCGCCACCAACAACATCAGGCAAGCAACGTTTAGCACGTGCTTTTGTGTTAGATCCAGCCTATCAGGTGCTGTAATGAAAAATAACAACAGTCAAAAAAACAATGATGTAAAAGTGGGGGGGTGTGCTTTAGATAACCTTTCTCTAAAACATCTAGGAGCAAACAATGGATCGTAGAGAATTCCTAAAATATGCAGGTTTAATATCCGCATCGGCAACCGTTCCATTATTAACACCCGAAATGGTATTCGCGGCAAACGGCCGTCAAAATAGAATCGTTGTCTTAGTGGAACTCAAAGGGGGTAACGACGGCTTCAATACGCTTGTACCCTATGCCGATGAGCTTTATTACAAATACCGTCCACGCATCGCCATAAAACAAAGACAAGTGCTGACTCTCGATAAAGAAATGGGGTTGCATCCGCGCATGAAAGCACTGATGCCGCTGTGGAACGCAGGGCAAATGGCTTGGGTGCATGGCGTCGGTTATCACAACCCAGTGTTATCACATTTTCGTTCAATGGATATTTGGGATTCTGCATCCGCATCTAACCAATTTATAGAAGAAGGCTGGCTAACGCGTATTTTACCAAAATACAAACAAGGCTTACACGGCGTTGCATTAAATAAAGGACAAGCACAACTTGGACCACTCAGCGGTAGCAATTTAACCAGTGTTACCATGCAAAGCCCGAAGACATTTTTAAGCCAAATAAAACGTATAAGCGACGTTCAACCCAATAGATTAAACCCTGCCATCGCGCATGTCAGTGAAACACAGCATCAACTATTTGCGGTTGGCGATCAACTCGCAAAACGTATGGGGCGTAATCCAAAACGCTCAGGTGTCGGATTCTCAAAAGGAGTTTTAGGTCACAGTTTAGAATCCGTTGCAGAAATGATCATCAACGGCGTAGATGCACCCGTCTACAAAGTCACTCAAGACGGCTTCGATACTCACTCGGGGCAACGCGGTGCACAAGACACCGCACTCTACCAAGTAGCCAATGGCTTAGCATCCTTCCAGAAATCTATGCAACGCGCAGGCATGTGGAATAACGTGTTGGTCGTCACCTATTCCGAATTTGGACGACGCGCCAAAGAAAATCGTGGCGGCGGAACAGACCACGGAACTGCCTCAGCACACATGATTTTAGGCGGAAAAGTAAAAGGAGGTATCTACGGAAAGCACCCCGATTTATCAAAACTAGATGCCAATGGCAACGTACAATTTACCACAGACTTTCGGGCTATATACGCAACCTTAGCGCAACGCTGGTGGAATCAGCCTAGCCCATGGGGGAATTTGGGAAATTTGCCTTTTGTTTAAATAGCTCCCTGAGCGGAGTCGAAGGGCGCGGCAAATGTACTCAAATTTCTAGGCAAGCTTTTATAAAAGAATAAATAGATTCATTTACATATTAGCCCAAGCACACCCCCCCACTTTTACATGATCCTTAAATGTCGCAAAGGAAAATGCTTCCCAATCACATCAAAGTCGCGGTCGTTATGAATCAACAATACACGCTGTTCAATAGCTATCTGTGCAATACAACAATCTATGGGGCTTCTTACAGTTAAACCTTTTTTGCGTAACTCATAAAAAATACGTGCGGCTGATTGCCATGTTGTAGAAAGCGTTTCTAAATAATCTTGCCCATCCAAGTACTCACTTAACTTCCCCCACTCTTTTTCAGTGCTACAACCTTGTAAAATTTCTAGCTGTTGAAAGCGCGTTAAAACAATATCTCTACCGCCAATCACGTCTTGAAGGTTTTGAGTATAAGATTTAGATTTTCTTTTCCCTAGAACATTTATCCAGATAGAAGTATCAATCAGAACCATAGGTCCCTTTATCCTCTGCTACAGCGCGTAGTTCCCTTGTAGATTTGTAATCATAGTTATCTGAAAAATCAATCTGACCAGCTAAATCGAATAAGTCTTTTTTCTTTTTACTATGGATAAGTTCACGCAGAGCGACATCTACTAACTCACGTTTGGTTGTAATGCCTGTTAGCATGGTGGCTTCTTTTACAAGATCATCATTTAGGACTATATTGGTTCTCATTTTTATTTTCCTAATATTAGTGTTGATTTAACCATACACCTTTGTTGGTGTATTGTACACTTTTTGGGTTTTTGTTATTAATTGTGAGGTACACCCCCCTAGTTTTACATCATTGATATGCTTTTTGTATGGACGACCAACGAACAGTTAGTGACTCACTTCTAATATATTGGTTATTCAATATTAGCCTACCCATATAAATACTAATATTTATGATAAACTATAACAATAAACCAAGGGAAATATGGACTTAAGCCTCACAGATTTTGACTTTCTTATTAGACGACAATTAACTTGACCGCCTAGCGACAACTAGTTTGGCCGGTTTTTAGTAAGCTTCAGATGTATTAATCACAAGAGATTTATATGTCTGGAAAACCTATAAACCAACAACAGGTTAAGTTATATA
>JAKIUW010000010.1 GCA_021647365.1 Cocleimonas sp. | reverse complement strand
TCAACACTCAAGCGATAATCAGGTCGGTGTTGTTCGAGAAAGGCATACTTCACTTTTGATTTTTTGCGAAGTATGCCGCCGCCTTTTTTAGGATTTCTATCTCCTCTTGACGAAATGCCAACTCTTTTTTCATTGCTAGAAGTTCTTTTTCTAAGTCAGCTTGTGACTTCTTGGTTGTTTTATTGCTCTTGGAATTATCCGTCATCATTGCCTCACTCATCCAGTTACGGAATGTACTTGGATTAATGCCTAAGTCTAGGGCAATTTCTTGATGTGTTCGATAGCTTTTAGTAGCTAAAGCGATTGCTTCTGATTTAAATTCTTGGGTATATCGTCCCATGGAAACCTCTCATTTTTAAGGATAAAAAGTCTCCGTTAAAATGGGGGCACTCCACCGGCTGGCTAATGGGTGACCCCTTTGATTTGGGAAACTTCAGTTACTTATAACTATCCCAGTTAACAGGTTCGCTTGTATCATCAAATGAGTTTGCCCAAGTTCTTAACTTTTCCCCCTCTAGCCAAAGTGGTACTCCAAGCTGATCCATTAATTCATCAATTTCTATTAATATTAAATTTTCATTTTGAGAAATTTGCCGACAAACTCTATATTTTTTTGACCCAAGTTGAATATCTATTATTCGGTGAAAATCAGGATATTCACTATATTCAATACCAATTAATTCTGGATTCTTATCAAGCAACTCCAATAAATATTTTTCATCATCAGATTTTAAATAATCATTTAATAATAACTTAAACTTTTTTTGGATATTCATAATAGTTATAATTTACTTATTTTAGTTTGCAGATGGCTTAAATTTTATAGAAAAACCTTTTTTATGAGGGTTTAAATTTTGAAAACACGGATGAGTAGCCAGTATAGCCCTAAACTCGACATCTGCTTTTAACTTATCTCCTTTTTTCTCAAATAGAATATCACTTTCAATCCAGTAATCAATATCAAAATTCTGCTTGGCAAAAGTAAGGAGAAATTATGATAGTTGGGGGTTTATTGATAAAAATGGTACTGAAGTAATTCCTGTGAAATACGACGAAACTGCGGATACTTTCTCTGAAGGTTTGGTCTGGGTACGTAAAGACCTTAAATTTGGGTTTGTAGACAAAAAAGGGAAGCTCATCGTTCCCTTGAAGTACGATTATACTATCGGGGGGTTTCCTGATGGCTTGGCTATGGTTATTAAAGGTGAGTATGTTGGCTATATCAATAAAAAGGGTAAGGAAGTTATTCCTTTGCAATATGATAAGGCTGGTATTTTTGTCGATGGTTTGGCCTTAGTAGTTAAAAGTGGAAAGTCTGGGTTTATTAACATAAATGGCACTGCTGTGATTCCACTGAAGTATGACGAAGCTAAGGAGTTTTCTGAAGGTTTAGCAGCGGTGAAGAAAGATGGTAAATATGGTTTTGTAGATAAAAAAGGGGGAATAATAATTCCTTTGGAATATGACTATGTTGAGGATGAATTTTCTGAAGGTTTGGTAGCAGTGGAAAAAAACGGCAAACAGGGATATATAAATAAAAAGGGTGATTGGGCAAGTGATAAATAAGAAGATGGATAGAAAGATAAAGGATGCCATAATCTAATCGCATCCTCGTCATTAAATTCTGATCAAAATTTTAATGATTTAGTTAGTCTCCTTGATCCAATTTCTTCTTTTTAAGGGTGGATTGAGTTGTTCAAAATGGATTATGGTAAAAAGTGAGCATTTATGAGTGAAAAGAAAGAGTTTTCTGGAACTAATAATTCTAACCATTTAGGCAGTCGTTGCGAGCAGTGCGGTGGTCAAATGCAAGCTACGACTGCTGCGGATAAACATGACAATATTATGGAGTGTTTATATTGTGGTCATATTGTCGATGCGCCTGATGGTTTTTATAGCCAAGAAACTGATTTCTTTAATGATGCTAATGGAAAAATTAGCAAACAAAAAACAACGACGATCACGTATCAAGTTAATGATCCGATTGATTTAGGTAATCTGAATGTTTTTAAAGATGATTTTTTTGATGGTGCTTTTAGCAGTCTAATGGAGCACCATAATTCTATAGGCTCACAGTTTGAAAGCCGCATACTGAATCATATGGAATCAACTAATCATTCATCAATAGATTTCTTAGATGATAATACTTCAGAAAATAATGAAAAACATGTGAAAAAGAGTTCATCTTTTAGCGTAATATCTGAAGGGTCTTTTAAAGAAACCAGTAACAGTTATAGTTCGAATAAGACTATCCATACGATAATGAGCAATGAAGGTGTCTCTGAGACTTCAGATAATTCAAGCCTAGGTCTTTGGGTTGTTATTGGTATTTTAGTATTGGTTATTATCTTAGGTTTGCTGTTTTTACTCTGAGTGAATAATAATTGGACACCCAAACAAAAAATAACTGCTAGGTTTGCTTCTTATAGTGATGTAGATTTTACAGTGGGAGGTCATCAAAAAATCTAAATGATAGTCATGTAAAAGTAGGGGGGTGTACCTCTAAGTTCTATTAGAAAAGCACACCCCCCTAGTTTTACATGGTTAATTCAAACGCAGTTAAATGCTATCGTTTTGAAATAGCATATTCAACACGGCGATTAACAGGCTCTGCCGAATTTGTACCTGTCATTGGCTGTGTCTCGCCAAAGCCATGAATGCGTATGATGTTTGCAGGAATGCCTCGTTGTTGAAGCGCTGCTCTTACGCTAGCGGCTCTATTGTGCGAAAGTATCAAATTGGTTTTATCTGAGCCAACGGAATTTGTGTGACCTTTGATGGTTATTTGCTTAATTTGGCCTTTTGCAATTTGGTAAGTGCGTGCAAGTGCTCCCACTTTATTTAATGCATGACGGCTTAATTTATAAGATGCATTTGCAAATTGAAGGTGTGCATTGGTTTGGGTGTGTTTAGCGCGTCGCTTTTGTTGGTAGACGGCTTTTCTCCTTTTAATGACGGGGTTGTTAGCATCTTCACCGGCAAATGCTACAAACTTTCCACCACTTAAGCCAAGGTCTACCATTAAACGAACAACTTCTCTGTCAACTTGTTGCGCAGTTTTACGCTGTTGTGCGGGATTTGTACCCAAAATAGCATGACCTGCACCCATGATTTCTTGATAGTCTTTATAGTCCCAGCCATCTGCAGATGCATTGTTAAAGCCTAGAACGAAACAACATGAAATTCCTATTAATAATGTCTTTTTCATAATCTCTCCAAAATCTACTATTTAATTTTTGATATATGTAATTATATTCAGCTATAGAGCCATATTATACTTCATTGTAACAAATGTAAAAATTGATATGGGCTTTCTGGCTTATTTTAAGCCCCATATGTCTGTTTTAGTTAATAACGTAGACTATCTTTATTGGTTCGATTAAGGGTATGGGCAAGTATTTGATCTGTAGATGTAAATAATAATGAAACTCAATGACTTAGAAGTTCATGTAAAAGTAGGGGGGTGTGTTTTGTATACTGTTCTAATCAAGAATTATTTAAAGACGTGAATTGAAAAATAGACTAGGATTAGACTGTGGTAGTTTGGTTTTTCCTGACTATTTTGTGCGAGGCTGTGCGGCGATAATGATTAGTATTCCCAATTTTACGATTGAAAAAGAGGTCGGTCATGGTGGCATGGCGACGGTGTATCTCGCTGTGCAGGATATGCTTAGCCGGCATGTAGCGTTGAAGGTTTTATTGCCTGATATGATGAAGGATGAGAATCTTCGTAAGAGCTTTCTGAGTGAAGGAAAAATTGTTGCGAGTTTGGATCACCCGAATATCGTACGCATCCATGATATTGGCATTATTGATGAAACCATTTTTTATATGTCGATGGAGTATTTGAGTGGCGGTACACTCAAAGAAAAAATGGCAGAAGGAAAGTTAGCATTTTCAGAGGCGCAACATATTCTGGAAGAAATGGCCAAGGGGTTGGCTTATGCTCACAATAAGGGCTATATCCATCGCGATATTAAACCAGGTAATATTTTATTTCGTGATAATGGTTCGGCAGTTATCACTGATTTTGGCATTGCAAAATTACAAGACACATCAGGTGAGTTGACTCGTTTAGGTTTTACCTTAGGCACGGTTCAGTACATGAGCCCAGAGCAAGCGACCACTACGGATCTTGATTCGCGTTCAGATATTTACAGCCTTGGTTTGGTCTTCTATGAAATGCTCACAGGGAAAAAAGCATTTAAGGCAGACTCGAATATTCAGGCGATTCACCAGCATACGACTGTTCCGCCTCCTATGTTGCCAGAGGAGTATGCTGCTTTACAAGAAGTGATGGATAAGGTGCTGGCGAAAGAGCCTGATATGCGTTATCAGACAGTTTCTGAATTTGTCGAAGCGGTTAAGAATCCCCCACCGTTATCTAAAACATCTTTAGCACCAGAAGATACCATTCATACAGATAAAACCATTATTCATAATGTTAACGATTTCCCTGTAGGAGACTCTACTGCTACTCCACCGTTAAAGCAGGAGCCTCCTAAGAAGCAAAGTTTTCTAATTCCTGCTATTTTTGGAGGGCTAGCAATGATGGGGATTGTTGCTTATGGTGTTGTAAATTATTCTAGTTTTCAAGGTACTACAGATACTCCAAAAAATGCCTCAGTTGGAGTGAATCAGGCTGAGAAATCATTATTAAGACTAAAACAAGAAGAGTTAGCTCAACAACAAAAGGCAGAGGAAGAACGTAAGCAGCAAGAAGAACAAGAAAAGCTCAAAGACCAAAAACTTGCAGAAGAAAAGAGAAAACAACAAGCAGAACTTATCAAACAACAAACCAAGCAAGAACAAATAGAGAAAGAGCGCAAACAACAGGAAGCCATAGCTCTGCAAAAAATAGAAGCTTTGAAAAAAGAAGAAGAACTTGAGCAACAGCAGAGACAAAAGCAGGAAGAACTAGATAAACAGCAAACCGCAGAGGTAGAAAGAAAACAAGAGGCTTTGGCTAAAAAGAAAGCTGAAGAAAGAAAGAAGCAAGAATCTCTTGCAAAAGAGCAAGAAGAGGAAAAGGAGAGGCAAGCGGTATTAGCGAAGAAAAAAGAAGAAGAGGCTTTAGCAGAGAAAAAAGCGAAAGAAGAAAAGCAAAAACAAGCATCTTTGGATAAAGAAAAAATTGACAAAGAAAAAGCGGCTGAAGAGAAAAAGAAAAAAGAAGCGCTGGCAAAAAAGTTAGCTAAAAAGAAACAACAAAAAAAGAAGAAAGACTTAGCAAAGAAAAATGCAGTAAAAGCCGCAAAAAAGAAGAAAGATCTCGCAAGAAAAAAAGCAACAGAGAAAAAACGAAAAATAGCTGCTGCCAATGCACTAAAACAAAAGAAAGCGGCCGCAAAGCGTATCGCATTACAAAAACAGCAAGGGCAAAAAGGACATATTAAAATAGCGGTTACGCTAAATAACAAGCCTCTTAAAACAAAAATTGTGCTAACTAGAAGCGGCAAACATGTAAAAACGATTACAAACTCGTATGCAAACTTTACTTTGTCGCCAGGCAACTATGTGGTAACCGCATTCTATGGAGGAAAGTCATCAAGGGCATCTGTTAACCTTGGCGCACATGAAACTGCCGTTCAGCGATTCGCCTTTAGAGGCTCTGCTGCTCCTGTAAGAAAACCAGCGCCAGGCAAGATAACCACATCGCCATCAGATCCTGAATGGATGCACACTCATACTTATTAGAAATCTTGAGCTACTAACAGACTAAATCAAACACACCCCATCTCTTGCATGCGTGGCAACGTGTCGTTTATCCAGCTTTTTTCCATTTCTTTTAGGTGCTTTTTCATTTTGTCACCTTCATAGGTCTTGCCACTTATGGTTAAGCTAAGTCCTTTTGATGATAATTCCTCAAGCATAGTTTCTGCGATAGACGTTGCTTTTGAGCCTTTACTATCGCTCTCTAAGTGATGATTCAAGAACGCTAGTTCTATAGGGTTTAATAGCATAGCGGTTCCAATTTCACCTGCTGCAATAGCGAGCGCCTGTCGCTGATTGATGCTTTCAGCCGCTAATACTTTGTTTAATTTACTCACGTTATTGGTCTTTTTAAGATTGTTTTTAAGTGAAATTTTATTACTGCCGTATAAAAACATTAGCGTTTGGATTAAGTTGCTCGTTGGGGTTTTTGTTGCCTTTTCTAATTCTTTAGTTGTTAAAGGCTTTTTAGCTAAGGCTTTGATCACTTTCTTGTAGGTTTCCACATTGCCGGTAGCTTCACCAACACTAAGATTAAATGTAAATTCTGATTGTTCTTTAGATGATGTTAAAACCCAACTCATTGAGTTAAGAAGCTGCACTTGGCGTTGCGCATCAATACGCCTGCCACCTCGAGAGTACAAGTCTTTTCTAAAACTGGTGTTATAAGCCAAATCTTTTATCATCTCTCTGGCAGAAAAATCTTCAAGTTTGGCTAGTTGCTGTTTAAATTTATCTGGAATAATCGTATAGGAATATGCTTCGGCAGGATTTGCAAGTCCAACATAATCGAGTTTTGCTTGAGACATTTTTTTCGCTACATCAGAGAAATATAGTGCTTGCCAACCTTCATGTAGATATTCATGTACCAAGTAGGAAGGATCAGAATTTTTAATATTATTTAGTCGTGGTTCAAGCATGGTGGCGTTAAATTCAAAATAGCGAGGTTTAAGTTCTCTAAATTCATTAATAAAACCAACAGCCGAGCTAAAGCGTTCAAGGCTATTGCCTGAATATTGTTGGCTCAATAAATTTAACGTTTTCTGTAATGGGGCAACAGCCGCCCATCCTGGTTGTGCGTTATAGCTGTTATAAACTAAGCCACCTGACTTAAGATGTTGCTTACAAATATCAGTTAAGAACTGTCTATTTTCATCATTCACCCATGTGTAAATACCATGAAAAGTAATAAAGTCACACAGTGGTAAAAGGCTATAATCATTGACCAAGTCTTCAAAGCTTAGCTCTAAAAACTCAATATTATCCAGCCCCGCTTCTTCTGCCATGCGCTTTGCTTGACTGATATGAGCAGGGTTAAAATCAACCGCAATGAACTTACCTTGAGGATAATTTGCCGCCATAATCAATGCAGTGTGACCCATGCCACAACCCAACTCACAATAGGTAAATGATTTATCAATTAATACAGGCTCAACCCCATGCATAATGGCGCTTAAATTTAAAAAAGCGGGTTCTTGCTCACGATAATAACCTGCGGTGTATTCAATATCAGAGGTGTAGCCTTGCATCCATGATTGGCTCATTGGTTAAATCCTGTTGTAAGTTATTAATGGGATGATTAATTATAAGCTACTAAAGTTTAAAGCACACCCCCCTAGTTTTACATGATGATTCTTGAGTAAATGCGTTTTAGTGAAGTAAGAGGGTAGTCAATTTAGTTAGTTAAATACCTAAGAATTTCTTTTGGCAAATCCTTCTTTATTTTTTTCAAGCTTTTGGAGTCATAAGTCATTATTGACCACCCATGATCTACTTCATAAATTGCCAGTGCTTGTCCTTTCTTGTAAAAAGTTGCCTCAAGTGTACCTTTTTTGAAGTAAATCTCGAAGGCACCGTATTTTTTCTTTAGTGTTTTTGCAGCTGTTTTTTGTGCTTTTTTTAGGCGACCATTTTTAATATTTTCGTTTAAGTCTTTTTGTGAAAGGGATAGATCCATACTCATTGCAATAATAGATGGGATCTTGGCATAAATACCCTTAGAGTATTTTCTAAAGGGTAATTCAATTATTTGGGAATGAGTTGTAACCTTGTCGCTTGGTAAATAGGGTAGCATTATAATTTTAGCCAAACTTTCTAGCGATCTACCCTTTTTTATTGGGGGGTAGATAAATTTATCTAAAGTATCATAATCTCCTTTTTGTATGGCTGCTTTAAAAATATCTAATTGTTTATACAAATCCTTTTGAGCGCAAAGCCAGCTATTGCCTGAATCGTGAGCGGTCATGCCAAAGAAGTCATTGTCACTAATTATTGATAATGACTCTTTAATCAGTGATGATAAGTTCTTACACTTGGGCGCGAAGTGATCAATTATTTGTGGTTTACTAGTGATAGCTATCTTGTTATTTCTTTCATTATCACAAGCCCCATCATTGTTCTTATTAATCGTGTTTGAGCTAACCAGAACGTCATTAATAAACACTTTCCCCCTTTTTTTATTATTACATTTAGGCTCGTCATCCATGTTTTTTAATGTTGCTTGTTCAGTTTTGGGTTTTACCTGAGGGAGGCTTATATTCTGTGGCTTGGGGGTAGAGGTTTCCTCTATGGTCTTGACAGTTACTTTAATAGGTTTATCAATTTTGGTAGCTTTGCTGGGGTAATTAATGATACTAAAAACTATAGCGCCTACGGTAAAGAGCCCAGCAAAAAGAGTTAACAACAGTGAAAAAGGTTTTTGCTTAATACGTTTTATAAAGGATGGTTTAGCGCCATGAATGATGGTTTCATCAGTATGTATTGTACTCCCTGTTGCTGTTACTGTCGGTTGCCCCGCATTTTTGATGGCACGAACAAATTCCAAAACAGTTTGATAACGATCCTTCGGTTTCTTTGCTAGAACATTATTGATGACTTTTTGTAAAAAAGCATATTCCTTAGGAAGTTTAGGTGGCGGTGCAGTAGTGTGTAGATGAATGGCTTGATGATGAGTATCAAATCCAAACGCTTTTTTACCTGTTAATATTTCAAAAAAGACAAGACCAAGGCTATAAATATCAGAGCGGGAATCTAGTTTTGAAGATTGGGCTTGCTCAGGGCTCATATATTGTGCAGTGCCAGCGGTAAGCCCTAACCGTGTTAAGTCTCCTGAGGTATCCTGTAGCTTTGCAATACCAAAATCCGTAAGCACTGCTGAGCCGTCATCACGAAATAAAATATTGCCGGGTTTTATATCTCGATGGATGTAACCTTGTTCATGTGCATAAGATAAGCCCTCAGAAATTTCCTCAAGGGCTTTAATGGCGGCATTGTATGAGAACTTTTCCTTTAAAAGTTTCTCTTTTAGAGTGCCTCCGCAGATGTACTCCATGGACATGTAAAAAATTGAATCACCAACAACTCCAATATCAAAAATACTGACAATATTGGGGTGCTTCAAGCTGGCAACTATTTTTCCTTCATTTAAAAAGCTCTTACGAAGGTTGTCATCCTTCATCATGTCAGGCATCAATACTTTTAAGGCTACTTCACGACTAAGCATATCTTGAGTAGCAAGATAAACTAAAGCCATGCCACCTTGACCTATGACTTTTTTAACGGTGTAATTTGGAATTTGAATCATTGACATGGAGGTATTTAGATTTAAAGGAGTATTTTTTACATTACTTTAGATGCAGAGGAAGCACACCCCCCTAGTTTTACATGATATAACTTATTGGATACTTAAAGTAGTTGAACCGTTTTAATTACTCTTGAAGGGTCTTGAATAGACAGTATTAAGTTGGCGATGTGGCGTTGTGGTTGTGTTCCATTCTTTAAAACGGCCTGTAGATTATTTTCTTCGAGTGTTTTTCCTGCAAGGTAGCGGGTTCCATTTTGGAAGTGTTGCTGGTGTGCTTTCCACCAGTTGCCTGTTAGTTCAGGGTCAGGCCAAGGGAGATCATCTTCGTAGGCTTCAGTCCAGGGGTCTGATTTGCGTTTTTCAGCCAAGGGGGCTTCTTGGCTTTCGCAGATTTCTACATCCAGAATGCTTAAATCATCTTCTTCAATATCAGCGCCTGTTATAAAGCTAAAAGCTTCGCCTGCTAAGGGTGCGTACTCTGGGTCTTCCATCCACTCAAGTAACACAGGGACCATATCGGGCAAACCAGCCATAGCGATACTGTAAGCTTTGATACGCACTGAAAGAGATGATTTTTGGATGCGTGCTAAAGTGTTGCTAATATCACCTTCAGGCATTACCTGATAAAGCAACGAAAGTGCCTCACGTAAATATGGGGTTTCATCACCAAAGCAGAATTTTTGTAAAGCCTCGTAAGCCCCTTGAACACCTATCAAGTTACCTGAGAATGCAGCGCGGAATCTGATCTCTTCATCTTCATGGGTGAGAAACTCCCAGAGCTTTTCATCATAATCGTTAAGTTTATTTTCACCAATAACTTTAATCGTAGCGGCAATGACGCCTAGTGACTTATCTTTTAAAAAGGTGTCTAACAATTCAGGTGAAATCTGCGGGGTAAAATAAGCAACAGCCGTAATCCCCGCGATACGCGCTAGAGGGTTTTTATCAAGAATTGCCTTATCTAAAAAAGACTTAGATTGTTCAAATGATGTCCAACAGAACGCATCGCTTAATTCTTTCGCTTGAGACTCTTCTTCAAGTGCATTTAAGGCCAATTCAAATGATTCGGTATCATTGGTACGAATAGCAGTGAGAGCGGTTACAAAAACAGCACCCCAGTCAGACATGTCTAAGATAGGTAGTAAGGATTCTCCCGCACGCTGACTGACTAGATAACAATCGAGATATGCTTCAAGGCGCTCATCAAGCTCTGCAAGATGCTTGCGGTAGAAGACGGGGCTAACACTAGCTTGGTCGCGTAGGAACCATGCGTAGGGGGTGTCGTGTTTTAGTTGTTGTTGGAGTGACTTAGACAAAGACATTATTTCTAATCTTGCTGCCAAGGGACTTTCTTTCCTTCAGATACAATTGTCCATTCTTTACCATCATAAATACCAATGCGTCTATCTAAGGCAGCGACCATAATGCCATCACCAACTGAAAGCCTGCCCCACAACAAAGAACGAAATTCACCTTCGTTTGCAGCAGAAAACTTATTATCTTTAATCTGAAATAATTGGTATGAACTTGAAAGGTAGATACGGTCTTTGAACCAGACAATGCTTTCGAACCTATCTGACATATCTTGATTGATGAATTCCCAGTTATCTTCGCGTCCACAAAGAATAGCGTTCTTATTCATGGTGATATAAACGAGTCCATCATCTCCACAACAAATATTTGTTAAAAGAGCGTTTGTTGGGCAGTCAATTTGCCGCCATTTTTCACCATTCCAATGCCATAAGTCACCATCCCCTCCAGCAGCGTAGATGTCATCTTCAGAAAAACCATCGATATCACGAAAACCATAATTTCTACCAACTATATCTTCATAATCAGGAAGCCCACTTTTTAATTGAATCCATTCACTACCAGTGAACTTAAAAACTCCTCTCATGCTATTAACTGTATAGATTTTTCCATTAATGGACTTAGCATTATGAAAAAATAAAGCAGGGAAGTCACTCGTCTTTAGCGCTGACCTAGATTTTGGAATAGCTCCTTGTGACGTTAATGGATATCCCCCTACAGCTGTGTGCGTATCACCATTCTCACTAACAAATAGAAGCTGGTGTCTTGGGTGCTTTATAATGCCGCCAAACCAAGGTTTTCCCCAAATCCCATTTAGTTCAGCGGCATACCATTGACCGTCTGGTCTAAATATTATCAACTTAAGATATGAGTTCCAGTTATCTTTATAGGGTCTAACAGCAAAAAATGCAATGGTGTTTTTATCAAAAACATAAGAAGAAACAATAGAATATCTTTTGCCTAGTGCTTTCTCTAAAGTTGGAAATAAAGCTTCTTTTAACATAAGTTCCTCTTCTTTAATTAGAAATTGTTGAATTACTAATAGGTTGATCAACACTGCCAATACCATCAGTTTTTCGAGTCGGGAAACTATCTTTTCTGCACGCTTTTTTATAGTAATTGTCTAGTTGAGACTTCATGCATTTTGTACTGCAATTACTGCTCGGGAATGTTTGCTTCTGGGCAGTTATAGCTTTATTGCGATATGCACTATAGTGAGGGTTTGGTACCATATCAAATAGTGTCTTTGAATCAGTATGAATATCTCCATGAGACCCTTGATGCTGATTGATTCCTTCTACACAAACAGTCGGTGAACCTCCTTCTGTATAGTAAGTCCCTTGCTTACTCCAAAATGATTTTTTACAATCATCAATATTACTGTTTGTTTTTCCTCTTTCTTCCTGAAAAGCAGAATTAGGAATTAAATGATGTGCCGTTTGACCAGGGCAACAACCTTTGTTTGAAAACATACTCTTTCCTAAGTTACCTGTGCTTGAATTATAAGGCTCTAGAAGGCATTTTCTAGCTCCTAAGCATCCTTTTTTAGCCGCTTGCTTTTGCATTTCTGCTAGTTCATCTCCAGTTATGTCTCCTTGATCTTTTAGCCACTTTTTAGAGTCAAGTAACTTTTTTTGCATATCGTCTAATTGAGAATGCATCTCTTTCATAGCATCCTCCCAGCCTTTATATAATGTATCAATTGCTTCTTCAGCTTCAGCGGCAATTTCACCTCCAGTTACTATGGCTTTTCCAAAACGATATTTTTTACTAAAAAACTCTATAGGATCTCTTCCTATTACCCCTATCAATACTTGTTTTACACCTTCTTTCCAATTAGCACTAATAAATGTATCTAAAAGTTCATCACTTAAATCAAAACTTAAACCACTTAGGTCGGACATTGCTTCATTCAATTTATTGTGGGCATCTTTTAGATTAAGGTTTTTATCTGGTTTTATCAAATGCAAAGGTATGCAGTTTTCTTTTTTCCAATCAGAGCCTGTCAAACTAATTCCTTTTTTTGCAAAGCCTTTTTTTACTTCAGCAATAATTTTCTTTTTAAATCCCTTCCTTTGCTTAGTTTTTTTATCTTTTTCTTTTGGTTTGCTTTTAGTTCCAGAACAAATAGCCTTTGCTTGGCTTTTAGTTGTACCTTTGCCGCACTTCACCTCTATTTTTACACATTCATCTTGGCATTCTGGTGGTGCATGGTTGGTATCAGAATAAGTCCAAATCGCAGTATTCCCAGACTTAGACCCATGATTATGAGTCATTCCATCCGTATGACGATCAACATTTTCCCCTTCAACTTTTACATTCATTGACCAACTAGTGAAATAAGCCTTACCTTTTTTTACTCCCGTAAACTGACCCTTTGGCCCTGCCGCTGGCTCGTTTCCTGTGCTTGTTTTAAAGAAGGAAACATCCTTTTTCATTATTGGCTTGCCGCTAATAAAAACGGTTTTAGAGGCATTGCTAGTGTCTTTTGCATAGGCTGTATTGGCATAAGGGATTAGTATCCAGCCAGCACTAGGAGAGGGAGGGCTAAAACAAGGGTCAGGAAAACAAGCGATTGATTTTCCATCTGCTCTTTTACAGGCAATCTCCAAGTCATTTGCAAATACTTCATTTGCCATGATTAAGCTCCTTGTTGTTTTGAGGGTTTATATTGCATGATAAAAGCCCCTCTTTGTGAATTATCGTTGCTGATATGACAGAGTGCATTATGACTAAGTGCATAGTTTTTTGTAAATGCATAATAGGTCATAACGGTAATTGCGCAACCAATTGCTGCGCCTATTTCTCCAACACTGTCTGCAGGATGCCATAGAGGCTGCTCATCAACTTTTTGTTTTAGTGTTTTAATTTGAGCCAATGCAGCTTCTGTAAAAAAGTAGTCTTCACCTGAAACACTGCTAACTCGAAAGCCCGTATTGTGTATTTCTACACCAGCATCTTTGGAGGCTTGTTTAATGGCATCCGCTATTCCATTGCCTCTTAAAACTTCTTCTTCATTATCCAGTGTAGCAGTTTCTTTTCCCTCACCTACACCACTTATAATGACGGTTGAATTATCTTTTCGAGTGCTTAGCAAGATAGCGGTTGCTGCTTCGCCCGGTATAAATCCATTGGAGTGACCATCGCCTAATAAGCGTCTATCTTCACCATAAAGCCCACCACCATATTGAGAGAGTGTCGCATTATTTAATAAACTGTCGATTGATACGATAAGCACATATTCTCGCCCTTGTTTATATAACAGTTCTTGTGCTTGTTTTAGTGCGCTTACAAAGCCGCATCGGTGTTGCCAAAACGCAGAAGATGCAGGGCCTAAACTACCTAAATGGAGTTCCTGAAAGGTGTCTTCCATAATCTCACGTAAAGCGTCTTCATTGCTGAAAAATGACTGTCGTGATTTCTCTGGCATACAATAAATAATGGTTAAACCTTCGTAGCCTTCTGGTAGGTCTTTGATTGCTTCTTTTATTGCAACCTTGTTCATATAAGTCAGTTTTGGGATGCCACGCAATTCTGTTTCTATCTGTGCACCTAACTGAGGCTCTGCACTAAAGGGTTGATTAAAGGTTGTTTGTGAAAAACCATCATAATCACAGCGCATGGCTGCCGCATTCACTTCTGCACCTTCTCCTAGGCAAGAGATCATGCCCATTCCTGCAATCGCTAGAGGACGGCTCATGGTTTAACCTCTTTGGCAAGATTATTACTATCACCATTATCTTCATTGAGCTTTCGTAGGCGCTCTTCTTCTGCAAGTTGTTTTCTCATACGTTTTTCAAAGGCATTAAGTTGGTCTAGTGGAAGGAATAACTTATCCATCATTCTGGCGCGCTCCCATGCGGGAGTTGGCTTGCCTGCAATGAGCGTATCGACTTCGTGCACATTTTTCTTTAGCGCTATTCGTGCACGCCAAACCATTGTGAATCTTTCATCATCGGGTTCAATTATGAGTGTATCAATAACAGGGGCTAGGTTGTGGCGTTCTCCATTGCTTAACATTGCTTGCATAGGTACGGATACTTTGGGTAAATTAAATTGTAATTTACCTTGTGGGACTATACCCACTAGAACAACCTCTTCTCCCCCTTTTATGTGCGGCATCTGCTGGTCTTTGGGGGCGCATTGATAATAGTGTTCATCAAAATCTTCTGGTAAAAATGGTCGGATATTATCATTCCAATGTTTATCATAAGTGCCACCTAAAAGGCGGCGTGGGTACCAGTTTCTTGCAACTGGCCCGAAGGATTGAGGAATGTAATCTTTACTTTTAAAGCTTGTAATAGGGTAGCCAACTTCTTCAGTTTGAGGGAGTGGTTTGCCAGTGCGTTCATCGGCGTTGCTACTTGGGTAGTAGCCAACACCTACTGGATTTTGAATAAAGCTTTTAAAAATATCTTCCCCATCTTTATCTTGTTTGCCTGTTTTATCAGAGCCGCCATAAGCCGTGTTGTAGCTTATTTTTTGTTGAGTGAAGGGTTCTGATTTGGTTGGTGTGTTACCTGATGTTGATCTTATTAAGTGTCTAGCTCCAATGACATTAAACACTTTTGCAAGCTTGCCTACTTTGAAGCCTACTTTTTTTTCGGTTACAGGTTTTTGTGAATAAGCAGAAGCATGGAGTAGAACATCGCAACGTGGTTTAAATGTGGCGTAGTCATTCTCATAAATTGGTGCGCTTAAACCTGGCTCATCTGTATAAGTATCCGTTTCAAATGGCTCGATTTGCTCTTCAGCAAGCTCTGGCGTATCACCACTTTTTTCAGGTAATTTATACGTTGCTTTTACTACAATTACCAAGCAGTTTCGCCCACTCTTTTGTATGCCTAGACTATAGGCAGCAGCAAATGGGGTGGCGTTATATAAGTTCATATCAGTTAATTTTCACCGAGCCGCCTTTAATGCGGTGCGGACCGTAGGCTTGGCTGTTAATATGCATACCTTGGATATTGATCGTGCCATCTTCTGTAAGTTCAATTCTTGATGAGCCGCATTTAAGAATAATGCCTGATTCAGAATGAATGACCATTGGCTTATCTTCATCAATAGTTTCTGGTTGTTGAATGATGCCTGTGATAATGGGCTCTTTAATATTGCCGTGGTTAAAGCATATCAAACAGTCGCTACCAATTTGTTCTATTCCAATACTTACCGTACTACTAGCTTTTTTCGTATATTCTTTGTTGTTGATAGAGAAGTTCACTATGGGATAGCCAGATTCGTCAAAAGTAGAGACTTGTCCAATAAGGCTATTAGGATAGTTTTCTACTTCTTTCTCATCACTGGATTGTGTTTTTTGTTGCAACAACGCTTCAAGGGGGGATTGAGTATCCTCCTGAAGCGTTTCTAGCGTTTGGCTATTTTTAGATTCTGACTGTTTTTGCATTGTTAGTTCTTAAGAATCTTTTTGCCTTTCATGACAGTATTTTTCTTTGATTTTGTGTTGATTTCACCATCTGCAATCACATTAATATCCACACCTTTAATGGTAATAGTGCCATCACTTTTCATCACGATGCTTGATTTTCCTGTTACCAAAGAAATTTCATCATTTGCATTTAATGAGTACTTATTTCCAACCTTTACTATTTTGTTAATACCAACTTCTGTTGCTTGAATAAGTGCCACAGTAGTATTCATTGCTGCACCGACAGAAACTTGATAGGCAGCACCGACAGACAAGGCTTTAGCAATTGTGATTGTTTCAGTTTTATTTTTACCTACCTTGACTGATTGGCTACTACCAATGCTCAATGATTGATCACTACCAACATCTATTGATTGATTGCTACCAATGCTTATTTTTTCATTTGACCCGACTGACTCAGTTCGGTTACTGCCAATTGTTATTGTTTCATCAGCTCCGACAGATTCAGTTCGGTTACTGCCAACGGTTATTGACTCATCAACACCCACAGACGCTGTACGATTATTACCAATAGTAATAGTCTCGTTATTGCCAATATCTTCTGTTCTATCAACTGCAACTTTTGTTGTTTCATTGTTTCCCACAACATTATTTTGATCATATTGTGCGTGCATGAAAATCTCTTCTTTTCCAGCGCCATCTTCAAAGCGTAGCTCGTTAGATCCCTTGCCTTTGTGGGTGCTAGATTTCATTGTCATTCTTGTTTTATTAGCTGGCAGAGCATAGGGGACTCTACACATATCATTGTATGTTCGTCCTGTAATGACGGGTCTATCTGGGTTACCTCCGTAAAAATCGACGATCACTTCTTGCCCAACGCGGGGGAGAACCATTGTTCCAAAGCTGCCTCCAGCTGAATTGTAAGATACCCTAATCCAGCAGGAGCTGTTCTCATTGTTCTTGCCATATCTATCCCATGGAAATTGTACTTTGGCTCGACCAAATTCATCACAATAAATTTCTTCACCTGCAGGGCCTACGATAGTGGCATGTTGTGGACCATCTGTGAGGGGTGGTTTATTTAGACAAGCTGCCCTAAATGAAGTGAGGCTTTCAATAACGCTAAATTTATTTTTGTAAATGAACCCTGCTGCCCCTTTTTTTGTGGAACCAAAAGAATCTTGATCTACTTTGTGAGTAACTTTTGTGATGAGGTATTCAGTGTTTTGATCATCTCTAGGATGCTTGGTCATTTTCATCAAGCCTCCTGCGATAAATTCTCTTGCGGTACTTTGGCCTTTTACAGTCGCATATTGGCAGTGTATTTCTTCTTGTCGCATACGGGCGTAATGACGTCCTTCGTCAGACGTTATATAGTTACCAGGGTAATCATATATTTCTGCATCGGCCTTTTCATGGTGTTTAGGGAAAGTGTACTCGTTGTGAATGTCCGCATTAGAGAGCTTAAAATCAAAATCATTCAATACAACAGAACCAGATAGCACTTTACGTTTTTGTTTCCAGTGGTTGATTGTATCTTCGTGGCGAACGGTTGTTGAGTCAGGCGGGAAATAGGGGATGGCTTCGTAGGCAGGGATCATTTCATGTGCAGAGTAGCCGTCACAAAGAACTAACTGGTGTCTACCTTCCTCATGTTTGAAAAAATAGTAGATGCCTTCTTCTTCCATGAGTCGTGATACAAAATTGAAGTCTGATTCTCTGTATTGAACTGTATATTCTCGATTTCTGTAGCTGTTGTTTAGGCGAACTTCGTAATCAGTATAGCCGTTGTCACGGAAGACGGATTCTATAATATCTGTAGCCTTTTGTTCTTGAAAGATTCGACAATCCTGGGTGCGCTTAAGAAACCATAACCAAGGAGAAATAGTTGCAAAATAAGTAGCAAAGCCTTCTGCGTTCTCACCTTGGGAGAATTCGGTAATATACCCATTGAAAAATCGTTCTTGATTACCAGAAACATCTAGCCTGACAGAAACATTTTGTCCAAGCAGTGATTCAAACTCTATATCTTCTTTGCTGCTTCTAAGAGTTAGTTCAAAATTAAATGGACGCCCTAACTCTTCTACCGCTTTGAAGCGATGAAGTAGTAATACGTCCTGACCTAAAGGTGATATGAACTCTAACTCGCGATGTTTTTGACTGGCATTAGCCATAATTTATCCTAATTTTTGTAGTATCATAATAACAAGCGTAGGCTAGCATATTTAGTTTTTTTTTCAATCATCATGTTTATGAATGGTTGTTTAATGTGAAGTAGTTCCAAGTTGCTAGGTCGAGCGTGGAGGCAATAACATCCCTCTTCTTAGAGAAATTAATGCTAAATTTGACATAAAAAGTTGTTGTTTATGCTCAAAATGAGACTTTAGAAAAATTAAAACTCAATATCCTGTCACCGAAGAAAAAAATCAAGATTATCATCTTGCAATCTTTGCAATAATCATGCAGTTTTTAAAAAGGATAGAAGCAGAAGGCGAGGAATATTTTAAAGGCTGTCGCGCAGATGGGCGTCTTGAGTTAGCATTTTTTGATCGCTTGCAGAAGCAGATCAAGCCTCTAAATGTAAGCCACTGCATTAAGAGCTGAATACATCATGTAAAATGGGGGGGCACTACGCTGAATGCCGTTGATACTTGGTTTTTTGACCGTGTATCTGGGTTTTAACAGGCGGTAGCACACCCCCCTAGTTTTACATGATTGTAATGTGGTCTAATGGTGTAGACTATTCTGAGTAAATAGCATCTGGACGTAATTATTTTTTTGCGCTACATTGCTACATTCGGGCTGGAATATAAACTTATTTTAAGGAGAGCATAATGGCTTTAGTAAAAGTTGAAAAAGTTAGAACCGTTGCAACCATTAATGTAACTCGTGTCGAAGACCGAACCGACGCAGACTTGCTAGTTTTTGTTACTGATTCACACGGTGTGAGTTTCGGCAAAGAAGAAGTTTGGAGTTATGTTGAGAGCGAAGGTGAGTGTAATATCAAGCTGTTTTGGGATGAAACTACTCCTGTTGCAGATTTGAAAGTATGCTTTGTCGATGATTTAGGCGTTGCAGGTTGGGTAAAAGAGCATCCTTTGAAAGGAAGTTTACTGTAATATAGCTTTGATTTTGTAGGTGTGCTTCTTCTGACCTTTTAAAATAAGGGTTAGTAGCATGCATGGCTCTAGAATAAGATTGAAATATACCTTTCTCTATTTATTAAATACTATTGCAAAGCTACCTTAACGCTTTTGTTGCTAACATGAAAAACTGCTCTAATATAATCCTATTCTTGATGACCCAATATTATGATGGATGATGATAGAACGGTTATTATGTCACCAGGAGGTGCGCCACCTCCACCGCCTAATAATGACAATGGTTTAGAAGGATCAATACAAATTACTTTGGTTGGCCCTTTCACTAATACGCTAGATGGAATTTTATTTGCTAGATCATTCACGATTGGACGCTCAGAAGAAAATGATTTAAGCATTGTTGATGCGGAAGTTAGCCGTACTCATGTGGAAATTATTAAAGATCCAACTGCTGGCTGGATGATCCGTGACCTGGATAGTACCAATGGTTCATTTATTGATGATAAGCAAATATCTTATGAATCTTTGCCAATACCCTGCGTACTTCGTTTGGGCAAATCGGATACCTTCGTTTATGTAGAGCCTCCAGGAGGGCAAAGCGCATTAAGTGCTAATATTTCACCCAAATCTACAGATGATGTAACGCAAATTGTCACCCAAGATGAAAAAACAAAAATAAGAACGCCGTCACTATCACCATCAGGTTCGGACTTGCCATCGCGCGAAGAAGTTATTCGACGTTATTTAAGCGATGATGGTGGTGAGGCAGGAGAATATACGCAAATTGTTCGCCAAGTTATCCGAGAAGATAGTAAAAAGAAAACAGGTAAATACAAGTGGGTTTTAGGAATTGCCGCACTTTTATTAGTGGGTGCAATTGCCATGGTAGCTTACCAGCAAGACCAACTCTCAACTGCTAGAGAGTTAGCCATCAATATTTTCTACGATATGAAAACATTAGAAGTTGATTTGGTAAAAACCGAATTACAATTAAAGAAGAGTAACGATAGTGCACTGCTAGCCGCGGTAGATAAAAAACGAATAAAGCTAAAAAGAATGCGGGAGCGCTATAGTGAATATATCGACGAACTAGGTATTTTAGATGTTAGCTCGCTGTCAAAAAATAGAGACGATTGGCTTATATTAAAAGTGGCGCGTGATTTTGGAGAATGTGATATTGATTTGCCACCAGGTTTTACTGAAGAAGTAAAAAAGTATATTCGTTATTGGCAACATTCCCCTCGAATGAAGAATGCGATGAAGCGCCTTTATGATAATGGTTTTGAAAAAGCGGCTTTAGATGCCTTAAAAAAAGAAGGGTTGCCGCCGCAGTTTTTATACCTTTCGATGCAAGAAAGTAATTTTAATGTAAGAGCTATTGGGCCGAGGACACGCTGGGGCATTGCAAAAGGTGCATGGCAATTTATTCCAACGACAGCAACAGAATTTGGTTTAAAAATAGGGCCGTTGTCTGGCACGCGCGTTTATGATCCTGATGATGAGCGCCATGACTTTGTTAAAGCAGCGGGCGCAGCTGCTCGTTATTTGAAAGAGATATACAGTACAGAGGCACAAGCATCAGGTTTGCTAGTTATGGCAGGTTACAACTGGGGGCACAATCGAGTTAAAAGATTAATTAGAAAAATGCCTGACAATCCACGAGAAAGAAATTTTTGGAAACTTATACAGACTTATAAAATCCCTGATGAAACCTATAATTATGTGTTTTATATATTCTCAGCAGCGGTTATCGCAGAAGATCCAAAGTTTTTTGGATTCGAGTTTAAATCACCGACAGCTGGTATACCTAATTAGAGAAAATCGTGTATAATGGCGAAAACTATATAGGCGCATTAGCCCTTGTAATCATTTGTTCATACCCCATATTTAAATATATATTCAAATGATGTGTGTATCAAAAAATGGAGATAATCATGAAGAAAAAACTTTTAATCACTGCATGCTATTTAGCACTTGGTCTCGGTTCAATGTCAGCATCTGCTTGGAATGCGAATGATTTCAATGCAATTGTTGGCGGTAATAAAGCGGTAACAGGGAGCAATGCAAAGCCTTCACAAATTCGTAAGCGCGCATTAGTTGTTGATAAAGAAGTTAATCGACTAATGGTTGATCTTGGTTTAGGTGGTGGTAAGTTTGTAGCATTTGCGGGCGAAGATACTAGCAACCCTGTTGTTAGAAAAAGAAAATCTGTTTATCAAGCGAAACGTCGCGCAAAACGCACAAGCGCAAACTCGCATCTTCAGTTTGCAAATGCATCTCACCAGTTAGATGGTCGCGCATTGGCTAAAGTCGATGCATTAGCACGAACTTATCAAATTGCCAAAGGAGAGATCAAACAAATTTCTATCAATGGTTACACCAATTCAATTGGTTCTGATAGAAACAATATGTTGTTATCTCATAATCGTGCATCAAGCGTAAGAGCGGCATTGGTTAGAAAAGGAGTGCCAGCAAACATGGTGCGTTTTCATGGTTTTGGTGAGACAAAGCCAATGAGAGGCACTAACCCAGCAGCACCGCAGAATCGTCGCGTTGAGTATGAAATACTTAAAAAGTAAATCACTTAATTGATATCAAAAAAAAGGCCCTCAATATGAGGGCCTTTTTTTTGATAGAAAATACCAAGTATTATTTGAATACAACTTCTGTAGACTCTATCAAAGTTATGCCATCAGTTTCTTCTTTCAAGTGCTTTATTACTTCTTTGATAGAGGTTAGCCTGTTAAGTTTGTATTGTGTGTCAAATAGGCTCATAAACTCACTTCCAAGACTTTTCTTACTGCCAATACATGTAATGGTTGAGGTTCCTGCAACTTCTTCGCCTAAAGGGATGTCAATAAGTGTTCCTGGTTGCTGAGGGGAGAGTGAATAGGTAGATTTTGGTTGAGGGTAGGGGTGCAATCTAAATATTTCATGATTGGGAGATTCATATAAACATTGAATAAAAAGGGGCTTGTTGTTACTCACTCTGACTCTAGGCCAGCTACTGACTTTTTTAATATCTTTGATTTTGGAAAGAATAGGGGCTTCGGCTTCATACCCGTACCCAGAAATAATCATAGTACCAAGATTATTTATTCTATCAGCTTTCATTTTGCGCTTATCTTCTTCGACTCTATTGTTGCTTTCTTCAGCTCGCTTTTCTTGAGTAAAGCTAAGAATTTGATTAATTTCATCCTCTTCAATCTCCGATGGTGATAAATTCATTGCCTTCGCTAAACGTCGTTCCACAAGATTAAATTCATTGTTTTCTAATAAAGAAGTCGTGCTGTCAATAATTGATCGCAGTCTTTGTTTTCGTGCAATGTCTTTAGCTTTCTCGTTAAATTTTTCAAATACTTCTTCTTTGGGGTATTTTTTTGATGCTGTTTTAATTAAAGAGAAAACAGCATCAGAATCAGTCTCATTTTGGCGAAGACTTAATAATGCTGTTTCAATTAACTCAATATCAACCTTTTTTTGGGTGTTGGTTTGTTGCTGGTTATAAAAAAAGTAACCCCCTCCACCCAGTACCAATACGCCAAGTAACGCTGATGTACCAATGATGACCTTATTAAAAGGTATATTACTATTGCTTGTGCTATTTTTTCTTAGTTTAGACGTGCTACTGGAAGGAGCATAGTTTTTAAATCTTGCTAGCGCATTTATAAGTTCATTAGCGTTGTTAAATCTGTCTTTAGGGTTCGGAGTAACCAGTTTATTTAGAATAGGTTGTAGTTTTTTATGATCACTGGGTAATTGTGGTGTTTTAAAGCTCTCAATGACCCCTGCAGACTGTTCTTTATTATATAACTGACCGCTTAGTAATTCATAAAAAATAATGCCTAAACTGTATAAATCTGAGCGTTGATCAATTTGTCCGCCCATGAGTTGCTCTGGGCTCATGTAGCGGGGCGTGCCCACTCTTACTCCAATATTAGTAAACTCACTATCTTCATCATGGGTTTTGGCAATGCCAAAGTCTGTCAGAACGGCAGACAGGCCATTTTCATCTTCCCGAAAAAGAATATTACTAGGTTTTATATCTCGGTGAATTGTGCCGCTGGCATTAAAAACGTACTGCAATGCCGCCGCAATTTCCGTAATGATTTTAATAGGGTCGAAAGGTAAATTATCTTGAATACGATCTTTAAGTGTTCCGCCCGACAAGTATTCCATTTCAATGTAAATACGTCCTTCATCAGTGCTTACATCATAAACCTGAATAATGTTTGGGTGGTGAAGGTGAGCAATCGTTTGGGCTTCTTCGATGAAAAGTTGTTTGTAATCAATGTCCTGTGCAAACAACTGATTAGACATAACCTTTAAAACAACTTTTCGACCCAAACCTGTATGGGTGGCAAGATATACTGCAGCTGTACCACCGATACCTATTTGTTTTTCAATCTTGTATCTTCCAAAGCTATCCATGCGGGTTACTCAGGAAAATCATCATTATTATTGTTACTACTACTAATGCGGAGCGACTTTAGCTCCATCAGTTGTTTTTCATAAGCAGAACTCACTTCATTGTCTAGTAAGGTTTGAAAGCTTTCCGCCGCCTCTTTTTCCACATCCTCATAGAGTGATTCAAACATACTCCATAGTTTTGCTTGGCGCTGCAATGGAATACGGGAGCTGATGGGATGATCTTTAGCCATATTGTCGGCTAGATTTTTGGGAGAGAAGTGCTGTTTAATGACACCTCTAAGCGCACCTTGTGTTGCCACCGTCATAGCAAACTGATGCGCCTTAATATCATCAAAAGCTTCCTCTAGCGCCTTACCCAACGGCGTGTAAGTTTTATTTGTTTCTTCATTAGTTAACAAATGAATAATAACTTGTTCAGCATTAGGCATAAATTTAAGTGGGTTATTTTCAACACGCCCAATAATTGTTCGATCAAGATGCAGGTGATTTTTTGTTTCCGCGCGCGCTCTTAATAGATCAATTGTACCTTGAAGAACTTCTTTCAAAGCATGACCAATAATTTCAAAAGTTTCATTTGGAACTTCAGAGGGTAGGTGTTTTTGAGTGATTCCCGCGCCCTTTAATAGCAGTTCTAATGCTTTAGAGTTGCTATTAGCATCAGCGGCAGCAGGTGTATCTTTGCTTTTAGTTCCCGTTGTTTTTTTAACTTTTGGGTTGTCAGTTTTTAGTGTTTTCTTTTTAGCTGTTTTTTCTTTCTTGGTAACAACCGCTGGTTCCTCTTCGGCAGATTCATTTTCAGTTTGAGAGTCAGTACTTTCAACAACATCAACACTGGCTGGTTGTGTAGGCTTGCTAGTTTGGGGGGGGGTTGAAGCTACACTTTTTGTTGAGTCTTGCTCTGTACTCGTAATTTCTTGAGTGGTGTTCTCTGGAATCTCGCTATCTAAAAAATCAAAAGCATCAGGCTCTTCCTCTTTCTCAATGATGTCTGCAAACACTTCAGCAGGGACTTGTGCTGGCTGAGGTGGTTTTTGAGGAGCAGGATTGATAGAAGCGCTCGGCAAAGGTGTATGAATATTTACAGGCGTATCATGCTCCATGATATTTTTATCATGATCTTTAGAAAAAGGTGTTTCATTAGGGCTAAAAGCATCACCCGAAGAAAAGAAAGGATCACTGGAGTCTTCCACAGCGCTAGCCTGCCCAAAAGATCCTGACATATTAGGATCAACAAACGAACTTTTAGAGGATGCAGCATAAGGATCATGCTTTTGCAGTGAATCATCCTGTGAGCTATCAGAGCTTGTGGACGAATCAAAATGTCCACCAGAGCTAAAAAAAGGATCCAGCTCTTTATGGCCTTGCGAGCTAGTATTAACAGGAAAGTCAGAATGACTAGGAGCAGAATCAGCAAAAATAGACACAAGTAAAACATACTCGCCAATTTTTATTTGATCTCCATCTTGCAGAGTATGAGAGTTGCTCTGCCCTAAAGGATGAATAGAATCATTAATAAGCGTACCATTGGTGCTAGTATCTACAACAAAAAAGCTTTTACCATCACAATTTATACTAAAATGCTCACCTGATAAAAATTTTCTATCATCTAATAATACCCAGTCAGCACGCTGATGTCTGCCAACACTGCCACCCGATTGATCAAAAGTATGCGTCATCGTGGTGAATGGAGCTTGCTCCTGAAGTGTAATAACGGATAATGTTAAGCGCATGGGTATAAGACTTTTATTTTATTTTGAAAGCATAATTTATCATAAAAATAGATTTTTAATAAGATGGAGAAGAGATAATTATGAGATTTACCTCATTTAATGACAAGCGGAGTGAATAAATAGAGCAATGTTATTGTTTACTAAGCAATATCACTGAATAATAAATTGTGTTAATATCCCTCTCCCCCATCTTTAAAAGGAAACTCTGATTGTTTTTTTTAAAAGTTAAAGTTGAAAAATTAACCAATAAATCAGAAGCTAAAGAGCTATCACCTTTTAAAGATATAGAGTGTAATTAAAAGATAGGGCTAATAAGTTATGAAAAATAGTAAAGGATTACTAGCAAAAAGCATCACAGTGGCGCTGCTGGGTTTGGTTGTTGCAGGAAATACCACAGCAGCACCAGTCACAATAACCCCGCAAGAAATAAAAGCAGCAAATGCAGCCGTTAAAAGTAAGATAATTGTACCTGATGTCATCACTCCAAAAACCAATGATTATTCTGGAGAAGATGAACTGCCTATTCCAGAAGGAGTTAAGCCAATCCAAGGCATGAACATTCCTTTGCAAATGAGAGAGGTAAAGATATATGGGCTTGATCACAAAGCTTATGGCGTAGCCTTCTTGCGTAAAGCAATTGCCAATGCAGCTCAATACCATAACAAGTTAAAAGAAGCGCCTGCTATTAAAAACAACTTCAAAATACAGCGTAAAGGAAAGGCGTATTCAATATTAGTCAATTCTGAAGCCTACCTTGCATTTGTATATGCGGTAGCGCAAGAAATCACAAACAAATATCAATCGGATCAATTCTTACTAGCACGAGCCATTGTGCCAGAACAAAAAATAAACCAAAAAGGCAGCTCGATAGAAATTTGTGTAGCAGAAGGATATTTATCCTCTGCTCCAAGCATTGTTTTGCCGCCAGAGACAAAAAACTCAGACAAAATAAAACGTAAACTAGCGCCACATTTAAGTAAATTGACAAAAATGAAGCCGCTAGATTTTAGAGCGCTGGAACGCGCATTGTTACTTATTCGTGATATGCCAGGCGTAGAGATTAAAACAACCTTCAAGCAAGCTTTAAATACAAAAAAAATAAAAAAGAGCAAAGTGACAAGCTCGATTTGCGAAACAGCGCTAAACAATGGTGCAGGCTCTACCGCATTAGAAGTTAGAGCGTTCGTGAAACGTATAGACGGTGAAATCAGTGTAGATAACTTTGGAACAGAATCCCTAGGGCCAGAAATCATCCGATTCAAAGTAGGCGCAAACTCAGTCTTCAAAGCAGGCGATATGTTTGCACTAAGCGTAGGAAATGCAACTGATTCTGGTGAAACGCTCAACTTTAAAATAAACGCCCAAACACCCATAGGCACCAATGGCATAAAGGCCAAATTCTTTCATAGCAGTGGTGAAGCGGAGCCAGGCGGGTTTGGTGTAGGGTCTGGTATAAACGTCACTAACTCCACACAGGTAACGGGGGTGAGTGTAGAATACCCTTACATTCGTAGCAGAAAAA
Source organism: Cocleimonas sp. (assembly GCA_021647365.1). Taxonomy (GTDB): domain Bacteria; phylum Pseudomonadota; class Gammaproteobacteria; order Thiotrichales; family Thiotrichaceae; genus Cocleimonas. The sequence continues at coordinate 67,523 of JAKIUW010000010.1, read as the reverse complement.
AGAACCTCGCATTTGAAGTAGGGCTGAGGTCTCATAAGGTATTAACAGATAGCGCGGCAGGATCACTAGAAGATTCAAATCTAAGCACACTTAGGCTGAGATCAACCTACGACTTTTCTGACAAATATCAAGCAGTAAACTTAGTTTCAGTTGAACTAGTGGCAGGCTTAAGCGGAGAATTTTCCAGTAACGTAAGTGCAGACCGCAATCTAAACGAAAACTTCGTCATGGCGCGAGGGGAGTTAGCACGCTATCAGGCAATTAGCTTGCCGCAAAAAGCCACAGGTAATCTCACATGGATTAATTCACTCTCATGGCAATATACCGATGACCCACTCTTCTCATCAGAAGAATTTGCACTAGGTGGTCGTGAATATGGTCGTGGGTATGATCTTGCAGTCATCACAGGAGATCAAGCAGTAGCCGCCAAAAGTGAGCTTCAATACACCAACAAGACCAAGTACGGAACATATAAAACCTATGGCTTTGCCGATTATGGGCAAGTAAAAAACATCGATAAAGGGATTTTAGAAAAAGATAAAAGCCAGCGCCTAGCATCAGCAGGTGTGGGCGCTGAGTTTGAAGCTATTAATAATTGGTTTGGCAAAATAGAAATTGCAAAGCCAGTTAAAATCAACGTGGCTGATGATGATATAGAAATGGGTGTGCACACGTATTTACAAATTGGATACCGATGGTAGCTGTGATTGTTTAAACACACCAACAACCAAAACACCATGGAGCTTTGCATAAATTCTAGTAGCCATTAAAAAAACTAACGAGCTATCATGTAAAACTAGGGGGGTGTGCTTCAAGTCATAATGAAAAAAGACTTTGAACGCATCCCCGCTCTATCTATACTAAATAGATTGAGCAATTTAAAAAATTAATGAAGAAGTGTAATAAGAGAAGTAAGCAATGAAAAAACAAATGGATAAAAGCAGAACAAGCGCTCTATTGTTGCCAGCCTATACGGTGGCATTCTCTGTATCTGTAGCCTTTACATCCCTAGCCCATGCCTCGCCATCAGGTGCGAATGTGGTTTCGGGTAATGTTGATATCCACCAAACTTCAGATTACACAACCATTAATCAACACTAACAACCAAAACATCGTGTAAAAGTGGGGGGGTGTGCTTTAATAAGATACAACCTAGCCGTTATTAGTAAAGAAATAAACAAAGGGGCAAAGAGATGAATATGAAACACACAATGAAATTATTAGGAATTATAATCGCAAGCATGGCGTTGGTTGCCTGTGGCGGCGGTGGCGGGAATCCTCCTGTTAAAACAGAAAAGGTTTGGAAGTTAAAAGAAAAGGTTTTACCTACAGGTGAGCAAATCACATTTGATTACGATGGTAGTGGAAATGTTATAAGGCAGAATAATAAAACCAGTGGCACTCACGTTGAGTTTAATTATGATGACAAAGGGGTGTTATTAACAAGAGAAGATTTTCATGCGGACGGGAAGTTGCGTTACCACACTGTATTTGATAGTCATGGTGAGCCAAAGAGTAGGGCGGGACCGAGTCTCGTGCCAGGATTAATCTATGATAATACCTATGATGATGATCGTGTTGTTCCTGATGAGGCATCAAAGCGTAACAATACAGAAACCTATGCAAATAGTTACCTTCGTGTTTACCCTGCTAGTAAGCTTGTCAGTAGAGCAAGGTCAGGAGGGCTTGTTAATAGGATTGAAAAATATAGCTATGAAGGAAATACTATTTATGCTACTTTTTTTAAATCTGATGACTCAATTTCTGATGTTATAAGTAAAAAGACTTTTGATGAAAATGCTAATATTGTAAGGCATGAAGGTGACGAAGATGGGGAAAGAGGGCCAAAAGAGGTGAGATTGTATTATACTTCTGATTATACCTACGACTACGATGGTAATAGCAATTTGAAATCAAGCACACTGAAAAAAGCAGATGGAAGTGAAGAAATTACTACCTATAAGTGGGAACAAATAGATGTGCCTGTACAATAAGAAAAGGCATAGAAGGCTCTTAAAATAATAAAGACCATGGAGCTTTGCATAAATTCTAGCCGTCGTTAAAAAAGCTAACGAGCGATCATGTAAAACTAGGGGGGTGTGCTTCAAGTCATAATAAAAAAAGACTTTGAACGCATCCCTGCTCTACCTATACTCAAATAGATTGAGCGATCTAAAAAATTAATGAAGAAGTGTAATAAGAGAAGTAAGCAATGAAAAAACAAATGGATAAAAGCAGAACAAGCGCGCTATTGTTGCCAGCCTATACGGTGGCATTTTCTGTGTCTGTGCTATTTACCTCCTTGGCTCATGCTTCACCTTCTGGTGCAGATGTAGTTTCAGGTAATGTCGATATCCACCAGACTTCAGATTACACAACCATTAATCAACAGTAACAATCAAAACATCATGTAAAAGTAGGGGGGTGTGCTTTAATATGATACAACCTAGCCGTTATCAGTAAAGAAATAAACAAAGGGGCAAAGAGATGAATATGAAACACACAATGAAATTAGTAGGAATTGTAATCACAAGCATAGCGTTGGTTGCCTGTGGCGGCGGTGGCGGGAATCCTCCTGTTAAAACAGAAAAGGTTTGGAAGTTAGTTAAAGAAGAACATTTAGATGCCACCTACAAGGAGGTTGTAACCTTTAAGTATAATGGTAGTGGGCTTCTTGAAAAACAACTATCTAGATTAAAAAATATTCTGTATACCTATAATGATCAAGGTGTATTATTAAAAAAAGAGAGACTTGACCCTACAGGAAAGGCGCATCAATACGAAGAGTTTGATAAGTATGGTGAGGTAACAAAAAGAGTTGAAAGGACCAATGGCTTCAATGGCTTGCTTGAAACAACAATTGCTTATGAAAATAAATACCCTGATGACCTTAATATTGATGATAAAGATGTACAAAAAGAATTACAGGAATATACGCAACGTAAAATTTTGCAATCATATGTTTCTAACGAGCTTTTTCCTTATATTGGGAGCAAGCTTGTTTCAAGGGAGAGGAAGGTGACAGTTAAAAGAATTGAGAAGTTTACATTTAATGGTAACGAAATAATAACAAATGTATATGAGCTCCCTGGTGATGGGCCCGTAGTTAAAGTGTTTCATGCTTATTATGATAAATATGGAATCCGTATCCGTAATAATTATACGTATGATTATGAAGAAGATGGTAATGGAAATTTGAAACTAAGAACAAATAAAAACCTGAACGAAAGAGTGCGTTACACATGGGAGCAAATAGATGTGCCCGTTAAGTAAAGGGTAATTGGATTAGCTGGGTCATGTAAAACTAGGGGGGTGTGCTTCAAGTCATAATGAAAAAAGACTTTGAACGCATCCTCTTTGTGCGTCTACCTATATAAGATGTAGATGTAGATAATAATGTAGTATTATAGAAGTAGAGAAGTAAAAAATTTAAGAAGTGTAACTTAAGAGAAAGTAATAATGAGAAATCAAATCGATAAAAGCCACAGTCTAATTAATTTAGTGCCAGCCTATACGGTGGCATTTTCTGTATCTGTAGCCTTTACATCCCTAGCCCATGCCTCGCCATCAGGTGCGAATGTGGTTTCGGGTAATGTCGATATCCACCAAACTTCAAACTACACAACCATTAATCAGCACACCAATGCCGCGATTATCAATTGGCAAAAATTTGGTATCCAGCGTGGCGAAACAGTTGAATTCGTTCAGCTCAATAGTAATTCCGTCGTCTTAAACCGTGTAGTCGGGCGTGACCGATCAGTTATTGATGGCGCGCTGCGCGCCAACGGAAAAGTCTTTGTTATCAATCGCCAAGGTATCCTCTTTGGTAAAAACGCACAGGTTAATGTGGGTGGTTTAGTTGCTACAACCTCAGATATTAGCAATGCTAACTTCTTAAATCGTTTATACAAATTTAATAAACCATCCACAGTCAAAAATGCCTCCGTTATTAACCGTGGCAATATCACCATTAAAGACGCGGGCTTGGCGATTTTGGTTGCCCCCTCGGTAGAAAACCACGGCAAAATCGTAGCGCGCTTAGGTAAAGTCGTTTTAGGCTCAGCCAATAGCTTTACACTCGATTTATACGGCGATGAGCTAATCAGTTTTGACGTTACTAAACAAGTAGCAAACGGACGAGTAAAAAACACAGGCACAATCTCAGCCAACGGCGGGCAAGTATTAATATCAGCCCAAGCTGCTAGAAACGCAGTAGACGATGTTATCAGCCTAGGCGGCCTAGTCGAGGCAAAAGCCATCGGCGCACACAAAGGGCAAGTAATCCTAGCGGGTAGCCAACAAGGCATTGTAAACATTACAGGCAAGATAGACGTAAGCGGAAAAGCCAAAGGTCAAAAAGGCGGCTCGGTTCATATAACAGGCGAGAAAATAGGCTTAGCAAAAACAGCGGTAGTTGATGCCCGAGGTCACTCAGGCGGAGGACAAATCCGTATAGGTAAAACACCAGTAACAACCATTAAAAATAACCCGCGCAAGGCAGTAAAACCAATAAAACCAGCCGTTACAAAACCAACAAAAGCGCCAGTTAAAAAAGCACCAGTAGACCCATTCTATGCCGATGCATTAGCGGTATTAAACGGCAGTGCAAAAAGCACAGCAAAAAATATCAAAAAAACGGCACCCGCCAAGCCCGCCAAACAAGTCGCTAAAACAACCAAGCTAGTGAGCAAAGCAACAGCCGTAACAAAAGCAAAAACAACAAAACTCACTAAAACAGCAGGCAAACAAAAAAGAAATAAAGCAGACATCAACGCCGACTTTTTCTACATGGCACAACAAGCACTATTAGATGCAAGCGCAACCGAAACAGGCAACGGCGGCGAAGTGGTCATCCACACCAAAGAAGCCAGCCGAGTCCATGGAAAAATCAAAGCAACAGGCGGCGCAAAAAGCGGTAATGGCGGTTTTGTAGAAACCTCTGCGAATAAATTCTTAAATGTAACCAATGCGCCTGATGTGAGTGCAACTAAAGGCAAAGGTGGTACTTGGTTGCTTGATCCTAATAATATCGAAATTGTTGAAGATAGTATTGATAATGCCAATATTGATGATGGGGATGCGACTACTGATATTAATTCCTTGAATAAAGTGGGTCCGTATACTTCAACAGGCGATACTGCAAAAATAAAAGTTGGCGTTATAAAGGAAGCACTAAAAGAGTCTGCTAATATCGTTATAGAAACGGCGGATATGGGTACGAGTGGGGACAATGGCGGAGCTGATGGTACGCAAGTAGGAAATATAGAGTTTAATGCAGAGCTTGATTTTAAAGATATAGGTACTGCTGGTGGAAATACTACAGGGGAAGGTAGCTTAACCCTAAAGGCACATAATAATATAATTATTAGTAAGAAAATACACTCATCAACGGGAATAGGAATACTTAATTTAACACTAAATGCTGATAAGGATGCTAATACAGTTGCACTTGATGGTGCTACTGGCGGTAATGTAGAGATTAATAATAAAATTAATCTAAATGGTGGTGACTTAGTTACTACGGGTATTGATTACTCTCAGACAGGTGCTGGAATAATTACAGCTAATAATGTAACGATTAATAATACAGGCACAGTAGCATTAGGGCAAATAACAGCTACAAACCTAAATGTGACCCAGGCAGGGGGTGCAGTTACCAATACAGGTATTTTAACCATAGCTGGTTTAACTGATATTACGGCTACGGGTCAAAATATTACGCTAAATAATGCGGGTAATGATTTTAATACAATCAAAGTTACGGGTGCTGCGGTTGAAATCAATGACACCACAGGCATCGACCTAGGCGCAAGTACCACCGACAGCCTAACGGTCACCGCCACTGATGCGATCACAGACAGTGGTGTAATCGTCACAGGTGCAGGTGATTTCACGGCTGCTGATGGCGCGACAAAGAAAGACATCACCCTAGATAGTGATAATGAATTTGATACGATTAAGGTCAGCGGCGCAGCGGTTGTTATCAATGATGCCGATGTAGTCGCAGGAATTGATATAGGCGCGAGTACAGCGAGCAGTTTAACGGTCACCGCCAAAGGCGCGATCACCGACAGTGGTGTAATCGTCACAGGTGCAGGTGATTTCACGGCTGTTAATGGCGCGATAAAGAAAGACATCACCCTAGATAGTGATAATGAATTTGATACGATTAAGGTTAGCGGCGCAGCGGTTGTTATCAATGATGCCGATGTAGCCGCAGGAATTGATCTAGGCGCGAGTACAGCGAGCAGTTTAACGGTCACCGCCAAAGGCGCGATCACCGACAGTGGTGTAATCGTCACAGGTGCAGGTGATTTCACGGCTGCTGATGGCGCGACAAAGAAAGACATCACCCTAGATAGCAATAATGAATTTGATACGATTAAGGTCAGCGGCGCAGCGGTTGTTATCAATGATGCCGATGTAGCCGCAGGAATTGATCTAGGCGGAAGTACAGCGAGCAGTTTAACGGTCACCGCCAAAGGCGCGATCACCGACAGTGGTGTAATCGTCACAGGTGCAGGTGATTTCACGGCTGTTAATGGCGCGACAAAGAAAAACATCACCCTAGACAGCAATAATGAATTTGATACGATTAAGGTCAGCGGCGCAGCGGTTGTTATCAATGATGCGGATGGAATTGATTTAGGTGCGAGTACTGCTGACAGTTTGATATTGGCCGTGGGTGGGGCAGTTACTCAAAGTGGAAAACAAACCATCACAGGCATTACCGCAATAGATGCTGGCACAAATGATATAACTCTAAATGATGTGGCCAATAATTTTGGAACTGTAAATATTATTGCAGGAGATAATATTAAATTAGCAGATGCTAATGATATCGTCATCGGTGATAGTGCTATTACAGGAAACCTTACAGTGACAGCTGTAAATGATGTATTTCTTGGTGCTACAACTACTTCTGCTGGCTCAATAAATGTAAATGCTGGAGACGACTTAGTCTTAACAGGTAATACTTATCATGCTAATGGTGATCTTATTTTGGTAGCAAAGAATGCTAATGCTTCCGATGCGACTCACAATGGTATCGTGCTTAAAGGGACTGGGCCTATTTTATCTAGTAAAACGGGTAAAATAAGCTTCAACGATGGATTTGTAGCAAGTCGTGTAACGATATTAAATGATACAACACTTTCTGTTACTACTGTGGGTGACTTAACTCTCGGGAGTGACATTTTTGGTGAGGATGATGGCGCTGATGGTGTTATAGATATTCCAAAGGAAAAACTTACTATAAGCCTAAGTGATGGCAATATTGATATAAACGCATTAAATACTATTTCGGGTAAAATTGATGCAGATACAATTGACTTAGGAACAGAGACAGAGCATCTATATGTAAAAAATGATATTACATGGTCTGATACAAATAGAAATCTAGATCTAATAGGAACAAAATCCGTCACAATAGCGGATGATATCGCAATAACATCAACCCAAAAATCAATCATTATTAATGCGCAAGATGGTGTCTTATCGTTAGGTGATAATAAAAATGAATTAGCGGGTATCAAAGCTGATGATAATAAAATAACAATAAAAACTAATACTTTAGGTGAGTCAATTACCTTTAAATCAACTAATTCTATAAAGATTCTTGATGGCGTTACTATTGACTCTCAAGGAGGAGTGACTTTTGAATCAAAGGTTGAAAATGCAGGTTTGGGTGCTCCGTATGCGGCAGGGGATAATAGAAACGGTACTTTAACGACTGATGTTAACCATAATGTCAGTATTAATACAAAACAGTCTTTTACAATAAGTAAAACTATCACAGATATAGCAGATTTAACTATAACTTCTGATAATAGTGTTATTCAGGATAAAGTCGCTACTATTACCACAAAGGGTGATATCAGTATTGATGGCGGATTAGGAAATAATCTTGATCTGAATGGGGATATAACAGGCAGAGATATTCTTATTGGAGAAGCCATTGGTGGTGGTGCCAGCAAAGTAGATGCCACAGGCAATTGGACCGCGATAGGCAAGGTCGACGTTGATGGAAAGAAAGTTACGGTAACAAAGATTACAGCTTCAGGTGCTGATGGCATAGACCTAAAGAGTAGTGGAGCGGATGCGACAGACGACCTTACCTTAAATGGTGATTTGACGACGACAGTAGGCAGCGCAGGAAGTATCAAGCTAACCTCAACAACAGGAAGCATCACTGGAGGGGCAAACAAGAAAATCACCTCAGATGCAACGATTGATCTTGATGCAACAGCCAAAGATATTCAATTAGATGGAACGCATGAGCTCATAGCCAAAACAGGCATTACAGCCGATGCAGTTGATATTGTCATAGGCAAAGCAAGTACCACCACGAGTGGCAATATAGATGTTACGGCAATAGGTGATGTAACGGTAGTCGATGCATTAGATTCAAAGGGCAATGTCATTATTGATGGTGGCGTAGGTAAAACGTTAGATTTAGATGGCACAATTAAAGGTGTAGATATTCTTGTTGGTCAAAACCCTGACAGCAATACAAATAGTGTGGATGCAGCAGACGCTTGGACAGCGACAGGCAAGGTAGATGTTGATGGTAGGAGTATTGCCGTTAAAGCTATTGAAGCTGGAGGTGCTGCGGGTGTTAACCTGAAGGCAGATGGCGGAGATGTAAAAGTTGCAGGGGCTGTAGTGTCTTCGAATGGTGCAGCAGATGTAATACTTATATCTGATAAAAACATAAGTATTATATCTACTGGTAGTTTGGGATCTGAAAAATCCATTAAACTTGATGCAGGGATTAATGCGAATATTGCTGGAGATTTATCAGCGGGAACTCATATAGATGTAGATGCAGACGAGAAGATTGATCACACTTTGGGGAATATAGTAGCAGGTGGGAAAGTTACATTTGATAGTAAGAATATCGTAGCGGGGAATATAAAGGCATCAGGTGCGGCGGGTATTAGATTGGATACCTCTGTAGGTAAGATAGTGCTGGGCGGAAATCTTGAAACTAGTACTAACTCTGGCGGCAGTATTATTGTTAAATCAAAAACGAGTATAGAGGGTGGTGCTAATAAGACTGTTACTTCAGAGAAACTTATTGAGTTAGATGCAGGCACGGATATTGTTTTAGGCGCAGGCAATGATCTTATAGCGAAGACAGGCATAACAGCGACAGCAACGACGGATGCAGATGGTAGTGTCACACTTGGCAGTGCAACTACCACAGGTGCAGGTAGCAATATCGTTGTTACGGCAAACAAAGATGTCACTACAAAGGGAGCACTTAATGCGAAAAAAGACGTCACCCTGACAGCAGGAGCTGGCGGTGCGCTAGCGATAAATGGCGATGTGACAGCAGGTGGAAAGGTTGAGGGAACAGCAGGTTTAGCGGTAACACAGGTAGCAGCTAAAAAGATAGATGCAACAGGGGATGTTACGCTAACGGGAAGTAGCGTTAGTTCAGGGATTATCGAATCAGATAGTGCAGCAGGAATCGAGCTAAAATCAACCGTGGGAGAAGTAACCCTTGGTGGAGATTTAAAGAGTACGGTGGGTGGTATTAAAATCACCTCAAAGACGGATATAGAGGGAGGTTCTGGAAAGACCTTAGACGCTAAAACAGCACTCACACTAAGTGCAGAAAAGAACATAGACATCACTGGTAGTACCCTTAAAGCCGGCACAGGCATAACAGCGACAGCAACGACGGATGCAGATGGTAGTGTCACACTTGGCAGTGCAACTACAACAGATGCAGGTAGCAATATCGTTGTTACGGCAAACAAAGATGTCACTACAAAGGGAGCACTTAATGCGAAAAAAGACGTTACCCTGATAGCAGGCACAAGCGGTGCGCTAGCGATAAATGGCGATGTGACAGCAGGTGGAAAGGTTGAGGGAACAGCAGGTTTAGTCGTCACACTGGCCGCAACTAAAAAGATAGATGCAACAGGCGCTGGTAGTATCAATCTAAAGTCAAATGCAATCACACTTAAAGGTAATATAGATAGTGATGAAGGTGCACTCATTATTGATGGTAAATCTACTCTTGGCTCATCCGTGTCTTTGGCTGGTAAAGGCATTGAGTTAAAAGAAGTTGCAGGGGGAGGAAATGATCTAACAATAACAGACTCCGCAATTACAAAGCTTCAGGGTGTTATTAATGGCGTAAAAGATTTAATGATAAGTGGCAGTGATGTTGCGAGTACAGAGATTGGTGCAGGCATTACAACAACAGGTAGCCAGACTTACGATAATAAAGTTGTTCTAAAAGCTGCAAGTATTACTCTGGCAAGTTCTAGTGCTACTGAAAATATTGTTTTTAATGATGTACTAGATGGAGCGAGTGACTTAACTGTAAACAACAAAGGAAATACAATCTTCAATAAAGTTGTTGGTGCTGGTACTGCATTAACAAGTATTACAACAGATAAATACGGTGCTACTTTAATAAAAGGTGGTAGTGTCACGACAAAGTTAAATCAAATTTATAACGATAAAGTAATTATTGGTAGCGATACTGCTACTACTGAAGCAGAGTTAAAAACAACTCTTTCTACTTTAGAAGGGAAAATATATTTTGGTTCTACTACAAACCCTCTCAGAATTTTTGGTAATAGGAACAATGCTGAAAAAGAGAAACTTATTTTAGGTTTAGGAGATAATTCGGATTTAACTGATACAGATTTAATAACAAATCAACTTGATAATGATACAAATAATACAAATAACAATGAAACAATTGATGGCGTTACCTACAAAGGGGTGCACCTCTACATAACAAAAGACCAGAGTGGTACAGCTGATTTTGAGTTTAGTAAATCAATTACTATCGCTGATGATGTCGAAATTAGTTCATCCAATGGTATTACTTTTACAACGGATATATTGTCATTGGGGGATAATCATAACGAGGAAGGTTTCTTCTTAAATGATGATGGTGAAACATACGTTGAAGATGATAATAAGGATAAAGATATATCAATTGTCACATCATCTGGAAATATTCTTTTCGATGCAAATGAAATACTTGTTCTTGATGGTGTGAAAATAGATTCTGCTGGTGGAGTTGTCTTTGGTGATATAAAGGCTGGAGTTATTGAAAATGCAGAGGTAGGAGGTAGTTTTACTTCTGGGGTTCAAAATTCTTTGGGAGAATTGCTAACTGATAGAAATCATAACTTATCTGTGAAGGCAGGTGATAATATCGTCCTTAAAGGAGCTATAGGGGAAGAAGTCGCCTTAGGTAGTTTTACTACTACTGGTTCAACAGAGATAAATGGTGGTACTGTTAATACTGTTAAAACTACCAATAGCTCAATTGTCGCTGGTCAAGATAACAGTAGTACTGGAGACCAAATATACGATGGTACGGTTGTGTTGAATAATGCTACAACACTAACGAGTTCGGGTGGAAACATCACTTTCAAAAATACTGTTGATGGGACACAAGATTTAACGCTTGATGCTAAAAAAGGAAATATAGATTTTCTTGAATCTGTTGGTGGCAATACCGCGCTAGGTGTACTAGTTATTAATAGTGACACTCTTAAAATAGGTGGAAATATAACGACAGATGAAAAGGAAGTCTTTATTGATAGTGACGTCACATTAACGAATACTGTTGTGATTAAGACAGGTTTAGGTGTGGGAGATATAAGCTTTAAAGGCACAGTCGATGGAGCACAAGACCTTACTCTAAGTGCAGGAACAGGAAATATAGATTTTGTTAAGTCGGTAGGTAGTTTAGCTGCCCTTAATAACCTTAAAATAGTTAGCGCAAAAGATGTAACGGCAGTTCAAAGCATCAAGGCTAGTAGTCTGACTCAACTTGCAGGAACAGGTTTAACAAACCTTAAAGGAACGGTAGAAACAGCAGGAGCGCTAGACCTAACAACACAAGAGATTAAGCTAGAGAAGGCCATCGAGACCACAGCAGGTGGTACAGTAAGTTTAGATGCAACTACAATAACATTGGCATCAGATGCTGATATTACAGCCGATGGCGCCGTTACTATTGGCAATAAAGACACAGTAGGAGTATTAAATACAGGTGGTGACATCAAAACATCGAATGATGCAATCACGATTCATAGTGGCACAACCCTAACGGATAAGGTTGCTATTGATACAGGTACTGGTGCTGGAGATATACGTTTCAAAGACACACTGGATGGAAAGCAAAACCTATCATTAACCGCAGGTACTGGTGATATAGAGTTTGTTAAGTCAGTGGGTAGTTTTACAGCCCTGAATGATATTAAGATTGCCAGTGCGAAAAATGTTACAGCAAGAGATCGTATTGAGGCAAAGAGTCTAGTACAGCAGCTAGGTACAGGTTTAACTCAGCTAAAAACAGTTAAAACAGAGCAAATAAATATAAATTCTCAAGATATAACTCTGGGTGGTGACTTAGAAATAACAAAAGGGGGTGATGTTACTCTCAAGGGTGATACAACTCTTAAGCAAGATATTACTGTTACAACCACTGGAAATGCCAAGTTTGATGGAAAATTAGATGGAAATAATCGTTTAACAGTAAATGCAGATAAAACGACTAGCTTTGAAGGTGCTGTAAATATAGGTAGTCTAGCCACCAACGCAAAGGGCACTACAAAAATCAATGGTGGAAGTATTACAACTAAAGGTGAGCAGACCTACAATGATAAGGTTGAATTAGGTGCTGACACTACTTTAAAGAGTAAAGAAAGTGATATTACGTTAGCTAATACGATTGATGGATTGACGCATGCACTAGAAATTATTGCTAAGAAAGGAAGTGCTTTTGTAAAAGGAAGTGCGAGCAATGTTGGTGATACAAAAGTTAGTGCAAAGGATGTAGTTGTAGATGGTGAAATAAATACTACAGGTAACGGAAGCATAGAGCTTTTAGCGAGTAATAAACTAGATATTAATAAATCACTGACTGCAGATGGTAGTGGAAAGATTGACCTTCAAGGAGACTCTCTTAATTTAGGGGGAGGAAACATAACAAGTGATGAAGGTGATACAAAAATTAGTGCAAAGGATGTAGTTATAGATGGTGAAATAAATACTACAGGTAACGGAAGCATAGAGCTTCTAGCGAGTAATAAACTAGATATTAATAAATCACTAACAGCCAATGGTAGTGGAAAGATTGAACTTCAAGGAGGCTCTCTTAATTTAGGGGGAGGAAACATAAAAAGTGATGAAGGTGATATTACCATTAAGAGTGATGCAACTCTTGATGGGGCTCTTGATGTTACCACTAAAGGGAATGTGAGTTTTAATGGGGCTCTAACGGGAGATAAAAGTTTAAGAGTTAATGCGGATAAAACTACAACATTCAATAAAGCTGTAAATATTGGTAGTTTAGTCACGAATGAAGCGGGTAAGACCGTGATTAACGGTGGAAGTGTTACAACGACAGAAGCACAAGTTTTTAACGACAAAGTTGAGCTTGGTGCAGATACAACACTAAAGAGTAGCAAAAACAGTATTATATTGAATGAAGTAGTTGCAAAAAAACTGATAATTGAAGCTAAAGAAGATATTACTACGGGTAAGTTAACAGCGAGTGGTGATGTTTCGCTAGACGCTGGTCATGATATTAATACTAATGGGGAAGTAAGAGGGAACAAGATTTCACTTAATGCTAAAAATGATATTACTACGAGTAAGTTAACAGCAAGTGACGATGTCACACTAGACGCTGGTAATAACATCAAAATTATTGGTGAAGTGAACGGAGGTGAGATTACTCTTGAAGCCAAGCAGAATATAACTACTGACAGTTTAAATGCTAAAACAGATACCTTAACGATAAGTGCTGGTAATAATTTCCTATCTGACGATAAAGATAACCCATCTAAGCTTCAAGCTAAGAATAAGGTTTCGATTAACTCAAAATCAGGATCCACTACGATTACGGGTAATATTGAAAGTACTGATGGTGATGTAGAAATACTAGCGAATACAAATGAGTTAATAACAGTTAAAGGTAATATTAAGGCGGATAATGGAGCTGTAACAATTGCTAAAGCAGGTGATATTAAATCGTTTGATTTAGATGGCAAGATAACTGCTAAAAAAGATATTATTATTCATCGTGATTTAATGGGTGCTGCTATAACACTGAACTCTGTTGAAGGAGGCGTTACTCTACAAGAGATAAATGGTAGCGGGATATTATCAGTTGCTGCTGTTAAAATAAAACTTAATGGAGATATTTCCACGGATGGAGCGATAACATTCAATGGACCGGTTAAGATTGAAGATGGTGCTCCATCAGAAGATATATTCACAATAGCTTCAAATGGTGGAGATATTGAATTTGATTCAATCGATGCTGGTCTCTCAGTCACATTGAATTTAAATGCTGCTAAAGACACTGAGACTGGAGGGGAAATAAATGGGGCTGTTACTGCGGGTGATCTCAATCTAGCTGGCTCAGGAGGAAATCTAACAGGTGTATTAGGAACAGCCCTCGCTGTTGGTGCTAATGATCAAGAGATGGCAGATTCCATACGCTTTATACCTGAGTATAAGTTTGGTGAGTTTTATTTTAATGGAGAACTTGCTACTTTAGGCTTTAGTCCAGATTTAGTACGTATAATTATCAGGGGTGTTGCTCCTTTAAAGACAGTTTTAAATGATAAGCTATTCTCAGCTGGTTTATCTAAAGGTAAGCTTGATGAGGATATGACGGCATCTGATGCAAAAATTTCTGATTCGAAAGGTGCAGAACCTGAAAAATGTGGTGACAAGATAAGTCGCTCTAAAGAGATCGTTGAAGCACGAGGTTGGTCTTTGCTTGGTGTAAAAGCAGATATTGATACTAAAGTTAAAGACGACAAATGTGAAAAGAAAAGTGATGACATTCAAGCAAAGACAGAAAAGGCAGTTAACGAGTCTTAGATATAGTTGTTTTTTAAGGGATATGTAATGAGAGTTCAAAAGAAAATAAAAGCACTAATGTTTTTAGTGTTGCTAATAGCTTCCTCAGCGTATGCGGACGATAATGCACTTTCATTGGGAAGCTGGCAGAATATTTCACGAGATGAAGCAAATGTTAGTGCGCATGGCATTGAGGGGAAAGTTCGACTGCGTAAAGGTCTCAAGTTTTTAGATGATCCTAATACTTTTGCTGAAGTATTAGTGTTTGACCATGGAACTTTACTGTTTAGGCATGATAAAAACTTAAAATCCATACCTGGTATAAGTAATAAGAAACTTAGAAAGAACAAGGTTTTAAGGTACTTAGATCACCCAGAAATAAAACCACTAAAGCTGAAGCCATTTACAAAAATAAGTCATGAAGAATACAGTGATGCTCTCAGTGGTGGTACTGTCATGCTTTCTTCTGCTATTACAAAGGGTACTAATAAAACATGTTTTTTATTCTATAAAGCAAAAGTTATAGGGAGTAAGGCGAATATAGCAGAAAGTGCAGAAGGTGTTTTTTGTAAACCCACAAAGGAAATTTCTTCAGTAAAAGATTTTGTAGAATCTAATTATAAATTAGCGAGGTCATTTGTATTTGATAAAGGACGCCATGCAAAAGAGTTTGCTGTTTCTGCTTTAGCCGAGCAGTTAGACAAGTTTTATCTAAATACAGATCAGAAAGGGCCTGTAGTGAATTTTACCTACGCAGAACATATACCATCGACTAACCGCTTTATATTAAAAGGAAGAATCATAGATAAAACAGGTGTAGGTTTTATTAAGTTAAATGGTATTCGTCTTTCAGAGCAGCAACTTAAAGAAAATATAACCAAAGATGGAGTATTCACTCTTGATGTTAGTGTGCAGGGTGGGCGATCTGGTGTCTTGAATATGCTTTTTGCTGATAGAGCAAAAAATACGACAGCAAAGGTTTTTGGGCGAGATGTTAAGGTTGCTAGAAAGGGTGTTCGCCCACAAACTAAACCGATAGTGCTAAGGTCACCATCAGGTCGTGGTACAACTTATGCATTATTAGCTGCTGTAGGGAGTTATCAAGACAAGAGTCTTTCAAGCTTATTTAGCCCAGTACCCGACGTTAAGAAAATATCACAAGCATTGGGGTCAATAGGGGTTAAAAAGCAAAACATTTTCACCTTATTCAATCCAAATAAATCTAGGTTTATTGATACAGTTGATAAAATAAGAGATAAATTCAAGGCAGGGGATCAGTTAATTGTTTATTATTCTGGTCATGGCGTTTTATCTCCAAAGACAAAAGAGGGATACTGGTCCTTTAGGGATACGGCTGCTGAGCCTATGCGTCCTAAAACTTGGCTATCAAATAATGAATTAAGGAAACGTTTATCAGAATTTACAAAGGGAGGTGCGCTCATTGTTGCTGATAGCTGTTTTTCTGGATCATTTGTGAAACATTATTTTGATAATGCGAGTAGCCTGAAATTTAATCACCAACAAGAGGCTAGAACAACTTTGACTTCTGGGGGGGTTGCCCCAGTTGCCGATACTGCAAATGGGCGTTCAATCAATTCTGAGTTTGCAGTGTCTTTTTTACATGCCCTAAAAAGAATGAAGTCTGAGGCAAAAGCTAGAAAAGAAAAGGATGTTCCAGGGTTCTTTCTTTATGGTTTAACAGCTAAGCAACAGCGTTTAAAGCATCAAGCATTACCAAATTACGGTTCTTTTATTGATATTGTTTATATAGATAGAAAAATTCCTGACTTTAGTTTGAATGTTAATTAGAGTCTGCAAATTAGATTGTGTGGCTACCTATTTTTCTGAGCATTCTTTATATTTATAATTCTTCGATGTGATTTTGGCCCTAAGCACCATTAGTCTTAAACAAAGCCTGCTTTTTGCAGGCTTTGTTGTGTCTGGAGTTTGTAATACATCTTATAACAGTTTGCTATTGTTTCACTCCGTTGGCTGAATTATCCGTTTAAATAACAAGTGCTAAGTTCACTAAAAGTAGGGGGATGTGCTTTCTACAGATAATGATCTATGCTTGGCTTATGACGATAAGTGTATTTGATCTTTTTAAAATTGGTATTGGGCCTTCCAGTTCTCACACGGTTGGGCCTATGGTTGCGGCATGTAAGTTTGTATTGGCTTTGGTCGAGCAAAACTTATTAGATTCTGTGGTGCGTATTGAGGTGGCACTCTATGGTTCGCTCGGTGCGACAGGAAAAGGCCATGGTAGTGATAAGGCGGTGTTGCTGGGCTTGATGGGGGAAACTCCTGAGGCGGTGGATGTTGCAAGTATTGATGAGGTCATCGCTACGATTGGTGAATCAAAAATAATTTTATTAAACGCACTTCATTCGATAAAATTTGATAAAGAGACTGACTTGATCTTCCATCGCAAAGAGAGCTTGCCGCTCCATGCCAATGGGTTACAAATAACAGCGTTTGATGAAATGGGGAAGTCCTTACAAAAAAATATTTACTATTCTGTAGGTGGTGGTTTTGTAGTGGATGAAAACTGCCCAAGTTGGGAAGAGGGCTTTATCAAACCTGATGAAAATAAGCTGCCATACACCTTCACTACAGCAGATGCATTATTGGCGTTATGTAAAGCAGAGGGCTTGTCAATTAGCCAGATTATGATGAAAAATGAGGAAACATGGCGCTCGTATGATGAGATTATTTCGGGTTTATTGAAAATTTGGAATGAAATGCAACAGTGTGTAGAGCAGGGTTGTATAAATAGTGGCATCCTCCCCGGTGGCTTGAAGGTTAAACGTCGCGCAGCAGACCTATGTCAATCACTTAAAGATGAGACGACACATGAGCTATTTAATCAAGGAAGTATGGATTGGGTGAATTTGTACGCGTTGGCGATTAATGAGGAAAATGCAGCGGGGGGCAGGGTAGTGACAGCGCCCACCAACGGCGCGGCAGGCATCATCCCCGCAGTGATGCTTTATTATAAAAATTTTTGTAATGCTTATGAGTTGGCAGATAAAGGTGGAGATGCCGGTATCGTTAGGTTTTTACTAACAGCCGCTGCCATTGGCATGATTATCAAAGAAAATGCATCGATCTCTGGTGCAGAAGTGGGCTGTCAAGGTGAGGTGGGTTCTGCCTGCGCAATGGCAGCGGCAGGCTTAACTGAGGTTTTAGGCGGCACACCCGAGCAAGTTGAAAATGCCGCCGAGATTGGTATCGAACACAATCTAGGATTAACCTGTGATCCGATTGGTGGCTTGGTTCAAATCCCCTGTATTGAACGTAATGCAATGGGCGCGGTTAAAGCAATTAACGCATCGCGCATGGCGTTGCGCGGTGATGGTTCGCATTATGTTTCGCTGGATAAAGTCATCCATACCATGCGCGAAACAGGTAAAGATATGCGTTCAAAATATAAAGAAACAGCGCGTGGTGGGCTGGCGCTACATGTGATTGATGTGCCTGTTAATATTGTTGAGTGTTAGCTGGGAATAAAAAAGCACACTCCCCTAGTTGTTGTACATGGTGGTTATAAGCATCATGTAAAACTAGGGGGGGTGTGAACTCAAACATTATTTATTATATGTGGTTTATTTTCTTTGCGAAACGATTCATCAATAGACCGTAAGCAGGCACAAACAAAGCAACACTAATAATAAGTTTGAAAACATAGTCAACGGTCGCTATTTCTTGCCAGTTGGCCGCCATAAACTCATCTGTGCTTTGGTAGAAGGCAATACTGAAGAATAATACCGTGTCGATTAATCCGCCGATTACAGACGAGCTTGCAGGGGCTATCCACCAGTTTTTTGTATTACGCAACTTATTAAAAATTGTTACATCAAGTAATTGCCCAATGGTATAGGCAATAAAACTGGCAATGGCGATACGTGCTACAAAGGTGTTTAGCTCGGCAAGTTGTGCGAAGCCTTGGAATCTTGCTTCATAAAACAGTACGGATAGTACGTAAGAGATCACCAGCGCGGGTAACATCACGGTAAAAATAATACGCCTTGCCTGTACTGCGCCATAAACTCTTACGGTGAGATCTGTCGCTAAAAATATCAAAGGAAAAGTAAATGCTCCCCATGTAGTTTGAAAGCCAAAAATGGTCACAGGAATTTGCACCAAATAATTACTGAGGGCAATGATAATTAGATGGAATAAAACGAGTGGGATTAAAACGGAACGAGAAGATTGGGCGTGAACATTCATGCTTGAGACCTTTTTGTTAATGGGGTTGAGGGAACCCAAATGTAAATCAAACGCTGTGCGTTTAGTGAGGTCGCGATTATATGGTGTTGTTTAAATTTAGCTACTATTATTTTTATTCTTAGCTCTTCCTTGTAAAAAGTTAATTTGGCGATAGCCCGCGTAATCGCTCATTGCGTCGGCGTAATAACTCAACCAAAAATAATAATATGATTGAGAAACAAATTAGTAACGTAGCGACGGCCAAAATAGTTGGGCTAATTTCTTCGCGAATACCTGAGAACATTGCCCATGGAATGGTGCGTTGATGTACGCTTCCTACAAACAACACGACAATCACTTCATCGAATGAGGTGATGAATGCAAACAGTGCGCCTGAAATCACACCAGGTGTAATCAACGGCACGGTAATTTTAAAGAAGGTGTTGGTAGGTGATGAACCTAAGCTTGATGCTGCACGTGTTAAGCTATGATCAAAACCTGTAAGAGTCGCTGTAACAGTGATAACGACGAAGGGCGTGGACAAAGCGGCATGAGCAAGTATTACGCCAAGATGCGTTCCTAGTAGATTGATACGCGCGTAAAAGAAGAACATACCCGCTGCTGAAATAATGAGCGGCACTACCATAGGTGAAATTAGGATTCCCATAATGGTGGTTTTAAAGGGAAAGTCTTTTTGGCTTAAACCTAAAGCTGCCAATGTACCGAGAAAGGTCGAAATTATTGTGGAAAAAATGGCGATGATAAGGGAGTTTTTAACCGCTTTTTGCCAATTAGTATCATTAAAAAAAGCAGTGTACCAGCGGGTTGAATAGCCTTTTGGATCAAAAGATAGCATTTCTGGAGTAAACGTAAAGTACGGCTGTACATTAAAAGATAGTGGAATGACGATCAGTATTGGGATGATTAAAAATAAGAAAATAAGCGTACAGATTGCTAGAAAGAGGTAATGCCAAATTCTTTCATCTGTGGTTGCATGTAGTGGAAGTGCCATCTTATATGTTCCTTTCTAACCTAGTTTCATATTGTCGATGCCAACAACTTTGTCGTAGAGTATATAAAGCGCTAATACTAAAAGAAGGAGTAATGTGCCTAAGGCAGCGGCTAGTCCCCAGTTTAGTGATTCTGAAATATGGTAGGCAATAAAATTGCTTATTAATGTACCTTGTGTTCCACCGACTAGGGCAGGGGTGATGTAATAGCCTATGGATAGGATAAATACTAAAATGCCGCCTGCGCCAATCCCTGCTACGGTGTTAGGGAAATAAACGCGCCTAAAGGCAGTAAATGAGGTTGCGCCCATTGAACGTGCTGCGCGTACATAGCTGGGGTTGATGGTTTTCATTACGCTAAATAAGGGTAAAATCATAAAAGGTAACAAGATGTGTGTCATCGCGATAATCGTACCGGTTTGATTGTGAATCATTGCGAGCCGACCATCTTCGCTAATTAAACCGATTGTTACCAGTACGTCATTGATAACCCCTTCTTTTTGGAGTAGCGCTATCCAAGCACTGGTACGAACTAAGAGTGATGTCCAAAAGGGTAGCAATACCAATATCATCAATAAGTTACTGGTTTTTGTTTTGAGTGATGCCAATAAATAAGCAATAGGATAACCGAGTAAAACGGTTAAGAAGGTGATTAAAAAACTTAACCACAAAGTACGTTTGAAAAGATTAAGGTAGATTTGGCTATCCTCATCTTTCCATTTAATGCCGTCAGGACTGTTTTCCGTATCGACGGCTGAAAGAAAGTGGGAGTTTGTATATCGCCCGCTTTCACGTTGTATTAATTGCCATATAGCAATATTAGCCCATTTTTTATCAATTTTTATAAGAGCATCTTTATAAGTGCTGGTCAGCTTTTCAGGGTCAAGCTTTTTAAGCTTTCTCCCTGTTTTTCTAAAGAGACTGGATGTGCCAGACTTTTCATAGTTTAGGCGCTTACCTAAACGGTTAATGATTTTGGCTTTGTTTGCAATCTGCGCATCGTTAATGAATGCTTTGAAGACAGACTCATCAGGTAATTTTCCAGATTTTGCATCCCAATTCGCCAATAAGGGAATGGTTGTTGGTAATATTTCTGCCGTAATTTTATTGTCTACACTGCGTATCAGCATATCAAAAATAGGCACTAAAAAAGTGATTAGAATAAATAGGAATAGGGGTGCAACTAGCAGCAGAGCATTACGCTTACGTCTTCGTAAGGAGCGCTCTAAGTTGGCTTTTAATGAAGAGCCATCAGCCATTTGTAAAGAGCCGTCAGCTGTTTTTAGTGTCGAACTACTTTGCGACATGTGTATTCCAGAGTGAAAAACTTTAAAGACTGATAAAAATAAGAGGGGATACCTTAATTATGAATAATAATTAAAAAGTACACCCCCCCACTTTTACATGATCAATTAATAGAGGTGTCCCTTAGGGTGAGCTTTAGCCTTTAGCTAACCAAGCTTCAAACTTCTCAGCTAGCTCATCTTTATGATCAGCCCAGAAGTTAATGTCTTTGTAGAGAACATTCTTAGCATTAGCAGGATTCGTTGGCATATGAGGTGCCATGTCTATTCCAAGCTCAGCATGTTTACCAACTAAAGCAGCCGATGATTTACGCGCAGGGCCGTATGAAATGTATTTAGCCTGATCTGCTTGGCGTTTGGTATCTGTTGCAAACTTCACATAAGCCATAGCTTCTTTCATATGTGGTGCGCCTTTTGGAATGATGTAACCATCTAGCTCAAATAATTGCGCATCCCACATCATGCCTACAGGTTGTTTGTTTTCTACAATAGCCGAGAATAAGCGACCGTTGTAAGCAGAAGCCATAACCACTTCGCCATCCGCTAATAATTGACCCGGCTGTGCGCCTTTTGTCCACCATACTACATCTTTTTTGATCGTATCTAGCTTTTTAAATGCGCGTTTTACTCCCGCTTCTGTTGCTAATTCTTTGTAGACATCTTTTATAGCTACGCCATCAGCAATCAATGCCCACTCAAGATTTCCTGTAGGGTTTTTGTTTAAAGCACGCTTTCCTGGGTATTTTTTAAGGTCGAAAACATCAGCAATGGTGCTTGGTGGCGTATCTCCAACTTTATCTGTGCGATAGCCGATAGTGGTTGAATAAACAATTTCAGGGATGAAACAAGGTGAAATCAGTGCATCACCAAAGTCATCTTTTGCTGATGAGCCATCTGCACCTTTTGCAAGGTCCTTCTCAGGGTTGATTTCTACAGCAAGTCCTTCATCACAAAGTGCAATAGCAATATCGGGTAATACGTCAACAACATCCCACGTTACTTTTCCCGCTTCTGCTTGAGCGCGTAGCTTTGATGCTGCTTCTGCCGAAGAGTCATCATTGATGATCTTGATGCCTTTGTTGGCTTCCATGAAGGGGACTGAGTAAGCTTTTTGTTGGCTTTTGGTATATGCGCCACCCCATGAAACAACCACTAGCTCAGTTTCTGCTTGTGCCGTTGTGACACTTGCCGCTAGGATTGCAGTAGCAAGGCTACATTTAATAAACATTTTCATTCTTTTAGCTCCTTTAGTGTTGGTCTTTTGTGTTGATAGGTAATCCGTTAATCTGACGCGTTTAATGCACGACAATCTTGTTCATTCCAACCTATGGTGACGGTATCACCTTTGTTTAGGTTGGCATGATGTGATGAGTTGGGGATTTTAACAAAAAAGTTATTACTACCGCAGACGGTCATGCGGGTACGAATATGATCCCCTAAATAAATTAATTCTTCTGCCGTAGCCTGAAACATATTGGGTACTTGCCCAGCTTCAGGGTTGATAATGACGCGCTCTGGGCGGATGGATAAAGTGCTTCGACTACCAACGCCCGCAGTATTGACTTTATTGGCTTCAATTTCAGAACCATCGTCAGTTTTTACAACACAACTTTTTTCGGCTTCACTAATGACCGTGCCTAGTAAGCAATTATTATCACCGATAAAATCCGCTACAAACGCATTCTCAGGTTGCTCGTAAAGAACATCGGGGGGTGCAAGTTGTTGAATAATGCCATCATCAAATACCGCAACTCGATTCGACATGGTAAGCGCTTCGCTTTGATCGTGAGTTACATATAAAACCGTTACGCCCAAGCGTTCGTGGATGTGTTTTATTTCATATTGCATTTGCTCACGCAGATTTTTATCCAGTGCACCGAGAGGTTCATCCATCAAAACAACATCAGGATCAAAAACCAGAGCGCGTGCAACAGCAACACGTTGTTGTTGACCACCAGAAAGTTGAGCAGGGCGACGATCGGCAAAACCACTGAGTTGTACCATATCGAGTGCCTTTTTAACTTTTATCTCGCGCTCTGACTTACTCATTTTGCGAACTTCTAAAGGAAACGCAAGATTCTCACCGATGGTCATATGAGGAAAAAGGGCGTAGTTTTGGAATACCATGCCAATGCCACGCTTATGTGGCGGCACACAGTTGATGGGTTGGTTCTCAAGATATATTTCACCAGAAGTAGCAGGCTCGAAACCAGCAAGCATCATAAGGCAGGTTGTTTTACCTGAACCCGAGGGCCCAAGCATAGTAAGAAATTCACCTTTTTGTATATCAAGGTTGAGATCTTTGATAACGAGAATTTCGCCGTCGTAACTTTTTTGAACATTTTCGAAGCGTACTAAAGCTTCGCTTGGCGACATCAGCATACAAAGAGTGCTTTTTTATTGGGGCTATTAAAATAGATTAAGCATCTGGTGCTGTCAATAGCATGGTGTTAAATAGTTGTTTTTATTATTATTAGTGATTCTGTTTTACTTGTTTGATGATCAAATCAAACAATGTGAAAGATCACACTCATCATTATATTCCCACTTTGGCTGCTTAAAATAACGTGTAGTTTTTAAAACACCCAGATATTCTTTACGCGGGATATTAATAGCGCCCATGCTCATTAAATGTGGGTTTTCGATTTGGCAGTCAATCAGCGAATAGCCCCAATCTTGCATATGCCATGCGAGAGCGGCAAAGGCAATTTTAGAGACATCCGTTTCTTTGCTAAACATGGACTCACCGCTAAACACACCGCCAGTCGCGATGCCGTATAAACCGCCGACGAGTTCATTTTTGTCGTTCCATACTTCTACGCTGTGAGCGATGCCGAGTTTGTGTAATTCTACATAAGCGAGAAACATTTCATTGGTAATCCATGTGCCACCTGATTGCGTTCGGGGTGCGGCGCAGGATTTAACGACATTGGTAAAATCTGTATCAAAACGAATCTCATAGCCTTTGTTAAGTTTGCTACGAATGGATTTGCGTAAACTTTTGCTAAGATGGATTTGCTTAGGATAAAGTACTGCGCGTGGGTCAGGAGACCACCAGTAAATAGGTTCTTCAGGATTGTACCAAGGGAAAATTCCTGATTTATACGCATTGATCAGGCGGGTAGGGGAGAGGTCGCCGCCAAAAGCCAGCAAACCGTTCGGCTCTTCCCACGCTAACTCCACGGGAGGGAATGGCTCGTCACTCGCGTGTGGGTCTAGTAGAACTAATGAGGCTTTTCCGGTGGACATTATCTTGAGTGAAGGTCTCTCTCTGTAATTAATCGTGGAAGCACACCCCCCCACTTTTACATCATGTAAAAGTGGGGGGGTGTGCTTTATAGGACTTAATCAGAGGTCCCTTAAGTCTATTTAGCTGCAGCCAATTTATCTAAAAATTTCTCAGCATCCAACGCAGCCATACAACCTGTACCTGCCGACGTAATAGCTTGACGATAAACATGATCCATTACATCGCCTGCGGCATAAACACCTTCTACACTGGTTTGTGTTGCATTGCCTGTGGTGCCACTTTCAACGGTGATATAACCACCTTTCATATCAAGCTGACCATCAAAAATAGCAGTATTGGGTTTGTGACCAATGGCGATAAAAATACCGTGAACATCAATATCCTGAGTATCATCGGTCTTTACGTTTTTAATACGCATACCCGTCACACCTGCATTGTCGCCTAAAACCTCTTCTAAAACATTGTCCCACATCAAAGTTATATTACCGTTTTTAGCTTTTTCCATGATTTGATCGCGAAGGATTTTTTCAGAACGTAACTCATCACGGCGGTGTACAAGAATAACTTCATCAGCGATATTGGAAAGATAAAGCGCTTCTTCAACCGCTGTATTGCCACCACCAATTACCGCTACTTTTTGATTGCGGTAGAAGAATCCATCACAGGTTGCACAAGCAGAAACGCCGCGTCCTTTAAAGGCTTCTTCTGATTCTAAGCCTAGGTACATGGCGGATGCGCCAGTACAGATAATTAACGAATCACAAGAATATTCAGCACTGCCGCCTTTGAGTTTGAGTGGGCGCTCTGAAAAGTCCACCGAGTCGATGTAATCAATAATGATTTGTGTATCGAAACGCTCGGCGTGTTTTTTCATGCGTTCCATCAAGTCAGGGCCTTGCACACCATCATTATCACCTGGCCAATTGTCTACATCGGTTGTTGTCATAAGCTGCCCGCCTTGCTCCATACCTGTGATTAAAACAGGGTTGAGATTGGCGCGTGCCGCGTAAACTGCTGCTGTATAACCCGCTGGGCCAGAACCAAGAATAATAAGGGAATGATGAATAACGTCGCTCATGAATGTAACTCCAAATGTGGTTTTATTTAATGTTATGTAGTGTATCAGTATGTTAAGTATTGTTACGAGCAATAATAATCCCAAGTTGCATTTCTGTTGATTCTGTTGTGATTTAGATACAAATAGTTATGTTAATAACATAAAAAAACCGCTATAATCAGGGATGTATAAGGGCTTATACATTTAAATCATTCAGAGTCTGTTCTAACTAGATATAAATTTAATACTAATTAGAAAAATCATAAATAGACCTGAGTTTTTAAACTTTCTCATGATGGGAATTTACAATCGTCACTATCCGTAGTGTTTAATCTGTGGGTAACAAAAAAACGCGATGTGAATTTACCTAAAAGGAATTAGGGGAATCTCAAATTGGCAGCTAGAAAAGCACCAGCTTCAAAAAAGCGTACGCGCGCTAAAAATACCACTACTCGTAAAAAAGCATCAGCGAAGTCTACTGCTGTGCAAAAAGTTGCATTAACGTCGCAAAAGAAGGGTAGCCTCAAACAAACCAGTATCTTTATTCTTGCGGGAATAACAGCCGTGGTTTTATTGGCATTGATCACTTACAACCCAGCTGACCCTGGTTTGTTCCATTTTGATAGTAACGCAGTTATTCAAAACAAAGCTGGCTCTGCGGGTGCGTATCTCGCAGACGTGTTGATTGGTTTCTTTGGTTATCTGGCTTATCTCATTCCTGTCGCCTTTATTGTTTCGGCTTATCTTATTTTCCGATCAACAAAAGAGAATAATCATGGCGGGATTAATCTTGGTATTACTGTTTTCGGTGTATTCCTTGCTCTGATTGCAGGTTGTGGCTTAGCTACTTTGCTTTGGCCTGCAAGCTATCTAGCACAGACTTCTGGTGGTTTGCTAGGGCTTGGTATTGCTCAGGTGTCGGTGCGTGCTTTGGGAGATATTGGTGCGACGATGATTCTATTCTCAGGCTTTATTGCAGGAATCACACTGTTTGCAGACATTCAATGGCTCAAGCTGATTGATAAAATTGGCGATGGCATTATGAGCGTGATTGACTTGTTTATGGGTTCTGGTTCGCAACCTTCTTACGAGACTAGTGCGGGTTCAATGCCTGTTGAAACGCTTGAGAAAATAGAGCGTGTTGAAATTAATGTACAAGATAGAAGTCAAGCCAATCACCATCAAGGGCAAGGTACAAGTATGTTTGGCGCGGTAGCGGCAGGGCTTTCAGGTATGTTCTTGTGGAAAAAATCTTCTGCTAGTGAAGGGCAGGGCTTTCAAAAGCCAATGTTTGATGCCTTGCAAGATGGCTTGTCAGGTTCAAGCACACGCCAAGATCCTGTCTTGGGTGTGCCAGATTATCTGCATGAGCAAAAAACAAGCGAGCCAAGCGTTCAGCAAGGAGGCCCTAGAGATGCTGATACTTACGACCAAAGTGATGTATCTGTTGATGGTTTGGATGATGTAATCACCGCAAGAACAGCGCAAGACGATATTGTTGAAGAATTCGTTCAGCCAAAGGCTAAGAAAACCAGCTTGATGGAAAAGGCGAGAGCGGTTGCAAAAGCAAAAACACAATCCAAGACTCAACCAAAAACAGAAGCGGAAGTACAAGAGAAAGTAGAAAATAAAGCACCTGCTAAAAAATCTACCGATACCATCTCGTTAGATAAAGCATTAACCTTGCCACCTGTTAGCTTATTGAATCCACCGCAAGCAGATCAAGGAAACTTCTCAAAAATTGAGCTTGAAACCCATGCGCGCAATATTATTGATACATTGGAATCATTCAAGATCAATGGCGTGAAGATTGATTCATACTACCCTGGCCCAATCATTACACGTTTTGAATTACTGCTTCCTCCAGGAACTAAGGCAAGCCGTATCACAAATTTGGCACAAGATATGGCGCGTAATATGTGCGTATCGAGTGTTCGTGTTGTCGAGGTTATTCCGGGTAAAACAACGATTGGTATTGAAGTGCCGAATGCAAAACGTGATTTGGTTTCGATCAGTGAAATTTTAGATTCTAATTTATTCCGTGAATCAAAATCACCGTTAACCATGGTGCTAGGTAAAACTATCGAAGGTAATCCTGCAGTTGCAGACCTTGGACGTATGCCGCATCTATTGATTGCGGGTACAACAGGTTCAGGTAAGTCGGTGGGTGTCAATGCCATGTTGATTAGCTTGGTCTATAAAGCAACACCTAAAGAAGTAAAACTGATTTTAATTGACCCTAAAATGCTTGAGCTAAGTATTTACGAAGGCATTCCACATCTATTAACACCTGTTGTTACTGATATGAAGGATGCCTCTAATAGTTTACGTTGGGCAGTAGGTGAGATGGAGCGTCGTTATGCGTTAATGTCACACATGAAGGTACGCGGTATTGCAGGCTATAACGAAAAAGTAAAAGCAGCTATTGATAAAGGCGAGCCAATTACTGACCCAACCTTTGACCCAACTTTGCATGTTGATGTGCGCCCACAGATTTTAGAACCGCTCCCATACATCGTTATCGTTATTGATGAGTTTGCTGACATGATGATGGTGGTAGGCAAGAAAGTTGAAGAATTGATTGCACGCTTGGCACAAAAAGCGCGTGCATCGGGTATCCACCTTATCCTTGCAACGCAAAGACCTTCGGTTGATGTTATAACCGGATTGATCAAAGCAAATATTCCAACGCGTATCGCATTCCAAGTTTCAACTAAGATTGATTCACGTACCATTCTTGATCAAGGTGGTGCAGAATCCTTACTCGGACACGGTGATATGTTATACCTTCCACCCGGTACTGGCTTGTCTCAGCGCGTACACGGAGCCTTTGTCGCCGACCAAGAAGTGGAAGACGTAGTAAACTATTTGAAGCTCCAAGGGGAACCAGAGTATCTAACCGATGTCATAGAAGATACGGGATCATCCGATGCGATTCCGGGATTGGAGCCTTTAGAGAACACCGAAGGTGATGCGCTATATGATCAAGCGGTTGCTATCGTAACTGAAGCTCGACGCGCCTCAATCTCCTATGTACAACGTCGCCTCAAAGTAGGTTACAATCGTGCCGCATCAATGATTGAAGATATGGAAAGGGCAGGTGTAGTCAGCGCGGTTCAGTCAAATGGAACCAGAGAAGTGTTAGCACCAGAGCCAGTCCGTGATTAAATATTAACTAAGTTTAAAATGAATCTTAGTTAGTACTTATAAGATTGAAAAAGGAAATATTTATGAAAAAGACAGGATTACTACTTACCGTAGCAGGTGCTTTATTGATAGCAAGTTCTAATATTGCTGTTGCAAAAACAGATGCAGCGCGTGATCGTTTAAACAATTTTTTTACTAAGGTAAGTAGCTTAAAAGGTAGCTTTAACCAACAAGTGTTTAGTAAAAAAGGCAAGATGATTCAAAGCTCCACAGGGAATTTATACTTAAGCCGCCCTGGTAAATTCCGCTGGGTTTATAAAACACCTGACCCGCAAATAATAGTAGGCGACGGCAAAAACATCTGGATTTACGATGAGGACTTAGAACAAGTTACCATCAAGCCACTTAGCCGTGCCATGTCGAGCGCACCGATTGCAATACTTACGCGCAAGCAATCACCTGATGCACAATTTGTGGTTAAGTCGCTTAAAGCAAAAGGTGGATTGGATTGGTTTCAACTCACACCACGCAAAGCAAGCAAAGATTTCAGAAATATCGAAATTGGTCTAGATGCAAAAGGCAATATGCGCCAAATGATTATGTTAGATCAGCTTGGTCAAAAGACGGTGATTAAATTGAATACACAGTCGAATGTCCCTATTGCGGGAAAGACGTTCTTCTTTAAACCACCTGCTGGAGTGGATGTGATTGGGAAGGCTATTTAGCTTTTAGATTGTTATATTTAAAAATGACCCTTTTGGGTCATTTTTTTTTTGCTAATTAGAAAGCACACCCCCCCCCACTTTTACATCATGTAAAAGTGGGGGGGTGTGCTTTCTAGTTTAGATTAGAGTTTTAATCCTCAACACTATGATAAACATTCTGTACATCATCATTATCATTGAGTGAATCCAAAAGATTCTCAAACGTTTCTTTGTCGTCGTTGCTGGTTAATGGTGCAGTGTTTTGTGCGAGGTATTGGATTTCATCAACTTCAAATTCAATCTCTGGAAAAGCTGCCATCAGCGCTTCTTTGGCTTTGCCGTATTCGGTATTAGGTGCGAATACGGTAATCATGTTGTCTTCACTTTCAATGTCGCTGACATCAACGTCTGCTTCCATTAATGCTTCTAGAGCGGCATCTTCGTCGTCGCCTTTAAAAACGGAAATAGCCGAGTGATCAAATAAATGTTTTACTGTGCCGGGTGTGCCGAGTTTGCATTTGTTTTTGGTAAAGCATAAACGTACATCGCCGAAGGTGCGGTTGGGGTTATCGGTTAAACATTCAACCAAAATCATGCAACCACCGGGGCCGAAACCTTCATACAATGCAGGTGCAAAATCTTCACCGCCGCCGCCTTTGGCTTTTTCTATAGCTTTGTCTATAACGTGAGCAGGGACTTGGTCTTTCTTCGCTTTGTCGATCAAACTGCGTAACGCTAAGTTGCCATCAGGGTCAAAGCCGCCCGCTTTGGCGACAACGTATATCTCGCGCCCGTATTTGCTGTAAACCTTCGCCTTCATATCAGAAGTTTTGGCCATTGATTCTTTACGGTTTTGGTACGCTCTGCCCATGATGATTCTCATTAAAATTTAGATGCTAGGATTCTACAGCTTAGACAAGAGCTAGGGAAGTTTCATCATGTTGGTTTTAATAGTAATGATGATATTTTTATTATTTTTAAGTTCTGCGCATGATTTCCTTATACAATCACATCAGATGTATAGATAAAGAAAACACCCTGTAAAAGTAGGGGGGTGTGCTTTAAAAAGGTGCTTTAAAATCAGGTAACTATGGATATAAAAGAAGATAAACAAAAAGTTGATGTCGTCTTAATAGGCGCAGGTGCGATGAGTACTTGCCTTGGCACTCTGCTGAATCAACTCGACCCAGCGTTAAAGATTACGATGATCGAGCGACTTGATCATGTGGCGATGGAAAGCACGGATAGCATGAACAATGCCGGTACGGGTCACGCAGGCTATTGCGAGTTGAATTACACGCCTGAAGGTGATGACGGCAATATTGATATTAGCAAGGCGTTGGAAATTAATGCTGCCTTTGAGGTCAGCCTGCAATTTTGGGCGACATTGGTTGAAAAGAACATCCTTCCTGAGCCTGCAAAGTTTATTAACCCTGTTCCGCATCAAAGCTTTGTTTGGGGCGATGATAATGTTGAATACTTGCGTAAGCGTTATGAATTACTAAGTACACAACATCAGTTTAGCGATATGGAATTTTCGGATGATCCTGAAATCATACGGCAGTGGTTGCCCTTGGTGATGAATAACCGTGACTCAGATGAAAAGGTTGCAGCAACACGAATGCGCTACGGCAGCGACGTAAACTTTGGACAGATAGCGAGAAGTATGACGGAATACCTCGTCCAGCAAAATGGCTTTGAGTTACACTTAAGTACCCATGTGGATGACCTTACTCAGCTTGAAGATGGCACTTGGAATGTTTTGATGAAGGATAAAACGGGTGCAGATAAAATCTTAAACACCAAGTTTGTTTTTTTAGGCGTTGGCGGAGGCGCACTTCCGTTATTACAAAAATCTAATATTCCTGAATGCGATGGATACGCGGGATTTCCTGTTAGCGGACATTGGTTGGTTTGTGAAAAGCCAGAGATTGTAAAGCAACACTTAGCTAAGGTTTACGGAAAAGCCGCCATTGGTGCACCACCGATGTCAGTGCCGCACCTTGATGCACGTGTTTTGTCATCGGATGATGCTCTTGGCAACCCCGATGGAATTCCTGATAAAGCTCTATTGTTTGGTCCTTTTGCAGGCTTCACCACCAAGTTTTTAAAATATGGCTCCAATTTTGATCTTATCAAAGCGACCAATTTTGATAACATAAAACCAATGACCATGGTGGGTTTGCGCAATATAGATTTGACTCGTTATTTAATCAGCGAATCCATGCAAAGTCATTCGCAACGTGTAGCCTCATTGCAAAACTATTTCCCTGATGCTAAAGAAGAAGATTGGAAGCTTGCCTCTGCAGGTCAGCGCGTGCAAATCATTAAGAAATGTGAAGACAAGGGTGGTACATTAGAGTTTGGCACAGAAGTGGTCACTTCAGCAGACGGATCACTCGCCGCACTGTTAGGTGCATCACCTGGCGCATCGATTACTGTTAAAACGATGATAGAGATTATCGAGAGTTGTTTTGTTGAGCAATACCAAAAAGAAGGCTGGCAAGCTAAGATCAAATCAATGGTGCCGTCGTATCAGGAATCTTTGATAGAAGATATTGCTTTATTGAAAATAGTTAGGCAAAGAACTTTATCGGTATTGAAGCTGGGTTGATCCTGGAAAAAAGTGTAATTTTTTGTAAAGAATGGATAATTAAGAGTAGCTAGAGAAACTATTATTAAGCCAGAATGTCCTATGAAATAAGTATGATAACGAATAGATAACGAATAGATAACGACAGGAGATAGTATTTTGTTAATGAAAAAGTTTTTATGGGCTTTTGCCTTGGTCGCGACCACTTCATCTTTTACTTTTGCAGAGTCTTTAACAGGAAAAAGTGTATCAGGCTCTAACTCAGAGATAAAAAAAGAAAATAAGATTATAGGTGGAACGAAGGCACCTCTGGGTGCTTGGCCATCTACAGTGGCATTATTGAGCGCAGAAAAACTAGGTAGAGGTAATTATCATGCGCAGTTTTGTAGTGGGACAATAATTGCCTCAAAATGGGTATTAACAGCAGCACATTGTGTCGTTGATAGTGATACAGGTGCGCTAGATGAGGCATCCTCGATAAAGGTGCTGGTTGATACATCTGATTTAGGTAGAGGTGGAAGAAGAGAGAATATAAGACGTATTATTGTTCATCCTAATTATTACTATCAATCGGGTGATGCAGATATCGCTTTGCTGGAGCTTGAATATGATTCGGGTATCATGACGATACCTGTTTCTGGTGATGATGCACCTATTGGGTTGTTAGCAACAGTGGTTGGATGGGGAGCTACTGATAAAGATGCAAAGTACTTTCCTGAAGATCTTCAGGAAGTGGAAGTTCCAATTGTAAGTAAATCAATATGTGAAGATATTTATGGAACTACTGAATTTACCCAGAATATGATTTGTGCAGGGTACAGCCAAGGTGCTAAAGATACTTGTAAGTCAGATAGTGGCGGACCATTGATGGGTATTCAATATGGAGAATACGTACAAGTAGGTATAACAAGTTGGGGTGTTGGTTGTGCACAACCGGGTCATTATGGGGTATATACACGTTTAAGCCAGTTTGATGGTTGGATAAACTATTACACTAGAAATTCAAGTAACCGTGGTGGTGGATATGAAAGTTGGAGTAGATTTTATTCAGGAGAGGACAGTGGCGGAAGTTTATTCTTCTTATTGTTCCCACTATCTTTGCTACTATTGCGTCGTAAAATAAAAGGGGCGGTTTAATGAAAAACATTTTAATCTTATTAGTTTCGTTATTGGGTTTAACGGCGTGTGCTGCAACGACAGTGAATAATACTAATCAGGGTAGCTATAAGCCTGTATCAAGAGATACAGTTGCAACAGAAAAGTGGTATTTAACCAGTATCAATAATGCGTCTTATCATGGGCCTCGTATTAATATGAATCTATCAAGTCAGCAACGTGTGAATGGCTTTTCTGGTTGCAACCGTTTCTTTGCTTCGGTAACGGAATTGGATATGACGCGTTTACGATTTGGCTCAGTAGGCTCAACAAAAATGCTTTGTACTGATCGTAATAGCAATCAATTAGAGCGCACCTTTTTAACGGCATTACGCGGTGTGACGCATTACCAAAAGAATGATCAGCGCTTAGTGCTTAACGGCGCTACGAAGCTTGTTTTTATGAAGAAAACTATGCGATAAGGAATGCGATAAGAAATATGCTCTCCTTCATGTAAAAGTGGGGGGGTGTGCTTGTTAAAGATGTCCACGAAAGGACACGAAAAAAGATCCAGTGTTTAGCTTTTGTGGTTTTTCGTGCCTATCGTGGACTTTTTCATGAGGGTGTAGTTTCCCTAGTTTGATTGCGTTGAACCGATACGAATGGAAAATTCTCCATTCGTATTTTGTATCTGAGTCGAAAGTCCAATTAAGATAATAATGACAGCAAGTATTGCAAAGCCAATCTTTATAAAACTGTAAGGGCGCTCGCCCTGAATCGTACCATTTCTGCCGTTGATCACATAACGAAAGGTTTTACCACGATACTTAAAAGCGGCAGACCACACAGGCAGTAAGACATGTTTAAAGCTGGTGTCTTCGTGCTGGGTGTTGACGGCTGAAATGCGCTGGTGATCACCGCCAATATCATAACGAATTTTTTGGTTAATTTTGCGTTCCATAATATTTTCAGCTTGTAAAAACCCTTGATCGACCGTTACCTGATAAATCTCACTGCGAAACCCGCTGATATATTCTTCGGAATAGGGCACAAGATTATCCAGATCCCAAGGTTGTAGATGATCAATAATTGTGCGTGGCAGCGTTTTGGTTGCACCGATAAGCACATCATCAAAATGTAAATCTACATGTCCTGAAACAGGTGTCCATCGGATACGTGCAACGGTTCTTGAGCGCTGTACACTTCGCCCATTGACGGTGGTTGAATACACTTGGCGCTCATAATACGTGATGCCACGTTGCCCGCGATATTGGTTATAGGTTTGGCTGTCGTAAGTCCAGTAGGGCAGATAGATGCCAATCAGTTTATCATCGCGTTTGCTATGACTTTTTAAAGATGAGGGCGCAAACCAGCGGCTACCAATCCATTTATCATAGATTTCAAGCGCTGCTTTTTTCTCAAACTTAAAGGGCAATAATGAGCGTGGAATAATAAAGCGTGCCTGTGCCGTGCCAGCGATAACAGGCGTGGCACAATAAGGGCAATCGCCAGCATGCTCATTACTTACAAAGCTGAACTCTGCGCCACAAGATGGGCATTGGATGACCGCTATTTGTCTATCCACCCCCGTTGTATTTGAAGTATGGCGCAGGCGCGAAAGTTCATGCACGGCTGTATTAAAGTCATACTCCCGAATCGGCTCGTCTTCAATGGGGACAGGATAATGATGCCCGCAAGATCGGCACAGCAAATCTTGTGAAGCAGGCGAATACACCAAGTCAGAGCCACAGTTTTTGCAAGGAAAATGCGCTTGTGAGATTACATGCTCATCTTCCTTTGCAACTTCATTGGCTTTAAGATCAGTTTCGTTTAATGGTGTAAAACGCGTATCTTTGTCAAAAAGACTACTCATTATTATTACTTTTCGGGCAGAGCAGGAGGTGTTTGGCTTTCCTCATCATCAAACAGTCCATTTAAGGCCTCGATACTTTCAATAGACTCCCAAGCCGTCATGCCATCAATCCAAGCCAATGTGCCAGGCGTAATTTGATGATTGCTGGCGAGCTGTTGCAAGGTAGTTAAATCATAAGGCCCCATGCTTTTGCGGTCTATCGCAACGTGCCAGTTAGTATCGGGTAAAGGTGGTGGTGCGGGTAGGGTGTTTGTTGGTTGCACTAGCTGAGGCGTATTCATATCCTGTGCCATTTTGTTTGCCATGGCAAAACCTAAGCCCATTTCGATAGCGCTACCTGTGCCACCACCAGTGCCATTTTGCATTGATTCTGCCGCGCCAAATTGAATGTATTTATTCAAATCGCCGATCATGCCCATGCTGGTACGTTTATCTAAAGCGGCCTCAACCGCAGGTGGTAGTGAGATGTTCTCAACCAAAACTTTGGTGAGTTCTAGACCATAATCTTTAAATTCAGGCGCGATACGTTGCGTTAAAAGATCACCCAATTGCTCTTGATTACCCGCAAGATCGAGTACTGGAATGCTAGAACTACCCAAAATATCTGTGTAGCGTGTAACAATGAGATTGCGTAACTGGCTACTGATTTCATCAATGGTAAAATGGCCATCTGTGCCCACAATTTCTTCGATGAATTTTGCAGGGTCATCAATACGGATATTGTAAGAACCAAATGTGCGTAAGCGAACCATGCTGAATTCTTTATCGCGCATCATAATGGGATTTTTCGTTCCCCATTTTAAATCGACAAACTGGCGCATATTAAAGAAGTAAACCTCTGCTTTAAACGGGCTTTCAAAACCGTGACGCCAATGTTGCAAGGTCGATAAGATGGGTAAGTTTTTGGTTTCAAGTTCGTACATACCTGGTGGTAAAATATCAGCAATCTCGCCTTCACTGACAAACACCGCCATCTGCGATTCACGTACGGTCAGCTTTGCACCAAATTTTATTTCGTTACCATAGCGTTGAAAACGGTAGACCATGGTATCGACGCTAGAGTCCGTCCACTCGATAATGTCAACGAATTCACCAAATAATTTATCCCAAAGACCCATGATGTTTACTCCTTTTTATTTGTGTTTATGTTTAGCTCCCCCCTTTAATAAAGAGGGTCTGGGGGAGATTTTAGTGAGCTTACCATTTTTGTTATTTAAAATGGATAACTCAATCATGCCACCATTATCTGGCGGCTTGAATGTTGATATTTATTCAACTTTTTAAATCCCCCCCAATCCCCCTTTTTCTATGGGGGAGGCTGGTATGGTTCATTCTTTCTCTATGTTTATAGCTTCAACGCTCAGCCGCTTTCTCAGCAATCGCATTTAGAGAGCTCTCTGCGCGTGATTTTGTAGCAACCAATGTGGCGCGTAATTCGCTTTCCATTTGGATGAGTTCTTTCGCTGCTTCTGCACGCTTTACTTTGCCATCTTCTGCAATTTTTAAACTGTCGTTAATGGTTTCAATCAACTGATTATTGGCTTTGCGTACCGACTCAATATCAAAAATGCCACGCTCCATTTGGGTGCGAACTTCGGCATTTGCCATGCGTAAATTATCAGCATTACCTTCTAATAACTCATTGGTTAAATCAGTCGCTTGCTTTACCGTTTCAGCCGTGTCGCTCATGCGATAAATAGTGACGGCTTGCGCCAGTTGATTTTTCCATAATGGCACGGTGTTGACCAATGTTGAATTTATTTTATTGACTAGTGTTTTATCATTCTCTTGAACAAGGCGAATACTCGGTAAGCTTTGCATAGCGACTTGGCGAGTCAGGCGTAAATCGTGCACGCGGCGTTCTAACTCATCGCGCGCACCTCGCATATTACGCACGGCTTGTGCCGATAATACGTTTTTAGCGTCTTCTTTGGCAATATTTTCAAGGGCAGGTATTTGATTTTTATCAACCATACGGAGCTTTTCATCGCCTGCTGCAATGTAAAGCTCTAGCTTATGGAAATAATCCAAATTGGCATCGTAAAGCTTATCCAATGAAATAATATCGGTGAGCAGTTGGGTTTTCTGCGCTTCCATTTTACCGATGATACGATTGATTTGTTTACGCACATCATCGTATTTACTCAAGAAAACAGAAACAGGTTTAGCACGCCCCACTAAACGCGCCAAAAAGCCCTGTTTGCGATTAAGGTTCAACGCATCAATATCAAAACCGCGGATAGTGGCAATCATATTATTCAGCGGAGCGCCCGTTGTGCCAAGGTCTTTATTGCGAACCCCTTCGAGCATATTTTCAGAAACCGTACTCATTTCCTCTTGCGCCTTGCTACCAAAAAGGAGAATGCTACTAGGGTCATCCACATTGATCTGTGCAATCAGCGCTTCAATGGCTTTCTTATCATCCGCCTCCGCTTTTTCGTAAGCAGTAATTTCTTGAGCGGTAGTCAGTTCAGGGATCATTTATTTATCAGGGTAGGGTTTATGATAGCTCTATATTATATAGGTTCTAATGAGTTATTTATCAAGGAGATATTCAATATTAATTAAAGCAGTTCTGCTGAACTTGAGTTTATCCTGAGCTTGTCGAAGGAAAGCACACCCCCCCACTTTTACATGATGTTTGTTGTGAATAAAAACATCATGTAAAAGTGGGGGGGTGTGCTTTAATAAGGTTACTTTTGTCTTCAAGGTTGTAATAAATGATTAAAGCATTAAACACATCTTATTTAATAGATCCTAAATCAAACTTTAAAGTAGCTGATTCAGAGACCGTGCCGCCTGCGGATACTGATTTAATTAAATCACAGCTAAAAAAAGAACTGAAAAAACTGCGCAAAGAAATAGGCGAGTTACAACATCGTTTGTTTGCCGAAGATAAAAACTCACTGTTATTGGTTTTTCAAGCGATGGATGCGGCGGGTAAAGACAGCACGATTCGCGCTGTTTTAAGTGGGGTTAATCCTGCGGGCTGTCATGTTTCATCGTTTAAAAAGCCTTCGACTGAAGAGTTAGACCATGATTATTTATGGCGAAGTGCCATCCGTTTGCCCGAGCGTGGGCGCATTGGTGTATTTAACCGTAGTTATTATGAAGAAACCTTGGTGGTGCGTGTTCATCCCAATTATTTACAATATCAACGCTTAGCTGATTTGCCAGATGATTTGAGCGAACAAAGTTTAAAGTCATTTTGGGATGAGCGTTTTGAGTCCATCAATGATCATGAAAAACACCTTGCACGTAATGGCACGGTAATCATCAAGTTTTGGTTAAATGTTTCAAAAGATGAACAAAAGAAGCGTTTTCTATCGCGCTTAAATGAGCCAGAAAAGCATTGGAAGTTTGACTCAGGTGATTTAAAAGAGCGAGCTTTATGGGGTGATTATATGCATGCCTATGAGCAAGTGTTAAATGCAACATCAAAACCCCATGCGCCTTGGTATGCTATTCCTGCGGATGATAAGTTGTTTATGCGTGTGGAAGTAGCGAGGACGATAGTGGCGACTTTGAAGGCGATGAGTCCACAGTTTCCTGATGTTGATAAGAGTGAATTGGTGCAGTTTGATGAAATGCGTGGGTTGTTGAATTCTGAGCGTTCTAGTTAGTATTATTTAAAATGAGGTACTTACATCCCTTCGACTCCGCTCAGGGAACAGACCTCAAACAATGGTACAGTTTGCTGAGCGGAGTCGAAGCATGGTTGCAACTTGTCATCTGTGGAGTCTTTAATTGCTCTCCATCTTACAATAACAATAAACAAACTTCTGCACTGAGCCATCGGGCGTTAAGTGATCTTCTTGTCCATGTTCAATCAGCTTAAACTCAGCACCAAATTCGCCATGCAGTGAATCATGATCATAACGCACGATAGGTAAGCCGCTGCATTTAAGCGGACCATCAGGGCCAAAGGTTGAAATAATAACTTTGCCACCAGGTTTTAGCGCATGGCAGACTTGCTCAACATAACGTTTGCGATCAACCTCATCGGTTAAAAAATGAAATACCGCACGGTCATGCCACACGTCATAGTGTTGCGGTGGAAGCTTTGCGGTTAAAATATCGGTTGTGTGCCAAGTAATATTTTGATTATGTTTGTGATGATCATCTAAGCGTTGTCGTGCGATGGCTAACGCTTCGGCAGAAATATCCAGTACATCTATATTATGGTAACCAGCGTTTAAAAGATCATCCACCAGTGGCGATGCACCAGCACCAACATCAATAACTCGCGCTGTTTTATTGTTTCCACTTTGTTGAATAATACGCAGTGAGGTATCCGCATGTTCTTGAAACCAGCTTACTTGGGTTGCATCTTTTTCGCTGTAAATTGATTGCCAGTGTGCGTGTTTATCCATGGTTATCCTTGATGTTGCTTATAATATTAAAACCAGAGATTAGTCTGTAATCATATCGTCTAGATCGATTTCATCGCTATTAACATCAGAACATGCCATCAATGCGTCATACAGTTCATCCTGCTCTAAAATGATATGCGAACCATCGGTTTTTTGAATGTAGGCAGCCCATGGCACAAATTGACTGGGAGGGAATTTCTCATCTTCCTCTGGCGAATAATCAATATTTAAACCTGCAATGTAAATCAGGTTTTTGCCATGATAACTCTCCTCGCGCACGATGCTGCGGTAGGCTTTATCAAACTCAAGTTGCACATTGATTTCAGCGGCACTGAGCATCGGGTTACCCGATGTTACAATCCATGGCATGTATTCGTGTAGATTATTTAGCATGAAGTTGAAGTCTTTTTCATTGCGTTCAAAGTGGAATAAAATAGGTTGCAAATGCTTTCCGATTGGATTGGCTTTATCGGTTGATATTTTACACTTTTGTTCTTTTAAAAAGTCAATCAGCTCTTCCGATGCAGGATAAACGCGCGAGGTGCTGAGTATTTCAATGGGCTTTACATGCTCTCCTGTTTCATCGTCTTGTTCTATTAGTGCTTCAAGATTTAGAAATAAGCCCTCATTATAATTTTGATCAAAGAGCTGCTTATCAATGGTTATTTGAACCTCACCCTCAACGCTTTGCAACAGAGTGTTTTCTTGTGCAAACCCATATTCATCTAAATACCATTCCAAGGTTGCATCAATTTTCCCGCAGTTGGCGGAGAATTCTTGATCTTCAGTTTGTAAGCGACGGTAAACACCAAAGCGCTCTGATTTAGGGTCAAAACCAACATGACTGGCTTGAATAATCACCATATCCTTGCCGTGATGCGCATGCGGCGCGTGACGACCATGCGCCATAATCCCTCCAACCAAGCCATGATCAAATGGGAATGCACCAAAGTGTTTACTCATTAATATGATGGGCAAGCCTTGACTTTCATCCGAGCAAAAAGCGCGCGATGGCACGATTTTTCCTGCTTGCATACCTTGTTTCATACAAAAGTTATAAAACTGCGCCATGAACTTTGGATAAACTATAGTGCGGTCTTCAATTTGGAAGTTTCCGAGGATTGAACGTAGTCTGAGGTTTCTGATCATAATATGTGGATTCTGGTTTATTAGTTTTTTTACATTTTCTATATTCGGTAAACTATCATGTAAAAGTGGGGGGGGGTGTTGATTTTTAGAGTGCCCTAAGCGCTAAAAACATGCATAGTCTTGCGTAGCAAGGCGAAGTAGTGATTGAAGCAAGGGGTAATATACCGTAAAACTACTAGAATTCTCTACAATAACCTACCAATCTTGCACTTTGCTCGTCGATTTAAAAGCCTTCTCTACATCATGAATAATTTTATGCGAAGTTTGCGGGCGTTGTTCTAAATTCCCAGCGGCTTTTCGTATTAATTCTTGCGAGGATTTAATTTGTGATTCGGTAAAGTTTGGCAGGCTTTTTTCAAAGACTTTCTGTACATTGTCTTGAGCCTCTTCGCCATTGCCTAACAGGTGTGAGCTAGAAATAAGCAAGCTAGAAGCTTCTTTGGCCGAAAGGTTAAACTCATTTTCAAACAAACTTAAAATATGATCCTTATCTTCTTTGGTGATATCACCATCGGCTTTAACAACCGCAAGCATATACAGAGCGACAACATCCATTGAACTATCCATTTGGTAAATGGGATTGCCTTCGAGTTTGTCTTTCCATTTTTTTCGGCGGTGCCATAAGAATGGGTTTAAGCCACCAAGATCAACACCAGCATTGGCGAGTCGATTGAGTAAAATAAGGATGCTGACAATAGCACCAAGAATTGCGAAAATCATATAATATCCTGTTTATAAGCTAGAGGTTAAATAGAGAAACCGTAGTCTCTCTCAACTTTGCTGATGCGTACTTTAAACTCAGCATACCATATACTTTTGCCATTTTTTTGTGCCAATAAATGTTCGGTGTTTTGTTTCCATAATTTGATGCTTTTTAAATCTTTCCAGTAGGATATGGTAATACCAACGCTGTCTCGGGCTGATTCTACGCCTAAAAAGCCCGCTTGTTCTGCGGCAAGTTCAACCATTCTATCAGCCATTGCACCGTAGCCATTGTCACCATCCGTTCTGTGATTGGTAAAGATCACAGCGTAGTAGGGCGCTTTGGGTGTGTTTGCTATTTCAGACATTGTTGTTCTCTTTCAATTACATCATGGAGCTTTGCATAAATTCTAGCAGTCGATAAAAAACTATCATGTAAAAGTGGGGGGGTGTGCTTCCACTATCATGAATAGTAAGCCTGAATCGCCCGACCAATCTTATTAAGCGTTTCGGTAAACACCGCATCATCTTCTTGCAATAATGTCATTCTAAAGCCTGTTACGCTTGAGCTGAAACCTGTAAGTGGTACGACGCAAACGCCTTCTGCTCCCATCAATTCATAAGCGAATTGAAAATCAGCGGGCGTGCTGTTATTTTCTAAATCATCCAGATACAGGCGTACATTTTTATTTACAGACTCCAAGGTATTCATGGGTAAATCAAGCAACTCAACCACAAGGTAAAAAACACCTTTGGGCTTGTTGACGCGTACTTGCGGAATATCAGCAAAGAAGGCACAAGCCTCATCGGCACGACGTTGGTATTTATCTGCGCGCGCTTTTAAATAGGGTTCAAATTTTGGGTGTTCATAAAGATGTGGTAATACAATTTGTGGCAGTGTTGTCGAACAGACTTCTAACATTTTGGTGAGCAGTACAATGTCGATAAAGCCTTTGAAGTTCTCATCTTTATCGGAGTTATAAACCTCAATCCACCCACAGCGAGAGCCTGGCCAAGGTACGTCTTTACTGATGCCTTTCATGCTAATGCCGGGCCTGTCGCCAATTATTTCGTGGAGCAGCGTTGTCTTTACACCTTCGAACGTCATGTGGTGATAGATTTCATCGAAGATCAAAAAACAATCGTATTTCTTTGCGATAGCAACAATTTTTTCCAGCGTTTCGCGTTTGTAAACACTGCCTGTGGGATTGTTAGGATTAATAACAAGAATCGCCACGACATGGTCATTAAACTTAACCTTGTTTTCAATCTCTTCTATATTGGGTTCCCAGTCATTATTAGGGTCAAGTTCGTAAGAAATAAATGAACACCCTGCATGCATGGATTCTGCTGTAGCATGTGAAGGGTAGGTGGGAGAGGGCACCAGCACTCGCGCTTCTTTGGGTAAATTGCCCATGATTTTATTGATCGCTTCGCCCAAGCCATTGAAGAATAAAATATCATCAACCGTACATTTCTTTTTATCAGAAAAATGTTCAAGCACATACTCACGCGCTTGAATTGCACCTTTAGTTTCGGTGTAAGCAAAACTTTGGTCGGTGGCAACTTGTTCTTGCACGATATCTTGTAACCATGAAGGGACTTTTTCACCAGCAGCAACAGGG
Source organism: Cocleimonas sp. (assembly GCA_021647365.1). Lineage (GTDB taxonomy): Bacteria > Pseudomonadota > Gammaproteobacteria > Thiotrichales > Thiotrichaceae > Cocleimonas. The sequence continues at coordinate 24,573 of JAKIUW010000010.1, read as the reverse complement.
TCGCCGATGTTTTCCCAAACCATTGAGAAGTCACCGAGTTTTTCAAGCTCTTTGCCGATTACTACAACTTCTCGAATAGGATAACTTAGTAGTACGCTATCAGCACGTAATATATTTTGTCGCACGTTTTAATCTCATCTATATTAGCGGTTAGTTTTCTATTCTGATAGTAGCAAATATCGCACAAACAAGCATTGAAATCATCATGGAGCACCCCCATAATTTACAGATATAAACTTTAAGGAATAAATAAGTGAAACGCATAATGTTATTGATGGCCACAAACTTCGCAGTTGTGGCAGTGTTAGGTATTGTTTGGAATGTATTGGATGCAAGCTTTGGTTTGACTGAAAGAATGATGGCAATGGGTCTTCCTGCAGGTTTTGGCTACATTGCAGTAATGTCGTTGGCTATTGGTTTTGGTGGTGCGTTTATTAGCCTTTGGATGTCTAAAGGTGCGGCTAAACGTAGCATGGGTGTCCAAGTAATAGAGAACCCAACAACTAAACAAGAGCGTTGGTTGTTTGATGTGGTAAAACGCCAAGCTGACAGAGTAGGAATTGATATGCCAGAGGTGGGGATATTCCATGAACCATCACCGAATGCATTTGCCACAGGTGCACGTAAGAATGATGCCTTAGTTGCAGTAAGCACTGGCTTACTAGAGCACATGAGCGCTGATGAGGTCGAGGCGGTTTTAGGACACGAGATGGCTCACGTTGCTAATGGTGATATGGTTACGCAAACCTTGCTACAAGGTATTATGAATACTTTTGTTATCTTCTTCTCTCGTGTGATTGCACATTTAGTAAACTCAGTTTTATCAGGTAATCGTGATAATAATAGCGGTGGCAGTAGCTATGGCATGACGTACTTTGCAGTGTCGATGGTGGCTCAAATTCTTCTAGGCTTTTTGGCAAATATGATCGTTATGTGGTTCTCGCGTTACCGTGAATTTCACGCCGACAAAGGTGGTGCTGACCTTGCAGGTAGAGAGAAAATGATTTCTGCATTACAAGCATTGCAACGCGTTAATCAACCTCATGACTTGCCCGGTGAAATGGCTGCGTTTGGTATTTCTGGTGGATTAGGAGATGGCATGAAGAAGCTATTTATGACGCACCCTCCGTTAGAAGAGCGTATTGCCGCTTTACAGAACAGTAAATACTAAGTTTTATAGTGGACTTAACTAATACTAATAAAGATTCAGAATGGTCTACTTATGTAGACCATAGTTATGATGGTAAAAGTAATCATGATCAAGATTTGTTTATAGAACGTGATGGTGTGCTATTTGCAGGCACGCATCTGATTTTGGATTGCTGGGGCGCAAAACATCTCACTGATATTAAGCATATTGAAAAAGCCTTGCGTGAAGCTGTAGAGGTTACAGGCTCTACACTTTTACATATTCACCTCCATCACTTTACGCCAAATGGAGGCATATCAGGTGTGGCTGTTTTAGCCGAATCTCATATCAGTATTCACACATGGCCAGAACGAGACTATGCGGCATTGGATATTTTCATGTGTGGTGATACCGAGCCACAAAAAGCGATTGCAGTTTTTGAAGAGGCGTTTGAAGCGGATAAAATCGAAGTGATAGAACACCAACGTGGCATTGTGAAGCAAGTAGGTAATAATTAATGCAAACTTTACGAGAAATGCAAAGTGAAGATATTGATGCAGTACTCGCTGTTATTGAATCACAAGATGAAGATGATGCAGAAGAGGCCGAAGCTGGTTATCGCGAAATCGGCGGCGTGCTTGATCAGTATGTGATTGAGCAAGATGGCAAAGTCATTGGCGTAACAGGCTTCTCAAAGCCACCAGGTTGTGATGAAACCTACTGGTTATCTTGGACGTATGTTCATGAAGATTATGCCAATAAAGGGCATGGTCGAAAAATGCTTAATGAGCTAATTGAATTAATTAAGCAAAAGGGTGGTCGAAAGTTATTTGTAAAAGTCAGTGATTATGTGGATGATGAAGATGGGGCAATCTATGCTGCAGCTTTGCACCTCTATCAATCATTAGGCTTTAATGTTGAAATTACCCACAAAGATTATTACGACGAAGGTGAGTCACAAATTATTCTTGGCTTACGTTTGAAAGATAAACTTAGTACGGTTGCTCAAGAAGAAAATTGCCCTGTAACCTTTAACTCAGTTTTTGAAATTGCAGAGACGGATGATGCTTATAGCTTTGGTTGGCATGATGAAGGTGAGCAAATTTTTACAGAAGATGATGTAAAAACTGGCATTGATCAAGTGAGACAAGATGAGGGACGTGCTGTATTTTTATCATTCCCTTCAAACTTTGTAGGCATAAAAGAAACTTTACTATCGGCAGGCTTTTCAAATTCTGGCATACTGGACGATTATTACGAAGATGGCGTGCATGAACAGCATTTCACTTATATTTTATAAAAGGACTCAAAAGAATGAACATTAAGATTTTATCATTAACCACTGTTATTGTTGGTGCTTTCGCACTAACAGCTTGTGATCAAAAAAAATCAGCAACGGCAGACCTTGATCGTATCTTAGGTGTTGCCTCTGATTCGATGGTTTCATTTGAGAGTAAAAACTCTTCAAATATGGAAGCGCTCAATGAAGGCAATGTGATGGATAAGTTTTCATCAAGCTACGCCTCTGACTTGAATGCTAGCGTACCGCCAATTCATTCTGGCCCTATTGGTGTTAAATCAGAAAAAGATGGTTCGTTTGCAGGTTTTGATGATAAAAATAACAATGGCGTTAAAGATGCCGATGAAAAAGATCTGTTTAAGTTAGAAGTAGACACAGCAAATAATCGTTTGCTTGCTTCAAATGAAGGCGAAGTACGTGAGTCAGGTTTTTCAGGTTCTGGTTTTATCATGGGTATGTTGTTGGGCAATATGTTGAGCCGTCAACGTGCGACAGGTGCTCGTCCTGCAATGAAAAAGGCAACACCAAAAAGGTCAGCCTCTAAATCAAAATCATTTGGTAGTGCTAAATCTCGCGTAGGGTCTGGTAGTCACTCATCGGGCAAGTAGAGGCCTTTGCAGCTCAAAGTTCTTTTAATTATTTTAATTGAATAATAAGCACACCCCCCTTGTTTTAGTCATTTTTGTATTTCATTATTAATACAAAATCGGTAAAACAGGGGGGGTGTGCTTTCTAAATTATCAATAGCGGTATTCCAGCGTGGAAATCTACTCAAAACTCACTCATAAACAAACAGGAATACTGTTAATCTCGATTTTAGTCGTTGCGCTGTGTGGCATCGCCTACGAGTTAATTATCAGCACAGTTTCTAGTTACCTGTTGGGTAATAGTGTTTATCAATTCTCTCTCACCATCGGATTTTTCATGTTCTCGATGGGGGTAGGTTCTTACCTTTCGAAGCTTTTAGGCAATAATTTAATTCAAAATTTTATCACCATCGAAATTATTATTTCGTTGGTGGGTGGTGTCTGTAGTTTATTGTTATTGATGTCGTTCCCACTGGTGCGGGCTTTGTATGACACTGTGATGTTTAGCTTGATATTTTTTATTGGCGCTTTAGTGGGTATGGAAATACCGATACTCTCAGGTATTTTGTCGTATAAACAAAGCACGCGAGACTCAATTGCCAATGTTTTGTCGCTTGATTATTTGGGTGCATTGATTGGCTCGGTAGCATTCCCACTAATTTTATTACCGCAACTCGGCCTGCTACGTTCATCATTTGCGATTGGTTTAATCAATATTCTCACCGCATTAGTGAATATTTACTTTTTTAAAAAATATCTAAACTCACCTCGCCTATTAACGGCTATCAGTGTAGCGGTGCTTATCATGTTGACGGTATTCACCGTGTACGGAACACGCATCAGCAGTTATGCTGAAAAGCACTTGTATTTTGATCAGATTATTTATAAAAAACAGACACCTTATCAGCGCATCGTCGTCACACAATCAAATGTGAATAAAGAACATCGTTTGTATATAGATGGACATATTCAGTTCTCATCGCGTGATGAATATCGCTATCACGAGTCACTCGTACACCCCTTGCTGTCTGTTCCGGGCAAGAAAGAGAGTGTATTGGTGCTAGGCGGTGGTGATGGTTTAGCGGTGCGAGAAGTACTTAAGTATGATGATGTAAAATTAATTCACCTTGTGGATATTGACCCTGAAATGACCAAAATTGGTAAGCGTTTATATTTATTGTCAAAGCTCAATGAACACAGCCTTGATAACGAAAAACTCACTATGTTTAACCAAGATGCGTTTACCTTTATCAACAAAGCAGGAATATTATATGACCGTGTGATCATTGATATGCCAGACCCACACAATGAAGCGATCAACAAACTCTATTCCAAAGAGTTTTACACCATGATACGCAAACGTATGTCACCGAACGGCATACTCGTCTCGCAAAGCTCATCCCCATTTTTCACCCATAAAACATTTTGGAGCATTGAAAAAACCTTAAATGCTGTTTTTGAAGATACCTTAAGTTATCATGTGACGGTTCCATCGTTTGGTATATGGGGGTTTAATATGGCACGCATGAATGCTGAAATTCCCACTAATTTTAAGTTTGATGTTAAAACTAAGTTTATGAATGAGCCCACCATGCAAGCGGCTATGATATTTGGCAAAGATACACAAAAAGTTGAAGTACCTGTTAATACGATTATGGAGCCAAAGTTATATCAGCTCTATCTTGAAGACTTAAAAATATAAGCCAGCGTTACACAAAGTACACGAAGAGCCTCTGATCAAGTCCAGTCATTTTTAGCTTGATAAATTATAATCGACTAAACCAGAGCTTCCATAAATGAACTTTTCTGCAAAAAAAACCTCTATTAGTTATTGAAGATGATCTATTAAATCTATGATTAAAAAGATGAAAAAAATATTTTTTGGGCTGTTGGGCACTTTATTGCTGGGTAGCTCTACTGTATTCAACGCCAATGCAGAAATCATCAACTCGCCTCCGCCACAAGCAGCGACTAAAGCAGTTGTCGATTATCTAACAGGGCGCTTTAATCCTACAAAGCATAAAGCTTTTGTAAAAGTACCTAGTCGTTATGCTAGTCGCTCGGGGTTTTATTTACGTAAAGAGGCTTTTGAATCATTTAAAAAAATGCATGAAGCAGCACGTAAAGATGGGGTGAAATTGGTTATTCGCTCCGCCACGCGTAACTTCGATTACCAAAAAGGCATTTGGGAGCGTAAATGGCACGCACAGAAAAAGTCACGTAGCGCTAAAAATAAAGCCTTAAATATCTTACAGCTAAGTTCCATGCCGAGCACATCACGGCATCACTGGGGGACGGAAGTTGACCTCAATTCTTTTAGCAATAGTTGGTTTGAGCATGATCAGGGGCTAAAGCTGTTTCGTTGGATGGAAAACAATGCGGCTAACTATGGCTTTCATCGTCCATACACCAAAAAAGACAATACCAGACCATATGGTTACAACGAAGAAAAGTGGCATTGGTCATACACGCCGCTATCTATTGCCATGACGCGTGATGCTGCGAAAGTCTTAACAGATTCTAAGATAACGGGCTTTAGCGGTAGCAAAACAGCTGTTGAGATTGGTGTGGTTGAAAAGTATATTTTGGGTGTGCATGAAAGTTGTCGATAGTTTAAAAAAACTAACGCTATCATGTAAAAGTGGGGGGGTGTGCTTTATACTCTATTAAATACCCCTGATTTAAGTTGTTGCCTCATGTACAAGCTATTACAAAAATTACTTTTTCTGCTTCCGCCAGAAACTGCTCATCACTTTACGTTAGGTTCTCTTGCTACATTAAATAAGCTAGGGATTTTAAAACGTATTAAACCTCAATCGACGCAAAAAGAAGTTGAGGTTATGGGAATTAAATTCCCCAACAAAATAGGTTTAGCGGCTGGCCTAGATAAAAATGGTGAATACATTCAATCGCTATCAAACCTTGGTTTTGGTTTTATAGAAATTGGAACCGTCACGCCACGTCCGCAACCGGGAAACCCCGCACCACGTTTATTTCGCTTACCTAAAGCTAATGCCATCATCAATAGAATGGGCTTCAATAATAAAGGCGTAGATTATTTAACTGATCAAGTTGTAAAAGCACGAAAAGCGGGGTTTGAGGGTGTTATTGGCATCAATATCGGTAAGAACTTTGATACCGCTGTTGAGGATGCAACAGAAGATTATTTAAAAGGCTTACGTGCGGCATATGTCCACGCAGATTACATCACCATCAATATATCATCGCCTAATACCCCGGGCTTGCGAACTTTACAATACGGCGAAGAGTTGGATCAGTTGCTGTCAGCTATCAAAGCAGAACAAATAAATCTCCAAACATCACATGATAAGTACGTGCCCATTGCCGTTAAAGTCGCCCCCGATTTAGAGGCAGATGAAATAAAAGGCATTGCAGAAGCCTTGTTGACGAATAAAATTGATTGCCTCATCGCCACCAATACAACCTTGTCGCGCGATGCCGTGGTCGGTATGAAACACGGCGACGAAGCAGGGGGCTTGAGTGGTGAGCCTGTGCGCGAGATGTCTACCGAAGTGATCAAACAATTTCACAATATCTTAAAAGATCAAATTCCTATTATTGGTGTGGGTGGAATTGCTTCGGCAAAAGATGCTCAGGATAAATTAGATGCTGGCGCAGTGTTAGTGCAGGTTTATTCTGGATTGATATATGAAGGGCCAACGCTTGTAAGAGATTTAGTAAAAAAGTTAACAAATAGTCGTTAATTGTTAAGCTAGAACATCTTTTATAAGCTAACATCGGAACAGTTTTTAATAGTTTTGTAGATAAATATTTTTTAGGAGATTCACCCAATGTTTTCAAAAGACATGACACTCGCAGGTTACGACGATGAACTTGCCAATGCGATTAACCACGAAGTTCAACGTCAAGAAGATCACATCGAGCTGATTGCTTCTGAGAATTACACCAGTCCACGCGTGATGGAAGCACAGGGTTCTGTGCTTACCAATAAATACGCTGAAGGCTATCCTTCAAAGCGCTATTACGGTGGTTGTGAATTTGTTGATGTTGCTGAGCAGTTGGCGATTGATCGTGTTAAAGAATTATTTGGAGCAGATTATGCCAATGTTCAACCACACTCAGGCTCATCAGCTAACTTAGCGGTTTACATGGCTTTGGTACAACCTGGCGATACGATTCTAGGCATGGCGCTTGCCGATGGTGGTCACTTAACACACGGTTCACATGTGAGTTTTTCTGGCAAGGTTTACAACGCGGTTCAATATGGTTTGAACAATGAAACTGGTGAGATTGATTATGATCAGGTTGAAGCCTTAGCAAAAGAGCATAAGCCCAAAATGATTGTGGCAGGTTTTTCAGCCTATTCACGTATTGTTGATTGGCAGCGTTTCCGTGATATAGCAGATAGTGTTGGAGCATATTTATTTGTTGATATGGCGCATGTTGCAGGTTTGATCGCGGCGGGTGTTTATCCTTCGCCTGTTGGCATTGCTGATGTGACAACCTCGACTACGCACAAAACATTACGTGGGCCTCGTGGCGGAATCATTTTAGCTAAATCAAACCCTGATCTTGAAAAGAAACTTAATTCAGTCGTTTTCCCAGGTACACAGGGCGGACCATTGATGCACGTGATTGCTGCAAAAGCGGTTTCATTCAAAGAAGCGATGGAGCCAGAGTACAAAGTGTATCAACAACAAGTTGTGACAAACGCACAAGCGATGGCAAATACCTTTATTGCACGTGATTACAATATCGTTTCTGGCGGTACTGATAATCATTTATTTCTTGTTGATTTAATCGACAAAGGCTTAACAGGCAAAGCGGCAGATGCGGCATTGGGCAAGGCACATATCACGGTAAATATGAATGCCGTACCCAATGATCCACAATCGCCGTTTGTAACCAGCGGTTTGCGTATCGGTTCACCAGCAATTACCACACGTGGCTTTAGTGAAGCAGAAAGTAGCGAACTAGCAAATTGGATTTGTGATGTATTGGATGCCTTGGCGAAAGACCCAGAAGATACTTCTGTTATCGACTCTACTCGCACTAAAGTTTCTGAAATATGTAAGCGACTTCCGGTTTATCGTTAAGGTGAACTAAATGTATTGCCCTTTCTGCGGACATGAAGATACGCGCGTCGTCGATTCACGGCTCGCAGATGAGGGCGATAAAGTGCGACGTCGCCGTGAATGTTTGTCGCCGATGTGTAAAGAGCGTTTTAGTACTTATGAAACTGCGGTTTTTAATATGCCGCTGGTTAAGAAATCTCGTGGTGAAAAACAGTCGTTCAATGAACACAAACTCCGCGCCGGTTTAATGCGCGCGACACAAAAGCGCCCTGTGGATGCTAAAGCCATTGATGGCGCTGTTTTACGTATCCAAAAGCGTATTCTTAATAGTGAAAAGTCCGAAGTTTCATCTAGCCAGATTGGTGAATACGTGATGGAAGAGTTACGCACGTTGGACGATGTTGCTTATATTCGTTTCGCCTCGGTTTATCGAGATTTTAACGATATTGGCGAGTTTATCGAAGCTATTGAAGGCTTAGAAAATAGTCCCAGCACTGAATCTCGTAAACGTCAGTTTAAATTGCCCGGTGCAGACTAATGAGTATCTCGCCTGATGATTTTCGTTTTATAGCGAAAGCCATTCAACTAGCAAAAAAAGGACAATACACCACACACCCTAATCCACGTGTGGGTTGTGTCATTGTTAAAAATGGCAAAATCATCGGCGAAGGATATCACCAAAAAGCGGGGCAACCCCACGCGGAAATTAACGCGCTTTTACAGCTGCAATCTGCCAATAAGTTAGCAAAAGGTGCGGTAGCCTATGTCACTTTAGAACCCTGCTCGCATACAGGCAAAACCCCTCCTTGTGCAGATGCACTTATTGATGCAGGAATTTCTCGCGTAGTTATCGCCATGCAAGACCCAAATCCACAAGTTGCAGGGCAGGGGATTCAACGTTTACGTGATGCTGGTATCACGGTTGAAGTAGGCGTTTTAGAAGAGCAAGCTCGTGCGTTAAATATTGGTTTTATCAAGCGCATGGAGCAAGGTTTGCCATGGGTACGCATTAAGCTTGCCATGAGCTTAGATGGCCGAACAGCAATGGCATCGGGCGAAAGCCAGTGGATAACAGGCAGTGCGGCACGCCAAGATGTGCAACGATTGCGCGCCAAAGCTGATGCTATTCTTACAGGTTCTGGCACTGTATTGGAAGATGATCCATCGTTGAATGTACGCATTACTTCAGAAGAGTTGGACTTAGATAAAGGCATGAAATATCAACAACCTCTTCGTGTTATCTTAGATTCTAGTTTAAAAATATCCAGTAAAGCTAAAATACTAAAACTCGCGGGTGATACGCTGATTTATACTTGTTCAGATAATAATGATAAATCGCAGGCTCTAGAACAAGCAGAGGCAAAGATAATCTCATTAGACTCTGTAAAAGTGGGGGGGTGTGCTAACGGCACGAAGAAACTCCCGTTAAGTGTAGTATTACAAGACCTAGCCAAACAACAAATCAATGAAGTTCACGTAGAAGCAGGCGCAACCTTGTGTGGCGCATTGCTGCAAGAAAAGTTAGTGGATGAAATCATTATCTATATGGCTCCTACCATTATGGGCGCAGATGCACGCGGTTTATTTAATCTACCAGAACTCTCGAAAATGAAAGACAAAATAGATTTTAAAATTCAGGATATTCGAGCCGTGGGGGATGATTGGCGTTTGCAGATTATTCCTTTGTAATCCGTTCTGCTTAGTTTATTGAAGCACACCCCCCCACTTTTACATGATGGTATGAACAACCATCATGTAAAAGTGGGGGGGTGTGCTTTCTGAATATTTACATGTCATGTTAAGCTCGTACCATGTTAATTATATCCAATAATGTTTCAATACCGGATGCTGATATAGAGCTGTCAGCCATACGTGCACAAGGTGCGGGTGGGCAGAATGTGAATAAAGTATCGTCAGCGATACACTTACGCTTTGATATAAACGCATCATCTTTGCCAGAATATTACAAAGAGCGTTTGTTAAAACTCAAAGATAAGCGCATCAACAAAGAAAATGTGCTGGTGATAAAAGCCCAGAAATTCCGTACCCAAGAAAAGAATAGGGCAGATGCTTTAGAACGCTTACAAGTATTCATCAAGTCAGTATCTACAGTGCAAAAAGCTAGGCGACCTACTAAGCCGTCACGAGGTGCTAGAAATAAACGCATGGATAAGAAGACACAACGAGGAAAAACTAAGTCATTGCGGGGTAGGTTATCTGAATAGATTTCTTATTGTATTTAAATCATCCTTTTGTCGGTTAGTTAAGCCATGGGCTTGACCAAAATATTTAAAAAATGTATCTTGATGCGCTGCTCTAATATTATATATGAACTAAATCATTACCATTTCCCCCTTATCAATAATAAAAATGAATGATTGACTTAAAAAGGAAACCCCAATGCTACTACGATCTCTCGTATTAACTGCGCTTGCGCTCACGCTATCTGCTTGTAATTTATCAGGAACTGGGGAGAAAGGTCCCTTTAAAACAAGTTCTAATGTGTCTTTATCTAAGATAAATACCCAAGCCAATCCGATAGTTTCACAGACACTTAATACGACTGTCTATTCTAATAATGGTGCTTATTCATTTAGTAATATTCAGTGGAATGATTGGGCGCAGCTTCAAGTCAGTGGTCAGTATTTTAATGAATTTACGGCAAGTACGAGTACTGATGTTATAACGCTTGATGCTATAACAAAAAAAGACAGAACATTTGATACGGCAAACGTACACCTTTTTTCACATTTAGCAGCTGCCAGAATTAGACAGCGTGTTGCCGATGGTCAAAACCGACTTAATGCGTGGAAAGATACTCAAACAGAAATGAAGCAAATATTCGGTTTAAAGAAAGTTAGCCGAAATATTCATCGAGGTGTTGAACAACTCAGATTACAAAGAGGATCAGGGCGATACCGCAAAGATAATGCAAACTTATTACTCTTCACGGGTAGCTTTCTTGCCGCAGGTGGTGATGCAGCTTCGTTAGCACAATTAACCACAGATTTTGCAGACGATGGTCAATTTAATGGTGTTGGTTCAACATTTTTTAACGTTATCGCAAGTACAGGTGCAACGGATGGGTTGCTCGGTGATTTGTCTAGTAATCTACATAATTACGGCATTGGCAATCCACCCAATGATGGTGATATGTCCCAGCTTCCTATTTGGGTGAACCAAGATACTGCCGACAATGAAGCTCCTGTTGTAACAGTAGATGGTACGAATCCAATTACAATTGTAGTAGGAACGCCTTATGTTGATGAAGGTGCAAGTGCGACGGATAATGTGGATGGTACGGTTGATGCTATCGCTATTGATAGCTCGGATGTTATTGATACAGCAGTGATAGGAACACATACAGTAACGTATAACGCAACAGATGTTGCAGGTAATGTTGGATCAGCAACGCGTATTGTGAATGTTGTTCAAGCACCTGATACAGAAGCCCCTGTTATCGTTTTGCTAGGTGATAATCCTGAAACTCTCGAAGTTGATACAGGTGAAGTAATACCTGATTATCAAGATCCAGGTTACACCGTTACGGATAATCGCGATGATAATTTAACCCTTGACGTGATAGGAACCGTTCAAACTGATGTACTTGGAACTTATGTTCTTACTTACGCGACATCTGATGTTGCAGGTAATGATGCTATAGCGGAACGCACGGTAGAAGTAGTCGATACAACAGACCCTGTTATTTCATTGAATGGTGCTAATGCAGTCTCAGTAGTAGCAGGCACAACCTATGAAGATCAGGGTGCAACTGCAACAGATAACTATTATGGTGCTATAGACGTAGGAGTGTCAGGCGCGGTAGATACTGAAATCGTAGATACGTATACAATTACCTACACAGCTGAAGATGGTTCAAATAATGTAGCGACAAAAACTCGTACTGTAACAGTAACTGAGGCACCTGATACAACGGCCCCAGTTATTACTCTCAAAGGCGATACAAGCGTAATCGTAGAAGCAGGCACTGGCTATACTGATGCAGGTGCAACCGCATTGGATAATAAAGATGGCGACCTAACTACTGCTATTGTTGTCGGTGGTTCGGTTAATGTGAATGTGCCAGCGACTTATATTCTAACGTATAATGTCCAAGATGCAGTGCCTAATTCCGCTGTTGAAGTAACAAGAACAGTGATTGTTCGCGATACAATTTCCCCAGAGATTACACTGATAGGTGATTCTGCAATCAGCCTTGTAGAAGGAACAAGCTACACCGATACAGGTGCAACAGCCTCTGATAGTTTAGATGGTGATATTACAACTGATATTACAATAGGCGGTGATACGGTTGATACCACCACCCCAGGTGTATACACCATTACCTACAATGTAATGGATAACGCTCAAAACTCAGCAGTTCAAGTAACTCGCACGGTTACTATTACTGAAGCACCTGATACAACGGCACCTGTTATTACCCTATTAGGTGATGCAAGCGTAATTGTAGAAGCTGGCACTAACTATTCTGATGCAGGTGCAACCGCCTTGGATGATAAAGACGGCGACCTAACAGGTGCTATCGTTGTAGGTGGTTCAGTTAATGTGAATGTGCCTGCGACTTATACGCTAACGTATAATGTTCAAGATGCAGTGCCTAATACAGCTATTCAAGTAACTAGAACGGTTATTGTTAAAGATACCATTGTTCCTACGATTACATTAGTTGGCGATGCAGCGTTAGTGATTCAAAAAGACGCCAGCTATTCTGATGCAGGCGCAACAGCAACCGATAGTTTAGATGGTGGCATCACAGCAAATATTGTTGTAAATAATCCAGTCAATTCGGGCACTCCTGCGACTTACACTGTTACATATGCAGTATCGGATGCTGCAGGAAACCCAGCACCTGCAGTTACAAGATCAGTAAGAGTTAATGCTCCACCAACCGCTAATGCAGGACCTGATGTATCTGTCGAAACAGGTAATAGCGTAAATTTAGTGGGTAGTGGATCGGATACTGATGGAGCAGGAACGGTTACTTATCAGTGGAAGAGAGGTGGATGGATTATATCAACATCGGCTTCATACTCATACACACCTGAAAACTCAGAGACTTTAACCTTTGAAGTAAGAGATAGTGATGGCGCAATATCAACTGATACTGTGGATATAACCGTTAATCTACCAGCGCCTTATCAAATTGTATTTATAAATGATACAACAGAGGTGCCACGCAACCTAGATTCTGCATTATTCACCCAAGGTTTAACTGCTATCACCTCAGTAATTGACAGTAATGGTGACGTTGTTACAGATGCAGTTCCAACATTTGATGTATCAGTAGTTGATTTGTCAACTCCAGCGACCTACCCACTAGTGTTTTCTTATACGGATTCTTATAACCGTACAATCACAAGTACATTAACGGTTATTGTTGTAAACCACTCACCAATTGCAACCTCAGACAACATCACTGTTGATGAAGATAGTGCAAACAATGTAATTACATTGATAGCTACAGATACAGACCAAGGAGATAGAGATACGCTAACTTATGCCTATACACAAGCTACAAACGGAACAGTAACGGGTACAGGCAAGAATGTGGCTTATACACCAAATGCTAATTATGCCGGAGCAGATAGCTTTACTTTCACAGTGAGCGATGGTTTTGCAGAGAGTACAGGGACTATTAACATTACGGTTACTGATATCCCAGAACCAAACACTGCACCAGTTGCCTCTTCTCAAAGTGTATCCGTTGATGAAGATTCAAATATAGCTATTACCCTAGTGGGTACAGATGCTGATGCTGGAGATACTTTAACTTATTCAATAACTGAGCCAAGTAACGGTGTATTAAGTGGAAGCGGTGCAAACGTAACGTACACACCAAATCCAAATTACGCAGGAACAGATAGTTTTGATTTTACAGTATCTGATGGAACAGATTCAGATACGGCAACGGTAAGTATTACAGTAAATCCTTTAGGTGATGCACCAGTAGCTACACCACAACCAACGATTGTTGTAGATGAAGACTCATCAAATACGCCTATTACTCTTTCAGGTACAGATGCAGATGGCGACACATTAATATTTGAAGATATTAGTGGTTCAACCCCTAATGGTACTTTAGACCTTGTTGCTGATGGCACAAATCAAAATTATCGTTACACGCCAGATGAAGATTACTCTGGGTCAGATAGCTTTACCTTTACGGTTTCTGATGGAACTCTGACTTCTGTTCCTGTAACAATTAATATATCAGTAACATCTGATAATAATCATGCGCCAGTAGGAGATACTCAAGCAACTATTACGGTAGCAGAGGGTTCATCAAGTAATGTTATTCCTACACTCACAGCAACTGATGCAGATGCTGGTGATACTCTAACGTTTGAAGATATCAGTGGTTCAACTACTAATGGTACTTTAGAACTTGTTGCTGATGGCACAAACCAAAACTATCGTTATACGCCAGACGAGGATTATTCTGGCTCAGATAGCTTTACCTTCACAGTCACTGACGGAGATGATGAGTCTGTTCCTGTAACAATTAATATCTCGGTAACATCTGATAATAATCATGCGCCAGTAGGAGATACTCAAGCAACTATTACGGTAGCAGAGAATTCATCAAGTAATGTTATTCCTACACTCACAGCAACCGATGCAGATGCAGGTGATACTCTAACGTTTGAAGATATCAGTGGTTCAACTCTACATGGCTATTTAGATCTTGTTGATGATGGCACAAACCAAAATTATCGTTATACACCAGACGAGGATTATTCTGGCTCAGATAGCTTTACCTTTACAGTAAGTGATGGTGATGACGTATCAGCTGAAGTTACTATTAATATAGAAATAACTCCAATTATTGCACCAACAGCCAATGCAGGTGGAAATCAATCGGTTGAGGTTAATCAATCAATTACTCTATCAGGATCAGCGAGTACGGATAGTGATGGAAACATTGTTCAATATGAATGGTCTGAAAATGGCACGGTGTTACATACAACTGACCATTATGAATTTAATTACACGCCAAGCACAGAGGGAGACCACTCCATAACACTAACAGTAAAGGATGATGATGATGCTACTGCAACTGATACGATTGTAGTTACAGCAATCCCCTTACAGGTTGTTACTGCTACTTGTCGTGCAACCCCAGCAACAGATGTTGCGTTTATAGATATGTTTGTTAACTTTGGGACCTTGGATACACCTTGGCCTGATAGTTTAAATAATGGTGCATTGAGTGTTGATCAAATTGCTAGTGCATTTAATACCGCAAGAGCAACAACTGATCCCTTTGAATTACAAGGCAAGGCCTTAGTCATGCCTTTACAAGCTGTTTGGGATGGGTATAGCGACTCACAAAAAGCCTTGTACTTGATAAACAGTGAGCGTTGTGCACGTGGAATCCTACCCTATGAAGGTATATCACTAGGCGTTGAAGAGGACGTTGCACAATATTATGCGGATTACCTTGCAGATAATAACGTGTTTGGTCACAATGAAGATGGACGCGACCCCTTTGAGCGTTTGAGTCAGTTAGCAGGTGTTGTTACTCCTGGAGGCGGCCCTAATAATGCAGACTCCTTTAGCTATGCTGAAAACCTTGCATCAAATAGTTTAGGTTCTACAGGTTCACCCCCAACAATTCATGAACCAGTAGCTAAAGCTATTTATGCATGGATGTATGATGATAAAGAGTCTACAAGAGCCAACATTGCTGAACCACCAGCAGAAAACTTTATTTACACCTACGGACATCGTAAGTTTATTCTTGCTACAGGCTTAGTAGAAAACTCAGGTGAGGCCAATAAAGAAGGTTTGATAGGTATCGGTGTTTCAACCGTTCAAGAGTCTATCGACGGGCTTAACTGGACAAAAACATACACGGTAATGAATGCCTTTGACCCAAATGAAAACGGGTTTATGGGCGGTATTGAAACGGTTGACTTTTTAGGTTCAAATCAATGTTTAGATGGTTATATTGGTGAAACAGTAACAAATAATGATGGTAGTACGGCATTAGTTTGTTCTTATGGCCTTGATCAAATTGGTGATTTTAATAATCATTCTACAGTTGATGGGGTGCTAAATATTGATATAAGTCAATACTACCTAGGAGACGATACGGGTCTTACTTGGACTCTAGTTAGCTATGAGCATGTACAAGGAGATGGTCCTGGCAGCGATCATCATGCAGTAGATAGAAATGAATTTGGTAAACCAACTTCTGAGATAGATAATCCGAATTGGATTTTAATAGATTCAGATGGTGTTGTGAATGTTACGAACGACAGTCAATTTCTCGCTTACTGGTCGGGAGTGATTCAAGTAGAGGATGCTTCCGGACATATTTATACTTCAAATGAATTTAGTATTGATATGCAGCCAGAGTGATTGTTTTCAATAGTAGATATAATATTAACTTTCTGAAGTACCTAGCCCCTGAGTATCAGGGGCTTTTTTATTTTGAGTAAACATACAATAATAAAATACTAAGCTTGCGTAAAAGTGGGGGGGTGTGCTTTTATATGCGATATTATTTTATACCGTATAAGTGATGCACGCCATGAAACACGCCGAAGCCAAAACTATATTCCTTAAAGACTACCAGCAACCCGCCTTTTGGATTGATACTGTAGACTTAGTATTTGATTTCGAAGACGATTATTCGATGGTCACGGCTTCGGTTGACTACAAACGTAATGTTGATTCCTCCTTAGTTGACCTTGAGCTTTTTGGTGCTGAATTAGAGCTTCAACGCATCGCTATCAGTGGTTACGAGCTAGCTGAGGGAGATTACACACTGACTGATTCGGGGATGACTTTAAGTAATCTTGCGGATGAGTTTACGTTGGTCATTACCACCAAAATCTACCCACAAAAAAACACATCACTCGAAGGTTTGTATCAATCCAGCGGTAATTTTTGTACACAGTGTGAGGCACAAGGTTTTCGTAAAATCACTTACTTTTTAGATCGCCCTGATGTGATGGGTAAATTCACCACCACGATTCGTGCGGATAAAACTAAAAACCCTGTGATGCTTTCTAACGGTAATCTAATTGACTCGGGTGAACTTGAAAACGGCAGACACTTTGCTAAATGGCAAGACCCATTCAAAAAACCAGCCTATCTATTTGCGTTAGTGGCAGGGGATTTAGAACACGTTACAGATAGCTATACAACAAGTTCGGGTAGAGACGTAAAACTAGAAATTTATACCGAAGCACACAATATCGACAAATGTGATCATGCGATGCAGTCGCTTAAGCGTGCGATGAAATGGGATGAAGAACGCTTTGGGCTGGAGTACGACCTTGATATTTACATGATTGTAGCGGTAGACGATTTCAATATGGGAGCAATGGAAAATAAGGGCTTGAATGTCTTTAACTCTAAACTCGTCTTTGCTAGCCCAGAAACTGCTACGGATAACGATTATATTAATATTGAAGCGGTCATAGGGCATGAATACTTTCATAACTGGACGGGTAATCGCGTAACTTGTCGTGATTGGTTTCAGCTCAGTTTAAAAGAGGGCTTAACCGTCTTTAGAGATCAAGAGTTTACCGCTGATTTACATTCACGCGCAGTAAAACGTATCGACGATGTGCGTATGTTGCGCACCCATCAGTTTGCTGAAGATGCTAGCCCGATGGCGCATCCCATTCGTCCTGAGTCGTTTATGGAAATTAATAATTTTTACACCATGACCGTTTATGAAAAAGGTGCCGAAATAGTACGTTTGTATGATACTTTGCTAGGGCAAGACGGCTTCCGTAAAGGCATGGACTTGTATTTTACACGCCATGATGGTCAAGCAGTCACGACAGAAGATTTTCTAGCAGCGATGGCTGATGCGAACCAGGTTGACTTGAGCCAAATGCAGGTCTGGTATAACCAAGCAGGTACGCCGAGCTTGGATGTTAAAATGGATTATGATGCCACTGAAAAAATCTGTAGTTTGCATTTCTCTCAGCACTTCAACGACACCCCTGAGTCAAAAGCCAGTGATAAAAAGCCTTACTTGATTCCTTTAAAGCTTAGCCTTTTGGATGAACAGGGCACGGTGCTTTTGTCTGATACGGTACAGCTTACAGAGAAAGAGCAAACGTTGGTGTTTGAAAATATACCTAGCAAGCCTTTACCATCATTGTTACAAAACTTTTCTGCTCCCGTAAAACTTAATTACGATTACAGCATTGATGACACGATCTTTTTAATGCAATACGATCAAGATGATTTTAATCGCTGGGAGGCCAGCCAGCGCCTTGCTAAAACACTGTTGCTAGAAATGCTTGAAGCCAAACAAAAAGGCGAAGCTCTAGGGGTGGAGCCTAAAGTTATAGAGGCTTATCAACGAGTGTTAGAAAATGATGGTTTGGATTATGCGCTACGTGCTGGGATATTGATCTTACCTTCTGAGACAGACCTAGCAGAAATGATAGACCAAGCCGACCCCGAAGCAATACACGAAGTACGTGAGTTCTTAGCTAAAAGCATCGCTCAAGGTTTACGCCTACCATTAGAAAAAATCTATGATGAGCTACAAGATCACGGCGAGTACAAAATAGATGCGAGTAGCATCGGTAAACGCGATTTAAAAAATGTCTCGCTAAACTATTTAGGTAAAATCAACGACCCTAGCATTCACGAGCAATGCTACCAACAGTTTAGCACCGCGAAAAACATGACAGACACACTCTCAGCGCTGGCGGTGTTAATTAATATCGACTGCCCACAACGTCAACAAGCACTCGATGACTTTGAACAAAAATGGCAGCATGACACGTTAGTGATGGATAAATGGTTTGCCATGCAAGCCTCATCCAGCCTGCCTGACACCTTAGATAAAGTAAAAGGCTTAATGAGTCACAAGCTGTTTAGCATTAAAAATCCTAATAAAGTGCGCTCATTAATTGGTGCATTCTCCTCGGGTAGCCCGGTTAATTTCCACAAAGCGGATGGCTCGGGATACCAGTTTCATGCCGATCGGGTTTTAGAACTGGATAAGCTTAATCCGCAAGTTGCTTCACGAATGGTACGCGCACTAATGAACTGGCGACATTATGAAGTAGGGCGTTCCATTTTTATGCGTGAGCAACTTGAAAGAATTAAAGCGCAAGATGGGTTGTCAGGAGATGTTTTTGAAATTGTTACTAAGGCATTGTAAGGCGACTATGTAAAACTAGAGGGGTGTGCTTCAAAAGGATCAGCAACTAATAGATGGATTTATTCAAATTCGATAACAGGTTAAATTTACTGCCTTACGATGGCGTAGTGAATTACTTTGGTTCAATTTTAGAGCCTGATGTTTGTGATCACTACTTCAATCATCTATTAGAGTCTACAGCATGGAAAAATGATGAAATGATTGTATATGACAAGCATATTGTTACCAAGCGTAAAGTTGCATGGTATGGAGACGTTGATTATCACTACACTTATTCTAGGAAGACCAAACACGCTTTACCTTGGACGAAAGAGCTACTGGTGCTAAAGAAGATCGTTGAGACGAAGTGTGACGTTATTTTCAACTCTTGTTTGTTAAATTTGTACCATGATGGTGATGAAGGCGTGGCTTGGCACAGTGATGATGAATACACCTTGAATGGTCAAGCATCGATTGCCTCATTAACTTTTGGCACAAAGAGAAAATTTTCATTTAAGCATAAAAAAAGTAAAGAAACAGTTTCAATAGCGTTAGAAGCGGGAAGTTTGTTGATTATGAAAGGAGCAACGCAGACACATTGGTTGCATTCGCTCCCTAAGACTAAGAAGGTATCTGAGCCTCGGATTAACTTAACCTTTAGGGTGATGAAGCGTCATAATGGTTATTACGACACTTGAAGCCTAATATATTTACGTTTATCTGTTTTGTAAGGCTAATTTCCTTAAGGATAATTACCCTATGCTTATGGTTAAAACATTCACAATCAAAGAATATAACTTCAAACAAGTTTCACAAAGCAAAGGTGCGATTGAGTACGTTTTAGTGGATGAGTTTGGAGCACAAAGAACCATTACAGCAGTGGCAAAAATAGGCTGGAATAAAAAAATATCTTCAGTTAAACCCGTTTTCAAACGTGAAACCCCGTTACTGCAGGCGCTGATTAACCGAGCGGTTAATGATCAAGTGGTTGTAGATTTCACTGGTTTTAATAAAAATCATCCACGTGTTATAACGACTAGAACAAGTGCTATCAATAGAGACTTTAGTAAAGAAAAAGTACAGACACAGAGTCATCGCTATAATGCTGACTCAATGGTGATTGATAAGTTTCGCTTGGTTCAGTTGTTCCTAATTAGTGTTTTTGCTGTATTTTTTATTATATTACTTGAAATTTTTTCTTAGAAGGACTTCTCATTTCTCAACTTTCTAATGCTACTAAATCATTGTTTGGTTCTTCTTTTTTTGTTTAGTTGTCTTGATTTGGCTGTATGTACACATTCGTGAAACAAATACTTTTCATTTTTTTTTAAATTTTTTCTAAAATTTCCTTTCTAAAATTTAATCAATTAATTCAATAAGATAAAAAAACACTAATTTTAGTTTTAGATGTGTGAAACATTTTTTCAAAAAATGTGTTGGAACTATTCGCAGGTCATCCCGTCGTACTTCCCGAAGCTGCTGTGATTAATTTTTGGTTTTTACAAATTATTCAAATCTTGATTGCAGTCTGATGAACAGAGTGTTGTTTTCTTGTATTTATACATGAGTCACATCGAGGGATTACTACACTTGCTTCATAATGTTAAAACAAATGTCAAAATAAAACTTTAAGGAGTACATAAAATGACTATTAAAAAAACAGCACTATCAACTTCAATCATCCTAGCGTTGGGCCTATCAATTCCTGCTTTTGCAGAAACTAAAGCAGCAGAAGGGGCTACAGCTGCTGATGGCACAGTTGTTGAAATCGAGTGTGTTCCACAAACAGAAGTGGATTTAATGACTGCTGAAGATAAGGCTAAGCTGACTTTACCAGTTTGTGAAGCTGAAGCGGGTGCGGATGCAGCTGCTGAAGAGCCTAAAGCCCCTGCTCAATAAGCTAAGCTTTAGATTCATAGAACGCCCACCTTGTGTGGGCGTTTTTTGTTTTTGATGATCATGTAGCTTTGCATAAATTCTATGCAGTTGTTAAAAAACTAACGAACTATCATTCAAAAGTGGGGGGGTGTGCTTTATAGTTTATTCAAATAGTGATAAATACAGCGAACACACAAAAACCTTCGGCAACGAATCACCAAAGGCTTAGAGTGAAATTAAGAATAACTATTAAATTGAAGCTAGCTTTTATCGACGAGCCACACTATGAATTACGTGTGAGTTCTCAAAATATACTGAAAATCCAGCGTAATCCCAACGAGTAATCTTAGGGTTACGTTTTGTGATTTTGCCTTTTGACTTCTTAACGCGTTGTGCTGCGCCATACTTTCGGCTTACCGTTGACATGCTATCGCCAGACTTCGGCAGATTAGCTTTTTTCAAAACTTGAGCATTTGAGCCAATTGATAAAATATCAGCTTGAGCCGTTACAGGAATCATTTGTGTTGTTAAAGCAAGTACTACACCTAATGAAAGCTTGAGGAGTTGGGGTTTAGTATTCATTTTATTATTCTCTTTTTTCTTGTTATTAAAATTATTAAAAACTTATTAAAATTACTCAGTTATCACAGAGGGTTAAGGCTATAATCCGCAACCATGTTTAAACCTTTAGAACTCTTTGTCGGGCTACGCTATACGCGTTCGAAGCACAAAAATAACTTTATTTCTTTTATCTCCCTCGCATCAATGCTGGGGATTTTATTTGGGGTTCTTGTACTTATCACCGTTCTTTCTGTCATGAATGGGTTCGAGAAAGAGTTAAAAGGAAGAATACTAAGCATGGTCTCACATGTCACGATTTCTGGGACGGACGGCGAAGCTGATGGCTTACTTTCCGACTGGCGGGATGTTCAAACAAAGCTTCTTAAAAATCCATCTGTACAAGGCTCAGCGCCTTTTGTGCAAAAGCAAGTGATGATTAGCGCCAATGGAATTCCAGGCGGCATATTGATTCAGGGCGTTTTGCCAGAGGAGCAGGGTAAAGTAGGCAATGTTGCCAAAAATATTATTGATGGCGACTTTGATGCCTTAAAACCGCGCAGTTACAATATTGCACTTGGTTCAGGTTTGGCGCAACAGCTTGGCGTATTTCTTGGTGATAAGGTAACGGTGATCACCTCACAGATTCGCGTCACGCCAGCAGGAATGATTCCTCGTATGAAGCGCTTTACAGTGAGCGCTATCTATCAAGTGAATATGGCAGAGTACGATAATATGACCGCGTTTATCCATCTGCGTGATGCCAGAAAGCTGTTTAGAACCAAAGAGCAAGTAACAGGCATTCGCCTAAAACTGGATGATTCCTTTAAAGCGCCACGATTAGCGCAACAGTTACAAACTGAATTCGGCGATGAATATCATATTGAAGATTGGGGGCAAGCGCACAAAAGCCTTTTTCAAGTGATGGAAACAGAACGAAAAGTAATGTTTTTCTTCTTGTTTCTCATTGTTTTAGTCGCCGTATTTAATCTTGTCTCAACACTTGTGATGGTGGTTAATGATAAGCAAGCAGACATCGCTATCTTGCGCACTCAAGGTATGTCGCCTGCTCAAATCAAACGGGTGTTTATGGTGCAAGGGACGATCATTGGTTTTGTTGGTGCGCTTTTGGGCGCAATATTTGGCGTATTGCTGGCGAGTAATGTAGAAGTGATTATCGCAGGAATCGAAAACCTATTTGGCGTACAGCTTATGCCCGCAGAATTATTTTATACTGATTCTCGCATTCCATCCGTTATCGACAAAGCCCAAGTTGTTGGTATTGCGGTTCTTGCTTTTGTGTTGGCGATTTTAGCCACAATTTATCCCGCTAGCCGAGCCTCAAAAGTGCAACCCGCTGAATCGTTGAGGTACGAATGATGAAAATGTTCCAACCTCTATCAGCCTATATTGGCTTAAGCTACATAAAAGCCAAGCGCGATAATCACTTTATCTCGTTTATTTCATTGGCATCGGTTGTCGGCATCGCATTGGGCGTGCTTGTTTTAATCACGGTGCTATCGGCGGTCAATGGCTATGAACAAGGTATGCGTGATCGCTTTT
The DNA here is from genome assembly GCA_021647365.1 of Cocleimonas sp. Lineage (GTDB taxonomy): Bacteria > Pseudomonadota > Gammaproteobacteria > Thiotrichales > Thiotrichaceae > Cocleimonas. The sequence goes on along the minus strand of JAKIUW010000010.1, from coordinate 1,358 downwards.
TAAAGATGTTTTCACACGTGACAGTAAGCGCGTCAAATTGGCAGTTACCTCATTGGGAAAAGCGCAGAAGAGAAGTAATGGAAGCTAAGCACGTATTGGATGCTGCGCCTTTTATCGAACGCCAAGTGATGCTTAAAGAAGCAGATAAAGTGCGAGGCACATTGATACAAGGTGTATTGCCTGAGTTTGAAAGGAATATAGGACACATTGAAGAGTATATCGCAAAGCCTGCGAGTTTAGACAGCCTCAAAGCGGGTGAGTACAATATTATCTTAGGCGAAACACTGGCTAAAAAACTGGGCGTGGTGATTGGTGATTCGGTCATGTTGCTTAGCCCGCGTAAACAATCATTTACAGTTAATGATGATGGAACGCAAACAGCGGATAATCAAACGCCTCTGTTAAAAGATTTTACCGTGGTATCAACCTTTAAGGTCGATATGCAAGTGTTTGATAGTGCGACGGCTTATATCCATCTGCAAGACGCGATTGATCTTTTTGAAATGGGCGATTACGTTACAGGGCTACGCCTGCGTTTGGATGATATTTTTAAAGCGCAAGATGTCACCTATGCGATTGCCGATGCATCCACAGGGGATTATCTGATTACCAATTGGACGACTCAAAATGCCAATTTATTCAAATCTTTACAGTTATTTAAAGCCATGTTGTTTTTGATTCTTATATTAATCATCGGCATAGCAGCATTTAACCTAGTTTCCACCTTGATAATGATCGTCACCGAAAAACAATCAGACATCGCAATACTCAGAACATTAGGCATGTCGCCCGCACAAGTAATGAAATTATTCATCGTGCAAGGTAGCGTGCTAGGGCTGATTGGTACAGCCATCGGCGTTGGTCTAGGTTTGTTATTAGCGATGAACCTTGCCGATGTGGTGAGCTGGCTAGAACAGTTATTAAATTATCAATTCTTAAAAGCCGAAGTACATCAAATCACCCAGATAGACACAAAGATCATTGTTCTAGATGTGGTGATTATTGCGTTGAGTGCACTGGCATTGTCAATATTGGCGACCTTGTATCCTGCATGGAAGGCATCGAAGGTGCAGCCAGCGGAGGCGTTGCGTTATGATTAACGGCCTTTGAACACTTTTTTGCCACGGAAGGACACGGAAGGACACGGAAAAAGAAAAACAAAAAATGTCCACGAAAGTCACAAAAGAACACGAAGATAAAACATCCTGTAAAAGTGGGGTGTAAATAAGGTCACTACTGTCCCGTTAACATAAAAAGTAAGTGCCTGACTCCAAAATCTGATAAAATTGTCTTAGCAATAAGTCATTGAATCAAAGAAGGAATCAAGCATGGCACATCATAATACAGTCTTCTCACAA
>JAKIUW010000036.1 GCA_021647365.1 Cocleimonas sp. | reverse complement strand
ATAAAACGATTGGATAAATTGGCGGGTGATGCGCATAAAGATCGCGGCTTATTTTTGCAGATTCAACCGCTTTGGGATGACTATAAAAAGTTGCGTAAAAAAGAAGGATATTCAGAGAAAGTAAAAGGGATTCGGTGGATGTTGGAAGAATTTAGAGTATCGCTGTTTGCTCAAGAGTTAGGTACAGCTTGCCCTGTTTCTGCAAAGCGGGTTGCTAAGCTATTTGCAGCGTAATGAGCAAAGCATCATGAGTTTATAGCCATGATGCTTTGCGGTTAAATTATTGAAATATTCGCTTAAAGGATTTTAGCGATGCCATCCGCAGCACGCTTTACATCAAGAAAGATAAGTCCTAGACGTGCTTCAGGTTTCGTTAAAACAGTAACAACGGCATCAGGGCCTGCGTAAGTCATTAAGATAAAACCATTATCACCTTTGATAAGTACTTGTTCTAATTTACCTCGCTCTAATTCTATTGAGGTACGGTCACCGAGTGAAAGCATGGCTGCACTCATCGCGCCTACACGGTCTTCATCCATGCCTGCTGGCAGTAGAGAGTCCATCATTAAACCGTCTGTTGAAAGAACGGCTGAAGCTTCAATATCAGCACTTGACCCGTTAAGATCGCTTAATATTGAGTTAATCATTTCAGAACGCATTATGTTCCCCTTTTTATTAGTATTTTTATTTAAATCAAGCAACAGTGTTACTTGATGTGATTATAAATGAGTTATTAGTTTATTGGTTAGAGTAAGCCGATGAAAGGCAGGCTTATTTGCCGTACCTTTTAACTAAGACCCAAATTAGATGTTTAAACGAAGGACTATTGAGTTGTGGTAATCCATCAATCACTAAGGTGAACTGATTATCACCCACATAAAGAGGCCAAAAGCCCACTTCGCTATTCCCTGCGCCATCTATTAGACCCCAAGCATGTTGGCTGAAGCCTAAATTACCTTGAAGTAAACCTTTGTGGCGTTGGTAGACCTCTGAAAGGCTTGCGCTAATTGCCGCTAATTCTTCCGCTGCTTCATGTGGAAAGCCTGAAGCACCAAGATATAAACCACTTTTTTCAGCCAACAATACTTTGCCAGACTCTGATAAGTTTTTTAGTAAGTCTGGGAGCAAATCTTCAAGCGACCCTTGCTGGATCGTTTCATATTCAGTGTGGCCTGAAATCAATTTCGTCTTTTGCATGTTATGCAGCAAGTTCATTGTATCTTCGGCATTCTCTGATGAAATTTCAGAAAGTGTTTCTGCTGATAGCGGTGGTGTTTGCTCATATTGCAATAATTTTTGTAACAGAGACCTTGTTTTATCTTCATGGTTACTTTGAATAGCGTAATAAACGCCTCGGGGCGTTACGTTGATAAAAACACCATCATTGAGTGTGAATGTGTCCATTATGCTGCTGCTACGCCAGGATCAATAGAATATAGTAGCGCTTGAAGCAGTGACGAAATATCAGTGCGTTGTCTAGCATCTACAGCAAAGATGGGTACATTGAGTTTTAATTCTTCGGCCCAATTACGATAATCATTTAAACTGGGTGATTTAATTTCATCAAGACGCGTGATCCCAATGACAAGTTCACCTTTATCAATAAAGCTCTGGAAGGACTGAGTATAAAATTTGAGGTCTTGTTTAGGGTTTTCTCTGGAGTTATCCAGTAATAAAATAAGACCTAAAGCACCTTCTGTAAGAATATCCCACATAAAGCTAAAACGCTCTTGCCCCGGAGTACCGTAGAGGTGAATTTTTTCATTTTTACCGATATTAATCCGTCCATAATCCATTGCAACCGTTGTTTGTGGTTTGCGTTCTTTGGTCATATCAGTGGCTTCTTCATTGGTAGAAATAATGGGAATATCGCTCATTATTTCTATCGCTGTTGTTTTTCCTGCTCCGACTGGGCCAGTAAAGATAATTTTTTTATTAACGAGTGACATAGTTCGGTTAACCTTTAATTTTATTGAGCAGGCGAGAGAATAGGCTGCTGTTTTCAGATTTCTTTTTAGACCCGAAATTAAAAGATAATCTTTTAATATTGTTTTTGCTGACGACGCTTGAATCAAGGTCAATCATATCCAGAAAAAATGCAGCGTTATAAAATGCAAACACATAACATTGTGGGATATTTAACCACTTCGATATATCCAATAAATTTCCCGGGTTTTTGCTAAATACGGCTGCAATATTCATCATATGAGGAAAGCTTTCTATTCGAGTAAGGTTAGGCCAAGACTTCAGTCCTACCGTTTTACTGGTATTTGTGTTTTTAAGTAAACGCCCGCGGGATGTGAGTAAACTTGTTGTCCAAATAAATGCTTCAGTGGTGTAGACATTTTCAGGGTCGTTTTTGATTTGTTGATGCAGCATTCTGATTTCACTATCATCCAGTGAATGAATTCTTATTTGGTCATTTTTTATTGGCTCAAAACAAATATTTGCATACTCTTCGGAGTAAATTGATAAGTCAGAGTAAATAGTATCTGTTTTATGATCAATTATAATCAGTAAGTCTTCGTATTTTATGCGTTTAATCTGTTTAGTTGCTTTACCTTCTTTGATTGTTTCAAGTAGGCTTGATAATAGGTGTTCATCAAGAATAAAGGCCGTTTTTTTAATATCTGAGGCGTTTCTAGTTAATTGTTTATCACCACATAATAACGCCCAGCGCTCTTGTGCTTGAGTTCCTTGGTAAGTTTTTGGAACATTGCCATCGGCATTATAAGTATCAGTATTGGAATTTGCGGTGCTACCTGCAATAGGTCTCATTTCTTGTTGAAGTTCATTAAGCATAGCTTCTAAGTCGCCATCATTAGTCTCGTTGAAGGACTCTGTTATTTCTGCTGCTAAATGAGGTTCAGCCGAAGTATCATTATTTACTATATCTGTAGTCTTTGAGTCATCAATTAATATACTTTGTTCATTAGCCTGAGTTTCTTGAGAGGTTTCAATGGGTGCATCAATAATCAGCTCATTGAACAAATCTGCTTCGGTGGCGTCATTACTTTGATTTTCAGTCGCTATATCGGGGTCTTCTGCTGTGAATTCATGGTGGCTACCTTCTTGTAGGATTAAATGATCATCAGTGTTTTCTATTTTAGCTAATTCAACAGACTCAGCGATAGTTTGAGGCTCTGCGTGCAAATCATTTAGTAAACTATCAAGCTCACTCGTTTCAGTTGCGACTACTTCATTTGTCGGTTGGGTGATCTCTTGTTGTACTTCTAAGGTTAATGTATCTGTAAGATCACTTGAAGTAGTTGCTGAATTACTAATATTGCTAGTTGGTGCAGGTGTTAATGTTGGCACACCTTTATTTATAGTACTTTTTTCAACAGCTTGAAGTTCTTGTAAATCGTTAAGAAGGCTGTCAACTTCATTGGGAACACTATCTTGATTAGTTGTGCTTACTTTAGTTGTAGGTTGAGTAATGTCTAATGTTATTTCATTTTCTGCTTCACGTGGCGCTATTGAAAAACCTGTTGTAGCTGTAGCTAGTGCAGGCTCTAAGTCTATAGTTGGCATGCTTTCGTTAAGCGTTGGCATTGGGTTTGAAGTAGCCACTAAGGACGCTAAAGCTGGCACTTTATCTTTTTCAACGGCTGTTGTTTCAGTTACTATGTCATTAAGTTCAGGGGCTTCTAAGGATTGACTGCTAGGAATGTCTTCTACACTAACCTCCCTTTCAGTGGCTTGAACTAAATTATCATTAATTAGGGAATAAATTTTTTGTCGTGCATCGGTAAGTGCTTTTGCTGTTAATGGTTTTTTGACCCAAATGCTATTGGGCATTTCAATCTCTTTTGCTGATAAAATAATGGCAGGCTTTTTAGTTGATTGAAGTTCTGCCCAGCTCTCTTTTGCACCAGGGAAATCATAGTCAATAATAAAGGCTGTAGCCTGATCTAAATTAACCTCTTTAAAAACGTCTGCACCAATACTGTCAATAAAAAAGGATAAAACCGCTCTATTTTGTGAGCTGACCTCAAGAATTCCTATATTTATAGGTGATGTATTATTTTGTATGCTTATCATGAGTCAATATGCCTAGTATCTTTTTTAATAAATAGATTTGTTTTTATGTGTTGGATTCTTTCAATAAATCCAACTTTCGTAGATTTGTTATTTTTCATTTTATGCGCTTGATTATTTTGGCTTTCTTGAGGTGTACGCGAATAGCTATTTACAAGCGCCAATTCCTCTGTTAGTTGTACGTTATTAGGCTCTGTTTCTAGTGCGGCTTCCAATATTTTTTGTGCAACTTCCAGCTGTCCGTACTCCATACAAGAACGTGCTTCTTCTATGGGTGATAAGTTAACTGAGCCTTTATCTGAATGCTTGGTGATGAGGGCCTTTTCACAATCAAAAAGCCCCTGCGATAATACTGAGCCTTTCACCCATTTGTAGTTCATGCCGCTTTTTTCACCTGTTTTCAGCCATGTGGCATAGTATTTTTTATCATCCTCATTCAGGTGAGGTGCTGAAACCTTTAGCAAACGTAGACGCAGGTTTTGACCTGCATCTTTAAGAATATAAAATAAGTCATGTAGTGCCCCAGGTAGATATTCTGCATTTTGGTGCTTAATAGCAAAAAATATTCTATGTGTATGCATTGTTAAATCTGTAGGGTTTCTGCCCACCGAGTGAGAGAAAAAATGCCATGCAGCATGCGGCTCTAATTCTTCCTTGTACTCAGAGCCTGAGTCTATTGAAGGAAAAATTAATGAGAGCGCGGGCTGAATTGTTGGCATATCGCCAGAAGACATACGGTGACCTTTAGTTATTTTAATTATTATTAAGGCAATAATAGTCTAAAAAGACTGAATACAAGCTGAAGCGATTTACTAACTAAGACCTTTGCAGGAGTTCTTAATTGAGAGGGTGACGAGTAAAAAAAGTATAAGCTCTGCAAGAAGTTACTAAATTAGTTTCATTTTCCGCCTTAATCAGTGAAACCCGTCACATTTTCTTTCGCCACTGAGTTATGCTGAGGTCTAACTTAATTATTTTATTGTTTGAGTAATTCAGCCAGCATCATAAACTCTTCTTCGCGCGCACTTCCTTTTCGCCAAGCAAGGCCAATTTCACGAAAACTATTTTTATCTAAGGGGTAAGTTTTGATATGGGTGTTCATTAATAATGAGGAGTTTTGTGCCATTTGGGTGAGGTAGGTGATACCTATATCAGAATCAACCATATTCACCAGTGTCAATAAACTGCTTGCAGCAAAACGACTGACTGTATCTTGGTTTCGAATCTTACAAGCTGATAGGGCATGATCACGTAAACAATGACCATCTTCTAATAAAATTACACTTTCTTTAGGTAAATTTTCTAATGAATAATTATTCGGATCAATCAACTGACTATTTTCGTGACAGGCTAGGAAAAATTGATCTTTAAATAAAGGCATGATTTCTACATTACTTAACTTATAGGGGAGCGCGATTAAAATTAAATCAAGTTCGCCTTCGAGAAGTAATGTGTGTAATGCACGAGTGGTATCTTCTCGTAAATACAGTTTTAGGTCAGGGTAATCTTTGCGAATGCTAGGTAACAACTCGGGTAACATAAAGGGAGCGATAGTGGGAATTATCCCAAGGTTTAAGCGGCCTGTTAGCGGGGATTGGTTGCTTTGGGCTAGTTCGGTTAAGTGCTCAATATCGCGTAAGCAAAGGCGCGCGTGGGAGGCTATTTCTCTTCCTGTGCGAGTAATGGTGACACTCTTATTGGTGCGATCAACCAGCTGAGCACCGAGGTGTGATTCTAATTCTTTGATAGCAACACTAAAGGCTGACTGTGACACAAAACAAGCTTTTGCCGCATTGCCAAAATGCTTGTGTTTTTCTAATGCTACAAAATAGCGTAATTGTTTGATCGTTGGTAATTGCATAAGATAGTCCTAGATTTTATGGATCTATTTTATAGGATGTTGTGATAAAAACAATATGTTTTACAGAAGCTAATTAGTTGTCTATTATGCTTTCGTCTTGAGATGAAGATCCAATTGTGGCTCATCAGATAAACAATTTTTAACCCAATACAATCACGAAGGATAAAAGCATGTCACTAGAAAACAAAGAAGGTCAAAATATTCCAAACGTTACGTTTCATACTCGTCAAAATAATGACTGGGTTGATGTTACAAGCGATCAATTATTTAAAGGTAAAACAGTGGTGGTATTTTCACTGCCGGGTGCATTTACACCCACCTGTTCATCAGCACATGTGCCTCGTTACAATCAGCTACTACCTGCGTTTAAAGCTAACGGAGTGGATGAAATTATTTGTATGTCAGTTAATGACACGTTTGTCATGAACGAATGGCAGGCGGATCAAGGCGCTAATGATATTACCTTTATGCCAGATGGCAACGGTGAGTTTTCTGAAGGCATGGGCATGTTAGTTGATAAATCTGATTTAGGTTTTGGCAAGCGTTCATGGCGTTATTCAATGCTGGTTAAAGATGGTGTTGTTGACAAAATGTTTATCGAAGCCGATGTAGAAGGCGACCCATTTGATGTTTCTGACGCTGACACGATGCTTAGCTTTGTAGCGCCGAATGCAGAAGTACCTGCGAGCGTAACGGTTATGGCGCGTAAAGGCTGCCCTTTTTGTGCAAAAGCAAAGCAGATGCTCGAAGATGCAGGAATGGAGTACGAGGTATTAATGATGGGCGAAGATTATACCGATCGTAGTTTGCGTGCGATGGTAGGTTCATCTTCTGTGCCACAGGTGTTTATTAATGGTGATCACATTGGTGGGTCTTCTGATCTTGCAGAATGGTTGAAAGCTTAAGGAAAGACTGATTAAGTCCCATAATTTCTGGCAACGCCAAGTTTTCAAGTTCGAGGCATTGATTTTAAGCATAGTCACTCTATGGTTTAAATCAATAACGAAGAAATTGGAAACTTGGCTAAGCCCCGATAGGGCTTGCTTACAAGGCATCAATTCCGTTGTTATGATTTTTGCGAAGGGAACAACCATTCTCAAAAACCATGCCTAGGACTTGATACCTTGTAAGCAAGCAGAAATTTATGGGACTTGATCAGTCTTTCCTTAATGTAAACATTCGGTACACTCAAACGAAAAACGGACTGCCTGATAGGCAGTCCGTTTTTATTTAAGAGTTTAACAGAAGGGTTTCAGCAGTTGACTATGAATCATCAGCGTCCGGCTTATCCATCGAAAACGAACGTTTTTTATAACTAATCACAACAGCTTTAGATTCTGCCTTTCTTTCTTGAGGCTCAGCAAAGTCTGATTCCCATGCTCTGTCATTATTTGGCGCTTGTGTACCACGCCTGCTCACACCTACCGTAGTCTTACGGCCCCGACTATTATTGTTAGCAGCACCATTATTGCGCCCTCCATTGGCTCGGCCACCTCCACTCGTTCGCCCAAAAGGTCCTTTACGTTGGCGTGTTTGTTGTTTGCCATTGCTGTTAGTTTGGTTGTCGTTGTTCTGGTTATCTTTGTTTGCATTGCTATTTTTGCGGGCGTTACGCGGATTTTTATTGCGTGCGGTACGTGAGCCACTCTTTTTGCGCGCGTTATTATTACGGTTAGTGTTTTGATTGCTTCGTTGATTGGATTTAGACGATTGATTTTGATTAGAGGTGCGTCGTTTACTTTGGTTTACAAAAGGATTTAGTGGCTCTAAACCCGGTACGGTTATTTGCTCTAACGATTCACCAAAGGTTTTTTCTAAGTGTTTAAGCTCATTGAAATTATAGCCATCTATCATGAGGAGAGATTCTTTCTCTTTAACAGTGGCGTGATTTTGTAAGCGCTTTAGGTATTGATCAGTCTTTCTTGGTAAGTCAAAGTGAATGATATTGAGATCACTCGCTGCCATAATCTCTGGTGTTAGCTGTGCTTTGTCTTGATCCGAATAGATTAAAATATCACTGTCATTGATTTCATTAGGGCCAAGGTCTTGTAGTATCTCTGCAGCATGACCATGATTCGATAGGTTTTCTAATAGTGTTTTTGCCACCTTGGTCGTAGAGGTGTAGATGACTGTTTTCTCGCCTGCATACTCGTCCATCAAGTGATCCATCATGGCGATTTTATGCGTATAGTCATCAGCGACATGCACTTTTTGAGGCATAAGCTCATTGATGTCAACTTGAATCGGTTGTGGCTCTGGTTTGCTTTTTTGCTTTACGGTTTTTTCATGTTCATCAGGCATTATTGTTTGTTGTTGCTCTTCTTCTTGTGACTCTGTCGGCCTAGGCTTGTGCGTATGTTTGGGTGGTTGTTTGTTCTCACTAGGTTCATTCTCGAAATTCAGTTCTACCGCGTCACTAAGCAGCTCTTGAGCATAGTGGGTTACCTGTTGGTCGTCATGCGCAAATGCCAGCGTTGCACAATTTGGCCCTGCTTGTTGAATAATTTTTTCAACCAAGCCCTGCAAATTCTTTTTGTAAATGCTGGTCAAATCATCGACGATTAACATTTCTAATTGTGAAAAATCGGCTTTGCCGTTATTCATCAAATCATTTAATCGACCAGGTGTGGCGATCATAATATCTAAAGGGCGACGCATTAAGCGCATTTGTGTTTGATAAGGCCTACCGCTAACAACAAAACCAAAGCGCATGGTGTGATTAGTGCTTAAGCGTTTAATGGTGTAATTAATCTGGCTAACTCGATCGCGACGGGATGTCAGAATTAAAACACGCGCACCGCGTTTTTCGGGGTTGGGGTTTTCAAGGATGTAATTCATCGCGGGGATTAAAAATGCCCCGGTCTTGCCGGATGCTGATTGCGTCCAAATAAGGACGTTTTTCTTTTCAGCAACCAATGGTATTAGCTCTGCTTGTAGTGGCGTGGGCTCTGTATAGCCAGCCTCTTCGATAGAGTTGATGAAGTCTTTTTGTAAATTAAAGTTTGAGAATGACAAACCCGTCTCCCAGTTTATAGTGCGGGTAACCGTTAATACTTTCTCATCTGTAAAGAATAGAATGTGTGAGAAAAACGGTAAGCTGTTTAAATAAAATAGTTATTTGTTTGGTTATTAACTTTTGAAGAGAATTGCTAAGAGGCTCTATATTTTAAGTATTAACCATGAGAACCGTACTTGCAGGAGGGAATTTATAATATAGGCTCGCCAGAGTCAAGCAACACACTGCATGAGAGCATCATTTATGCGGGTAAACGGCGTTTCCAATCTGTTTCTTCTTCACGAAGTGTTAAAATTTCGACGCCATTTGCAGTTACATAAAGGGTGTGTTCCCACTGCGCCGATAATTTATGGTCTTTGGTGATAACAGTCCACTTATCTGGCAGCACTTTGATTTGCCGCTTGCCTTGGTTAATCATGGGTTCAATAGTAAAGGTCATGCCTTCTTTTAATACATCACCAGTATCAGCTTTACCGTAATGCAATACTTGTGGCGGCTCATGAAACTGCTCGCCAATGCCGTGGCCGCAATATTCACGCACGACCGAATAATGTTGTGCCTCTGAATACGTTTGGATGGCATGCCCAATATCACCGAGCTTAATGCCAGGTTTCACCATATCAATACCAATATAAAGCGCTACCTGTGCAATATCACAAAGGCGTGTTACAGCAACGTTTGGTTTTCCAATGGTGAACATTTTACTGGTATCGCCATGGAAGCCTTCCTTTATGACGGTTATATCAATATTGATAATATCGCCTTTTTTAAGCTTTTTATTACTTGGAATGCCATGACAGACTTGATGGTTTACCGAGGTACAGATTGATTTTGGAAAACCATGGTAATTGAGTGGTGCAGGAATAGCCTGTTGCTCATTAACAATAAAGTCATGACAGATTTTATCCAGTTCATCCGTTGTTGTACCTGCAACAACATGGGGTTCAATCATTTCAAGAACCTCTGCAGCAAGTCGCCCTGCGACACGCATTTTTTCGATTTGTTCGGGTGTTTTTATCGTGATGCTTGTCATGGATTTTTGCCCTTAGTAGCGACTACTTGAAATAATCCTGAATTATGCAGAAATTCTCTAGAGAAGCGTAGTTGTTTATGGTATAAAGTGCGCCCGATTAAATGCTGGCTTAGTTAGTATAGATCGGAAACTTAATGGAGACTGTAAACAATTTGTTTATTGCTTCAAATTCACACACATACCAACAGGGTATAACGGGGTGCTTGTTCGTTTTCAAATGAAAACAAACAGGTCGTTGTAACCGGTATGTGGAGGCCTAACCCAAGAGGAAACTTATCATGGCTAAAGTAACTATGCGCCAAATGCTGGAAGCTGGTGTTCATTTCGGACATCAAACCCGCTACTGGAACCCAAAAATGGCACCGTACATATTCGGTGACCGAAACAAAATTCATATCATCAACCTTGAGCAGACATTGCCAATGTTTAACGATGCGTTAAACTTTGCAGGTAAAATAGCGGCAAAAGGCGGCAAGGTTATGTTCGTTGGAACAAAACGTCCTGCACAACAAGCCATTCGTGATGAAGCCGTACGTTGTAAAATGCCATTTGTTGATCAACGTTGGTTAGGTGGAATGCTAACTAACTTTAAAACCATCAAACAATCCGTACGTCGTTTACATGACATTGAAAAAATGGAAGCAGATGGTTCTATCAATCGTGGCGGAAAGAAAGAAGCACTAATGCTAACCCGTGAGTTAGAAAAACTCATGAAAGGCTTAGGCGGAATTAAAGATATGCGTGCATTGCCTGATGCGCTTTTTGTTGTTGATGTTGGCCATGAGAGCATTGCAATCAAAGAAGCAAAAACGTTAGGAATTCCGGTTATTGGAATCGTTGATACTAATAACTCAGCTGATAATGTTGATTATATTGTACCTGGTAATGATGACGCGATTCGTGCGATTCAGCTTTACACCTCAGCAATTGCAGATGCCGTTGTAGAAGGTCACTTAGTTGCAGCAACTAATGCAGAAGAAATGGCAGCAGCAGCACCAAAGCCAAAAGCAGAAAAGGCTGAAGCAGCAGCTGATACGAAACCTACTGCTAAAGTTACAAAAAAAGCAGCGCCATCAAAGATTGAAGATAAGCCTGTTGAGGCAAAAGCAGAAGTGGCTGAAAAAGCAGAAGCAGCACCTGCAGCAAAAGAAGAGCCTGCTAAAGAAACTGTGGCTAAGAAGGAAGAAAAGAAAGCTGAGCCCGCAGTAAAAGAAAAGACAAAGCCTGAAGCTAAAGCCGAAAAAGCGGCTCCTGCTAAAGCAGAAGAGAAAAAAGAAAAAGCGCCTGCAGCTAAAACGCCTGCAGCCAAAAAAGTTCCTGCCAAGAAAGCTCCTGCAAAAAAAGCGCCTGCAAAAGCATCTGGTGCAGATGACCTTAAGAAAATCGAAGGCATTGGCCCTAAGATTGCCGACACCCTTACTGATGCCGGCGTAAAAACATTTGCAGACCTTGCAAAAATGGATCGTGATGCAATTAAAGCTATCTTAGATACAGTTTCAACACTTAAATCAAAAGAGCCAAAAACTTGGCCACAACAAGCACAGCTTGCGGCAGATGGTAAGTGGGATGAACTTAAAGTATTGCAAGATGAATTAATGGGTGGCATTTAATCGCCTGTTATTGCATAAGTCATGAAGAGGCTTTTTTACAAGCCTCTTCTAGATTGAAAAGAGGATAGAACAATGGCTATAACAGCTTCAATGGTAAAAGAATTACGCGAGCGCACAGGCGCTGGCATGATGGATTGTAAGAAAGTGCTTACCGAAACCAACGGTGATTTAGAAGCAGCAATCGATGTAATGCGCAAATCAGGCGCAGCAAAAGCAGACAAAAAAGCAGGTCGTGTAGCAGCAGACGGTAAAGTGGTTATTACTGTTTCTGAGGATGCAAAAGAAGCCTCGATTGTAGAAGTAAACTGTGAGACTGACTTCGTGGCAAAAGATGAAAACTTCATCAACTTTGTTAACGCGGTAGGTGCGCGCGTGCTTGCTGATAAACCTGCCGATGTAGCGGCTTTATCTGCAATGCCTTTAGATTCGGGCGAAACAGTTGAAGAAACTAGAGCAAACCTAGTGGCAAAAATTGGCGAGAATATGCAAGTTCGTCGTTTTGAGATAGTGTCTTCTGAAGGTGCTGTTTATGCCTACAGTCATGGCGTTCGCATCGGTGTTGCAGTGGCGATGACGGGTGGAGATGAGGCGCTAGGTAAAGATGTAGCAATGCATATAGCAGCTAGCCGACCTGTCTGCGTGTCAGAAGCCGATGTGCCTGAAGAAGTTTTGGAGAAAGAGAAAGAGATATTAATCGCGCAAGCACAAGAAAGCGGAAAACCACCAGAAATCATTGAGAAAATGATTGGCGGACGAATGAAGAAGTACCTAGCTGAAATTACTCTAATCGGTCAGCCATTCGTGAAAGACCCTGATCAAACTATCGAACAACTACTTAAAGCCGCAGGTGCTGAAGTAACAGCATTTGTACGTTACGAAGTAGGTGAAGGTATCGAAAAGAAAGAAGAAGATTTTGCAGCTGAAGTTATGGCGCAAGTAAAGGGCAGTTAATAGTTGTCCTTTGAATCTTGTTAAAAAAGGAGCGTTTACGCTCCTTTTTTTTGCTTAAAATAAACTACACTAATTACTCGCAAGATACGCTATGTTTTTTTATGCTTTTTGTGTAGTCTAGTCAATATTGCTCTTATAAAAAAACGGTTAATTAAAATGACTCAAAAATATAAACGAATCTTACTCAAACTTAGTGGTGAAGCACTGATGGGTAAGGGTAACTTTGGTATTGATTCTGACGTTTTAGCATCGACAGCAAAAGAAATTGTCACACAATTAAATACCGGTACAGAAATTGGTTTAGTAATTGGCGGAGGTAATATTTTTCGAGGTGCGGGTTTGGCGCAAGGGGGGATTGATCGAGTTAGTGCGGATCAAATGGGCATGTTGGCAACAGTGATGAATGCGCTTGCGATGCAAGATGCGATTAAAAAACTGGGCAAAAAGTGCCGTGTTATGTCGGCCTTAAAAATTGATCAGCTGGGTGAAGAGTTTTCCGCACATCGTGCGAGAGACTATTTGTCACAAGGTGAAGTGGTGATTTTCGCGGCCGGCACGGGCAACCCTTATTTCACAACAGATACAGCAGCCAGCTTGCGATCTATTGAAATTGAAGCTGATCTTATTTTAAAAGCAACAATGGTTGATGGTGTTTACGACTCTGATCCAAAAAAGAACCCAGATGCCGTACGTTATGAGTCGCTCAGCTTTAATGAGGCGATTTCTAAAGAACTGGGTGTGATGGATTTAACAGCAATGGTATTATGTCGAGAAAATAAAATGCCATTATGTGTATTTGATATGTTCGAGGCCGGCGCATTAAGTAAAATTGTAGCGGGTGATAAAAGTACAGGAACTATTGTTGAAGCTCAGGCTTAAACTGAGCTTCAACTAGGAAGAAAAAATATGATTGATGAAATAATAAAAGATGCAGATTCAAGAATGCAAAAAAGCATTGACTCTTTAAGAGGTGAACTATCAAAAGTCCGGACAGGGCGCGCTCACCCAAGCTTACTTGAGCATATCGTTGTGGATTATTACGGCAATGATACGCCGCTTAACCAAGTCGCTAATATTGGTGTGGAAGATGCGCGTACTTTGACGGTGACCCCATGGGAAAAACCGATGGTGCAGGCGGTTGAAAAAGCGATTATGAAATCTGACTTGGGTTTAAATCCGAATTCAGCTGGCTCCGTTATTCGTATCCCTATGCCTCAACTCACAGAAGAGCGTCGCCGTGATTTAGTTAAAGTGGTGCGTCACGAAGGCGAGAATGCAAAAGTAGCGATTCGTAATATCCGCCGCGATGCTAACTCTGACTTTAAATCATTAGAAAAAGATAAAGATATTTCTGAAGATGTGGAGCGTAACGCGCAAGATGATATTCAAAAAATTACCGATGACTGTGTTAAACAAATCGATGAAATTATCGCCGAAAAAGAAGTGGACTTAATGAAGGTTTAACAGCCTCACCTACCCATGAAAACAGAGCTAAATATACCTCGCCACATTGCCATCGTTATGGATGGTAATGGGCGTTGGGCAAAGCGCAAACATCGCCCACGTTTCATGGGGCATAAAGAAGGTGTTGAAACTGTTCGGGAAATTGTTAAAAGTTGTTCTAAGTTAGGCGTTGAATGTTTGAGTTTATTTGCTTTTAGTAGTGAAAACTGGAAACGTCCTGAAGAAGAAATTACCAACCTGATGGGCTTATTCATGATGGCGCTTGATCGAGAAGCGAAATCATTAGCGCGTAATAATGTGCGTTTGCAAATAGTGGGTGATCTCTCAAAATTCTCTGAAAAATTACAAGATAAAATAAAACAAGTAGAACAACGCACTGAAAAAAGTACCGGCCTGCGTTTAATTGTTGCGGCAAATTATGGCGGACGTTGGGATATTACCCAGGCTGTGCAAGGCTTAGCTAAACAGGTGTCTAATGGCGATCTCACGGCAGAGCAGATAGATGAGGATTCAATTACTCAAAATTTGAGCACTTATCAGTTAAGTGAAAATGGTGTGCCAGATCCTGATCTTTTCATTCGTACCGGTGGTGAAAAGCGCATTAGTAACTTTCTTTTATGGCAAATGGCTTATGCAGAATTGTATTTTACCGATGCATTATGGCCGGACTTTAAAGAGGGCGAATTAATGAAGGCTATTGCCGACTACTCATCACGACAAAGGCGTTTTGGTAAAACCAGCGAGCAAGTCATTGCCGAAAAAGAATTAGCAGAAACAAACCGTAAGAATCAAGAAATTAATTAATCTCCTCGTAAATTCAAGGCGAGTAAACAGGTATTTAAATGGATGAAGCACTTAAGCAACGTGTAATCACAGGCGTGATTTTAATCATTGCTGTATTACTTGGTGTAACATTATTACCCAATTCAATCTTTTCAATCGTCGTCTTGATAGCATTTGTCGGCATTGGTGGTTGGGAATGGGCGCGGATGGTCGGTTATAATGATACGAACTCGGCCAGCTTTTTTGTTTTTATCTTATTGGCATGTAGCTTAATACCGATTCTTTGGCCTGACTCACGCTGGTTTTTTATTGTTGCCGGTGTGATTGCTTGGGCGGTAGCGTTAGTGTTTTTAGCAACGTATGAGCAAGGCATAAGTCTTTATAAAGATAATAAGTGGCTGTTACGAATAGCCGCTTTTTTTGTGCTAATTCCTGCTTGGTCGGCATTAGTGACATTGCATGCCCATCGCCCTGCTTTAGTGCTTTACTTGATCTTTCTTGTCGCGATTACAGATAGTGGCGCGTACTTCTCAGGTAAACGTTTTGGTAAAACCAAATTGGCACCAGAGTTAAGCCCCGGTAAAACTCGTGAAGGCGTTTATGGTGGTGTTTTAGGTGCATTTATTTGGTCACTTTTAGGTGCTGTATTTTTGGATATTACAGGGGCAGACTGGTTTTATTTTATCTTTTTATCTGTTTGTGTTGCCTTGCTTTCTGTTGCAGGTGATTTGTTTGAAAGCTTGATTAAGCGAGAAGCGGGACAGAAAGATTCGGGAGATATTCTACCAGGGCATGGTGGTATATTAGATCGTGTTGATGGTTTGGTTGCTGTTCTTCCTTTGTTTGCCTTAGGTGTTTTTTGGGGTGGCGTACTCACATGAGTCTGTTTGTATGAGTTCTAAAGGCATTTGCATTTTAGGTGCAACGGGCACGATAGGGGTTAATACACTGGATGTTTTAGCGCGCCATCCACAGCAGTATCACGTGGTGGCTTTAAGTGCGAACAGCAATGTTGAAAAGCTTGCAGAGCAGTGCCTCGCTGTGCAACCCACCTATGCTGTCATGGTGGAAGTAGATGCCGCTACACAGCTAGAAAAACGTTTAAAAGAGAAATCCTGTGAAACAAAAGTTTTAGCTGGTAAGCAGGCATTAGAAACCATCGCCAGTCTGCCAGAAGTCGATTACGTGATGGCAGCGATTGTAGGCGCAGCAGGATTATTGCCAAATCTTGCGGCAGCTGAAGCGGGCAAGCGGGTTATGTTAGCCAATAAAGAATCACTGGTGATGTCGGGAAAATTGTTTATGGATGCGATTCATAACAATCGCCATAAAGGCGCTGAACTGTTGCCCATAGACAGCGAGCACAACGCGATTTTTCAATCCATGCCGTCATTAATTAATGGAGAACAGCACAAAGCAGGTGTTGAAAAGATATTACTGACGGCATCGGGCGGGCCATTTAGAACAAGGGATGTTTCAACGCTAAAAGACGTTACGCCTGAGCAAGCAGTCGCACATCCAAACTGGGTAATGGGCCAAAAAATCTCAGTTGATTCTGCCACCATGATGAATAAAGGCTTAGAAGTCATTGAAGCGTGTTGGTTATTTGATGTGCCTGAAGATCAAATTCAAGTGGTGATTCATCCACAAAGCATGATTCATTCGATGGTGTCGTATAACGATGGCTCGGTGCTGGCACAATTGGGTAATCCCGATATGCGCACACCAATTGCCTATGCCTTAGGCTACCCAGAGCGGATTGAATCAGGCGTGAAGCCGCTGGATATATTTGAAGTGGCAAGGCTTGATTTTGAAAAGCCAGACTTTGAACGATACAGTTGTCTGCAGCTTGCTTATGATGCACACCGACTCGGCGGCAATGCGACTATCGCACTTAATGCGGCTAATGAAGTTGCTGTAGAGGCCTTTTTGAACAAGAAGATTCGCTTTACCGATATACCGTTTGTCATAGAAAAGGCACTAGAGCAGGCTCCATCAGGGACATCGACAAAAATTGGTGATATACTTGCGCAAGATTTAAACAGTCGTACACACGCTTATGAAAGCGTTAAGCAGCTAAATTAAATCTTTTCCGCAAGAACCACGTTGTTCTTTGGCGGTCTATAATAAAACTAAGAGACCAGAAACTCTCTATTTCATGAACAATCTATAAGAAAAAATTAATTATGCTAACAGTCTTAATCTCTATCCTTTCTTTCTTCGTCGCTATTGGAATTTTAGTGGGTATCCACGAATTCGGTCATTTTTGGGTGGCACGTAAGCTAGGTATTAAAATTATCCGCTTCGCAATCGGTTTTGGTAAGCCACTTTGGACGCATAAATCCAATGATAAAGATGGTACTGAATATGTACTAGCCGCAATCCCAATGGGTGGATATGTAAAAATGCTGGATGAACGCGAAGGTGATGTTGACCCTGCGGAAAAGCATCGTGCGTTTAATACGCAACCGGTATGGAAACGTTTTTTAGTAGTATTAGCGGGACCGATGTTTAACTTTTTTTTTGCAATTGCAGCGTTTGCAGCGATTCAAATGCTAGGTATTGATTCAATTCGCCCGTTAGTGGGTGAGGTTACGCAAAGCAGTTATGCGGCTAACGCGGGTTTTGAGTCAAAAGATAAAATTGTAGCGATTAATGATGTCGAAACAGAATCAATGAGCCAAGTTCGTTTAACGCTGTTAAATGAATACTTAAAAAATCCTAAATTAGCGATTCATGTTGAGACAGAGTCAGGCGCACAAGCTGTACGTAATATGGACTTAAACGGTCTTGCTTTACTGGCTGATGAAGGTGACTACTTGGCTAAAACAGGCCTAAACTTTTGGCAGCCTTCTCATGCAACGTTGATTCACCAAGTGCTACCTGGTAAAGCGGCAGAAGCAGCGGGAATGAAAGCAAAGGATAAATTAATCACTGTTGACGGTCAGGCTGTTACATCAACGGAATTTTTCTCTAATTATATCAATTCACACGCAGGTAAGTCAGTTGAGTTAGTTGTTGATCGTGAAGGTACACAAGTTACTTTGCAGATGACGCCTAAGTTAACCGAGATTGATGGTAAAACCCGCGGCTTAATCGGTGTGAGTTTGGCAAGAAAGTATGACGATAATGCAATGGCAGAAGTCGACAAAATGCGTTTCACTCGTCAAGCGCCTTTCCTTGAGTCAATGCAGATCGGCTTGCAGAATACGTGGGATATGTCAGTGATGACGCTTAAAGTCATGGGTCGATTAATCACTGGTGAGGCATCATTAAAGAATCTTTCAGGTCCAATTACTATCGCAGACTACGCGGGTAAAAGCGCAAATCACGGATTAACGGCCTTTTTAGGCTTCTTAGCAATCATCAGCTTAAGCTTAGGTGTTTTAAATTTATTACCGATTCCGATGCTTGATGGTGGGCATTTAATGTACTACGTGATTGAAGTGATTAAAGGCAGCCCTGTTTCAGAAAAGTTTGAAGCAATGGGTATGCGCGTTGGCATGGGTCTCGTCGGGGTAATGATGGTGATTGCGATTTATAATGATATTGGGCGATTGATAAACTAATAATTGCTATGCCAGAACCAAATTGAATGGTGAGGCTTACTTAATACGCTGGAAGCGTGTAAAATAAAGCCTTTGTACTTTCCTTAAGTACAAAGGCTTTATTGTTTTAAAGGGACTAAAAATGAAAAATAAGATGCTTAAAGTAGCGAGCTTGCTGCTTTTATCGACACTATCGGTAAACACTTGGGCTGAAAGCTTTGTGTTAAAAAATATTCAAGTAAGTGGCTTAGAAAGAATTACCGCCGAAACAGTAAAAGCTAATATTCCTGTGAAAATAGGCGGGAGCTTTGATGATAAAGCATCAGCATCCGTCATCCGCTCTATTTATCAAACTGGCTTTTTTGATGATGTCCAATTAGGCCGTAGTGGTAATACCTTATTGGTTAAAGTTCATGAGCGTTCTGTTATCGGCGAAATCAATCTTGAAGGTAATCATAAGTTAGAAACACAAGTATTACTCGGCGCCTTAAAGCAAGCGGGTATTTCACAAGGTCGTCCACTGGATAAATCTGCATTAAACCAAATTCAGGCTCAGATAAAGCAACAATATTTAGCGGGTGGTAACTATTCCGCAACGGTTAAAACAGAATTAAAAAAGTTAGAGCGTAATCGGGTCGCGGTTAATATCAATATACACGAAGGCGGTGTTGCTAGAATCAAACGTGTAAACATTAGTGGTAATAAAGCTTTTTCTGAGCAACAACTGCTTAAAATGATGGAGTCTGGCCCTAAAGGTCGATTTGCATTTTTTAGTGATCGAGATAAATATGCCAGAGAAAAGTTAGTGGGCGATATTGATAAAATCACTTCTTTTTACCGTGATCGTGGTTATTTGAATTTTCAAATTCTATCCAGTCAAGTTTCTTTATCGGATGATAAACAGTCTGTTTTTGTTAATATTAATATTAAAGAAGGGGATCGTTTCCACGTAGGTAGTGTTCATGTGGGTGGTGATGCAGATATTTCAAAACAAGAAGCAAAAAAATTATTGCACATGAAAGAAGGTGAGGTTTTCTCTCAAACCAAACTGGCAGATACCCGCAACAGCATTCAAGAACGTCTCGGAAAACAAGGCTTTGCTTTTTCAAAAATTGCTGTCGTTCCACAAATTGATAATGTAAATAAGCGTGTAAACTTGATTTTTCAGGCTGAAAAAGGCCAACGTGTTTATGTAAGACGAATTAATATTCGTGGCAACTTTAGAACCAAAGATGTGGTGATACGCCGCGAAATGCGCCAGCTAGAAAGCTCATTCTTATCCAAAGAAAAAGTCCGTCGCTCAAAAGTACGTATTCAACGTTTACCCTTTATTGAAAGTGTGAGAATCGCCACTTCACCTGTTGCAGGGCGTAGCGATCAGGTTGATTTGGATGTGATCGTGAAAGATGCGCAATCGTCCAATGATATTAGCGCGTCGATTGGTTATTCGGGTAATAGCTTTTTGTTTAATGTGGGCTTAAAACAAAATAACTTCATGGGAATGGGCAAAAGCATGTCTGTTAGTGCTTCTAACAGTAAATCCAGTAAGAGCTTTAATTTGAGCTATAACAATCCTTATCATACGGTTGATGGTGTTGGCCGTGGGGTGAATGTCTACCTTAATAAATCAGATGCCGATGCCGATAATGTTTCGGATTACAGCAGTGATACCTATGGGGCAACACTAAATTACACGATTCCAATGACGGAGGATAACTCAATACGCTTTAGTTTAGGCGGTGAGCATCGCAAGATCAAAACGTCTAAGACAACGCCAAACCATATTAAAGAATTTATCAAAGATGAAAATAATGGTGATAGTTATAACAATATTATCGGTTCTATGAGTTACATTCATGATACGCGTAATCGCTTCTTGTTTCCATCTGAAGGGCAGCGCCATAGCATTTCATTGGAGAGTGGCCTACCTGGCGGTGACTTAGAATATTATAAAGTTAAATTAAAAACGTCGACTTATCATCCTGTCACAGAAAAGATGACCTTTGCCCTTAAAGGCGGTTTGGCATACGGTGATGCTTACGGCTCGACGTCTGAACTGCCATTTTTTGAAAAGTTTTACTCGGGTGGTATCGGAACTGTACGAGGTTTTGAACATAATAGCTTAGGCCCACAGGATTCAAACAAGGCCTCCAAAGGTGGAGCCTTTAGTGTGGATACAAGGGCAGAATTACTTTTCCCCGTGCCTTTTCTGGGCGATGATATTAAAGGCTTACGCATGAGTGCTTTTATTGATGGTGGTAATGTATTTGAAGGTACTAAAAGTTTTAAGGCTGATGAGTTACGCTTCTCAACAGGGCTAGCAACCACGTGGATTTCACCTATCGGTCCATTTACATTAAGTTATGCAAAACCACTTAATGCGAAAAAAGGCGATGATGAGCAGAAGTTACAATTTTCAATAGGTGCTAATTTCTAAATAGGGTTGTATTCAAAAAAGTGTGAAAACACCTCAACAACACGTACAATCGACACTTATGAGAAGTTTTCCTGTAACAAAGCACAGTAGTAAAAACAGTCATGCAATGATTAAGGCATGGCTGCTTATTACTATGGCCTTGTTTGCACTCTTTAGCTTTCAAACACTACATGCAGCAGATCCAATTTCAATTGGCGTAGTCAATGTGCCCTACTTGATGGAGCACGCACCTCAGGCAGAGGTTGCTAGTGCGGCACTCAAAGAAAAGTTTATTCCACAAGAAAAAAAGCTAGCTGATGCGCTTGATGAGATTAATCGTTTAAGTGCTGAGTTAGATAAAGTGACCGACCTTAGTACAGATAAAGAAGCAATTCGCCAAAAAGAACGTGAGTTACGTGCAAAAAAACGTGCCCGAAGTCGCCTACTACAAGACTTTAGAGAAGAGCTACGCTTTGCGCGTGATACCGCATTGGATGATGTGCAACGTGGGGTTTTTAGTGCGATTGACCATATAAGAGAAAAAAATAAACTGGATATTATTTTACAAGATTATTTATCAGCCAGCCAACGGGTTAATGTAACTCCTTTAGTTTTAAAATACTTAAAACAAACACTAAAAAAACCAATGTCTAACTCAGCTAAAAGTAATAAGAAGCCGTAATGAAATTTACACTTTCTACGTTGGCAGAACTCACCCACACAGAATTCAAAGGTGATGAAAAAACGGCGTTAACTAATATCGCAACTTTAGAAGATGCAAGGGCAGGCGACATTAGTTTTGTGAGCAATCCAAAATATAAGCGTCAGTTACAATCAACCCAAGCATCCGTTGTTATTTTATCTGCGCAACTCGCTGAGCAATACGCGGGCAATGCCTTAATATCAAAAGACCCATATTTAACCTTTGCTAAAGTCGTTCGTTTATTTAATCCATCCAAAAAGCAATTAGCCAGCATCCACCCCACCACAGTGATTGATGAAACCGCAACCATAGCAAAACACGTTAATATCGCGGCAAACGTGGTGATTGAAAAAGGGGTAAACATACAAGAGGGTGTGCAGATAGGCGCTGGCTGTGTTATTGGTGAGAATTCCAGCATCGACCAAAATACACGTTTAAATGCCAATGTTACGCTCTATTCAGACTCTCAAATAGGTAAAAACGTTATCATTCATTCGGGCGTAGTGATTGGTGCAGATGGTTTTGGTTTTGTACTACAAGACGATAAAAGTTGGTATAAAATTTTACAAATCGGTAATGTTGTTATTGGTGATGATGTTGAAATCGGCGCCAATACAACGATAGACCGTGCAGCACTAGGCTCAACTAAAATTGCCAATGGTGTAAAAATTGATAACCAAGTTATCATTGGGCACAACGTTCAGATTAATGAAGACACCATTATGCCTGGTGGCTCATTAGTTGCAGGTAGCACCCGTATCGGCAAGCGCTGTCAGATTGGTGGTGGCGTGGCAATTGCAGGGCATCTTGAAATTGCAGATGATGTTATGATCACGGGTCGAAGCATGGTTACCAATTCATTGAAGTCAGCGGGTGTTTACTCATCCGGTATCACCACTGAAGAAAATTCAAAATGGCGGCGGAATGCGGCGCGTTTTAGAAGCTTAGATAAAATGGCAAAACAACTCAATCAACTTGAAAAATCATTTATAAAAACACAGGAAAAAGAGAATACAAATGGGGAATGACACAGACACAAATTACGCTTTAAGCAATGAAAGTATTATGGATGTAACGGAAATAAGACGTTTCTTAGCGCATCGTTACCCCTTTTTATTGGTTGATCGAGTGACTCAGTTTGAGTCAGGCAAGTCACTAACGGCGATAAAAAACGTCACCATCAACGAGCCTTTCTTTAACGGACATTTCCCTGATCAACCAATAATGCCGGGTGTATTAATAATCGAAGCACTGGCGCAAGCTACAGGCCTGTTAGGCTTTCGTACGATGGGCGAAGAGCCTCAAACCGATATGCTGTATATTCTTGTTGGTATTGATAAAGTGAAATTCAAAAAGCAAGTTGTGCCGGGTGATCAGCTTGAGCTGCGCGCAGAAGTACTTCGCCACAAAGGCCAAATGTGGATTTTTAAAACAGAAGCACGCGTGAACGGTGAGATTGCAACGATTGCTGAAATTAAATGCGCCGCAGTACCAGCGAACAAAGATTAAGAGTTAAATCACAGCGCATGAATAACATTCACCCCACTGCCATTATCGACACTAAAGCTGAACTCGCTGATGATGTTGAAGTATCACCCTACGCGGTGATTGGTGCAGGTGTGAAAATGGACAGTGGTTGCTGGGTCGGGCCACATGCCGTAATAGAAGGGCCAACCACCATTGGTAAAGATAATCGGTTTTTTCAATTTTCCTCGGTTGGTGCGGAGCCACAAGATAAAAAATATAAAGGTGAGCCAACCACGTTAGAGATTGGTGACCGTAATGTAATTCGTGAAAATGTGACTATTAACCGTGGTACGGTACAAGATATTGGTAAAACTGTTATCGGTAATGATAACTGGATCATGGCATACGTGCATATCGCACACGATTGTATCGTCGGTAATAATACTATATTTGCCAACAATGCGACTCTAGCTGGGCATGTCACAATTCATGATTATGCGCTATTGGGTGGTTTCACCTTGGTGCATCAATTTTGTCACATTGGCGAATACGCCATGACGGGTATGGGAACCTCGCTGGGCAAAGATTTGCCACCTTATATTACTGCCTATGGCGCACCCGGAGTACCTCGTGGCTTTAATAATGAAGGCTTAAAACGCAATGGTTTTACCGCTGAACAGCGCAGCAAAGTAAAGGATGCTTACAAGACTCTTTACCGTAAAGATTTACCATTGAGTGAAGCCATTGAGGCCTTGCAGGCGAGTGATGATGCGAATATTCAGCTCATGGCTGAATTCTGTAAACGTAGCCAAAGCGGGCGCGGAATCATCCGCTAATGTCTTTGAAGGCATCAGAAAGGCCGTTAAAAATTGCTATTGTAGCGGGTGAAATATCGGGTGATATTTTAGGTGCCCGATTAATTGATTCTCTCCAAAAGCTTTACCCCTACGCCACCTTCGAGGGCATTGCAGGTGCAGAAATGCAACAAGCAGGTTGCATGAGCCTTTACCCGATGGAGACCTTATCAGTGATGGGTTATGTGGAAGTGTTGTCACGTTTACCCACATTATTAAAAATCCGCAAAGGCTTAATACAACGTTGGAAGGCGAACCCGCCTGACTTAATGATCGGCATAGATGCGCCCGATTTTAATTTAAAAATAGAAAAAGTATTATACCAAGCAGGCATAACCACCGCGCATTATGTCAGCCCCTCAATATGGGCGTGGAAAGAAGGACGGGTTAAAAAGATGCAAGGTGCGATGGATTTAATGCTGACCTTGTTTCCATTTGAAGTGGATTTTTATAAAAAGCACAATGTTCCGGCTGAGTTTGTTGGGCATCCATTGGCAGATGAAATTCCTTTAGAGCCTGATCAGTTAAGCGCTCGAAAGCAGTTAGGTTTGAACCAAGAAGGTTTTATTCTGGCTATTTTACCCGGCAGCCGTCAGGGTGAAATTAGTAAGCTTGGGCCAGATTTTATTAAAGGTGCAGAGGCTTTATTTAAAAAGCACCCAGATTGGCAGTTCGTGGTGCCAATGGTCACTAAACAGCTACAACAGCAGATTGAAGACTTAAAGAAAGGCCTAGCGCCTGACCTACCCATCACATACACACAAGGCCAGTCACGGTTGGTTATGGAAGCCGCGGATCAAATTCTCATGGCATCGGGCACCGCGGTTTTAGAAGGCATGTTAGTGGGTCGGCCTATGGTCGCAGCATATCGAGTTGCACCTTTTACCGCACGCATAATTCGCCTGTTCAAACTGATCAAATCTAAATATTTCACCCTGCCAAATAACCTAGCGGATGAATATTTAGTGCCAGAATTAATACAAGAAGAGCTAACCCCTGAAAATATTGTGCTAGAAGTTGAGAAACAATTTAAGCAAAGCACACAACAGCAACAAAAAATATTATCACGTTTTAAAGAGATTCATTTAGAACTTAAACAGAATGCTAGCCAACGAGCTGCCTTAGCGCTCTATAATCTAATCGAAACAAAAAGGAAAAATAATAATGGGTAAGCGATTAGTAGCTGGGGTCGATGAGGTCGGGCGTGGGCCATTAGCCGGTGCAGTGGTTGCAGCAGCGGTGATTTTAACGGCTGAAAATTGGATTGATGGCTTGGCAGATTCAAAAGTATTAAATGAAAAAAAGCGCAATGAGCTTGATGTGATCATCAAAGAAAAAGCACTCGCATGGTCATTAGGTCGGGCGGAGGTCAATGAAATTGATGAGATCAATATTCTACACGCCAGTATGTTAGCGATGAAGCGTGCGGTTGAAGGCTTATCCATAAAACCCGATCACCTAAAAATAGATGGTAATCGCTGTTTTTGTAAAGAAGATGAAATTGAAATAAGCATGGAAGCTATCATCAAAGGTGATTCAAAAGTTGCTGCGATCAGCGCTGCATCCATTATCGCCAAGGTCGCGCGTGATAAAGAAATGGTTGAACTCGACAAACAATATCCACAGTATGGATTTGCTTGCCACAAGGGCTACCCGACTAAAGCACACCGAGAGGCTCTAAAAAAACACGGTGCTATATGTGAGCATCGGCGCAGCTTTAAACCTGTACGTGATGTCCTTATTTAGCGAGTACTTTTTATTTTTCTTTTCTTCATATGCTTTATGCCCTTCATGGTAAAATAGTCAGCCTAAATCCGTGAGTTCACTGTGCCGTAGCGAACTCACGGATTCAGGTTAAAATTATTCAAGGAGTGATCATGTCTAAACCAAAACTTATCAGCTTTAAAGTCTGCCCTTTCGTGCAACGCAGTGTAATCTTGTTAAAAGAAAAAAATGTAGATTATGATATCGAGTTCATTGATGTTTATAACCCACCGGAATGGTTTTTAAAATTATCACCGACTGGAAAAGTGCCTATCCTTGTGGTTGATGACACCGTGATCTTTGAGTCGGCTGTTATTGGTGAGTATCTTGAAGAAGTTTATTCGCCAGCTTTGCATCCATCTAACCCTGTTACAAAAGCACAAAACCGGGCTTGGATGGAATACACATCACCTTTATACATGGGATTTTTTGGTGTAATTATGGCGCAAGACCAAGATGCGGTTGATGTGGCATCAGAGGAAATGGATAAAAATCTTGCAGGTCTTGCCAATGCAAAAACCCATAATCCTTGGTTTAATGGTGATGATTTCTCAATGGTTGATATTGCAGTTGCGCCTTTTTTTGTGCGAGCTGCATTTGCTAAAAAACATGTGGGCATAGATTTCCTTGCCAAACATGCAGATCTTCAAGCTTGGTCTGAACAAGTGTTGGCGCGTCAAAGTGTGATTGATTCTACCGTTGAAGGGTTTGATGAAATGATGCTAAAAATGATGAAGGCAAAGAATAGTTTTTTACTTAACTCTTTCTCATAAACTCAGAGATGCTTGAAAAAATTCAAAGAACATTTACTTCTTTACTTTCGGTAGAGGAAGGCCGAGAGGGTGATTGCAACGGCTGTGGTGATTGCTGCAAACTACCCAACCCTTGTACTTTTTTAAAAATTGATTCGCAAAATAATCACACCTGTGGCATCTATCGCTTTCGTCCGCTGAATTGTCGTAAGTTTCCGCGTAGCCCCGCGCAACTGGAAACGGTAAAAGAAAATTGTGGATTCTATTTTAATACATCTAAAAACATGCCAAAAAGTGCTAAGATTATTCCCATTAAAATCACCAATAAATAGTCCCTTGTTGCATGAGCTTCGTTCACCTCCGCCTACATACTGAGTTTTCCTTAGTTGACAGTACCCTGCGTATTAAGCAATTAATGCCTGCGATTCAAGCAGGGGGTATGGCTGCGGTCGCGATGACTGACCAAAATAATATGTACGGTCTGGTCAAATTTTACCGTGCCGCGCGTGCTGCGGGTATCAAGCCAATTTTTGGTCTCGATATATTTATGGCAGATGAAGAGGATGACTCACTGCTGTATCACATGATTCTGCTTT
>JAKIUW010000009.1 GCA_021647365.1 Cocleimonas sp. | reverse complement strand
TTACTCACCCTGGCAAAGAGGATTGAATGAAAATACCAATGGATTGTTAAGAAGATTTTTTCCTAAAGGCTGCAATTTTCATGAAATTGATGATAATCTTATTCAACGCGTTGTGAGTCAATTGAATCACAGGCCACGAAAATCTTTAAAGTACAGAACACCTTACGAGGTTTTATTTAAGACTCAGAGTGTTGCACTTAGAACTTGAATTCAGCTGAAAATGAAAAAACCTAACAAGTTGCTGCATCGGAAAAACTACTCGCTCTCGCTCGCATTTTTCCGCTGAGCAAGGCGTTAGAATTTTTGGTATTATAAGTATCATCTCTACTCTACTAGAGCTCGAACATAAGTAGGCGTGTTTTCTATTATTAGTTTTGTTCTGTTGGCAGAGAGGAGTCTACATAAGTGGGGGGGTGTGCTTTTTAATCGCTAAAATAATCAACTTTAAGATTTTCTATCACCCAAATTATAAAGCGCTTTCTTAGGCAGTACCTGGCGGATTCCGCCTTTTGGTAGTTCAACATCCCCTGTATAGCGCGGAATAATATGCACATGCAGGTGGAAAACACTTTGCCCTGCGGCAATCCCATTATTGCTTCCAATATTATAACCATCTGGCTTGTAGCCTTGTTCTTCTATTAACTCTTTGGCTTGTTTCATTAATTCTGCAAAGGCAATATGTTCATCTGCAGTGATGTCAAAATGCGTTTTTACATGGCGTTTAGGGATGATAAGGCAATGCCCATCACTCACGGGTGAGTTATCGGTTATCAGTAGAGCAAGATTGTTTTCTGCAAGGATTTCTTCATCTTTTGGATTGCAAAAAATACAAGGGTTATTCAAGTCGAAAGGTTTGTTTGTCATGATTTCTGTTCGTGTAAAAAATAATATGGAATCATATAACAGTTTTGTTCTATCTTGAATTGATCGTTTAAAAGTGGGGGGGTGTACTTCGATTATTGTAAGCAGAATTGCTTTTGTGATCTTGTGTGATAAAGCACTGAGTAAGCTTCAGTACGAGTAGATTTTATTCGATAGGTTTTTTTTAATTAATGCTATCGTAAATCTCTTTAGGAAGAACCTGATCAAGTTTAATCATTGGGTTTGACGTGGTGTCTATAAAGGTCCAGCCTGCATTATTTTCATTGATGGCAAGATATGTGCCTGTCTTTTTTATTTCATATTTAAGGTCATCTTTATTGATGTTGACTTCAGCAGTATCGCCTAGCGATTTTTTTAACATACCAGTTATTAATGTTGTGAACTGTTTAAGCTTTGCAGGGTCCTTTAGTATTTTTTTCATTTTTTCTTTTTTCTCATCACTTACTGTGTTTGGCACCATATTCATGGTCATTTCCATCGAATATGGAATCTTGGTGAATACACCGTCTTTATATTTTTTAATAGGCAATTCTGGTTTTTGCTCAAGCTTTGTTACTATAAAAGGGGTGCGACTACTAGATATTTTCTTTAATTCGACAACCATTGCTTCTTTAGGAGCGAGCTTGAATATTCCAGGATAAGTGGAATCGAGCACTTTTGCTATATCACCAGACCGTTGTATCTTTACATAGGATGCTATTGCCGTTTTAAGGCCAGCCTCATCAGGGCTTTCTTTGGCAGATACGGTAAGAGATGTCGAAAATGATGCAATTAATAAGCAGTTTATTAAAATCTTTGGAAGGTTTTTCATTTAATAATTCTCCGGCGAGTTAATAATATTGCGTGTGATCCAGTGATAATTTTTGTTATCAAGGAGTCATAAAGGATCAATAAAAACAGATGGTAGTAAATTGATTATCTTTTAAAATACTTGAGTCTTTGATTTATTAGGATGTATTTAGTTCACTTTTCTCTCTATTATTAGTGGAGTTTCTAACATCATTTAAAGCTAGGGTGTACTTCAACTACTGTAAGAATTACAGTAAGCAGAATTGCTTTATGTGATAGGTACTGAGCAAGCTAATGGCCTGCTCAGTACGAATAGATTTTATTTGATAGTTTATTTAATGCTATCGTAAATCTCTTTAGGAAGAATCTGGTCAAGCTTAATCATTGGATTTGGCGTAGTGTCTAAAAATGTCCAACCTGTATCCTTTTCATTGATGGCAAGGTATGCGCCTGTCTTTTTTATTTCATATTTAAGCGTATCTTTATTGATGTTGACTTCGGCGGAATCTCCAAGCGATTTTTTTAACATGCCTGTCATTATCGTTGTGAATTGCTTAAGCTTTGCTGGGTCATCTAACGTTTCTTTCATCTGTGCTTTTTTCTCATCTCCCTCAGTGTTTGGCACCATGTTCATGGTCATTTCCATCGAATAAGGAATTTTGGTGAATACACCGTCTTCATATTTTTTAAGTGGTAATTCTGGTTTTTGCTCAAGCTTTGTTACTTTGGGAGCCATGCCACTACTAGACATTTGTTTTAGTGCAGAAGCCATCGCTTCTTTAGGAACGATTTTGAACATACCAGGATAAGTGTAATCGAGTGTTTTTGACATATCACCAGAAAGTTGTATTTTTTCATACGATTCTAATGCCGTTTTAAGGCCAGCTTCATCAGGGCTTTCTTTAGCAAATAAGGAAGATGATGTGGCAAATGATGCGACTAATAAACAGTTCATTAAAATCTTTGTAAGGTTTTTCATTTAATAATTCTCCAACGAGTTAATAATATTGTGTGTGATCCACTGGTTAATTTTGTTATCAAGGGGCCATAAAAGGATTAAGAAAAGCATAAGAAAAGCAGATGGTGATAAATTAATTATCTTTTCAAAGTGCTTGTGTTCTTGACTCATTAGGATATGTTTAGTTCATTTCTTCTCTATTTTAGTGGGGTTTTTAACATCATTTAAAACTAGGGGGGTGTGCTTTTGAACGACTATTTTGAGGTAGAACTTGTTATTTATTGCAATTAAATGTAATTAATTATTCTTTATATTCAACTACTTACTACTATGTGGCTTGTTTTTTATGAACTTTCATAACTTGTCACTGACTAAAACGCCACTACGTTGATACTAACTTAGTCTTAGATAAGGAGTAAAAAAATGAAATTACGAAATATATTAGGTTTATTACTTGCTACAGCGGCTCTTTCTGCATGTGGTAGTAAAGATAAAGTAACAGACGCGACCGATGGCGCTGTAGAAGTGCCACCTGCGACTGAATTAGCCCCACCGGCGGCGGAAGTTATTCCACCAAGTGCCGAGCCAGAGGCATCTAACCCAGCTGAGGGAGCTTTGGACTCCGCAGCGGATAAAGCGGGTGAGATGATGAAAGAAGGCGCTGAAGGTGCAGTTGATGCGGGAAAAGAAGCCGTTACCAACTAGAAAAAGTGTTTGTTCGCATACACGTAGGTTGGATGGTTGTTCATCTGATCTACGTGTATAATTTGATTTCCTAATTAGACTGAATTAGAAATCACTTAGAGATTTCAAGCACATCATTTATGAAAAAAAACTATCTGTTTTTATTAATTATAACGCTTGTCCTTCCCCTCCTCAGCTATTCTGATCAAGTTGTACCTCCCTCATTAATCAAGATTTTGCCACTGGGCGATTCTATTACCTGCGCGAGTAAATATAAGGTGAGCTACCGCTATCCTTTGTGGAAACACCTTGTTGATGCGAATAAGAAGATTGAGTTTGTTGGAAGCCAATTTCACAAAGGAAATGGTGGTAGAGTAGGCTGGGAACCTTATAAAGGTTTACCTTTTACGCCCGCGAACGAAGGTCATTCTGGTTGGCGTGCGGATCAAATTTTAAATGGCTTAGAAAATGGCAAAGAGAAAGGTTTAAGTACTTGGCTAAGTAGTTACAGCCCCGATATTGCATTGATTCATTTGGGTACAAAT
Organism: Cocleimonas sp.; assembly: GCA_021647365.1. GTDB lineage: Bacteria > Pseudomonadota > Gammaproteobacteria > Thiotrichales > Thiotrichaceae > Cocleimonas. The sequence continues at coordinate 95,470 of JAKIUW010000009.1, read as the reverse complement.
GATATGTACCAGAAGCAAACACCTGAATCTACGCGTGATGAAATTGAACAGATTATCATCAAGCTCCGTGGCAATAACCCTAATATTAAAGTTATATTAGCGGGAGTTATTCCTATGAAAACCGATGCGAGTATTGCACGCTTAAATCAATTATTGGCTCAGCTATCGATAAAGCTTAATCAGCCAAATTCGCCTGTAGTGAGTGTTGATATGCATACAGGCTTTAGCCTTGAAGCTGATATGCAAAAAGATAAAATTCACCCCAATGCCAATGGCGAGAAGAAGATGGCGAAGCGCTGGTTTGATGCATTGATTAGGCATAATATGCTGTAATCTTTACGTCATGTAAAAGTGGGGGGGTGTAAAAATAAATATTATACCCCTCCGAAAAATCAATATTGTTCTATCGTATAACCCAGTTTTTTCAATTGCGCCAGCACGCTATCATCACCTGCAAGGTGTAATGCACCGACCAAAATCATTTCAACTTCTTTGGTTTTCATCATGATTTCAATTTGTGGAATCCATGCATTATTACGCTTTACAATAAGGTTTTGGTAAATGTCAGGGAATTCTGTTTTTATGGGTGTAATACCAATCTCTTTAAGTTTTTGAATATTGCCTGTTTTCCACGCAGCTTTCATATCGCTAAAGACCTGGGGGAGTTTTTTCATGTCACGTAAAGTGTACATAATAAACTCATCAGGATTTTTCTTACCCAAGTTGGCGAGGAAGTTTATTTGTGCTTCAACGGTTTCGAGCTTACCCAGTGTTTTATTGTCTTGTGTAGCTTTGTTATTGTAAAAAGCATCGACACCTTCGCTATCAACGCCTAGCTTTTTAAGCTCGAACACGGTGAGCATAGTGGCTGCCATTCCTGGTTTAAAGTTATTAACCATCATCATGGGGATCCCCGATTTGCTGGCATATTCTTCCAGTGCTTTATAGGTTTCTGGCTTTAGATGGTCTTTAAGTGTAGAGCCATCTTGGTAGCTGATGCTTTTCACCATTTTCATTTGAGTGGCTGGGTCTTTCAGCTTCTTCATATCGGTTTCAAAAACCAACTGCTCAGATTGTTTATAAATTTTTTCAAATTCAGGCGGTAGCGGAAAATCGCTCTTACTTAGCATGTGAATCGTGCCACCGATAAAAAGATGGTCATCTCCTTTGGAGACTTTCCATAAGGGCGATTTAGCCGCAGCAGGGAGGCTTAGCGCTAACAGTGTGCTGGTTAAAGTGATTAATAGTTTTTTCATTTTGGCAACTCTCTTGTGTAAGTCTTATTTTATGCGTGTTTTAGCTTGAATCTCTTCAAAACTCATATTGGGCATATCAATTAAATTAAATTTATACAGCATTTTGGCTGTGTTTCCGGGTGCTAATGTTTGGAAATACCAAGGGTATTTTTGTTCTGTTAAAATAGAAACGTGCTTCACCAGTTGGTTTGTACAATTTTTGAAAAACAAGTGATACATTTCAGGATTTTCATTGAGTCCATTGACTTCGGCAGCGATTAGCATAAATAGTTCACGCGCCTTTTCTTTGGTTTCTTTAATGGGGTAAAGATGCGTGGATTCACCGTTTATTTTGCGTATGCCCAATAAATCGTCGGGAGTGGCTAGCACATAAATTAGCTCGAATCGCGCGAGTAAACCTCCTTGTATGGAAAACTCCTCGCCTACTTCTCGTCTTGCTTCGACAGATACAGCAAACTCTCGTCCATCATCCAATACAAAAATCAGAAAGACGTGAGCAATCTCGCTAATGATAGAAAAATGTGAGACGACGGCTTTAAGCTCAACAATATTGTCTAGTTGAAATTGCATGTCTTTATAGTGGACTTTATTCGTCGATTTCCATTGATAATCACGAATGTTCTTTACGCTAATGCTTGGGTTGTTTCCATCACCTTGAATTTGGATATTAGATAAAACGCGGTGTTCAACCACCCAATTTCTATCTTGTTTTGCTTCGCTGAAATAATAGAGTAGAGCCGTTGCTAGCCCAAAGAAGGTCAGGGGAGCAATAAGCCACTTAGCAATAATTTTAAGAGTTTTTTTGATAGTCAATGGAATGAAATTATTTGTTTAGAAGGGGGGTGATTATATTCTTTTTTAGTGTAGTGGCTAAAATAGTGTTTAACTTTTCTATTTTCAAGGAAGAAAATTGACTCTAACTATTGTAATTTCTCTTCTCGTACTTTGCGCACCATGGGGTAAAGCTTTTCCATTTCATCTTGAATTCTGTTAAGAATCATCTTGAACATTTCATCTGTTTCTTTTACAAAAAGGTCATGTTTAGGACCAATTAAAATACTTTTTTGTGTTCTATCACACCATTTATTCTTGTAACCTTTCATTATTTTCTTAATTTCTTGAGAACCTGACATAAAGTTTTCAACAGTGGTTTTAGCTTCAACAGACGAGTCTCCGAGTAAATCTGTATACATATTCAAATCAACATTTTGCATATGTATGTTGACATAATCCATGTAATTATAAAATATCGTACAACATGTTTCTGAATCACAAATTGATCTATCTTTAATTAAAACGGATAGTATGTTTGATAATTCCGTTATTTTGTCATTTTGAATATTTAAATCGTCATAAGATATCAATTTATAGTCCTCTGCATGTTTCTGAAATTTTATTATGATATTGGTTGTTAGTCTATATTAGAGTATACAACTTTATTTGCTATATTAATCTCATGCATTTAACTAGATCATATACACGTTTCGCACACATTAATAATGAATATAATGCTCAAGTTGGTCGATAGTATCTTTTTGTTCTTTGATAATAGCTTTGACTAGATCGCCAATTGAAACCAAGCCCACAAGCTCTTCACCATCCATAACAGGTAAGTGACGAATGCGTTTTTCAGTCATAACAGACATCGCATCATCAATGCTTTGATCGGGTCTTATCGCGCAAACAGGTTTGGTCATGATTTCAGAAATAGGAATAATTTCTGTAAGGCGGTTTTCAGCAACCACTTTACATGTGAAGTCTTTATCAGAGAAGATACCAACGACCTTGCCATCATCAATCACAAGCAAAGAGCTGATGCCACTTGTCGCCATGAGTTTAACGGCATTTGTTGTTTCTGTATCGGGTGATACACTTTTTACGTCACTGCCTTTGCTGTTGATAACCTCTTTGATTGTTTTCATAGTTGGATTTCCTGTTGTTGGCTTACCTAATATATAGGATAGTTTATTGCTTCTGTCGACTATGAGGTTTACTAATCAGGTTTTCCTTAACAATCATGTAAAAGTGGGGGGGTGTGCTTCAATACTATTGATTTCCACCTGAGCTATTTCTACGCGGTGTTCTATTGCCACCACCTTGGTTTTTATTCCCTTGTGGCTTTTTCTTGCGCTTTTGGTTTTGGTGATTTTCTTTTGAACGTTGTTTGTACGAACTTTTCTTTTTATTGTCGTTACGGTTACTTCTATTGTTGGTATTTTTTCTTGATTTACCCGATTTTACCTTTGAGTTTGAAGCAGGTACGTCGTGATCAGGCTCAAACCCATCAACCAAAATACGGTCAAGTTGTTGTTTGATGAGGTTTTCAATATCACGCAGTTGCTTAAACTCATCAGCACTGACTAATGAAACCGCTTGCCCTTTATTACTGGCGCGACCTGTGCGTCCGATTCTATGCACGTAATCCTCAGGTACATTAGGCAGATCAAAATTGACAACTTGTGGGAGTAGATCAATATCAATACCCCGCGCGGCAATATCGGTGGCGACCAAGACTTGTACCTTGCCCTTTTTAAAGTCGGCTAATGCTCGGGTGCGCGCCGCTTGGCTTTTGTTGCCATGTATGGCGATAGCGGGAATGCCCTTGGTGTCGAGTTGCTTGGCTAAGCGATTTGCGCCGTGCTTGGTACGGCTAAAAACCAATACTTGAAACCATTTGTTCTCGATAATTAAGTGTGCAAGCAGGGCAGATTTTTGTGCTTTATCGACAGGGTGAATCCACTGTTTGACTGTTTCAACCGTTGTGTTGCGCGGGCTAACCGAAATCTCAACAGGGTCATTCACCATTGTTTTAGCGAGTTTGCGAATCTCTTGCGAGAAGGTTGCAGAAAACATCAAGTTCTGGCGGCGTTTAGGTAGTGTCGCGAGTATTTTACGAATGTCATGAATGAAGCCCATGTCCAACATACGATCGGCTTCATCCAGCACCAATATCTCAAGCTGATCAAAGCGAATCGCATTTTGATTGTGTAAATCTAATAATCGCCCTGGTGTCGCGACAAGAATATCGACCCCTTTTGCGAGTCGTTTAATCTGCGGGTTGATTTTAACGCCACCAAAAACCACTGTAGAATTAAGCGATAAGAACTTCCCATAGGCGATTACGCTGGCTTCAATTTGCGCTGCAAGCTCGCGCGTTGGTGTTAAAATCAACACCCGTGCTTGCTTAGGTTTGACTGGCGCCCCTGTGGAAAGAATTTCTAAAACCGGCAAAGTAAACCCCGCCGTTTTCCCAGTGCCCGTTTGCGCCGCTGCCATAATGTCTCTGCCTTTTAAGACGGCAGGAATCGCTTGTTCTTGAATCGGCGAAGGTTTGTCGTAGCCCTGCTTAGCAATGGCTTTTAAAATAGGCTCGGATAGCCCAAGAGAATCAAAACTCATAAGATATTTCTACTTGTCATTTATTTGATGAATAATTGGCGCGGAGGTTACAGGATAAGGCGCTGTAGCGCTATAAAACTCTGCTTGAAAAAACATCATGTAAAAGTGGGGGGGTGTGAATTAATCATTTCGTGTAGAATCTTCAACACGGTCAATCAAGCTGAAGGATCAATTAAAGGATGAATCTACAAGACAATATCAAGTGGCTACTTATTGCGGTAGCGCTTATCTATATCGTCAAGCTCTGGTTTGATTACAAAAAAGTGGCGGTTAATGCCAAGGGTTATCCCAAAACAGTCGGGATGATGTATTTGCTAATCGCCTTTATGACGTTTACGGGGGTATTATCGCTCTCGGATAAATTGCTTAACTGGCTATTTAGCCAACTCGGTGTAAACCTGATTGATGCTGAAAAGCTTGCCGATAATAAATTGATACTGTTTAGTGCCTTTGTTGTTCTTGCTATTGCCACTGTTTTTATTTTAAAGAAAAGTACAAAAACAGCCAAAGAAAATCTTAATATCAATACCGTGGAAAAAGGGGTTGGTAGCGTCACTACAAAAGAAGGCCCTGTAAACATTGAGCAAACATTCAACTCTGGGCAGTCTCCCGAAGTTAGCGAGCATTTGATTAAAGAAGCTGAACGAAAAAACCAAGAAATTGATGCATTAAAAGCAAAGCTTAAAATAGCAATATCACCACAAGAAAAGCTTGAACTATCAGCAAAAATTAATGAGCTAGAAGCAGGAAAAGCATCCCTAAAAGAAAAAATACAAACACTGGAATACCGTCTAAAAGCCTATAGCGATAATGTGGCGGTGGTAAAGGAAGCCAATAAACGCTATCAAGAAAAAGGCATTGATGTCGCGCTGGATTATTTAGAAAGCATCGACTTTGATAAAGCACTGCAAAAGCATCAACAAAGCGCCCTCGACAACGCCAAGGCGCTCTTGATAAAAGCCGATTTATATACCATTAAAAACAAGCACTCCCAAGCAGACCATGCCTATCAACAGTCCATACAGTTTAAGCGCACTTTTGATAATACTACTGCCTATGCAAGTTATCTATCTAAGCAAAATAATTTTCCTGAGGCGATAAAACAATACTCCCAATTCAAGCAACAAGTAAAGCAACAAAGCCTCGCACTCTCAGAGCCACAGCAAGCACAACTTAACAATAACTTGGCAAATGCCTCTGCTAGAAATAATAATAACAAGAAGGCCGAAACAGCCTACGATGAAGCTTTGAAACTCTATCGTAGCTTAGCGGAGAAAAACCCCAGCGCGTATGGTATTAATTTGGCAAATACGCTGGTGATGGGTGTTGATCTTTTAAATCAGCCTAAAGCCTATTTAAAGGAGGCAAAAGCCGTGCTTGTAAAGTTTAAGGGGTTTTATCGTGCTGAAAAATTGTTGTCACGTATTGAACGGCTTGAAAAAGACTAGCGCGGTTGCTTGGGTAAGTTTACGCCATCCAACCATTGATTATTAGCTGGCATGGTCGTGTCGGATGGCGCTAGCGCTTATGCCGACCTACGTTATATGGCTTACCGTGTTGTAAAAGTGGGGGGGTGTGCTGAGGGTGTGCTTTAATACGTTAATTAATGAGTTAAAAAAGACTGATATGAAAATTTGGGTAGATGCTGATGCGTGTCCTGTGGTGATTAAAGAAATACTGTTTCGTGTGGCGGAGCGTAAACAAATGCAGGTAACACTGGTTGCTAATCATCAAATGCGTATACCCCCTTCAAAATTTATCAGCTTTATGCAAGTGCCAGCAGGCTTTGATGTGGCGGATAATGAAATTGTGAAGCGTGTCGAGAAAGGTGATTTGGTGATTACGGGTGATATTCCGCTGGCGGCTGAAGTCATTGACGAGGGCGCATTGGCGTTGAATCCGCGCGGCGAGATGTACACATCAGAGAATATAAAAGAGCGTTTAAGAATGCGTGATTTTATGGAGACTATGCGCTCCAGCGGGATTGATACGGGAGGGCCACCGCCTTTAAGTCAGAAAGATCGGCAGAATTTTGCTAATCACTTGGACAGGTTGTTGCAGGGGCAGGGTGAATAATATTAAGATCGGCGCTGGTGAAAACCATGGGTGAGAGCAGGGTGCCAGCGATACCAAAGGTGGCAAGCCCTGCAGTATCGGGGATTAAGAAGAATTTAGGTGATATGACAAAGGCTCTGGCGGTGAGAAAAATCACAAAAGCACTTGCAAGCGATACAATGAAAAACATTTGATTTTTAACCCAAAATAGATATTGATCTAATAACATATCGCGCAGTGAACCATCGCCCAAGCCTGTGGCGACGGCGATAATAATCACACCAAGTAAATCATATTGCTTAAAGCCCGCTTTTAAAACGGCTGAGGCAGATGAGACTACTACGGCAACCAAGGTTATCCAGTACAAGGTATCTAATTAGTGCAGGGGTTGGGTTGAGTGTAATATTTTGTTAACAGTCCTTAATCAAATTCTCTTTAATTTAGGTATTCTAATGCATCTTCAAGGCGCTGTGCCGTCATTATCTTCATTCCCTTAATCGGCTGTTGTGGCATATTCCCTTTTGGGATAATGGCGCGCTTAAAGCCGTGTTTAAAGGCTTCTTTTAGACGCTCTTCGCCATTGGGTACTGGTCGAATTTCACCTGCCAAGCCTATCTCACCAAATACCACTAAATCAGCAGGGTGTGGTTTGTTTTTAAAGCTTGAAAGCGCGGCAAGTATCATGGGTAAATCAGCGGCTGTCTCATTTATTTTCATGCCACCTACCACGTTTAAGAAGACGTCTTGATCAAACATTGAGACACCGCCGTGGCGATGTAGCACTGCCAATAGCATGGCGATACGGTTTTGTTCTAGCCCTAGTACTACTCGCCTTGCTTGTTGTCCGTGACTATCGTCTACCAGTGCTTGTACTTCTACCAATAGCGGGCGCGTACCTTCGCGCGTGACCATGATGATGCTACCTGCGACTGGCTCTTCGTGGCGTGAGATGAAGATGGCGGATGGATTGTTTACGCCAATCAAGCCTTTTTCTGTCATCGCGAATACACCTAGCTCGTTGACTGCACCAAAGCGATTTTTGACGGCGCGCAATATGCGGTAGCGACTGCCGGGGTCGCCTTCAAAATACAAAACGGTATCGACCATGTGTTCTAGCACGCGTGGCCCTGCGAGTGTGCCTTCTTTGGTGACGTGTCCTGCGATAAATATTGAGGTGTTTGTTTGTTTTGCGTAGCGCGTGAGCCTTGCGGTGGCTTCGCGCACTTGGCTGACTGAACCTGGGGCTGAGGTGAGCTCTTCGGTGTGAATGGTTTGGATTGAGTCAATGACCATTACGTCGGGCTTTTCAACTTTGGCATGATCAATAATGCGTTCTACACAGGTTTCTGTGAGCAATCGTAGTGGCTCAGGGTTTAGCTCTAAGCGTTTAGCGCGCATGGAGACTTGCTGTAATGATTCTTCGCCCGTTACATAAAGTGAGCGCAGGTTATCAAGGCTGGCAAGTACTTGAATGAGTATGGTGGATTTGCCGATACCAGGGTCACCACCGATCAAAGTGACCGAGCCTTGCACCAATCCGCCACCTAAAACGCGATCCAGTTCTGATATTTTGGTAGAGGTACGCGGGACTTGTTTTAAATCTATTTCACTAAGGGATTTTACTGTGCCTGCATCGCCTGAATAACTGTGAAAACGGCTACTGGTTTGTGCGACGGCGGTTGCATTGCTGGATTGCACAATGCTTTCTTCCAGCGTATTCCACGCTTGGCAATCGGCGCATTGACCGTTCCATTTGTTGTGAATTGCGCCACAACTGGTGCAAGTGTATTGGGTTTTTGCTTTTGCCATGTTTACTTATCAGGATTCCATTTAGGATGAATAATTAATGTCTTAATTGCATTATTCAAAGTCTTGCGCACTTCCATCGGGTGCTGATCAATCAACATTGTTGTGCCTGGTGCGGGGATTGAACCAAGGTGTTCAAGAATCAAACCATTAATTGTTTTTGCGCCATTGGTGGGTAAATTCATATTCAGTTGACGATTAATATCGCGCACATGCATTGCGCCATCAATCCACACCGTGCCATCTTTATTGGTGCGTACTTCATAGTCAAAGTTGGCAGGCGAGGTTGAAAACTGGCCGACTATTTCTTCTAAAATATCTTCTAGCGTGACTAAGCCTTGTACGTCGCCGTACTCATCTACAACCAATGCAATGCGGCGTTTGGCATCTTGGAAGTTAATCAGTTGTTGGGTCAGTGGTGTGCCTTCGGGTGTAAAATAAGCAGGCACGAGTGCTTCTTCCAGATGGTGGCGTTCCATTTTGTCATCATGAAATAATGGCAGCAAGTTTCGTAGATGCACAAAACCTAAAATATTATTCACACCATTTTTGTAAATTAATAAACGGGTAAAGTTACAGCGCAAAATTTGTTCTTCAATATCATTCCAATCATCATCCAAGTCGATACCGCTGACTTCGGTGCGCGGAATCATAATGTCATCGACGGTGATGGACTCCATATCTAAAACGCGCATCAGCATGTCTTGGTGGCTTGCGGGTATTAGCCCACCCGCTTCACTCACAACAGATTTTAGCTCTTCGTGGTTGAGTGATTGTAGTTCGTTAGAGGTTGGGTCAATGCCAACTAACCGCACCACTGAATTGGCGATAATATTAATCATCCAAACCAGCGGATAAGCGATTTTTAGTAGTGGTGTGTATATGTATGAAGCAGGGAAGGCAATTTTCTCAGCTTTTAATGCAGCAATGGTTTTGGGGGTTACTTCGGCAAATACCAATAACATTAAGGTGAGTACGCCTGTGGCAATTGCGACACCTGCATTGCCACCTAAGCGAAAGCCTATAAAGGTGGCGAGTTGGGTGATAATAATATTGACGAGATTATTGCCAAGCAGAATTAAGCCGATCAAGCGATCAGGTTTCTCTAAGAGCTTTATGGCTAGGGCTGCACCTTTATTTGTTTTTGCAGTGTGCTTGAGTTTATAGCGGTTTAACGCCATCAACGCAGTTTCTGTGCCTGAAAAGAAGGCGGACAGGATAAACAAGATAAAGAGTATAAAAAATAATAGCCCAATCGGGGCTTCGCTAATATTCACAAACTTAACCTATGGTATGAATAAGTGTGTTTGTTTTTACTTGTGAAGAGTCATCAAGCACAAACTCTTGTACAAATTTAGTGCCAAAAAATGCCAGCATTAATACGATGAAGCCGCCCAATGTCCAACGCACAGCAGTTTTACCGCGCCAGCCGTATTTCCATCGTCCAAACAACAATATAGAAAATACAACCCAAGCAACAATAGACAAGATGGTTTTGTGGGCAATGCCACTGCCAAATAAATTTTCAAGGAAGTAAAAGCCTGTTAGTAAACCTATGGTCAGTAATATCACGCCGATTTTTATAAAACGAAACAGTAAATGTTCCATGTTTTCTAGTGATGGAAGGCTGCGAATAAAGTTGGTGTTTTTACGCGCATGCAGATGATTATTTTGCACGGCGAGTAATAGCGCTTGGAATGATGCCAGCATTAAAGTGCTATACGCTAATAATGACGATAAAATATGAAGCCCTAGGCCACTTTTCATATTGATTGTGTTTTGAGTGTCAGCACCAAATAGCATGACCGCTAAAATACTGAACATGGTAATAGGTAAAATAGGAATAGCCAATGATTCAATTTTTCTATTAAGCGTTGTGATAAACAAAATCAAACTGAGAAACCATGTGACGTAGGATCCCAGAGAAATAAAACTTAGCGTTAATGGCTCGCCAATGAAGAGCGGATAATGCAAGCCTGCAATGTGAGTAACTAAGGCAAGCAACCACGTTAGGGTATGAAGTTTGCTAAAGTTCTTTTTTAATTCTGGGTTTTTAATGCTCGCATAAACGCATCGGATAATTAAAACCCAAGTGAGAAAATAAAATATGATTGCGGCTATGCTCAAAAAAGTAGCGTTCATGTGCAATTGGTCGTTAAAAGTTGAGAGTACATTTGATACTAATGTTATACTAAACGGCTAGACCTTGCCTACCTATAAGACAATAAGATAAGAGATAATAAAGAATGTTTGAAAGTTTAAGTGATCGACTATCGGGAACGATAAAAAAATTACGCGGACAAGCGCGACTAACCGACGATAATATTAAAGATGCAATGCGCGAAGTGCGTATGGCGCTACTCGAAGCTGATGTGGCTCTGCCAGTTGTGCGCACCTTTATTGATCGTGTAAAAGAGCGCGCGGTGGGTAAGGAAGTTTTAAATAGCTTATCGCCTGGTCAAGTACTTGTAAAAATTGTTAATGATGAACTTGTCGAGATTATGGGGCAGGCGAATGAGTCGCTAGACCTTAAAGCTCAACCGCCTGCTGTTGTATTAATGGCTGGCTTGCAAGGTGCAGGTAAAACAACAACTGCGGGTAAGTTGGCGCTACTTTTACAAGATCGAGAAAAGAAAAAAGTCGCGGTGGTGAGTTGTGATGTCTATCGACCAGCGGCAATCAAACAGTTAGAAACCTTAGCTGAGCAAGTTAAAGCTACATTTATCCCGAGTGAAGTAGGGCAGTCGCCTGTAGATATTGCCACTAACGCTTTGGACTTTGCGAAGAAAAACCACATTGATGTATTGTTAGTTGATACGGCAGGTCGTTTGCATATTGATGAAGAGATGATGGGGGAAATTCAAGCGATTCATGCGGCGGTAAACCCTGTAGAAACACTTTTCGTTGTTGATGCTATGACAGGTCAAGATGCGGCTAATACGGCGAAAGCATTTGGTGAGGCGTTACCATTAACAGGCGTAGTGCTAACAAAGGCTGATGGTGATGCGCGTGGTGGTGCGGCGTTGTCGGTACGTGAAATTACGGGTAAGCCGATTAAGTTTATCGGTATGGGCGAGAAAATTGATGCGCTAGAGCCATTTCATCCTGATCGTATGGCCTCACGAATTTTGGGCATGGGCGATGTACTTACGCTGGTGGAAGATGCACAACGCAATGTCGATCATAAAGAAGCACAGAAACTTGCTAAGAAACTCAATAAAGGTAGAGGTTTTGATTTAGAAGATTTACGCGCGCAAATGCTACAAATGCAAAACATGGGTGGCATGGGCGGTTTGATGGATAAAATGCCAGGCATGGGCAAGATGTCGCAAGCCGTTCAAGACGGTGCAGGCGATAAAGAAGTGAATCGTATGGTGGCGATTATTAATTCGATGACCGTGCAGGAACGTCGTTTTCCTGCTGTAATTAAAGGTTCGCGCAAAAAGCGTATTGCGATGGGTAGTGGATTACAAATTCAAGATGTGAACCGTTTACTCAAACAGCATAAGCAAATGAGTAAAATGATGAAGAAGTTTAAAGGTGGCGGTTTAAAGAAAATGATGCGCGGAATGCAAGGCAAGATGCCTCCAGGAATGGGTGGTGGCGGTGGTTTTCCTGGAATGTAGCTGCTTGTTTTTTATCCAGTAAATATTTAAAAAACACAAATTGATCATGTAAAAGTGGGGGGGTGTGCTTTATAACTCCTCTTTTGACTCCTTTTATTAGATAAATAGTGCTTAAATCGTCAAAAACCCCCTTTCTTTTATTCTAAATAAGAGTAGAATCGCCCGACTAAAATTTAGGTTTTACTCTAAGTTGGTAAAATAACTTTAACAAGCAAAGTTGTGATTGCTGATAGATTAGTAAGTCACATAGAAGAGATTAAATATAATGGTTATTATTCGTATGGCTCGTGGCGGTTCAAAGAAGCGCCCATTTTACAAAATTGTTGTTACTGATGAGCGCAAGCCTCGTGATAGTGGATACATTGAGCGTTTAGGCTTTTATAATCCTCGTGCAAAAGGTCAAGAAGTACGTCTTGAACTTAAGCAAGAGCGTATTGATCACTGGGTTTCTCAAGGCGCTCAGCTTTCAACTCGTGTAAATACTTTGTTGAAGGAAGCAGCAAAAGAGCCAGCTACACCAGAAGCAGAAACTAAAGCAGCATAAGTTAAGGCTGGTTTAAATTGCCTGACGATTATATTCTACTAGGTGAGATTTCTGGCGTATCGGGTTTAAAAGGCTGGGTGAAGGTGTTTTCACATACTTCGCCAAGACTACAAATTACCGAATACACGCAGTGGTTTTTACAGAAGAAGGGTAGTGATCAGTGGGAAACCGTCAAACTAAAAGGCGGAAAAACACAAGGCAAAAATATTATAGCTTTGCTTGAAGGCGTGCAATATCGCGATCAAGCAGAAGCATTAGTAGGATCAACGATTGCTGTTAGCAGTGATCAGCTTGAAAAGTTATCCGAAGGTGAATACTACTGGAAAGACCTAATCGGTTTGAACGTAGAAAATACCGAAGGTGCAAAGTTAGGCAAGATCGACTGGCTTTTCAATACAGGTAGTAATGATGTCATCACCATAAAAGGCAAAAATGCTGAAGGTGAAAATGTAGAACATTTAGTGCCTTACATTTTTGATGACTATGTTATTTCAGTCAGTATAGAAGATTCGCTGATGGTAGTGAATTGGGATCCTGACTTTTAGATGCGTTTTGATGTCATCACACTTTTACCAGAATTGGTGGAAGCTGTTACTCAAGTAGGCGTAACAGGAAGAGCCGCAACACGTGGGCTGATAGAGTTACACTGTTGGAATCCTAGAGATTTCACAGAAGATGTACATCGCACAGTGGATGATCGACCTTATGGTGGTGGTCCAGGAATGGTGATGAAAGCGGAAAGTTTGTTAAAAACAATTCGTGCCGCAAGAAAAGCATCGCTTGCAGTGAATAAAACGGCAAAGGTAATTTACCTAAGTCCACAAGGTAAGCAGTTAGATCAAGAAGCAGTTCGCAACTTTGTAAAGAGCGCTGTGCAAAACACTTCAGATGATCAACAAGGTTTAATACTGTTATGCGGTCGCTATGAAGGTATAGATGAACGCATAATAGAGCTTGAAGTCGATGAAGAATGGTCTATTGGGGATTATGTCTTAAGCGGCGGTGAGCTAGGCGCAATGGTAATAATAGATGCGATAACGCGATTACTACCCGGTGTGTTAGGTCATAAAGATTCAGCCAAGCAAGATTCTTTTACAGAGAACTTGCTTGATTGTGAACATTTTACGAGACCAGAAGTTGTAGAAGGTTTACAAGTTCCAGCCGTGTTAAAAAGTGGTGATCATAAAGCAATCGCACAATGGCGCAGAAAACAAGCAATAGGCAGGACGTTTCAACGACGGTCTGACCTATTACAAGAGAATAGTTTGAGTAGTGAAGATAAAGCACTGCTTAAAGAGTATTTAAACGAAAGTGGTTCTTAATTTTAGTAGAGTCACTTTATAAAGATAAGAGTTTTAGGAGTTAATTATGAGCACGATTATTCAAGCGATTGAAGCTGAACAAATGAGTAACAAAGCAGCATTACCTGAGTTTGCACCAGGCGATACGGTTGCAGTTTCTGTAAAGATTAAAGAAGGCGACCGCGAGCGTGTTCAGATTTTTGAAGGTGTTGTAATCTCTGTTAAAAACCGTGGCGTTAACTCTGCATTTACGGTTCGTAAAATTTCTTACGGCGAAGGCGTTGAGCGTGTGTTTCAAACATACAGCCACGCAATTGCAGGCATTGAAGTAAAGCGTAAAGGCGCAGTACGTCGTGCAAAGCTATATTACCTACGTGGTTTGACTGGTAAAGCAGCGAGAATCAAAGAAAAAGTATAATGATTTTAAGTGGTTAGTGTTATTTTTACACTTAGATATTTTTATTACAAAAAAACCGCATCTAGAGTTTTCTAGATGCGGTTTTTTTGTGTCATTCTTTTTTATGTTTAATATCATTCAGCTAAGGTTAATTGCTTTTATGAGAATATACTTCTCTGAAAAAATAAAAATAATTAGTATAATTTAGTTAGTAAAATATGAAGTTGGGTGTGTTTTTTTACATTAAAATCATAATGTTATGTTTTATAGTTATGAGTTAAACCCCTAAATATACTTCGTGTGTATAAATCCAAGAAGGAATACTGTGTCTAATACTTTCCAATATTTAATAATCTCTGCATTGAGTATAGCCCTGATTATGGCTGTTTTGCTGGTGGTTATTATGATTTTTTGGAGGAGAAAGAATCAGCCTGTCGTTAATCAGAAGATATCTAGGGAAGCATTTTCTGAGTCTATTTGTCATGAAGGTGCATACAAACTATTGCCAGAAGTTATTTTAATACTAAATTCTCAGTATCAAATTACCTATTTAAACCCTGCTGCAGAAAACATGTTGGGTTGTAAACTAAGAAGTGTGATGGGGAAAGATTATAGAAATATAATAAACCTAAAGAACATTAAGACGAATAGAACGCTACACGAAGTTATAAATAATGAGCTAACCAGTTCAATGGAAGTAAAAGCTCAAGAGTATTTGTTACAGACACCTAATAACCAAAACTTCCCTGTTCAATTAAAACTAATACCCATGTTACAAAAAAATGATGGAGGTTCTGAATTTTCTTCTTTGCTTGTATTGAGAAATATTTCTGAGCAAAAAGCGTTAGAATCAAAGCTATCGATGCTTGATGCCTATGATAGTTTAACAGGTATATTTAATAGGAAGTCTTTTGATAATGAAATAAAACAATTATTAGAAAGTACGCATAAACATGACTCGGTACATGTGCTTGCTTATTTCTCAATTGACCAATTCCAAGAAATTAATGACAGTATAGGGCACTCAAGTAGTGAGGCTTTAATAAAAAATATTGTCAAAATAATTAAAGAAAACATTAAAGAGACTATAGATAGTATTGCGAAGGTTGGGGGTAGCGAGTTTTGTGTTGTTTTTCGTGAAAGGAAAATAGCATCTGGTGTTAAAGCAATAGAATCAACCTTAAAGCAAGTCGTAGATCATACTTTTATGTCAAGAGGACGACAGTACCCTGTTTCCTTAAGTGCGGGTTTTGTTGTTCTTAGTAATGAGTCAACATCTTCCGCGCGTGTGCTTTCTGAGGCAAATAGAGCCTGTAATCTCGCAAGTAAACGAGGGGGGAATCGTTTATTTGCATACCGTTCGGATGATAAAGAAATTCAAAAACTTGAAGGTAATTTTGAATGGGTTTTAATTTTAAAGAAAGCTATTCAAGAAAATCGTTTTGTCATGTATGCACAACCGATACATTTACTTGAGCCTAATGAATATCGTAAAGCATTTTACCATTATGAGTTATTAATTCGACTCAATGATGAAGAAGGAAAACCAATATCACCTGATGAGTTTATTTCAGCAGCAGAGTATTATTCGATGATGCCAGCATTAGATCGTTGGGTTATTCAAAATGTATTTAAAAAGCTAAGCATAATATCTAAGCAAGAACCAATGCCTGTATTTGCTATTAATTTATCAGGTCAAAGTTTGAATGATGCTGTTTTTCTTGATTTTGTTTTAAGTGAAATTAAATCATCAGGGGTTAACCCTGAAATACTTTGTTTTGAAATTACAGAACAAGTGGCTGTGGATGATATAAGTTTGGTGAATAAGTTTATCTCAAGTTTGAAAGCGCTTGGAAGTAGTTTTTCATTGGATGATTTTGGTACGGGTGTCAGTTCATTCGGTTACTTAAGATCATTAGATGTAGATTATCTTAAAATTGACGGTAGCTTTGTAAAAAATATTGCTACTGATAATGTGTCTCGTGGCATGGTGGAGTCCATCACTCAGATTGGTCATACGATGGATTTAAAGATTATTGCAGAATATGTTGAGAATAAAGAAATTAAAGATATTCTGGATGATATGGGGGTTGATTATGGTCAGGGGTATCATATTGCCCGTCCAGGACCTTTGGGCGCTGTTATTAGGCAGCATCAAGTAGTAAAAAAGGCTATTACTAACCTGTAATTATTTGTAGAAAAGTTGAGCAATTTTATCTCAAGATTATTATAATAAAATCACAATAAAGTATTTCTTAAGGAAAGAAATAATGGTTTCATTCAATCAAGTAATAACACAAGTCGTAACAAAGAGTGTTTTGTTTCTTATGCTTTCTATCTTTTTGACTGCTTGCAGTCAATCTAAATCCTCAAACTCGACTTCTGAAATAGATGATAATGTCAGTGTATCAAATGTTGACCGCTTTGAAAGTGTTAATCGTCGTGTCTATAAGTTTAATGGAGGGCTGGATAAATACCTTGTTAAGCCAGTAGCAACAGCATACAAAGCAGTTACGCCTGAAATTGTTGATAAAGGCGTCAGTAATTTTTTCTCAAATTTAGGGGATGTGGGTAACGCTGTTAATAACCTATTACAGTTCAAGCCTGGCCCAGCACTGATTGATACAAACAGAGTGTTATTTAATTCAACCATAGGTATAGGTGGATTAATTGATGTGGCGAGTGCTTTAGGAATGGAAAAGCATGATGAGGACTTTGGGCAGACGTTGGCTCATTGGGGAGTGAAATCAGGCCCTTATGTTATGTTGCCGTTTTTAGGCCCTTCAACTGTAAGAGATGCGACAGCGAAATTAACGGTGGATAATTTAGCTAACCCCACACATTATCATGATGAAAGCCTTGCCTTTTTCGCATTAAAAAAGTTAGATCAGCGAGCTGACCTTTTTGCAGATGAAGAGGCATTCAAAGATATTTCAGATGATAAATACAGTGCTCTACGTGATTTATGGTTACAACGTCGTGCAAGTTTAATTCGTGATGGAAAAGTTGATGAGAAGGAGCAGTCAGATTTGATTGATGAATTAGAGTCTTTAGATGATGAGTAAAAAGGATGCTTGTCAGAAAGGTCAATCTAAAATACATATACTTGGTATTTGTGGCACATTTATGGGAGGCATTGCGCTCTTAGCAAAAGAGGCCGGTATTGGAGTTAGTGGCTCGGATGTTAATGTTTATCCCCCGATGAGCACATTGTTAGAGTCTCAAGGCGTTGATATTCAACAAGGGCTTTTACCTGAGTATCTTGAAGACTTTGTAGAAGAAGATACAAAAGAAGGGCAGGTAATCATCGGCAATGTCATGACACGTGGTATGGAGGTTGTTGAGCATGTTCTTAATGAAAATTTATCATACACATCTGGTCCACAATGGCTTTATGAAAATATATTAAAAGATCGTTGGGTGTTGGCGGTTTCTGGTACACATGGGAAAACTACTACGGCGAGTATGCTGGCTTGGATATTGGAATATGCAGGCATGAACCCTGGTTTTTTAATTGGCGGTGTGCCTGAGAATTTTGGCGTTTCTGCGCGCCTAGGAGGTTCTCCTTTTTTCGTGGTCGAAGCTGATGAATACGATACTGCCTTTTTTGATAAGCGTTCCAAATTTGTACATTACCATCCTCGTACACTAGTGATTAACAATCTTGAATATGATCATGCTGATATTTTCCCCAACCTTGATGCAATAAAAACACAATTCCATCATTTGATGCGAATGGTGCCGAGTGAAGGTTTGGTTGTCACAAATGGCGAAGAAAGTAATGTTCAAGATGTTATTGATAGAGGTTGTTGGACACCGATAGAGCAGTTTTCTTCAGAAAACTCTAAAAATCAAAATTCAATGGGCTGGACAGCAAAGTATTTAAAAGCAGATGGTAGCAAGTTTGAAGTTTTTTTTGATGGTGAACGCCAAGGCGTTGTAAGTTGGAATTTGCTAGGAAAACACAATGTCAGCAATGCGCTGTCGGCTATTGCAGCAGCACGTCATGCGGGCGTACCCGCTAAACATGCAATAGATGGTTTGGCAGGATTCAAAGGCATAAAGCGTCGTATGGAGTTGCGTGGTGAAGTGAACAATATTCGTGTCTATGATGATTTTGCACATCACCCAACAGCGATAGAAACCACTTTAAAGGGTCTCAGAGCAAATGCTAGTGATAGTAAAATTATCGCAATTTTAGAACCGCGTTCAAATACCATGAGACTTGGCACGCATAAAGAGTCACTAGCTGCATCATTGCAAACTGCTGATCAAATTATGATTTTTCAACCCGAAGGTTTAGACTGGGATATGGATGAAGTTTTAAATACGTTGGGTGATAAGGCAAGCCTGCATAATGATATTGATGAACTGGTTTCTGTCGCTGTAAAGAGTGCAAATAGCGGTGACTATTTGTTGGTAATGAGTAATGGTGGCTTTGGTGGTATACATGACAAACTTCTAACCGCTCTCGAGAGTACACAATGAGACAAAAAACCGTTACATTAATTATGACGGGTGCATCAGGTGCTCAATATGGTTTGCGATTACTGGAAGAGTTGGTAAAAGCTGATATTTCTATTTCGTTATTGATCTCCCGTCCTGCACAAATTGTTATTAATACAGAGACGGATCTAACCATTCCTTCTCGTGCGAGTGAAATAGAGAGTTTTTTCACTAAACTTTACAATGCAAAACCAGAACAAATTAAAGTCTATGAGCGAGAACAATGGATGGCGCCTATTGCCAGCGGTAGTGGCGTATCCGATGCAACAGTTGTTTGTCCCTGTACCACAGGTACGCTTTCTTCAATTGCCGTGGGCGCGAGTAAAACCTTGATTGAGCGCGCTGCTGATGTGGCTATCAAAGAGCGTAAGAAGTTGATTTTAGTAGTAAGAGAAACACCGTTCTCAGATATTCATTTAGAAAATATGCTAAAACTCTCACGTATGGATGTAGTAATTATGCCAGCTAATCCTGGTTTTTATCATCAACCTAAATCAATTGATGATATTGTCGATTTTATGGTCGCGCGTATTATGGATCATTTGGGTATTACACAAGAATTAATTCCTGCTTGGGGAAGTTAGTCAGTCAGTCCTTATTATTTGCTATGTAACTTGATATTAACCACTGTTACACTTATATTCTCTTGAGATATTAAAGAGTAAAGCACACCCCCCTACTTTTACATCATGTAAAAGTAGGGGGGTGTGCTTTGTATGAAGACATTGTGAGTTTTTATTAGAATAATCTCACCTGAATTATTGTATTAAATTGGAGAAAAACACGTGGCAACAATAGAAATTACAGCAAAGAATTTTGAAGAGACAATTGAGAAAAATAATATTGTTGTCGTAGATTTTTGGGCCGAGTGGTGTGGTCCTTGTAAATCATTCTCTCCGATTTATGAAGAAATTTCAGAAAAGCACAAAGAAGATGGAGACATCGTCTTTGGTAAGATTGATACGGAAGCAGAGCAAGAGTTAGGGGCGCATTTTCAAATCAGATCAATTCCAACATTGATGATTTTTCGTGAGCAAGTTGTTCTTTTTTCACAGCCGGGCATGTTGAATGCAGCACAGTTAGAAGATGTGATTAGCAAGGTTAAAGATATCGATATGAAAAAAGTACATGAAGAGATAGCTAACCAAGAATCTGAATAGCTCGGCTCAGCCTCAAAAGATTAACCTGCGGTAAAACTATGAATCCTAACTTTTTAGACTTTGAACAACCCATTGCAGAACTAGAAGCAAAAATTGATGAACTGCGTTACGTTAGTAGCTCAGACATTAATTTGGGCGATGAAGTGGCACGTCTTGAGGGAAAAGCGGAATCGCTCACAAAATCAATTTTTTCTAAGTTAACGGCTAAGCAAGTTGGCCAATTGGCTCGCCATCCTCAACGGCCTTATAGTTTTGATATAATTGGCCGTATCTGTACGGATTTTCAACAGTTACATGGTGATAGAGCTTACGGTGATGATAAGGCAATCATTGGCGGTATAGCGCGTTTTGACGGTAATCCTGTGATGGTGATTGGTCACCAAAAAGGACGTGATACTAAAGAAAATATCAAACGTAATTTTGGCATGCCGCGTCCAGAAGGCTACCGCAAGGCATTGCGCTTAATGAAGCTTGCCGAAAAATTCCACATGCCGATTTTAACCTTTGTTGATACACCGGGCGCATATCCTGGCATTGGTGCAGAAGAGCGCGGACAAAGTGAAGCGATTGCTCGCAACTTATATGAAATGTCAAAACTACGTACGCCAATCATTGCAACAATCACTGGGGAGGGTGGTTCGGGTGGTGCATTAGCCATTGCGGTTGCAGATCGTGTATTGATGCTTCAATACAGCACTTACTCTGTAATTTCACCCGAGGGTTGTGCCTCTATTCTATGGAAAGATGCAGCAAAAGCATCGGATGCAGCAGATGCACTAGGTATTACCGCAGATAAATTAAGTAAACTAGGTTTGATCGATCGCATTATTCCTGAGCCTTTAGGTGGTGCCCATCGTGATTTTGATGCTGTTTCTGTGAGTATTCGTGAAGCTTTGGAAAGTAGCTTAAGAGAACTGCGTGCTTTAAATACTGATCAGTTATTAGAAAAGCGCTATCAGCGCTTAATGGGTTTTGGAAAGTTTAACTCATAGGTTTGTGGACTAGTCTTGGGATTAGAAATAGTTGAGCTAGTTTTAGAAACTGAAAGACATTTCTCTATTGATCTTCCTGATAAAGAGTTAGAAGATATTTTAACTGTAGAATCATATTGTCAACTTATTAGAACCCAATGTTTACTTAAAAAAGGTTTTAGTGGTTCGGATTCTGCCCCCAATTATTCTGTAATTTATCAATATGTGGTTAGCCTTTTAAGTATTGAATATGGTGTGCCTATCTCAGACATCCACCCTCATTCTCAGTTTGTACAAGACTTAGGGCTTGATTAATGATTACTCCTCAAGCACTACAGTCTCAGTTACAATCTATTACTCCTGTAAAAAAACTAGTGATTGCCTACAGCGGTGGCTTAGATTCTCATGTGCTATTACATTTAACATCACAAATGACAGATTATTCTGTTAGAGCGATACATGTACATCATGGCTTACAGAAAGAAGCGGGTCATTGGGTTGATCATTGTCAGCAAGTTTGTGATGTGCTGAATATCCCCCTTCAGGTTGAACATCTAAATTTATCCAAAGAAAAAGGCGAGAGCGTAGAAGAGCTCGCGCGTACAGCCAGATATACTGCATTTAAAAAATCTGTGCAAGCGGGTGAAGTATTGTTAACCGCGCACCATCAAAATGATCAAGCAGAAACTCTGTTGTTGCAGTTGTTTCGCGGGGCGGGGGTGCAAGGTTTGGCAGCAATGCCTCAAATATCTGGATTTGGAATTGCTCATCTTGCAAGGCCGCTGCTAAATGAAACGCGAGAGTCATTAGAGGCTTATGCTAAAATCCATCAGCTAGCTTATATTGAGGATCCGAGCAATCAAGACAGCACATTCGATCGCAATTTTTTACGCAATGAGATTATCCCTCAACTTAAGAATCGCTGGCCGAGTATTGATAAAACCATTAGTCGTTCTGCGACAATTCAAGCGGAGACAAAACACATACTCGATGATATTGCAGAGCAAGATTTATTGTCGATAAAAGAAAATAACCAGAATAATAATACTTTGCTAATTAGTGGATTGAAGGAGTTTTCAGACTCACGACAAAAACTATTGCTACGCTATTGGATACAATCTAGTGGCTTCAAAGCGCCTTCTGAAAAAAAGTTAAAACATATATTCACAGATGTGGTTGATGCCAGTGATGATGCGCAGCCATTATTAGCATGGTATGGCGCTGAAATTAGGCGCTATCAAGGGCGATTGTATATTATGTCACCCTTGTTAGATCATGATAGCGCTCAAGTGATTAGTTGGGATGATCCTCAAAAACCACTAGAAATCCCTTTGTTAGGATTAACGCTAAACGCATTGGTTTTGGAAAGATCCACAGAGCTAGTCACTATACGTTTTCGCCAAGGCGGTGAAACATTGTTACACGCTAAAAGAGGTGTAACAATCAGCCTTAAAAACTTATTAAATGAGGCTGGAATTCCACCCTGGCAACGCTCACGCATACCCTTGGTTTACCAAGGAGATACCTTGATTATAGTTGTGGGAGTGGATTAGCCGCGTCCACCTGTTTGTTTGCAGATGTTTTAGATCTGGAACTTGACCGCCATAACGCCACCAAACATAAACTGAGTGCAAACAACAAAACAGAAAGTACCGTTGACGTTGAGATACTTCCTAATGCTGTTACCCAGCCACCTTGAGGCTGTTGAGAGTAAAGGAAATTAGCTAATAAAACCAGCGTTAAAAAAAAGCCCGTCAAAAATAATAAAAATGCATTTGATGGCTTTGCCTTTAAAAGTGATTTCATTTTATTTGTTAGTTTATTCATTATAGTTAATCCTTTATATAGTTTTGTTCGTTCAGTGTTCTATTTATACCATAAAACGAACAAAAAGCGAATATAAATATATTATGTATTATAATTAGGTCAATTATTCAATAATAAATAACGGTGCATGAAATGCACCCTACATGGCTTTTTTATTAAGTCGAAGCCTTCAGGATATAATAAAGCACTTATCTAGTACGGTTCGTTCCGTAAGGAAGCTTATATTAGTTGATAAAGGACTATAGACCCTGTAAAAAGTTATAACTGATTCTATTTTTCAGCAGCCATGATAGATGTATTTTTAGTATTGCCTCACTTTGGAGAACCTATGTTTAAAAAATTAAGCTTTTCTATTTTCATTATCATTTTGATTCAAGTTACCTTTGCAGAAAAAAAGGTCACTACTTGGTATGCAGGTACAAAATATATTGGTGAAGTTAAAATATTTGGTCATGCCTGGAACTGTAATAATGGGAAATGCATTCTTAAAGGTTCTTATGGGAATGGGCTGAGTATGGGGGTCTGCAAGGCCCTTGCTAAAAAAGTAGGCGTACTTGGTTATTATTCCAATAGCGCAGGTAAGAAGTGGTCAAAAACAGAGAACTCATTAAAGTTAGAGAAATGTAATGGTAATAAAAATAAAGTTACTCATATCGCTAAACAAGGTGCTAACAAAAAGAATAAAACGATAAAAAGTAAAATTACCTGTAACTCTAAAACGGCGATACGTCGTTTAAATGCATTTAAAGTTAAATATACATCTAAGTTAAAACAAAAAAATATTAAACTAGATAGAGGGAATGAGCTTGGAATGCACCAATTTTGGATAACTTTTTCTAGAATGGCTAAAACGAATCCCAGCAAGGTTTGCCAAACGGTAGATGAAGCAGAGAAAAAGCTCGCTAAGCAAAAATAATAGTACTCGCTTATTAAGTGGGATACTTTTAATAATTAGTAGCTTAGCTACGAATCCCAACACCCTTCTTAAGTAAATAATAAGCAAACCCATACAAAGCCACAATAAACACCGCTAACAAAGAAAAGCTTGCAACAGGACTAATATCCGAAACCCCTAAAATCCCATAGCGAAATCCATTCACCATATACAAAACAGGGTTCACCATCGATACATTTTGCCAAAATTCTGACAGCATATTAATTGAATAAAATACTCCACCTAAATAAGTGAGGGGAGTCAGTACAAAGGTTGGAATAATCGTAATATCATCAAAACTCTTGGCGTATATCGCGTTGATCAAGCCAGCAATAGAAAACAGCATTGAGGTTAATACAACAACGGCAATGGTGATAATGGGATGCTCTATCGTTAGCGATGAAAAGAATAACGAAACAAGGGTGACGATTAGCCCAACAATCAATCCGCGCGCCATGCCGCCGCCGATATAACCCATTAAAATTATATGATTTGGTACGGGCGAGATGAGCATTTCTTGAATATGCCCAAACATTTTTGCGGTGAAAAAAGTGGAGACTACATTGGAGTAGGAGTTGGTAATCACCGACATCATGATCAAACCTGGGATAATATATTCGATGTATTTAAAGCCATCTAAATCACCGATTTGACTACCGATGAGATTGCCGAAAATCACAAAATATAGCGTCATGGTAATGGCGGGTGGTACCAGTGTTTGTACCCAAATGCGCAAGAAGCGCATCACTTCTTTACTAAGAATCGTTTTGAAGGCGGTTAGTTTTTGTGCGGGTTTCATGCTGTCACCTCGCTACTTGTTGATTTAATACTGGTATTTTCTTCTTTGCTTTTTTCGACCAATTTGATAAATAACTCTTCTAAGCGATTGGTTTTATTGCGCATACTCATCACTCGAATATTGTGTTTGCTGAGTGTTTCAAATAGATAATTAAGTGAGCGGGTTTTGTCTAGTTCAACTTCAATGGTAGATGTGTCTCGTTGATGAATGGTGAGCTCGCAATCTGAAGGTATTATGTCTAAAGGCTCTTTAAGGTCAAGCACAAAGGTTTCGACTTGCAGGCGTGATAATAATTCTTTCATACTGGTGCTTTCCACAACTTCGCCTTTATTAAGAATGGCGATGTTATTACACATGCTTTCTGCTTCTTCCAGATAATGTGTGGTAAGGATTATCGTTGTGCCAGCTTGATTGAGCTTGCTTAAAAAGTCCCACATCGAGCGGCGAATTTCTATATCAACGCCTGCAGTAGGTTCGTCTAAAATCAATAACTTAGGATTATGAATTAAAGCTCTAGCTATCATCAATCGGCGCTTCATTCCGCCTGATAAATTCTGTGCTTGCTCGTCGCGTTTATCCCAAAGGTTGAGATGTTTGAGTAATTCTTCGGCGCGTTTTCTGGCGACGGGGCGCTCAATACCGTAGTAGCCTGCTTGGTTGAGAATGATTTCAATAACAGGCTCCCAGATATTGAAGTTGAATTCTTGCGGGACTAAGCCGATATGTTCTTGCACGGCTTCGCGGTCTGCTTCTAAATCATAACCAAAGACGTTTACATCGCCATCGGTTTTATTTACCAAAGAACAAATGATGCCAATAGCGGTGGATTTTCCCGCTCCATTCGCGCCGAGTAGGGCAAAGAAATCGCCTTTTTTAACTTCAAGGTCAATGCCTTTAAGTGCTTGAAACCCGTTATCGTAAGTTTTCTTTAGATTGGTAATTTTGAGTGCATGTGTCATGCTTGTTAGTGTGTGGGATGATTGTCTGAAACACAACATTCAATAATAAAAAGGCGGGAATTAATGAGTGATTGGTTTGTCTATATGTTGCGCTGTGCTGACAATAGTTTGTACACGGGGATTACAACCGATGTTGCGCGCCGTGTGATTGAGCATAACGGCAAAAAATCGGTCACAAAATATACGCGGGTGCGCCAGCCGGTTGAGGTGGTTTATCAAGAGAAGCTTGGATCTCGTTCAGAGGCGCTTAAGCGTGAGGCTTTGCTCAAAAAACTAAAAAAGCATGAAAAAGAAAGCTTGGTTGCAGAGGTTACAGAGAACATTAAGGAAAAAGTGAGTGGCTAAAAAACGTATTTTTCACTTTGATGGTTCTGAAGGCGCAACAGAAATGATGGTCGCTATCCTTAATCATTATGCCGATGTGGCATTTCCACTGGGGGGCTCTGATTGTGCAGCGGCTTCTCGTGAGGCTTTACAATCTATTTCGGCAAAGCTCTTGCAAGCGCAAGCAGAAGGCTTGGATGCTGAAATCAATCGCCGTCAACGACCCATGTTGAAGTCAGCGGTTACATGGTTTTATGCCGAATCAGAATATGCCTCACCAAATGAAGTGATGTATGATCGTTTATTATCTCAATTTCAGAAATAGCAGGCTTTGCAAATTACCATGAAAACTCTTTCTCTTTCCTTTTCGATTCTATTTTTCTCATTTTTCATGATGAGTCCTTTATTTGCCAAAGGCTCAGAGTCTTGTTTCTTGGCTAATGATTCCTGCGAGGCGTATCAATCATTCCGTAAAAAGACTAACCCTGAAGGTATTCATTTAGAGTCGGGTAAGTTTTATAAAATTCTAGAAAAAAACAGGAAGAAAAATGCCTTTCGTGTACAAGTTGATGGCATAAAACGCCCGCTACGTTGGGTGAGTGGTCGCTGTGGTGAGTCTTTGTCTGTGTGTTCGATTAATACAAGCCACGAATCTAAAAGTGCTATTAAAAAAATGGTGCCAACTAAGCGAATGTCTCCTAAAAAGAAACCAGATTATTTGCTTGCTCTTACTTGGCAGCCCAGCTTTTGTGAAACCCATTCGCGCAAAAAAGAATGCAAAACCCAGACCAAAAATCGCTACGATGCAACGCATTGGTCGCTGCACGGCTTATGGCCGCAACCGCGTAACAATGCTTATTGTGGGGTAAGTGATATGGATAAAGGTATCGACAGAAATAAAAAATGGCACTTACTTGCGCCGTTGAAACTTAGCCAAAAAACAGCGACAGATTTAGCTTTTATCATGCCAGCAGTGGCTTCAAACTTGCAACGTCATGAATGGATAAAGCACGGCACTTGCTATGGTTCGGATGCCGAAGATTATTATTCGGATGCTATTTATCTCACCAAACAAATTAATAAGTCGATTGTAGGAAAACTCTTCAATAAAGGTGTGGGAAAGCGTGTATCGCTCAAGCAAGTGCGTCAGCATTTTGACAGAGCATTTGGCAAAGGCGCAGGTAGTAAGGTGGATATGCGTTGTGATAGAAAAGGGCGCGTGAGCGAATTGTGGATTAACCTAAAAGGCGAAGTAGAAGATGGCACCACTATTTCATCATTGATGAAAAACGCAATACGTGCGGGTTCCAGTTGTGATAATGGTTTGATTGACCCAGCGAATAGATAGTGAATATAAATAATATGAAAGCAGTTCTGCTGAGTAAGGTTGAAGCACACCCCCCCACTTTTACAGGGTGCTTTCTATATGAAGAAACATCATGTAAAAGTGGGGGGGTGTGCTTCCCTTCGACTCCGCTCAGGATAAACTACAAGTCCGCTCAGCAGAACTGCTTTGGGGAATCACTATGTTATTAGGTTCTTCATTATTATCATTTTTACAGCACCAAGAAGGCGTGCAGACGATTACCGTGCCTGCGGATACCACAGTCTGTCAGTCAGGCGATGTATGTGAAAGCTTGGTGATTGTCTTAGAAGGGCAGGTAAAAGTTTTTCGCCCAGCCACAAACGGACGAAGCTTAACGCTTTATTATGTTAATGCCCATGAAAGCTGTATTTTGACGGCATCGTGTATTCTCAATCAAACCCCATTCCCTGCCTTTGCAGTGACAACGACCGAGGTTAAAGCATTAGCTATTCCACCTGAAAAAGTGGTTAATTGGTTAGAGCGCGAACCCATGTGGCAAAAATATATGTTTGGATTATTGTCTCGGCGGATGATTAATTTGATTGAATTGGTGGATAGTGTCGCGTTTGAAACGCTGGATGTGCGATTGGCTGAATGGCTACTCGCGCGCGCGGATCAGCAACCGATACAAATAACGCATCAACAAATAGCCGAAGACCTTGCTAGTTCGCGCGAAGTGATTAGTCGTTTATTGAAAAAGTTTGAAAACAATGGTTTGGTTGAACTTGGGCGGGGGACAATTCATATAGCCAGTGCCGACGCGCTAGAAAAACTTTAAGGACTGTGTGACTAAAGTTACATACAGTAATTTTTACTAAACTTAAAATAAGGCAAGTCTTTGCATCAGCAAAGGATATTAATTATTTTTGAGGAAACAATCATGAAAGCAAATGTAGGCGGAATCGACCGTAAATTAAGAATCGCAATTGGCGTAGCAATCCTTGCATGGGGTGCTTATACATGGCAATCGACAGGTGCTTTTAATCTTTGGGCTTTAATCGGTATTGTGCCATTGTTCACGGGCTTGATAGGCTGGTGCCCACCTTATGCTATTTTTGGTATTAACTCTTGTTCGGTTAAGAATAAATAATTTGAAGCTAAATTATGTTTTTCCTTCCTCTTTTTTAAAGGGGGAGGAAAATTATCTTAGCTTGCCACTGTTATCCCACCTTCTTTAATCAGCACCTTAAAAAAATCTCTAAACTCATAACTAGCCATTAATGTCTTCAAAGATTCAGCCGTAAAATAATAGTTTTCACAGAGCTTTTGAATCGCCGATTTTTTATCTGATGCTAATGCTAAGTGATGTCCATCTGCAAAGAAGTGGATGGTATTTTTCTCTTCAATGTACGCTAAGCGAAGCCAGCTTTCTCGTTCGTAATCTACTTGATCATCCAGTTCAAAATCGTCTAAATAATCATCAGCTTGCGGTGTTTCACCGCGCGTTTCTGTCAGTTGCTTGCCCAAGAACACATTCAATCCACTTTGTTGGTCTTTGATAGCGTTAAGCATCATGCTTGATAGTATCTCAAGATCGTTTTGGGTAATTTCGCCAGAGTTGCTTTGCAGTGTTCGGTTTTTATCGGTAAAGCGTTTATTAAAAGTAGCATCTTTGCTAAATGTTTCTAACCAATTCTGTACTAAATCTACCGTGCGAGGCGCTTGAAAGCCGACTGAAAAAGTAAAGCAAGCACCTTCTGCTATGCCGTAATGTGGTGTATTTGGAGGCAGATAAAGCATGTCGCCTGTTTCTAATAACCAGTCTTCATCTTCATCAAACTCTTTGAGTATTGCGATGGGTAAATCAGGGATAAGCACTTTGTTGTAATCTTCACGGGTGATAACTTTCCATCGGCGTTTACCTTGCCCTTGAATTAAAAACACATCATAATCGTCGGTGTGTGGGCCAACCGAGCCTTGGTCTTCGGCGTAGCTGACCATTAAATCATCAATGCGCCAATCAGGGATAAATCGAAATGGCTCGATTATGTTACCTAGTTCAGGAATGTAGCGTTCCAAATCATTAACTAAAAACGTGCAATGCGAATCGGGCAGGGTGGTGAAGTCTTCGTCTTCAAAAGGGGCTACTTTTACCTGCCAAGGTTTATTTTCTGGTGGCAAGCCATATTCAATAATCATTCGCGAAGGCGCGTCGGTATCGCAAGCTAGTCCTGCGAGCTCTTCTGCTGTAAACGGCATTTCAAAATCAGGGAATGCGCCACGAATGACTAGCGGCTTTTTCTGCCAGTAGTTTGCGAGGAAGTCTTCCTTGCTGAGTTTGCCGAATACAGAATCCATTAGTAAAACACTTAGTATGAAAAGATCATGTAAAAGTGGGGGGGTGTGCTTTTAAACTCCCTCTCCCTAGCATAGAGTATAGAAAAAGAATAAACCGTAGGTTGGTGCTGAGCTTGTGAAGCCCAACAAGCAGCAGTTCGTTGGGCTTCGTTCCTCAGCACCAACCTACACAATGTGCTTTTAAAGCTGATATTCATGACTTAAATGCTTTTAGCTTGCTCAACAGCATTGCCGATATAACTAGCAGGCGTCATTTCAAGCAGTAAATCTTTAGCATCCCGTGGGATTTCTAAAGTCTCAATAAATTTAGCCATAATCTCTGCATTGATGCGCTGTCCACGAGTCAGTTCTTTTAATTTCTCATACGGCTTCTCAATGCCATAGCGGCGCATCACGGTTTGTACTGGCTCTGCTAATACTTCCCAGTTTCTGTCTAGGTCAGCGGCAATCGCAGCTTCATTGACTTCTAATTTAGAAATGCCTTTAAGCGTTGATTGAATCGCGATACTGGTGTGGCCTAAGCCAACACCCAATGTTCTTAAAACGGTTGAATCAGTTAAATCACGTTGCCAGCGAGAGATTGGGAGCTTTTGCGATAAGTGCGTCATCATCGCGTTTGCCATGCCCATATTGCCTTCGGCATTTTCAAAATCAATGGGGTTTACTTTATGGGGCATGGTGGATGATCCGACCTCGCCTGCAATTACTTTTTGCTTGAAGTAACCTATTGAAATATATGACCAAATATCACGGCAGAAATCGATGATAATGGTGTTGTGACGCGACACAGCATCAAACAACTCAGCGATGTAATCGTGTGGCTCGATTTGAATCGTGTATGGATTCCATGTGAGTTCGAGTGATTCTACAAAGTCTTTGGCGAACTTTTCCCAATCTAAATTTGGGTAAGCACTCAGGTGGGCATTGTAGTTGCCGACTGCACCGTTGATTTTACCGAGTAACTCAACCTCTGCGATTTGTGTGCGTTGGCGTTGTAGACGGTAAACCACGTTTGCCATTTCTTTACCCAGTGTTGAAGGTGAAGCGGGTTGCCCATGTGTTCTACACAATAAAGGAATTTCAGCATAATCCCCCGCAAGTGCTTTGATTGATGCGATAAGCTTATCAATTTCTGGCAATAAAGCTTCTTCACGACCGCCTTTTAGCATTAACGCGTAAGAGAGGTTGTTAATATCTTCTGAGGTACAAGCAAAATGAATGAATTCGCTTACTGAATTTAGTTCGTTGTTATCGGCAATCTTCTCTTTTAAGTAATACTCAACCGCCTTTACATCATGGTTGGTGGTGCGCTCAATATTTTTAACGCGTTGCGCGTCGTCTTCGCTAAAATTATCTAAGATGCTTTCAAGTGCTTGATTGGCATCAGAAGAGAAGGGCGACACTTCTGTTATTTCTGAGTGATTAGCCAAAGCTTGTAACCAGCGAATCTCAACTAAAACACGGTGTTTAATTAATCCGTATTCACTAAAAAATGGGCGGTAGGCGCTGGTCTTACTCGCGTAACGACCATCAACAGGGGAAAGAGCAGTTAAAGCAGATAATTTCATGTGATTTATATTTGAATATTGGGGGCTTATAAAAAAGAGGGAGTATAACTGATTTGCTTGTAACTGCATCTTTCTTTAGAAGGTCAGTTATTTAGCGTTATGGCAACATCTTGTGACAAGGTTGTTGAAGCAGTAACTGCTCGTTTATATAAAGCTAAGTTATTGATTTTAAAAATGCTTGCTTTATGTGGGTATTTTAATGCGTGAGATATGTCAATATTTGATCAAGAAAGCCTTGAATATCTTCGATTAGTGCTTGACCTTAGGGGCAAGTTAGGCGACGATACTGCGGTTTTTTACACATGTATTTATTGATTCTTTGGAGAAGATTGATGCAGTGTAAGGCCCAATTTTAATTTATGTGGAGAACATGAATCATGTCAGATTCTGATTCGAATACAGTCGATGTAAAGCGCAGACGTATGTTGGTTGCAACAACGTCTGTTGTTGGACTCGCTGGTACAGCAGCGTTTGCAGCACCGCTTCTCATCTCTTGGATGCCAAGTGCGCGCGCAAAAGCAGCTGGCGCACCGGTTGAAGTAAACATCAGCAAGATTGAGCCAGGGCAGTTAGTTCGTGTCATCTGGCGTGGTAAACCAGTTTGGTTAATCAATCGATCTGAGCAAATGATGAAAGACCTTCCAAGCCTTGATAGTCGTTTGGCTGACCCAGCATCTGATGTTGAAACACAACAGCCTGCTTATGCTAAGAATGCATCACGTTCAAGAAAGCCTGAAATATCTGTACTTGTTGGTATTTGTACACATCTAGGTTGTTCCCCAACGTATCGTCCTGAAGTTGCTCCTGCAGATTTGGGTGCAGATTGGAAAGGTGGTTTCTATTGTCCATGTCATGGTTCGCGCTTTGACTTGGCAGGTCGTGTATTTAAAAACGTACCAGCGCCAACAAACTTGGTTGTTCCTCCTCATTTTTATAAGAGCGATGAGCTTATCTTGATTGGTGAAGACGGAGGTGCTGTATAATGGCCGCTTATCCAAGAAAAACAGAAGCAACGGGCCTTTTAGGCTGGGTTGATGAACGCTTTCCTATCGTTCAGACATGGAAAGATCATATGTCTGAATACTACGCGCCGAAAAACTTTAACGTTTGGTACTACTTTGGCGTTTTAGCGATGCTGGTTTTGGTTATCCAGATCGTATCTGGCATATTCTTAACGATGCATTACAAACCTGATACAGGCATGGCATTCGCCTCGGTTGAATACATCATGCGTGATGTGCCAGGTGGTTGGTTTATCCGCTATATGCATTCCACAGGGGCTTCGGCATTTTTTATTGTGATCTACTTTCACATGTTTCGTGGCCTTATGTATGGTTCATACAAAGGCAAGCGTGAATTGGTCTGGTTGATCGGAATGGCGCTATATCTAGCGCTGATGGCAGAAGCCTTTATGGGGTACTTGCTACCTTGGGGTCAGATGTCATTCTGGGGTGCTCAGGTAATTATCAACCTGTTTAATACAATCCCTGTTATCGGAGAAGGCTTATCACTGTTTATACGCGGTGACTTTGTTATTTCTGACCCAACCTTGAATCGTTTGTTTGCCTTTCATGTGGCGGCAGTGCCATTGATTTTGGTTGCCTTGGTATTTGTTCATATCGTTGCATTGCACACGGTAGGCTCAAACAACCCAGACGGTGTTGAGATTAAAGCGCTTAAAAATGAGAAAGGTATTCCACTAGACGGTATTCCATTCCACCCTTACTACACGGTGCATGATATTCCAGCGATTGTTGTTTTCTTAATGGCATTCTTTGCGGTTATCTTCTTTATGCCAGAAGTGGGTGGTTACTTCTTAGAGCACGCTAACTTTGAGCCTGCTAACCCATTAAAGACACCTGAGCATATTGCGCCAGTTTGGTACTTTACGCCGTTCTATACAGTGCTTCGTGCAGTAACCTTGTCTCCATTTATGGGAACATTGGCGATGTTTGGTGCGATTATTATGTTGTTCGTGCTACCTTGGCTTGACCGTAATCCGATTAAATCATGGCGCTACCGTAATACAGTACACATGCTAAACCTTGCGATTTTTGCAGCGGTATTTATTATTCTTGGCTATTTGGGTGTGAAAGCAGTAACACCTGAATATAAAGAAATGGGCGTGCGTATGACTGAGATTTACTTCTTATTCTTCGCGGTTATCTTTATTCACAGCAAAACAGATCTATCACGTTATGTGATTGGTTTTATAGTACTTGCGGGTGCTGTTGTAGCAATCGATTTCTGGCGTTATAACCCAGATGATGCAATCAGTGGTGCTCAAATAATGAAGCAGTGGGTTTGGCCTATAGGTTACTTAGCACTAACGTTATTACTACCATTAGTGATGAAGAGCTGTAATGCAGAGAAGGCAGTTCCAGAGAGGGTTACGTCATGAGTAATAGTATACGTAAATGGATATTCGTTTTAATTGTTCCGTTAGTTGTTATTGGTGTAATCGGTAGCGCAGGCGGCAGTGCTGGGCACGGTGTTGCATTACAAAGTGCCAATGTGAATTTATCGGATAAAGCGAGTTTGCAACGTGGTGCTAAATACTACGCTAACTACTGTATGGGTTGTCACTCGTTGAAGTTCAGTCGTTACAATCGTATGGCTGAAGATATTGGCTTAAATGCTAGCAATGGTTTTACTGATGATCAAGTGACTACTTTTTTGAAAGAAAACTTAATCTTCACTCGTGATGAAAATGGCAAGCAAGTTAAGACAGGGTCTTTGATGACTACGGCTTATTCAGCAAAAGCAGCAGAAAAAGCATTTGGTACTTCTGTGCCTGATTTGTCTTTAGTCGGTCGTTCACGCGGTTCGGATTGGATTTATTCCTACCTTAAAAGCTTCTATCTTGATGATTCTCGCCCGATGGGTGTGAACAATACCGTGTTTAAAGATGTGGGTATGCCGCATGTATTAGCTGGCTTACAAGGCTATCAAACACTGGTACATCATGAAGATAAAGATGGACACCACGTTGCGCCAACACTCACAATGTCAAAGCCTGGTACATTATCAGCGGCTGAGTATGATGTTGTAGTGCATGACTTGACTAATTTTCTTGCTTACGTGAGTGAACCTGCACAGTTGTCTCGCAAAATGTACGGTATTCTTACATTGTTGTTCTTATTAGTATTCTTCGGTTTTGCTTATGCGCTGTCTAAAGAATATTGGAAAGATATTCACTAGTATTTGAACTATCAAAAAAACGATTTCTAGTATAGAATTCGGGGCTGTCCAAATTGGACAGCCCTTTTAGTTTAAGGTGTTTGGTTTTAAAGTATTGGTTTTTAGGAGTAGTAGTTAAATGACATCAGTTGCAAATCGCCGTTCAGTAATGACTTTGTTTACCTTGCCAGATTGCCCACACTGTCACAGTGTGCGTATCGTGTTGGCAGAGAAAGATATTCAAGCAGATATTATTGAAATGGAGCCGAATAATAAGCCAGAAGATTTAGCTGACCTTAATCCTTACAATACAGCCCCTACTTTGGTTGATCGTGAATTGGTACTTTATGATTCGCATGTCATTATGGAATATTTGGATGAGCGTTTTCCGCATCCGCCTCTTATGCCTGTTGACCCTGTTTCACGCGCACATACACGTTTGACTTTGTTCCGCATCAAGCAAGACTGGCTTTCATTGGTGGTTGATTTAGAAAGCGGTGAGAAAGAACGTATTGATACCGCAAGAGTCATTCTAAAAGAAAGCATTTTACAAGCGGCGGAAGTATTTGAGATTAAGCCTTACTTTTTAAGTAATGACTTCTCTTTAGTAGATGCGACTATTGCCCCTATTTTGTGGCGTTTACCAAAATACGGCATTGATCTTCCTGAAGGGGAAGAGGCTCAACCGATTCGTGATTATATGGATCGTGTCTTTTCACGCGAACTATTCCAATTCTCATTAACACAGGCAGAACAAGCGATTCGTCCTTGATTTGTTTAGGTATAGATGAGAGTTAAAACAATATTTAAAGAAGCAGTTCTGCTGAGCTTGTCGAAGCACACCCCCCCACTTTTACATGATGGGTTGTCTTAAGCGATGGAATTCACTTCAAACAAGCCTTATTTGCTAAGAGCCATTTACGAATGGGTATTGGATAATGAAGCTACGCCGCATATTTTAATATCGGCGCTTAATCCACAAGTTGATGTTCCACAACAGTTTGTTGACGATGGAAAAATCATTTTGAATGTCAGCCCATCTGCGGCTAACAACCTACTTATAGATAATGATGGTGTCAGCTTTAGCGCGCGATTTGGCGGCAAGCCCTATACGATTTATTCGCCTATTGGTTCGGTATTGGCTTTGTATGCCAGTGAAACAGGTGAAGGCATGTCATTTGAAGAGGAAGACTTCGATGGCACGCCACCTGATGGTCCTGATGATAAACCACCCAGCCCAAAATCTGTGCCTGACTCTAATGTAAGATCATTGAAACAAGCATCAAATAAATCTAAAAAGCGCCCAGCGCTCAAAGTTGTAAAGTAGCTTAAATAACTACGGCGATTGCAATGAAGCAAGCAGGTAAAGACATGAAGCTATCTATGATCGCAGCCATGGGTAAGGATAGAGTGATTGGCAAGGACAACGATATGCCTTGGCATCTGCCCGCTGATCTTCAACACTTCAAAAAAACCACCTTAGGCAGCCCAATTATTATGGGACGAAAAACCTATGATTCTATCGGTCGACCACTTCCTGGTCGTTTGAACATAATTCTCAGTCGCAACACTAATCTACAGATTAAAGGCTGTAGTGTGGTCAATTCATTGGATGATGCTTTGGCCTTAGCCAAAGAGTCTGATGTTGATGAGGTATTCATCACAGGTGGATCACATCTGTATAATAAGTTTTTAGATGAAGCTGATCGTCTTTATTTAACCCTCATTGATGAATCTTTTGAAGGCGATACCTATTTTCCCGACTATACTCAGTTGGATTGGAAGGAAGTCGCGCGAGAAGATCATTTGGCAGATGATAAAAACCCCCATAATTATTCATTCGTCACATTAGATAAACTCGATAGCTGAGTTGATAATTAAATCGACGATTAGAGGTTAGTATCGGTACTTTACTCATACTTAATGCAAAAATAGTCAATGAAGGTCAAGTGTTTGAATCTGATATTTATGTCAGGGGCGGGCGCATTGATAAAATTGGCAAAGACCTTTCTGCAATGAAGGTTTTGCATGTGCTAGATGTTAAGGGAAAATATCTATTGCCAGGCATGATCGATGATCATGTTCATTTCCGTAATCCTGAAGGTGAGTATAAAGGCGATTTGTGCAGTGAGTCTCGCGCTGCAGTCGCAGGAGGTGTCACCACATTCTTTGATATGCCAGACTCTGACCCAAAAGTGCTGAGCAGTGAAACTCTCGAAATTAAAGCAGAGCTAGCGGCTGAAAAATCGTTAGCTAACTTCGCCTTTTACCATGGGGCATCTAACGATAACCTAGAAGAAATAAAAGCCATTGATCCCCTCTCTTGTTGTGGGCTTAAAGTATTAATGGGTGGTTCATCAGGTAAGATGTTGGTTGATAGACCTGAAGCTTTGGATAAAATCTTTGAAGGTTCTCCTATTATTATCGCTGCACATTGCGAAGATACGCCAACTATTGTTGAGAATGAAGAAAACTATCGTCAAATATATGGCGATGATGTGCCTTTTCAGATTCATGCTAAAATTCGTAGCGAAGAAGCCTGTTATAAATCAACCTCGTTAGCGATAGAGCTAGCAACATCACATGAAGCCAAATTGCATATTATGCATGTCACTACCGCTAAAGAGGCTGAAATGTTTGCGGATTTGCCGCTGGCAGAAAAACTGATAACGGCTGAAGTATGTTGTCATTACTTGGCTTTTTCTGACGAGGATTATGAAAGCAAAGGTTCTTTGATTAAATGTGACCCTGCGATAAAAACAGAAGTAGATCGTGCAGGTTTGTTTCAAGGTTTAATGGATAATCATTTGGATGTCATTGGTACAGATCATTCGCCGCTATTGCGGGATGAAAAGCAAGGTAACTATTTTGAAGCAGCATCGGGTATGCCATCGGTTGAATATGCGTTGCCATCTTTATTAGAGCATTATCAAGATGGTATTTTTACCTTGGAGTTTTTGGCGCAAAAAACCAGTCATGCGGTGGCAGATTTGTTTAATATAAAAGACCGTGGCTATATACGAGAAGGCTATTGGGCTGATTTTGTGGTTGTTGACTTAGAAAAACCAACAAAGGCAAATAATAAAAACGTGATTTCAAAAGCAGGGTGGACACCTTACGACGGTACAGAATTTCGCTCAAGCGTGTATGCAACGATTGTAAATGGGGATTTGGTTTACATAAATGGCAAAGTCCGTACAGGCACCTTGGGTAAACGTGTGAAATTTGATCGCGAATAGGTGTTGAAATAAACATCATGTAAAACTAGGGGGGTGTGGTCTGTAAAGATATTAAAAGATATCCACGAAAGGCACGAAAAAAACGGAAAAGTAAGAATCTTCTTTGTTTGTCTTTCTTTTTTTTTCGTGCCTTTCGTGAACTATTTTTTTCTAGTCTTCCACTGTGTTCTTTCTTGCAACCAAAACAACAAACTTTTTATTGGAAGCAATTGTTTTACAATTCCCAAATAGCTTTTTTAATTTTACATGGTAAGCCAAATGGCGATTGCCAACCACCCACATTTCTCCACCTGCCTGTAATTTTTCATGGCTTTGCTTAAACATCTCCCAAGCAATGTGATCACCAATACTGTGGTTTTGATGAAAAGGCGGATTGCAGAGGATAAGGTCTACATCTTCTTCCGTAAATTGATTGAAGCAATCGCTATTATAAAAATGGGCGCTCCCTGTTTTCTCTTTATTGTCGAGTTGATAACTTTCTTTAGCAGATGCAATCGCGGAGTAAGATTCATCAATAAAACTAATTTTTGCCTGCGGTTGAAGCCGTCCCGCCATTATTCCCAGTGCGCCATTGCCGCAACCTAAATCAACGATATGATTAGCTGCTGGGCATCGTTTGAGTTGCTCAATTAAAACACGAGTGCCAATATCGAGTTTATCTTTTGCAAATACATTGGCGTGATTAATGAGTGTGAGGCTTTTCTCTAAACTTGGTGCATCGTCTGTAATCGTTTTAGGATAAGGAGATTGGTGAGCTTGAGGATTGTCATTTTTTGCAAATATCAATCGTGCCTTTTTGGTGGCACGTGAGGTCGTTGTTGTTCCAATAAATTTCTCAAATATTTTTAGTGTTGAGGTGTGGATATGTTTGCTCATGGCTGCGGCGATGACGATGGTATCCGCATGGATATGTGGCTTTAAACGGCATAGCTGATCTTCAAGCAATCCCAGTGTTTTAGGGATTTTAATAATGACTAAATCATAAGTATGGTTTAAATTTTCGCTAGATGGAATTGACAGGTGTTTCGCATCTAATTGATTAGCGTTGAAATTTTGTTGAGTGGCTAAATGAGACAGATAAGAGTCTGACCAGCTATGCGTTGTGTATTGATGCAATGCGACAGAGAGCGCACCAAAGTTATCGTTGATGATTAAGAGAGCACACCCGCCCACTTTTACATCATGTAAAAGTGGGGGGGTGTGCTCTGGCGGATTGCTAAGATGACTTTCAAAGACGGTAGATAAGAGTAATTCATCCGCCGCATCCCATGCGCGTAAGTCTCCCTTGTCCGTTTTTGGCAAGCGCTCTAATAAAAATTCGCCAGACTGTGTAATAAGCTTCATAAATTTATACCAATTCTCTTACTACACGAAAGCCTAAGTTGGTATCCATCTCTTCGTAAAGGCGTTTTTTGCGCGCGGCACTGCGAGCATGAATTGCAGCGTCAAACCATGAACCACCTTTGGTGACAACCCATGAGCTGATAAGGTCCGAACTTCCGTCACGGTTGCTGTTGAGGTGGCTCTCTCTCCACGGTGAGTCGGTAAACTCCCACACATTTCCATGTACATCGTATAACCCCCAATCATTAGCAGGTTTAGTGCCGACTTCTAAGGCTTTTGCCATGGGTGCACATTTGGGTAAATACCAGCGCTTCTTTTCTTTTGCTTCATTGTAGGGAAATAAAGAATGAAAATGCACTTCCTTGCAGCTTACTTCATCGCCAAAATGAAAGGCGCTGGTTGTGCCTGCGCGTGCGGAATACTCCCATTCTGATTCTGTAGGTAAGCGATAACGCTCACCTGTTTGATTACTAAGCCAATCTAGGTATAAATAAGCATCAATCATACGGATGTTAA
The DNA here is from genome assembly GCA_021647365.1 of Cocleimonas sp. Classification (GTDB taxonomy): domain Bacteria; phylum Pseudomonadota; class Gammaproteobacteria; order Thiotrichales; family Thiotrichaceae; genus Cocleimonas. The sequence goes on along the minus strand of JAKIUW010000009.1, from coordinate 56,095 downwards.
TCATCGGTTCTTTACCTTGCGCCCAAATTAACTCGGGGCGAATAGACCATTCTGTATCTTGTTGGAATGCGGCAAAGTCGTCAGCGGTAATTGTAAATCGCCCTATCGCAAAGGGTGTGTGAATATGGCTGTAATGTTGCGGGTATTCTTCACGGCTATGGCCAAATTCATCTTGCACTGATCCCATTTCGTATTTTCCTGCAGGGATGACAGCAAGCTCGGGTGCTTTGCGCCCGTTCTTTAATGTATCTGAAAAAAAAGGACTTAGGTTTAAGCGCTCGGCCGTTTCTTCTTGTAGTTGCTTGATCTCTGCGGGTGCTAGTTCGGGAAGAAAGGCAGTGCTTTGTTTTTTGGTGATAGATGATGCAGTTTGCATAGTGTTTAGACAATTCTAGAAAGTTAAAGAAAAATAAGAAAGGTTAATATTATCCCTTTAGTCTGTTTGTGATTACAAGTAGATATATCAAATAAATGGAAAATCAAGTTAAACAAATCTGCAAGAATTAATTTATCTGATGTACAATCCCTGTTTAGGCTTGATAGTCATTTAGATGGCCTTATATTTAGAAGTTCATAACAGATTATTAAGAAGTAGATAACATAACAAATTTTGGAGTACAACAACCATGCCTTGGAATGAACCAGGTGGTAGCGATAAAAACCCGTGGGGTAATAAAGATAAATCAAGCGGCAATTCTAAAGGGAAAGGCACGGCTGATATTGAAGATATTACTCGCAAAATGAATGAAAAGCTCGGTGGGCTTTTTGGTAATAAAAAATCAGGTAACAACAAAGGTAGTGATGGTCCTAGCGGCTCTGTACTAGCGCTCATTGGTATTGCCTTACTTGGTGCTTGGTTAGCGACAGGTTTTTACACGGTTGATTCCGCACAACGTGGCGTTGAATTCCGTTTTGGAGCTTATACAGAAACAACTAGACCTGGTTTGCACTGGCACGTTCCTTATCCTGTTGAAAGCGTAGAGCTTGTAGATATTGATCGGTCTCGAACCGCGGAAGATCGTACGCACATGTTGACAAAAGATGAAAACATCGTCGACATTGGTGTGACGGCACAATACAGAATCAAGAATCCAGAAGACTACCTTTTTAATGTATATCTTGCCGACTACGAGCGTAATCAATCAATCGGAACTTTACACCAAGTCATGCGTAGTGCTGTAAGGGAGATAGCAGGTCGTAATACCATGGACTCGATCTTAAAAGAGAATCGTGGCACTATCGCGCCTGATACACAACAAGTTATGCAAAAAGTTTTAGATTCTTATAAAACAGGATTAGAAGTTATCAAAGTCAACGTGACTTACGCAGAAGCTCCGCAAGAAGTAAAAGATGCGTTTGATGATGCCAATAGAGCACGTGAGGACAAAGATAGATACAAAAACCAAGCTGAGACTTATGCGAAAAAAGTCGTTCCAATCGCTGAAGGTAAAGCCTCACGATTAAGTGAAGCGGCATTAGCTTATACTGGTCGTATTGTTTCTCAGGCAGAAGGTGATGCGTCACGTTTTAACCAGCTGGTTGCTGAGTACCGAAAAGCACCTGCAGTTACTCGAAAGCGTCTTTACTTAGAAACAATGGAAGAAGTATACGAGAACACCAGCAAAATCATGGTGGATACTAAGTCAGGCAATAATGTAATGTATTTGCCACTCGATAAATTATCAGGTGGTTCAAACTCATCATCAACTTCATCACAATCGTTTGATCCTGCGATAGCAACATCAGTTGAGCAATTAAGACGACAAAACCAAAGTACACGATCTGGCGGTAGAGATGCCACGAGACAGGGGCGCTAACATGAAAAATATAATTATTATTGGACTGGCTTTAATTGTATTTGTTTTCTCAACAGCAACCTATACGGTTGATGAACGTGAAACGGCTATCAAGTTTCGTTTTAAAGAGATTGTAGAAACTGATATTCAACCAGGCTTGCATTTTAAAGTGCCGTTCATGAATACGGTAGAAAAGTTTTCAAAGCTTATTTTAACACTCGACGCACAGCCTGATCGTTTTCTAACAGGTGAGAAAAAATACGTTAAAGTAGATTTTTTCGTAAAATGGAAAATCGACAATGTTGATACATTTTACCGTGCAACGCGTGGTGATTTAGCGCGCGCTCAAAACCGTCTTGAAAGTATTATGAAAGATGGTTTAAGAAACGAATTCAGTACACGTACCATCCAAGAAGCTATTACGGGTGAGCGTGGTGAAATTATGACAGAGCTACGTAAAAAGGCGGGTGCTTCAGTTAAAGAGCTGGGTATTATTATTGTTGATGCTCGCGTTAGTCAGATTGACTTTCCTGAGTCTGTTAGTGAATCTGTATATGAAAGAATGCGTTCAGAGCGCCAGCGTGTAGCACAGGACTTTCGTTCACGTGGTAGAGCCGAAGGTGAAAGCATTCGAGCGATTGCTGATCGTCAAGCCGTAATTATTGAAGCGGAAGCGTATAAAAAAGCGGAGAAAATCCGTGGTCAAGGTGATGCAAAATCAGCTGAAATTTATGCAGATGCTTATACAAGAGATGAAGAGTTCTATGCGTTTTATCGTAGTTTAGGTGCTTATAGAAAATCTATGGGTAAAAGCGGTGACATTATGGTTATCGAGCCTGATGCTGAATTCTTTAAATACTTTAAAGGTCAAAGTGGGCAATAGCCTGCTTTGATTTTTGCATTTAGTTAAGATTTTTTTAATTTATGAACTGGCAAGACTTGCTCACAGCATTTGCCTTGCTCCTCATTCTTGAGGGGCTTTTGCCGTTTGCTAGCCCATCAAGTATTAAAAAAGTGTATAAAACAATGATGGAAACCCCCGAAAGCACCTTGCGTAAGATTGGCTTGACAAGTATTGTTGCGGGTCTTGTTTTACTCTATCTTATTTAATTATTATTTAGTTTCTCCAATATTATGAATACGTGGCTACTCCCTGACGGAATCAATGAATCTCTGCCTGATGAAGCTGAAAAGCTTGAGGCATTACGTCGACATTTAATCGACTTGTACGCAACGTGGGGTTACCGTTTGGTGATGCCGCCATTGGTTGAGTATTTAGAATCTCTTCGTGCTGGTATGGGCACTCAGCTTGATTTACAAACCTTCAAAATCACGGACCAGTTGAATGGCCGTATGATGGGTGTGCGCGCTGATATTACGCCACAAGTTGCACGAATTGACGCACATCGTTTATCAAAAGGCGATGAAAATGCAGGTGTAAATCGCCTCTGTTATATGGGTACGGTGTTACGCACACGCTCTGAAGAGCAGGGTGGTTCACGTTCACCGGTTCAAGTAGGCGCAGAGTTATTTGGTCATGCAGGTATTGAGAGCGATTTTGAAATTATCTCGTTAATGCTGGAAACCTTGCACAGCCTTGATGTGAATGATTTGGTATTAGATGTAGGTCACGTCGGCATCGCCAGTGGTCTTGCAGATCACGCAAAATTAAACAACCAGCAAAAAGAAGATTACTTCGACATGCTGGCGCGCAAATCAATTCCTGAAATTGAAAAATGGGTAACGGATCAAAGCTTTTCATCATCTGATGCTGATATGTTATTGGCGTTACCGCTGTTGAGTGGCTCTGTTGACCTTATCAAGTCAGCAAAAAGCAAACTCAAAAACGCAGGAAAAGCAGTGTTAGATGCGCTAGATCATTTGCAAAACATAAGTGATTTGCTAGGCTCAACCTTCCCTAACTTGGTATTGCATATTGATCTTGCTGAAATGCGAGGATACGCCTACCACACAGGGATTATGTACATGGTTTACTTGCCAGGTCGTGGCGCTTGCATCGCACAAGGTGGTCGCTATGATGGAATTGGCGAAGCTTTCGGTAATAATCGCCCTGCAATTGGTTTTAGTACGGATTTACGCACGCTGGCAAACTTATCATTTGATACTACAAACTTGGTTAATTCATTAGGTGTCAATGGTATTCTTGCGCCCTATGTTGAAGGTGCAATGGATGATACTTTGGATGTGGTCATCGATGATCTACGTGCGCAAGGCGAACAAGTTATCCGCCAGTTAACGGAAGTGATGACGTTTACACCAGCACAACAAGGTTGCAATCGAATAATTGAAAAGCAGGGCGACGATTGGGTCGTCATGTCACTTTAAGTAGTTAAACTAATATAGTAAGTAGAAAGAAAAGAGAGAAGGAAAAATGGGAAAGAATGTCGTAGTACTAGGAACCCAATGGGGTGACGAAGGAAAAGGAAAGATCGTTGATCTTTTAACCGAAGAAGCTTCTGCCGTGGTACGTTTTCAAGGCGGTCACAATGCGGGTCACACTTTGGTGATTGATGGCAAGAAAACCGTTTTGCATCTTGTTCCCTCTGGAATCTTACGTGAAGGCATTGATTGTATTATCGGCAACGGTGTCGTACTAGCACCCGATGCATTGCTAGAAGAATTAGAAATGCTAGAAAAAGAAGGCGTACCCGCCAGCGAGCGATTAATGCTTTCAGAGGCGTGTCAGCTAATCCTTCCTTATCATGTTGCATTAGATATGGCGCGTGAAGTCGCGCGTGGTAATAAAGCCATCGGCACAACGGGTCGTGGTATTGGTCCCGCATATGAAGATAAAATCTCTCGTCGTGGTTTGCGCCTTGGTGATTTATTGAATACCGAACGTTTCACAGAAAAGCTAAAAGAAGTGATGGAATATCATAACTTCATGCTTAAAAACTACTTCAAAGCCGAAGAAGTTAGCTACGAAAAAGTCTTAGAAGAAAGCCTCATCATGGCTGAAAAACTACGCCCAATGACCGTAGACGTACCAAATATGCTGCACAAGCTACGCAAAGCGGGCAAAAATATCATGTTTGAAGGCGCGCAAGGTACGCTTCTTGATATTGATCACGGAACCTACCCATATGTAACGTCATCAAATACAACTGCTGGTGGCGCGTGTACAGGTACTGGTGTTGGCCCAAAGAATTTAGACTACGTGCTTGGAATCACCAAGGCTTACACAACACGCGTAGGTTCTGGTCCATTCCCAACAGAATTATTTGATGATGTTGGCGCGCATATTGCCGAAGTAGGGCATGAGCAAGGTGCAACGACAGGTCGTGACCGACGTTGTGGCTGGTTAGATGCCGTAGCACTTCGCCGTTCCATGCAAATCAATAGTATCACTGGTATTTGTGTCACCAAGATGGATGTGTTGGATGACGTTGAAACCATCAAAATCTGTGTAGCTTACGAGCTAGACGGTGAACGTATGGAAGTACCACCAATCAATACCACAGATTTTGCACGTTGCACACCTATTTATGAAGAGCATGAAGGTTGGATGAGCAAGACTTTTGGTGTTACGGAATATGATGATTTGCCAGAAAAGGCAAAAGCTTATTTAAAACGTATGGAAGAGTTGTTGGAAGTACCTGCTGATATTATTTCAACGGGTCCTGATAGAGATCATACGATGATAGTGCGTAATCCTTACGCTTAACTGCATAGAGCATTCATCTTTTGCTTCAGCACGGCGTTGCATCCGTACTCGAATGGTCACATACTATTGTATGCTCACATTCTCCGTGCGGATGCGCCTTGTTCTGAACCAAAATCTAAACGCTCTGAGCAGTTATGAGCAGCCATTAAAAAAGCTTGGAATTGTTAAACCATGCGCCTAGACAAACTAATATCAAACTCCACATCCTTTACACGCTCTCAAGCAAAATTCGCCATCCGAGGCGGAAAAGTGAAGATTGACGGCGTAGTAGCCAAAAATGCAGCCCAACAAGTCACCGAAGAATCTAACGTAGAATACATGGGCGTGGCGGTAAACAAAGTCCAACCACGCTACATTATGTTCAACAAACCCACAGGCGTGGTGTGCGCGAATAAAGACAAAGACCATACCACCGTTTTTGATTCATTATTTTTACCAAGGCAAGACACGCTACACGTAGCAGGGCGTTTGGATATCGATACCACAGGTTTGGTATTGATTACAGATGATGGGCAATGGCTACACCGCATCACTTCGCCCAAACACAATCACAAAAAAGTCTACTTAGTTGAGTTAGATTCTCCCATCACTGATAATCAAATCAGAATCCTCAATGAAGGTGTTCAACTCAAAAAAGAAAAAAAACGCTCGCTACCTGCTGAGATAGAAGTTATTGAAGATCAGAAGATCCGTATGACAATATCCGAAGGAAAATACCATCAAGTTAAACGAATGTTAGCCGCAGTGGGTAATCATGTGGTGACACTACACCGTGAGAAAATTGCCCATATTGAGCTGGATGAGACATTAGCAGAAGGTGAGTGGCGTGAGCTGACTTCTGCAGAACTAGAACTTCAAGTCATGTAAAAGTGGGGGGTGTTAATGACTAGGGATTCACGAATGAACCCCTAGTGTTTTTCTTTCTTAAAGTGATTTATTCATAAAGATCGTTCTATTTCAATAAACTCCTGATTTCTAACCATTTACTATCATCAAGGTCAAAACGATCAAGTCTCATGACCTTAACCCATGCTTTAACAAAATCATTGACGAATTTCTCTTTTGAATCATTAAAGGCATAGACTTCTGAAACAGCACGTAACTCAGCATTAGAACCAAACATAAGGTCTACAGGGGTAGCTGTCCATTTAGTCGTGCCTGTTTTACGATCAAGACCATCATAAAGACCTTCAGCTTTAGGTGACTTAGCCCATTTTGTAGATATATCAAGCAAGTTCACAAAAAAGTCATTGCTCAACGTCCCGGGCTTATCAGTGAATACGCCATTTGAAGAACCTCCAGTATTAGTATTTAGTGCTCGCATACCACCGACAAGCACCGTCATTTCAGGAACGGTTAGTGTTAGATAGTTTGCCTTTTCAATTAACATCTCTGCAGGTGATTGTGTGTTATCCGAACTATAGTAATTACGGAATCCGTCAGCTGTTGGTTTAAGCACGGCAAAAGATTTAACATCCGTTAGCGCTTGGGTAGTATCCGCACGCCCAGGTTCAAAAGGTACGATCACTTGATAACCCGCATCTTCTGTTGCTTTTTCAATGGCAGTAGCGCCACCTAAGACAATTAAATCAGCGAGAGAAACTTGCTTATCAGTAGATTTTGAGTTGAAATCTTTTTGGATGTCTTCCAACACCTTCAGTACTTTCGTTAACTCGGCAGGGTCATTAGCCTCCCAATTAACCTGTGGTTCAAGGCGGATACGAGCGCCATTAGCACCGCCACGCATGTCTGTTCCTCTAAAGCTAGCGGCAGATGCCCATGCTGTTTTTACTAATTGAGAAGTGCTTAAACCAGAGTCTAGAATGGTTTTTTTCAATTTTTTAATATCACTGTCATTCACCAAACTGTAACTCACCGCGGGAATAGGGTCTTGCCAAATTAACACTTCTTGTGGTACATCAACACCAAGATAACGTGAACGGGGACCCATATCACGATGTGTCAGTTTGAACCAAGCCTTAGCAAAAGCAAGGTCGAATTCTGCAGGATTTTTCAAAAAACGTTCCGATATTTTTCTGTAACTTGGGTCAAACTTAAGTGCTAAGTCGGTTGTGAACATCATGGGTGCATGACGTTTAGATGAGTCATGTGCATCAGGTACAAATTTTACCTCCTTAGCATTTTTAGGTGTCCATTGAATTGCACCAGCGGGGCTTTTGGTTTTTTCCCATTCCATATCAAGCAGGTTTTGAAGGAAATTCATACTCCATGCTGTTGGGGTAATAGTCCAAGCACCTTCTAAACCACTTGAAATAGTATCGCCTCCCTTTCCTGTGCCGCATTTATTTATCCATCCTAAACCTTGCTCTTCAACACCCGCAACGGCAGGCTCTGCACCCACGCAATCTTTAGGGCTTTTAGCACCATGTGATTTACCGAAGGTATGCCCTCCAGCAATCAAAGCAACCGTTTCTTCATCATTCATTGCCATACGCGCAAACGTCGTTCGAATATCTTTTGCTGCAGACACTGGGTCAGGATTACCAGCAGGACCTTCTGGGTTCACATAAATAAGCCCCATCTGAACGGCGGCAAGTGGCTTGTCTAGTTTCCTATCACCACTGTAGCGTTTTGCATCCGATAGAAACTTTTTTTCTTGCCCCCAGTTTACTAACTCTGGCTCCCAATCATCTTCGCGGCCTCCCGCAAATCCAAATGTTTTAAACCCCATCGAATCCATGGCAACAGTGCCTGTTAAAACCATCAGGTCAGCCCATGAAATTTTACTACCGTATTTTTGTTTTATTGGCCAAAGAAGGCGTCGTGCCTTATCAAGGTTAACATTATCAGGCCAGCTGTTGAGTGGTTCAAACCGTTGTTGACCGCCAGAAGCTCCGCCTCGACCATCAAATATGCGGTAAACCCCCGCACTATGCCATGCCATGCGGATGAAGAATGGACCATAGTTACCAAAATCAGCAGGCCACCAATCTTGTGATGTTGTCAGTACTTCTTTAATGTCTTTTTTGACGGCATTAATATCAAGTGATTTAAATTGCTTTGCATAATTAAATTCGCCTCCTAACGGATTTGATTCAGCAGAATGTAGTCGAAGGGGATTGAGGTTTAATTGCTTTGGCCACCAAAAGTCAGCCGTTTTGGCTTGCTCTGCAATAGCAGTTGGGCTTGAGGTCAAGGCAATCGTTATAGCTATGGTTAAAGGTATCATTTTTATAAACATTATCATCATCTCCTGTATCTAAGTTTTTATTAGTGCTTGTTGTTGATGTGCTTACTTTCTTATTTGTCATTTTTAAAAATCTAGAAAGTACGGCTCTGACAAAAAGCTTAGACCAAATAAATCAAATCGATACGTATATAACCATAGTAAATTTAGATTGTTATAATCTATTTTTTAGAATAAATTTCTTTAATATTGCTGATTCTTATTATCCTTGACAAAGGAATAGTGATGAAAATACGAATATTCTTATAGTGTATAGACTTAAATAGTATAATTACTTGAGACTGTCAGGAGTATATATTGATACTTTTTTCACAACGCCATGTTCTGTCAATAATTATATTATTATCAGATACTTAATAATAAATAGACCCTTGTGCTAAGAGCATGGTCTTAATGAGTATAAAAATGAAATATGTACTTGCTTTAGTTTTTTTTGTTGTTTCAATGGTGCTGTCATCCGATAGGGATGGGAGGTTCATGCTGATTGTTGGCATTGCTACTGTTTTGGGTTTTGTGCTCGGAAAGTTATTTGACCTTCAAAAAGAGCTTCAATCACTTCGTACGGCTCTCTCGAAGGATTGGGAAGAAAGAAACGCCACCAAATCAGAGGAATATTCTAAAATTCAGAATACTCCTGTTACTAATGCTTCCAACTTGCAATCAAATCAGGAACAAATAGAAGGGTCCGGCAGTTTAACAAATATTGATGATAGTCATGGTGAAGCACACCCCCCCACTTTTACATCACCTTCTAAAGAATCAGGCGCACCAGCACAAGCAAAAGTATGGGGCACTAACACTAGCGTAATAGATAAAAAAGTAGCGTCTGAGAAGGCTTTGTCGGGCGGTGAAACCCAAGCTACTCAGAAGGTCGCGCCTGTTGATTCTTTACGTGTGGAGGGTTCTTTATCTGTTAAAAACTCTCAATCAGCTAAAGGCTCTCAATCAGTTAAGGACTCTTTGCCAGCAATAGAAAGTTCTTTTGATTCTGCTTTTGATAAAGCGGGTAATGTAATCAAGGGCTACTTCACAGGTGGAAATCTTTTCGTTCGTATAGGCATTATCATCCTATTCTTTGGTGTTTCATTCCTTTTAAAATATGTATCTGATCAAGGCTTTTTCCCTATTGAATATCGCCTGATTGGCGTAGTGATTGGCGCTATCGCGCTACTTGGTTTAGGTTGGCGTTTACGTCTTAAAAATGAAACCTATGCTTTATTGTTACAAGGCGCGGGTATTGGCGTTTTATATTTGGATATATATGCCGCGTTTAGTCTCTATGATTTGCTTGCGCCTATGGCGGCGTTTGGTTTGTTATTTGTTGTCAGTATGTTCAGTGCGGCGTTGGCAGTCTTGCAGGATTCAAAATCACTCGCGGTGCTTGGCTTTAGTGGTGGCTTTCTCGCGCCTGTGTTGGCATCGAGTGGCTCAAATAATCATGTTGGATTATTCAGTTATTACGCGCTATTAAATTTAGCGATTGTTGCTGTCGCATGGTTTAAAGCATGGCGACCTTTGAATTTACTCGGCTTTGCATTCACTTTTATTATCGGTACAGTTTGGGGCGTTACTAGCTACGATAGCGCTAAGTTTGCGACTACAGAACCGTTCTTAATACTATTCTTCCTATTTTATGTGTTGATTGCCGTGTTGTTTGCGCTACGTCAGCCTCCTAAATTACGTGGTTATGTAGATGGCACTTTATTGTTTGGTGTTCCACTAGCGGCATCGGGCTTGCAGTATTCGCTGGTGCAAAATTTTGAATACGGCGTTTCACTTTCTTCTTTTGCAATGGGCGCATTTTATCTCGTGCTTTCATGGTTTATTTGGAAGCGCAAAGGCGATGACTTAAAGCTCTTGGCAGAAGCATTTTTAGCGCTAGGTGTGATTTTTGCATCCATGGCGATTCCATTCGCATTAGCGCCTACACAAACAGCGGCGGCTTGGGCATTAGAAGGTGCGGGATTATTATGGCTAGGTTCACGCCAAAATCGCTTATCAGTTAGAGCCTTTGGCTTATTATTACAAGTGGGCGCGGGCATGGCGTTTCTTTCGAACTTCAATGTCTTTTCTAACCATGCGTCAGATGCAGTCTCTAATATCAAACCCTTTATAAACGGTGAGTTTTTCAGCAGTATGATGCTGGCAATAGCGGGTATATTCTCGGCGCGTTTATTGTTCAAATCATTTAAAGGGCGACAAAGTTGGGAGGATGGTTTTAGCCCAATTATTCTAGCTTGGGGATTAATCTGGTTATTTGGTGGCTTTGTTAATCAGCTAGGTTCGTATTATCCAATGGATTTCTTCAAGACGAACTTACTCCTATTTACTGCAGGTATCAGCTTGCTGTTCACACTATTTGGCATGAAATCAAAACCAGCATGGAGCCACGCTTGGATGGTTGCCACTGGCTTATTTGGCTTGGTTTTATTGCTAGCGTTTACACAATTTGGCTACAGTAAATATGAATTAGATTTCCATCTTTTACAATATAATGGTTGGATTGCATGGACTGTAGTTTTTGCGGTTTACTACTTCTTGTTAAAGCAGTTAGAAAAGCATCAAGTGCTACAACGCATACAGCCTATTATTCACAGTTTACTATTATTGTTACTTGTCATATTGGTGACAGTAGAAGGCGCTTGGTTATTGAAAAAGCAACTTTCTAGCGGATCAGATTGGATGGGTATTTGGTATATCGTGCCATCAATTGTTGCTTTGTGGATGATCATAAAAGCTAAGTTCTGGCCTTTCTCGAGTCACAAAGAAACCTACCGTCAACAAACAGGTATAGCGTTGGCGGCGGCAATGTCGATTTGGTCATTATTTGCTTTGGGCTCTGAAGGCACGTCTGATCCGTTGCCGTGGATTCCTTTGTTGAACCCATTGGATATTGTCTCGGTGATTATTTTCATCACGCTATTCAAATGGTGGCAAGCCAGCAGTGATAGCTTTGGTGTACTCAATCATCAAAGTGCGCAAAATAAATCATTTAATAAACGTGTATTTTCCATTGGTATTGCAGGCTTGGTTTTCCTTTGGTTGAATGTCACCTTGTTTAGAATGGCTCACCATTGGTTTGGCATTGATTATAATGGTGCCGCTCTTTACAACTCTGGCTTGGTACAAACATCAGTATCGATTCTTTGGGCATTGTCGGGTGTTATTCTTACCGTTTATGCCAGTCGTAAAATGATTCGTTTTTTATGGATGGCAGGTGCGGTAGTGCTTGGGCTGGTGGTGTTAAAGTTGTTTGTGATTGATTTATCAACGCTGGGCAATTTGTCACGCATCATTTCGTTTTTGGTGGTGGGAATATTACTCACCAGTATAGGCTATTTTGCCCCATTGCCAGATAATACACTTGATGAGGAAGATGTTGAAACAGAGGGTAGAGGTAAAAATGAGAATGAAAAAAATGCTTAAACAATTAACTGTTTTAGCTTTGGTCGCATTATTTGTGCCAGTTTCTGCCGCACCCTATGGTGTAGATGATTTTGCACACTCGGCAACCCTGAGCGATGCAAAAACCTCATTGCGCGAGATTGAGATACCTAAAACATTGTACGAAAAAATGCAGCGTAGAGATTATGGCGACTTGCGCGTATTCAGTGCGGATGGACAAATCGTGCCACACCAATTTAGCCAGTCTTCTTCGCGAGTAGATTCAAAGCAAGAAACGCCGTTAGTGTTTTATCCTTTTAGCAAGGAGCAGGCGGCAAACCCCAGTAATATCCAAGTCGTTATTAATCAAAAAGCAGGGGAGCAAAGCTTACAGATTAATCAACACTTGACTAACAAATCGACTAATGTAAATGAATACCAATATATCGTTGAAAACCAAATTAAGAACAAGAAACGTAATCCCGAACTTTGTAAACTACAACTTGATTGGGAGCAGGATAAACCGAGCTCAATCATCAGTTTCAAGTTAGAAAGCAGTGATCAGCTACAAAACTGGAGAATATTGAGTAATAAGCTCACAGTCTCAAAACTAAATTACAGCGGATCACAACTGCTCCATAACCAAGTACAATTTTCATGTACATCACAAAAATACCTGCGCCTCACATGGTTACAACCCAACCAACAAACGCACCTTTCTCAAATCAAAGGACTTTACACACAAAAAGGCGAGCAACAAGTCCAATGGCAAAGTTTTGGCAAACCGCATTACAACGCAGAAGAAAAAGGCTGGCTATTTGAAAGCAATATTGTAGCTTCAATCTCAAAGCTAGAATTCGTCGCCCCGCAGGATGGTCTGCTTTACAAAGGCATGCTGTATTCTCGCAATAACGAAAAAGAAGCATGGCGTTATCGCAAAGAAGTCAGTCAATACAAACTCAATATGGGCGATACAATATTGCAAAGTAATCCTGTTTCTATTAGCCCAAACAATGACCGCTTCTGGAAGCTAAAAATACAAGCAGAAACCCAATTTACAGAAAACCAACTGCCTGAAATTAGAGCAGGATGGATGCCCAAAAAACTGTATTTTCTTGCTCAAGGTAATGGTCCATTCACACTCGCTTTTGGCAATTACAATATAAAACCAGACCAAAGAAATAGCTTGGCTGATTTGATCGATAGTATTAAAAGATCAGGCGCAAGCATTGATCGTGTGAGCATTGGCGAGATTATAAATAGTAATAAATCATTCAAAGTAGAAGAAAAAACACCGTGGAAACTAATTTTACTGTGGCTGGTGTTAATTCTAGGAACAGCGCTAATGGGTTTTATGGCTTATCGACTTTTCCAGCAAATGGGTAGGGACGAAGCTGAATCTGAGGATAAAAATTCATAGAGGTATCCTTAAGCTATACTCATTTGTATGCACAAAACAATCCTAATGCTAGATGACAAGCTCGCCGATTATCACTTTGGCGAATCCCACCCCTTTGGCCCTAAACGTTATTGGGTGTTTAAAGAAGAGTTTGAACGTAGAAACCTTAGTGACAAGAGTGACAAGCTCCAGTTCTCATCAGCAAAACAAGCCACGGAAGAAGAGCTACGACTCTTCCACACCTCTGAATATATAGACAAAGTAAAAACGCTTTCAAAAACGGGCGAAGGCTATCTCGATGGTGGTGATACGCCCGCGCGTAAAGGTATTTATGAAGCCGCATCTTATATGGTCGGCACAACGCTAAAAGCGGTTGACCATATTATGCAGGGCGATTGTCAACATGCATTTAGCCCTATTGCAGGTTTGCACCATGCAACAAGAACATCCGCTGCTGGCTTTTGTGTGTTTAATGATTGTGGAGTTGCCATTGAATATCTACGTGAAAAATATAACGTAAAACGTATAGCCTATGTTGATATTGATGCGCACCACGGTGATGGTGTTTTTTATAGCTTTGAAGAGGATAAAGATCTAATTTTTGTCGATATGCACCAAGATGGAAATACACTCTACCCTGGCACAGGCGCGATTACAGAAACAGGCAAGGCTGATGCAGCAGGGACGAAACTGAACATTCCTTTACAACCGAATTGCACGGATGAAATAGCACTAAAAATGTGGCAAGTAGCAGAACAATTTTTAGATAAAGCCAAGCCAGAATTCATCCTCTTACAATGTGGTGCAGATAGTTTGCAAGGCGATCCGATTACACAGCTAAAATTAAGTTCGGCCTTTCATGGTCATGTAGCAAAGCGGCTATCAGCCTTGGCGGATAAGCACAGCCAAGGACGGCTACTAGCAATGGGTGGCGGTGGCTATAATCTTGAAAATATAAAAATGGCTTGGAATGATGTTTTAGAAAACTTGTTGTAATAGCATTGTTACAAACATCATGTAAAAGTGGGGGGGTGTAGTTTTTTAAGGCTAACCAAGCGCCAAGCCGAGCACCACGAGACAACTGCTTTAGCTTGCCCTTTAGGGTGAGGCAAAGCCGAATAAAAGTATGCAGGCATTGCGAAGCAAGGCGTAGTAGTGGTTGGAACAAGGGGTAATGTTTTTAAAGCACACCCCCCCACTTTTACATGCTCTACTCCCCAGAAACAGTAATCACAACCGTACGGCTACCGCTGTTGCCAGAGTTACGATGTTCACCCAGATAAATCCCTTGCCAAGTCCCCATATTCAAACGCCCGTTTGATATTGGAATATTTAAACTACAACCCAGCATACTGGATTTAAAATGCGCAGGTAAATCATCAGAACCTTCAAGCGTGTGTTTGTAATAAGGCTCATTCTCTGGAGCAACGCGGTTGAAGTAAGCCTCAAAATCTTCTCGAACCGTTGGGTCTGCATTTTCATTAATAGTGAGCGATGCTGAGGTGTGTTTGATAAACACATTCATCATGCCGATATTAATATTTTGTAGTTCAGGCAACTGTGCAAGAACTTCATCGGTGATGATATGAAAGCCACGCGAGCGTGCTTGTAGTTGTAGTTGTATTTCTTTTTGTATCCACATGGTTAGTTGCTACATTGATTGATTGTTAGATAAGTATAGCCCATGCATCATGTAAAAGTGGTGGGGTGTTGCTTTTTAAGGCTCACCAAGCGCCAAGCCGAGCACCGCGAGACAACTGCTTTAGCTTGCCCTTTAGGGTGAGGCGAAGCCGAATAAAAGTATGCAGGGCATTGCGAAGCAATACCCAGTAGTGATCGACCCAAGGGTATGTTTATTAAAGGAAGCCTTCCCTCATTTTCACATACTTATTCTCATTCTTAAAAATCATAAGAAACCGTCACGCCAAGCATCCGTGGCTCACCTTTTTGGGTGTAGGTCTCTGTTGCATAGTTCGTGGTGGGGTTGTTACCAAAGCTGAAACCGCGTGTGTCGTATTCTTTGTCTAACAAGTTTCTTCCCCAGAGCGTGGTGGTCCAATTCTTTTGCTTATAACTGAGGTTAGCATTGACGACGTTATACGATTTTGCCTTGGCATTATGGCTATTTGAGAAGTAGAAGCCGTCCTTTCCTTCAAGACTAATTCCAGCGCTTAGCTTGTCTGATAGGGCATAATCTGCGCCTAGCGTGTATTGGTATCGTGGTGCATGTGCTTGGTCGCGTCCTTTTAGGTTGAATCCATCGGAGATACTTTTTGGATTATTAAATTCATCAACTGTTGCGCGTAATAACCCTAACGATGACTTTAAGGTGAGCTTTGAGTTTAACTTCCAGTCAAGCTCTGCCTCGATACCGTAGTTTTTTCCTGCGGCAGCATTACCATAATATTCATTAAACTCAGGCGGGTTAGTACCTGATATTTGTGAAGAAGCTTTGATTTGTTGATCTTCACGGTCGGCATAAAAAGCACTTAAACGAGTATTTACCACGCCGTCTTTAAAGGATGAATTAACACCCACTTCAAAATTCCATTGAAACTCTGTGCCGTAATCACGTAGATTTGCAGGTAACGTGCCGTCGGTGTTTACACCGCCCGCCTTGTAGCCACGCGAAATGCTGGCGTGTGCTAGGTGGTCGTTGTTATTATTAGAGCTTATATCGTACTCCACCCCCAACTTTCCGCCGTATAATAATTCATCGGTAGAGGTTGTGTGACCTTCCGAATCTTTATAATCAGCTTGCCACTTTTCAAGACGTAACCCCGTGATGAGTTTGAGCTTGTGATTGATTTTGCTGTCTAATTGACCATAAACTGCAGTGTTCTTAGTGTCGTACTGGCTGGTGAAGTCGCTACCCAAGTAGGTGTATTTTCGGCGTAAATCTTCTGATTTTTTGCTGTTAACTAAGCCCACAACCCAGTCAGTTTTCCCGTTAAAAATTCGCCCGTCACGTTTAGAAATAAGCTTGGTTTCAAATGAATTATTACCACGTTTACGCAAATACTGATCAACCGCATCATAACCTGCGGGAAATTGACCATGATTCCAATCTTCATCATAGCTGTAATCCAAATCAGACTTTGAATAGCCAAAATCTGTTTCAAGCTTCACTTTAGAATTTACGTTCCACTGCGTATTAATAGAAACTGCATTGGTTTTTTGGCTGTCTTTACCAGGCTCATCGCTTTGGGTGTTGCGCGAGTTATCTAGCGTAAAGGCATCGTAGCCATTATCAAGGTCAAGGTGTAAATAGCGCAGATTTACAGTTAAATCATCATTGGCAAAATACTTTAAATGCCCACGCACGGTTAACTCATCGCGCCCATTAGTGTCATCGCGGTTTAAAAAGCTATTGTGCATTGTGCCATCGGCTTTATTTCTATGGATTGAAAAACGTCCGAGAAGTTCATCTTTAACTAATGGTCCGCCAACGGCAATGCCTAAACTTTTTTGTCCGTAATTACCGACGGTTGACTCAATTTTACCTTCTCGTTCATTTGTAGGCTCGGTTGTGGATAACTTGATTAACCCCGCCAACGCGCTAGCACCGTATTTTGTACCTTGAGGTCCACGCACCACTTCAACTTGCTCAATATCAAACAAGGTAGCGGATGCACCACTGCGGCTAAAATCCATATTGTCGATAATCAAACCCACCGAAGGATTCACTGGCGTAATAAATTGGCTACGCTCACCAATACCACGAATTTGAAAATACTTCGCGCGTGATCCACCGCTAGACATATTCACATTCGGAGCCGTGTTGAGTGCGTTTTCAATATGAGAAGCACCCCGTTTTTTAAGTTTGTCTTTTGCAACAACAGTGGTACTTACCGTGCTATCTTCAAGCGTTTTAGCTCTAAAGTCTGAAGTGATGCTTAGTTCAAGCTCGGCATAACTTAATCCGTTAAGAATGAGCAGTGAGGCTGACAGAGTGATTTTTAAAGTATTGGTTTTGTTGGCTTGCATATTCTTTCCTTAAATCCTAGTAAGTAAAAATGCAAGGATAGGAAGTACACATGCACACGGAGGTGTGTAGTGAGATTCGCCCATCCCTACGCTGGTATTATCCAGATCAGGTAATAAGGGTTTTCCATAAATGAAACAGTGGAATCTCAGGTTTAAGAATTTCTCTTAAGCCACCCCTTGGCTGTAAGCGGATTGTAACGGAGATCAAATTTCTTTGGATATAGCTACTAAGAGATAGGTATACTCGTTAAAGAAGAGGGTATTTACAAACTTTACATTTTGGCTTGCTTCAGAGTCATATAATGTAATGATAAGTAAGAACTTAAAGAATAAGGAATTTATAAAATGAAGAAGAGTTTTATAAAAATAAGCTTAATGCTAATGATACTAATGACGCTTACGAGTTGTAAAAAAGAAGTTAGCTATGACAATATTAGTGATGACACTATTGTAGAGTTCCCAGATAAAGTTTTACGAGAAGTAATTTTGAAGGAAATTCAGATTGATGAAGATATTATTCACTATCGTGATGTAAAAACAATAACAAAAATAGAACATACAGGAAGTGGAGGTACAGAAAAAAACAATATATTTTCATTAGAAGGGTTGCAATATTTAACAAACCTAACCACTTTAACGTTAAAGAAAAACTATCTATCTAATATAGAGCCTTTGAAGCATTTAACTCGGCTAGAAGTAATATGGTTCGAAGGTGGTAGTCTTAATGATGACTATGATATTGATGATATGAACAACAACTCCAGTATAAGCGCTTTAGAAAAGCTAACTAATTTACGATATCTAATATTAGTTCGTTGCCATGTATCTGATATAAGTCCTTTAAAAAATCTAACTAAATTAGATCACATAATAATAAGGCACAATCCAGTATCTGATATAACCCCTTTAAAGGATTTAATTAACTTAGAGTTTCTAGACCTAAGCAATACGGCAGTATCAGACATTAGCGCTTTAAAAGCCTTAATGAAACTTAGAAAGCTGATTATTAGTAGTGTACGAACAGATATATCAAACATAGACTCTTTAAAGAATTTAAAGCAATTAACAAATATAGAGCTATTTGGTCATAGCATATCAAATCTACAGCCCTTAAAAGATTTAACAAATCTAAAAAAGTTAGTATTGGATGCAAATAAAATATCTGACATTAGCCCTTTAAAAAATCTAACCAAGCTAGAAAAATTGGGATTATCTCAAAATAGAATATCTGATATTAGCCCTTTAACTAATTTAACTAATTTAAAAGATTTAAGCCTGCCTAACAAATTTCGTAACGAGGAAGATGAGCTTAAAAAAATATTTCCTGATATTACTATTGAATTCTATTAGAGTTAGCTTATAAGTATTTGACCCGCTGAAAATATCATGTCCAGTGGTATCATCCCTATTTTAGGTGGTATGTATATAGAAAGGTATCATAAAAAATTAAATGCGCAGTAAAAAAATACACATTCACCCTGATGTGGCGGATAAAAACTTCATCCCTGTTTCTCGCCGAGAGCTGATTAAAAGCTTGGTTTTAGAGGCGAAAGAATCGTCGTGGGATAACAGCTTGCTTAAACAATTCCAGATACTTACAGAAGTATTGCAGACGATTTATCATGCGCGCTACCATCGTTATTATCTATCACTAAAAACGGCTTATCGCCCCTTCAATCCTGATAAAGATGTCATTACAAAAAGCTCTTGGACGGTGGATGAAAGGCTCTGCTTGCAAAAGAAATTATTCAGTGAAATGTCAGCATTAATGCAAAAAGGCAATTATGAAGAGCTAGATGAAGACATGATAAATCAGGCGCTTAATAACGAAATGTCACGCGGTTTATCCATCGGTGTGGAGCTGGATGATTATCAACAAGTGCTAATTTATGCGCGCGGTAAAGGCATTATTAAAATACAACAACGCTATTGGCAGAGCTTGTTTCTTAAGAAAAAAGAAATAGAGATTCCGATCTATCGTCGGCTCAATATGATTTTCCGTTTTCGCGGAATTGAAGAACTAGAAGAACTACTCAAAAAGAAAGGTCTGAATCGCTTTAATCTTTGGCTATACCTGCGTCGCCATACTCGCTTAATGCAAGACACCAGCTCGGATGATTATATATTTTTACGCCAGTTTCGGGATATTCCCTGTTCTGATTTAGAAATGCTATTCCCTAATTCCACCTTACGTTTTACCTTGCTGGATAAAATAAAACTCACCGCAACCGGTGGCGCAGGCACCGTGGGCGGCATTATGGTCTTCCTATCCAAAATTGCCATCGCAGTAAAACCCTTAACCATAATAATTGCCGTTCTGGGCTTTGGTGGCGTACTTGGCAGGCAAGTTAAAAATGTTTTCTACCAACAAAAACACTACAGAATGGTGCTATCGCGTAGCCTCTATACACACAGCCTAGACATCAATATAGGCGTGATTGCCGCCTTGCTCGACCAAGCGTTGGATGAAGATATAAAAGAAGCCTTGCTCGCCTACTTTATTTTATTACAAGCAAGTGATGCGTTTTTAAACCGCGATGAAGTAAAACAAAAAGCAGAAGTATTCTTACAAACACATTACGGCGTTTCGATAGATTTTGAAATATCAGACGCATTAACAAAGCTCAGAAAAGATGGCTTGGTTAATCAAAAAGGCGACACTTACCAAGCCGTCAATGCAAGCCAAGCCTGTGATTACTTAGAAAAGCATTGGCATGATTTGTACAGCGCGACAGAGAGCTTGGCGGAGGTTATGGGGGATGGTTGAAAACATCATGTAAAGCTGGGGGGGTGTGGTTGTTAAATAACTATGTTAAGATGTACTGATAGGCCGTACAAGAGAGGGTAATATGGAAGCCGTAAGCGTAAATCAATTCCGTTCAAATTTAAAAGAATGTATCGATAGTGTGGTCGATACGCACGATACTTTAAAAGTCACGCGGCGCAATGCCGAAGACTTTGTGGTGATGAGCGCCGAGGACTGGGAGCGCCATCAAGAAACTATTTATATACTTCAAAATAAACACCTAATGAAGCAAATCAATAAAGCTAGATCAGCAGATAGTAAAAGCTACAAGCCATCACAAGAAGAAATAGATGCGATTATTGATATTTGAAGGCGATAGCTGGAGTGAATACGAAAAGCTCCGTATCGCAGATAAAAAAGCCCATAACAAACTAAGACAAATCCTTAAAGAAATGCTTCGCAATGATCCTGCTAAGGGGATAGGTAAGCCTGAACAGTTAAAGTATGACTTGTCTGGGTATTGGTCGAGGAGATTGACTAGGTATCATCGGGTGGTTTATCGGTTTGATAGTGAGGCTTTATTTATTACTGCGATTGGTGGGCATTATGAGTAATGATGGCTTAATTATTGATTCTTTTGCTTTGGCTGGGTATAGAAGTTTTGGAGAGGAAATTCAAAGGTTTGAGTCTTTCTCAAAAATAAATTTATTCATTGGATTTAAGTGTTCTTGATCTTCATAAACAGGTAAGTGACTTGGTTACTTTTATTAAGGATTCTAATCCTCAAGTTTCTGTAGATTCTACCCAGTCGGGATTAGCTCCCTAGCGGTCGCTGGTCTCGCTGTCGCTCGGCTCGAACTGTGGTTGTAAAAAGCTGTGAACCAATCCCTCCTCTTCCGCCAGACACAAAAAAGCCCACGTAAAGTGGGCTAGTTTTGTGTCTGGCGGAAAAGGAGGGATTCGAACCCTCGGTACGGATAAACGTACACACACTTTCCAAGCGTGCTCCATAGGCCACTCGGACACTTTTCCGTATACGTCGTTGTCGAGCGAGGCGGAAGTTTAAGCTGTTTTTATGGAGGTGACAAGGTTGTTCTCTTATCTTGTATAACTTAAATCAAGTACAATCAGGCTGGCAGGTGATAGCCTCACTTTTTTAAAACTACAATACTGATATCTATGACTCTTATGAAAATTCGTCTTCCCCTTGTTTTATTAACGTTTTTATTAATGGTAGCTTGCTCGCCACATCCTGCTACAGGTGTTTGGAAGGCTACGGACGATAATGAATTAGGGATCGATCGTTTGGTGGCAGGTTATGAGGGTAGGGCTGAGTTTATAACCCGTAAATTGGATAATGCTAATTGGCATTGTTTTTGGGCGGCACCTGATAAGAGTCAGTTGAAATTTGATTGTACGCCTTCGACGAATCCTGATCAGAAAAGATCTTTTATTTTGAGTGTAAATGATCAGGGTTTGGCTGAGCTTCAGGAGAATGGCGCTGTGCTTGCTACGTTTACACGGGTGGATGAGAACCCGTCACCTAGAAAAAAATAAAGATACGTTAGCCATTTTTATTTGTCATCTGCTCCGCGCAAATAGCTTTACTTGTATGAAACAAATTTAAAAATCACACCCCCCCCACTTTTACATCATGTAAAAGTGGGGGGGTGTGAATTTAAATACGCTACAATAGATAGAGATAACAAAAAAGAGAACCATGCCGTAGTGATTCAATTTATTCTTAACCACGATTTAATCCAGCTTGATGACCTTCAGGCGGATAAAACCTTACTCGACTTTCTTCGACTTGATAAAAAACTTACGGGTAGCAAGGAAGGTTGTGCTTCGGGCGACTGTGGCGCGTGTACGGTGGTGATTGCTGAGCCTGATGAAAGCGGTGCGGCGCTGAAATACAAAAGTTTAAATAGCTGTATTTGTTTGCTGGGATCAATGCATGGCAAGCAGGTGATTACCGTTGATAGTTTGCGCTCAAGTAGTGATGATGCGCTTCATCCTGTGCAACAGGCGTTGGTGGATGAGCATGGTTCGCAATGTGGATTTTGCACACCAGGTTTTGTGATGTCTTTGTTTGCGATGCAGAAGCAAACATCATGTAAAAGTGGGGGGGTGTACCTTGCGGATATAGATAATAAGGATAAAGCACACCCCCCCACTTTTACATCATCATTTGATAATAAGATAAAGGTGGAACGAAGTGAGGTTGTAGAGGGTATCGATGGCAATCTTTGTCGTTGCACAGGCTATCGCCCGATTATTGATGCGGGTGTCTCTGTTTTAAATCAATCGTTTACCGATGAATTCGATAAAACTTCACAACAGACCTTAGAGGTTTTAAATCATATTGCTTCTGCTGAAACGGAGAATTTCTTTATCCCAGAAACAACGGAGGAACTTGCTAAACTAAAACAGCAATTTCCTGAAGCTCGATTGTTAGCAGGCGGGACAGACTTAGTTTTGGATATTACCCAAGGTTTGCAAACGCTTGAGAAGGTGATTTATCTCGGGCAAGTCAAAGAACTCAAACAAATCTCTGAGACAGATGATGCCATTACCCTTGGCGCGGCAGTCACTTATCAAGAATGTGGTGAGTGCCTAGCGCACGAATATCCTACATTAAGAAATCATTTGGAGCGTTTTGCTTCGACCCAAATTCGTAATGTCGGCACTATAGGTGGCAATGTGGCAAACGCCTCGCCCATTGGTGATATGCCGCCTGTGTTGGTGGCGTTGGATGCATCATTGGTTTTGCAACACGGCGATAAAACCAGAACCGTTAAAATCGATGATTTCTACACAGGCTATAAACAAACGGTTTTGCAAGAAGGTGAATTCTTGCGCGACATTGTTATCCCTAAAAACAAAGCTATCCCTAAAAATAAAGACAATCACACGTTAAGCGTTTATAAAATCAGTAAGCGCCATGCGGATGATATTAGCGCGATTTGTGCGGCTTTTTATGTGGGTGTTTTGGATAATAAAATCGTTTCAATTCGCATCGGCATGGGCGGTATGGCGGCAACGGTAAAGCGCGCGATAAACTGTGAAAACTATCTTAAAGGTCAATTGCTTAGCAAAGAAACATTAGAAAAAGCTAAGATAGAAATAGCTTCCGATTTTGAGCCAATGAATGACGTGCGCGCCAGCCGTGAATATCGCATTTTAATGGCGCAGAATTTATTGGAACGTTTATTTATAGAGCAGGGAGTCGCGCTATGAGTAAGCACAGCATCGGCAAATCCCACAAGCACGACAGCGCACCCTTGCATACAACAGGTGAGGCACGTTATGTTGATGATGTGGTATTACCCGCAGGCGCATTGCACGTTGCAGTCGGTGGCAGCAGCATCGCGCACGGTGAAATCATTTCGATAGATTTATCCGCCGTAAAAAAAGCTAGCGGTGTGGTTGATGTGATTATCGCAAGTGATATTCCTGCCAAGCATGATATTGGCCCTGTGTTTGAAGGTGATTTATTGCTCACGGATTCTAAAGTCGAATATCACAGTCAACCCATATTTGCCGTTGTCGCTACGGACTATATCAGCGCCAAAAAAGCATTGAAGCTTGCCAAGATTGAATACAAAGAACAAAAACCCTTACTGGATTTGCAAGAAGCCATTGATAAAGAAATCTACGTGCGCCCACCGCATGGCATGAGTTGTGGCGATGCACAAAAGGCGATTGAAACAGCGCCGCACACCCTCACAGGTACGCTCAGTATTGGCGGGCAAGATCATTTGTATTTAGAAGGGCAGGTATCCATCGCCATCCCTGAAGAAGATAATCGCATCACAATTCATAGCTCCAATCAAAACCCAACCGAAACACAGCATTTAGTGGCAGACGTTTTGGGCATCACGATGGCAGATGTAAATGTAGTTACGCGTCGTATGGGGGGTGCATTTGGCGGCAAGGAGACACAGGCCGCGCCGTGGGCATGTATCGCGGCAATCTTTGCTACTCGCACAGGCAAAGCGGTTAAGTGCCGTCTAGGGCGCGAGGATGATATGCGCTTCACAGGCAAGCGTCACCCGTTCAAACATGAATACACGGTAGGCTTTGATGAGAATGGTAAAATCCTAGGCGTGGATTATTTGATTGTGGGTGATTGTGGTCATTCGCCTGATTTGTCTGATGCGATTGTCGATCGCGCCATGTTCCATTGTGATAATGCTTACTTTTTAGAGAATGCCAATATTCTTGGGCTTCGTTGCAAAACCAATACCGTTTCACACACAGCGTTTAGAGGTTTTGGCGGGCCCCAAGGGATGATGCTGGCAGAGGTTGTGATTGAAGATATTGCGCATTATTTGGGAAAAGATGCTTTGGATATTCGCAAAGTGAATTTCTATAAAGAAGGCGAGAAAACACCGTATGGGCAAAAGGTTGAGCCGAGCTTAATCCTGCAAATGGTTGAATTATTAGAGAATTCGGCTGACTATGAAAATCGGCGAGTAGGCATTACGGAGTTTAACCAGCACAGCCCCATCATTAAACGTGGTATTTCACTCACGCCCGTTAAGTTTGGCATTTCGTTTACGGTTGCGCATTTAAATCAAGCGGGCGCGTTGGTGCA
Source organism: Cocleimonas sp. (assembly GCA_021647365.1). GTDB lineage: Bacteria > Pseudomonadota > Gammaproteobacteria > Thiotrichales > Thiotrichaceae > Cocleimonas. The sequence goes on along the minus strand of JAKIUW010000009.1, from coordinate 31,290 downwards.
TATTTATCACGATGGCACGATTCATCTAAATCATGGCGGAACAGAAATGGGGCAGGGCTTGATGATTAAGCTTGCTCAAATCGTCGCAGAAGAATTCCAGGTTGATTTGGATACGATTACCATCAATGCAACACGCACGGATAAAGTACCGAATACATCACCAACAGCGGCATCATCAGGCACAGATATAAACGGCATGGCGGTATTGAATGCTGTAAGAAAACTCAAAAGACGCTTGGAAGTTTTCGCTCATGAAGAATATGGAGTGACACCCGACGATATTACGTTCGCAAATAATGAAGTTAAATTAGCGAGTAAAATCATAAGCTTCAAAGAATTTATTGAACAAGCTTACTTGGCAAGAACAGGGTTATCTGCAACAGGTTTTTATAAAACGCCAGAGATTCATTACGACCGCGTAAAAGCAAAAGGTCAGCCGTTTTTCTATTATGCCAATGGCGTTGCAATCACCGAAGTGGCGGTTGATATTTTAACAGGTGAAACAAAAACTCTGAGAACGGATATTTTGCACGATGCGGGTGAGTCGATTAATCCTGCTATCGATATAGGGCAGATTGAAGGAGGGTATATTCAGGGCTTGGGTTGGCTGACCAGTGAAGAATTAAAGTGGGATGATCAAGGACGGTTGACGAGTGCGAATCCAGCCACTTATAAAATTCCAACGGCAAATGATATTCCAGAAATATTCAATGTGGAATTATTGGATGATACGCCAAATGTAGCGAATACTATTTTTCATTCAAAAGCCGTGGGTGAACCACCGCTAATGTTAGCAATATCGGCATGGTGTGCGATTCGCGATGCGATACGCTCTGTTGCAAACTCAGATCAACAAATTGAATTAGAAGCACCTGCAACACCGGAAAACATCATGAATGCAATAAGCAGGTTGCGAACATGAACTGGATAGAAGCAATTTCAAAGCTAAATATCCAAGCTCAAGGCTATGTATTGGTGACAGTGTTAGAAACGAAAGGCTCAAGCCCACGCGATACAGGTACTAAAATGGTCGTGAGTGTAGATGAAAGCTTCGACACGATTGGTGGTGGGGCGTTGGAATATAAATCGATAGAACTCGCTCGAGAGTTTTTACACCTAAACAAAACAGCTCAATACACAGAAACCTTCAATCTAGGAAAAGACCTAAAACAATGCTGTGGCGGAGTGGTAAAAGTTTTCTTTGAAGTGTTTCCTGCTAGTGATTTCAATATCGTAATATTCGGCGCAGGGCATATTGGAAAATCATTAATTAAAATATTAGAAGAAGTTGATTGCCAAGTAAAATGGTTCGATTCACGCCCAGAGTTATTTCCTGAAACAGTTGCATCACATATCCAGATACAAACACTAACTCAGCCAGAATTAGCGGTAGAATCCTGCAAATCTAATAGCTACTTTTTAGTCATGACACACGATCATGCGCTAGATCAGCAACTCTGTGAAACAATATTGTCACGCGGTGATAGCCTTTATTGTGGATTGATTGGTTCGGCAACCAAAGGTTTGAAGTTTAGACAGAGATTGATGAAAAAAGGTTATAATAAAGAAGAGCTTGAACAGCTTACCTGTCCTGTGGGTTTGCCTTCATTAAAGTCTAAAAAGCCGATGGAAATTGCTGTATCGATTAGTGCGGAGTTGTTGCAATTAAGAGATAAACAGTCATTGAATGCTGTGATAGATAACTCAAAAGTAGTCACTCTTGGAAAGTAATTTTGGAGTAATGTGCCGTTGCCCTCCTCTTCGACTCCACTCAGGATAAACCTAGTCCGCTCAGGGTACTACTACTTAGTTATACTAAACTGAAATAGCTCCCTGAGCGGAGTCGAAGGGCGCGGAAAGAATCTACATAACCTCACAATCCCAAACCCAAACCCTCTCTACTAAAGAGGGGGAGCGAAAGCAAATTAACTACATTCTGGCTCTTCATCTTCCTTAGCTTTTGGTTCTTCTTTTTGTGTAACACTTGGCGGAGCTGTCTGGCCCATAGCAGGGTAGAAAACAAGTTTAAACGTGCCATATTCCTTATCGAAGTATTTTCCCGCAAACATGCCATTACGTAGCGTTTCTACACTATCAGCATTAAAGTAAATGCGTTCTAAAAGGTGATCTTTGTCGCCATCTTTTTTATAGAGATTGTATTGGAATTGGACTAATCCATTTTCAATATTCTTCAATGTGTAATCAATTTTGAATGGGTGAGCATCAAGGTCATAGACTTGTTTTCTAACGCCATCTGAAACGATAGGAAGTAACATTGGGCGAATCATCTGAAAACCTTTTTTAGGGATCAATGTATCAGAAACATAACGCTCATCATCAAGACCTTTCACAGAGAAGTCACCCTTGTCGTCGGCATCAAAGGTGAATTTTAAATCCATAGGCTCGCCATTAATATCGACGATCATGCCGATAGTGCCAAGGGCTTTAAGTGATTCAGTGCCATTGTTTGCCCAAAAAATATAACCCAGCTTCTGACCTTTTCCATCTTTTAGCGTAATATCGAGGTTACTTGGATAAGAGCGATTGTCTGGTAGTTTTTTGTATTTAAGGTCGAAGTTGTAATCTGTACCTGATTTATCTTTGAAGTTGAAATTGATTTCAGTTTTATCTTCCGTAGCTTCGCTGATAACCAGTTCTTTCTTTAGCTCAAAATTCTTTCCAGAAATATCAAGCGTGAAAGGTAAATCTTTAGCCAGTAATGGGCTAGAAAAGGGTAGCGTTAAGAGCGCCAATATTGAAAGTTTTTTGCGTAAGTTCATATCAATCCTTTGGATGTTGTTGATGAGTGTTTAAGTGTTTAGTTGGTCAGCTATACGGACTTGTATTTTTTTTAGATGCAAATATTTTTCAGAGATTTTTTTGCTAAGTGTGAAACGATAATAATATGAAAGACTTAATGGCACATCGTGGAGAAATAATACATTTCTTAACTAATGATAAAGACTGCGAATATTTTGAAGATGGGCTTCTCGTTATCGAAAATGGCCACATCCATTCTGTAGGAAATGCAGAAATCTTACTCAAAAGACTTCCCGAAGATACAAAAATAACAGAGCATCCAAACTGCCTAATTACTCCAGGATTTATCGATACACACGTGCATTACCCACAGTGCGAAATCATTGCATCTTACGGAAAACAGCTTTTAGAATGGCTAGAAACCTATACTTTTCCTGCGGAGCAGAAATTTGATGACCCTGAATACGCCGCAAAAATCGCTAGCTTCTTTTTAGATCAGCTTTTAACAAATGGCACGACGACTGCCTTGGTGTTTGGCACGGTTCACCCGCAATCAGTTGATGCATTCTTTACAGAAGCACAGCAACGTAATTTGCGTATGATTTGTGGCAAGGTGATGATGGATAGAAATGCGCCTGCTGCTTTGTTGGATACGCCTGAAACTTCCTATAACGAAAGCAAGGCGCTAATCGAAAAATGGCACAATAAAGATCGACTGCGATATGCCGTAACGCCACGTTTTGCGCCGACGAGTTCGCCTGAGCAATTAGAACAAGCAGGGCGGTTATTGCAAGAATATCCCGATGTGCATTTTCAAACGCATATATCTGAGAATAAACAAGAATGTGAATGGGTGGCAAAACTGTTCCCCGAACGTAAAAATTATCTTGATGTGTATGACCATCATCATCTATTAGGAAAACGCTCGGTATTCGCTCACGGTATTCACCTAGAAGAATGCGAATGGCAACGCCTAGCAGAAACCGATTCATCCATCGCATTTTGCCCTGCTTCCAATCTATTTATTGGTTCGGGTTTATTCAATTTACACAAAGCAAATCACTACGGTGTTAAGACAGGTTTAGGTACGGATGTGGCTGGTGGAGATTCATTTTCAATCTTAAAAACAATCAACGAAGCTTATAAAATTCAACAGCTTCAAGGCAATAGTTTATCTGCTTTTGAATCTTTGTATATGGCGACCTTAGGTGGTGCAAAGGCGTTGGATTTACACGATAAAATTGGTAACTTTGAGAAAGGTAAAGAAGCTGATTTTGTAGTATTGGATTATCACGCTACTGACTTAATGAAGTTTAAATTAGATCAGTGTGATAGCATTGAAGAGCGCTTGTTTTCTCTCCTAATGCTGGCAGATGATCGAGCTATAAAAAATACATTCATCATGGGAAGGGAAGCAAAAAATGCCAAGAGCAAATGATTTAAAAAAAGGAATGATCATCGATTTTGATGGTGTACCACATGCAGTAAAAACCATCGATTGTAAAAGCCCATCATCACGAGGTGCATCAACCTATTACAAAATTCGTTACAACAACCTGCAAACAGGTCAAAAACGTGATGAGTCGCATAAAGCTGATGATATGCTCAAAGAGGCAGATTGTATTCGCGTAAAGGTTTCTTATTCGTATATGGACGGTGATGAATATGTGTTTATGGATAATGAAGATTACACGCAACATAGCCTTAGCGCAGAAGATTTAGGTGATCAAGTTGGCTACATCACAGAAGGAATGGAAGAGATCACAGCGTTATTGTTAGAAGACAATATCATCGGTGTTGAGCTGCCTTCGACTGTTTCACTAGAAGTGATGGAAACTGCACCAAGATTAAAAGGCGCGAGTGCGACGAATCGTGATAAGCCTGCCACCTTGTCTACAGGTATTACGGTGCAAGTGCCTGAATATTTAGAAACAGGCGAAATCATCAAAGTGCATACCGGAACAGGCAAGTTTATTTCGCGTGATACGGATTGATGTTGATGAATTTAGATAATAATTAATGTAAGAGGCTCTAAAGTAAAAATGCAAAATACAGATAAACAAGCAATGGATGTATTGCAAGAGGTTGCCTTGCAAGGCATTAAAGAACAACGTAGAGCAAGGCGCTGGGGTATATTTTTCAAACTTTTGACATTTGCTTATTTAGTTGCAATCCCACTATTGTATTACGCCGCTCTCAATGGCAAAGGTGATGCGAGCAAAAAAGCGGATACTTATACTGCCGTTATAGACCTTAAAGGTGTTATCTCTGCAGACTCGGATGCAGGCGCTGATGCGATTATTCCCCCATTGCGAGAAGCGTTTGAAGATAAGAAGGTCAAAGGTATTATCATTCGTTGTAATAGTCCCGGTGGTAGCCCTGTGCAATCGGGTTATATTTATGATGAAATTCGTCGTTTGCGTGAAAAACACAATAAACCTGTTTATGCAGTTGCCGCAGATATTTGTGCCTCGGGAGGGTATTACATTATATCCGCGGCCGATAAAATCTATGCGAGTCAGACCAGCTTAGTGGGTTCAATCGGGGTGCGTATGGATAGCTTCGGTGTCGTTGGGCTGATGGAAAAGCTTGGCGTAGAAAGTCGCCAAATAACAGCAGGAAAAAACAAAGCCATGCTTGATCCTTTTCGTCCACGTAAAGAGGAGGAAGTTGTATTTATTAAAAACCTACTGGCAGACACGCATAAGCACTTTATTGATGCGGTTAAAACAGGGCGTGGGGATCGTTTAAAAGATAATCCCGATATATTTACAGGTTTGATTTGGACCGGCGAAGGTGCGAAAGAGCTTGGTTTAGTGGATGGTTTTGGTAGTACCTCTCGTGTTGCTCGTGACATTGTTGGTGCCAAAGACGTAGTCGTATTCTCACGTCATAAAAGTATTATGGATAAGCTGGCTGATAAAATAGGAACTAAAGTGAGCACAATGATGATGCAGAATGATAATTGGCGTTTGCGGTATTGAGTGATTAGGGTGTATGTAAAAGTGAGGGTGTGCTTTCCCCCACTTAGAACTTAAGGGACTTATTCAGAGATTCCTTAAATAAATTTTTTATTTGATTGTATATTTCAAAGTGAACTCATGTTCTTTTTCATTTGAGTCGGTAAATTCAAAGTCAACTTGAAGGCTTCCAGAACATGACTTAATCATGTCTTCTGTAATATCAGAAGAGTCGTTATCTAATACGTCATCAGGGCAGGTGGTGCTTGTACGATCAGCAGGATCATCCCCCCATTCTAATAGTTCATCAATATCTTGTGTTGTAATTGTTTTGGCAAGGGGAGAGGTAAAGTACATTTTGCATGAAATATCTCCGTTAGTTCCTGTGACATCAATGCTGACTTCTCCAGAGTTGTAATCAGCAATAGATGTTCCTGCTACAGAGCCTTCAGTACAATTAAGGTTTACGGTTTCGGTACGTTTGCCTTTAACAATATCTAAGCTTTCGACACCACTTTTTAGCATGGTACTTTCAGTGTCACAATCAGGGATTAAGTCTCCAGAGTGAGTTGAGCTACAGGATAGTTTCTTTGCATTAGAGCTGCTGCCCCCTCCGCCACAAGCCGTTAAAAAAAGACTGGCTACAATTACACTAAATAAAGTTTTGAAATGCATGTTAATAAGTACCTATTTTTCTATAGTAAGGAATGAAGAGCCTATGATAAATGATTAAGGTCATTATGTAAAAGTAGGGGGGTGTAACGCTATATACTGTCTATGATGCTTTATAAACTTCTTTCAGCACAGTCGTTTTAATCTCCACACAATCCTTAATCGTATTTGAAATGGCGCATTTATGCGAGGCACGCTCAACCGAAGCAAGGCGTTTCTCAGGAACTTCTGGCCAGTAAATTTTCATGGTGATGGTTTTGAATCGTGTTGGCTCTTCATCAAAATCCCATTCCAAATGCGTCACGATATTTTCAATTGGCACATCCATGCGTAAAGCATAATGATCAATAACGGCAAAAGTACAACGCCCAAGTGAGGCAACAAACATCGCTAGCGCGCTAAAGCGAGGTAGCTTGCCTAACATAATGTCAATGCCATCTTCTTCCCAGTCAGAAAGGCGTAATTCGGTTTGTCCTAATACTTCGATTTTCATTTATAACTCCTTAACCGCAGTAAGAACTTCATCTGCATGACCTTTGACTTTCACAGGTGACCAGATTTGACTAAGCACACCGTCTTTATCAATCAAAAATGTACTGCGAACGATGCCCATATATTCTTTGCCAAAGGTTTTCTTTAATTGCCAAGTGCCAAATAATTCGCATACCTCTGTTTCAACGTCTGAAATCAATTCAAACGGAAAACCTTGCTTCGCTCTAAAATTATCATGGCGTTTCATGCTGTCCTTTGATACGCCAAAAATCTCTGTATCAGCCGCTTTGAATTGATCATAAAGAGCGCCAAAATCATTTCCCTCAACCGTGCAACCAGGTGTGCTATCTTTGGGGTAGAAGTAAAGGACGAGGTTTGATTTCCCTTTGTAGTCCGATAATTTAAAATTTAGATTGGATGTGGCAGGTGCTTCAAAGTCTGGTATAGCTTCGCCAATTTTTAATGTCATGATACGTGCCTGTTTTAGAATGTGCAGCTACTATAACCAAAGAGAGAACAAAATGCATAATTCCCTTATCCCAAATCTTATGGTCAATAACGTCTGCGATACGGCACTCTTTTATTAAAAGGTATTAGGCTTTAAATTGATTGTGGCAGTGGCGGATTTTGAAGCAGGAACGGAAGAAGGCAATATCATTATGTCGCTAGGGCAAGGTCAAAACCTAGATTGGGCAAACTTAAAGCTAGACCCTGAAGACCCAGCCAGCGCCGAATTTATGTTTCAATCACGCAAAAGTTTAGAGGCTGATTTGCCCGCATTAAAAGGCGTAGCAATCAGCGCAAGCCAAACGCTATATTTGCGAACGGATGATGCTGATGCACAATATAATAGCCTTAAAGATAAAGTCGACGTTATTCAAGAACCCATCACAAGATTCTACGGAATGCGTGAGTGGTATATGAAAGACCCCGACGGTTATATTTTGTGCTTCGGACAAGAGCTATCGAGGGAATGATGAACATAGTCATCATGTAAAAGTGGGGGGGTGTGCTTGTGTACTAAATAGAAGGATAGCCCAGCTATCAGTTTTTTATAAATTTCCTACACTTTCAGGTGAGTTCCTTTTAAAATAGAGAAAATTATTGTCAAGTCTGTCGCTGAGTAGAGATTTCCCTTTTTGATTGAAGTGCAAAATTATAAAATAGATAAAGAGCTTGGGACAGGTGGGATGTCCACGGTCTATCTTGCTACGCATGAAATTCTTGATCGGCAAGTTGCTCTGAAGATCATGTCGCCTTCCTTTTTGAAAGATGGGACATTCAAAGAATGTTTTATTAATGAAGGGAGGATTATTTCTAAACTCAATCATCCTCATATCGTTCATATTTATGATATTGGTATTAGTAACGATGCTTGCTATATGGCAATCGAGCTATTGGAAGTAGGTACGTTACGACAAAAAATTGATGATGAAGCCTTATCTATTCAAGATAAACAGCGGGTTATTACCCAAATAGCCAGTGCTTTAAATGCCGCCCACTTGCAAAATTTTATTCATAGAGATATTAAACCAGGAAATATTCTGTTTCGAAAAAATGGGGATGCCGTCTTAACGGACTTTGGTATTTCTAAAGTACAAGATACCGAAGGGGAGTACACAACGCTGGGTTTTGCTGCGGGTACGCCATCGTATATGCCTCCCGAGTTTTCGATGGGGGAAGAGCTTGATCACCGAGCGGATATTTATAGTCTTGGTGTGGTTTTCTATGAAATGCTAACGGGAGAAAAACCCTATAAAGCCAAAACAGCCGCCGCGATTAGTTATGCGCATGTTAATGCACCCATCCCAGAACTTAAGCCTAGTTTGTCCCATTACCAGAAGGTAATTGATCGTGCATTAGCGAAGAAGCCACAAGATCGATTTGATTCAGTTATCGACTTTTCTAATGCCATAGAAGCGGCTGATATTTCAATGGCTCCCACCGTTATTGCCAAACGAGCGGATGCTTTTACTCAAGCAATTCAAAAACCACAAGCTGTTCATGAGCAAGCTGAAATTAATGATGAGTTTACCGCCGTTGATGAAACGCCCGTAAAATCAAAAGTGGAAAAGAGAGCGTCTTTGGGGCTTATTGGTGGAGGAGTTGTCACGTTGGCAATAGTGCTAGGTATTGGTAGTTATTTTATGTTTTCTTCTAGTACTGATAAAGTTGTCACCATAAAAAACGTTGTGAATAAAACACCTGCGCCACAGGAGCAAGAAGCACCGATAAAAATCCCCAGTATAATAACACCTAAAATGCCTGCAGATATTCCTGATGCGAAGCCACCCATCGTTGTAGCAAGTACACAGGTAACGCCAGAGCTACCTTTTAAAAGCCAAATTGATGCGCCTGAAAAGCCACTGATTTCACCAGTAATTAAGCCTGAGCCCGACTCTTTGACAAAAGAACAAGTTATGATTGTTAATGGTTTGTTGGATAACAGTCTTGTTAGGGCTTCAACAATAATTAAAGAACAAATTCGTATTACAAAAAATAAAAGTATTATTGAAGAAATAAAAAACCTTAAAATGAATTCTGGTCGAACAAGATTTATCACCGATACTCAGCGGCAAATACAAGCATCACAACAAAGAATTGATGATAACATTGCCATATATTATAAAAATATGACTAAGCTTAAGGCTTACGAAGTAAAGCTTGTTCGTGAGCAACTTACTAAGCTTGAAAAAGAACAAACAATGAAACAAGTAAACCAAGGTATTGTTGAGATAATGATGGAGCACCTTCTCAACTTGTCAAAAGGCTCACTGACGTTAAAAATGTGCAAAGAAGATTTAGGTGACTATGCCAAAAATATCGCAAGCACGTTTTAACTTTTTATAACTGCAACTTTAAAGGTTTTTTATGTTTAATCGAATTATATTTATAGCTACTTTTCTCAGTTTATCTGCCTGTTCAGCGCCAGATGTGAAGCCCGAAGATGCTAATTTATTAGAAGCAGCAGTGAATATTTCATCAGGTGAATTTGATAGCCAACTATCACGTAAACAGTTTAAGTTAAAAAACTCACAAGATGCGCTTAATGCCGAAGCGGATAAAAACCAGAAGCTTAATACACAACTTCAATCTCTTACGGTTCAGAAAAAAGCATTTGATCAGCAGCTTGATGTTTTACAAGCTGAAAATAGAAGGCTGACTCAACAAGCCAATCAAACGAAAGCTTTAAATAGTCTTCAAAAAGCTGAGCGAAAGCAACAAGTTAATAAAATAAAAAGATTGAATTCTTCAATATCAACACTCAAGAGAAAGAGGGTTTCCGCAGGGGGAAATAAAGAATACAAGGCTAAGATCACAGCCTTGCAACAAGAAATAAATGTATTGCGTAAAATGATTAGCAATCAATAATACGTTGTTGATATTTTTGGTGTTAGCATCTTGAGGATTAATGTGCGATTTATTTTGCTTTTGCTTCTAGGTAGTTTCTTTTTTGCAACAAGCCTAATTGCTAAAGAGTACGAGACTAAAGCTTCTTTTTCAAAAAAAAAGAAACAACGTATTAGCATCATTATTTCGAATAATCACTTTAAAAAACCAAGAGTTGATCAAAGCTCTTTACAAAACACCGCAACGCTTAATCGCTATTTAAACCAGCTTGATCCTTATTCTAAACACTTCAGTGCGAAAGAAGTGGCTTTCAAACAAAAGCGTGGAAAAACTAAACGATTAGGTATTGGTCTTGATTTATTGATTGATGGTGATTTGATATTGGGTGTCCCAATTAAAGAGGGCCCTGCATACCAAGCAGGTATAACGACCCCAGTATATATTTGCTCAATTAATAAGAAAAAAATCAAACCGTCAGAATTTGAAAGCTATCAGTTTCTTACAGAGTTTTCACAAGGCCAAATAGTAGAAATACAAACAATGTCGAAGACGGCAAAAAAGCTTGGAAAGTATCAACTTAAAGTACAGTTATTTCCTCAAAAATATGTGGATATAAAGTTAGCAGGAAAAATTAACGTACTGAGTATTAGGCAGTTTTCAAATGACTCTACATTAAAAATAAAAAATGCTTTGAAGAGCTTTGCTGATAACAAATCATTGATTATTGATCTTCGTTTTAATCCAGGTGGTGACCTTTATGCAACCATTGATACGTTGTCATTTTTTATCAAACAAAACTTAACGGTGGCATACTTAAAAGAAAATAATATTAAAAATGCTATTCCTCTAAAAACAGTTTCAGGAAGGTCTATTTCAGATAAAAAAGTTTACTTGTTATTAAGTCAGTTTACCGCAAGTTCAGCAGAAATATTTGCGCAAGCAATTAAACATTATCTACCACAAACAGTTTTTGTAGGTTCATCCACTGCTGGCAAGTGTCTTGCGCAAGAAACTCACCTGCTTAAACATAAAACTGCAATTCAGTTATCCGTTTATGAAGTGCTAAATGCACGAAAAGAACACTGTCAAAATAAGCCTTTGATTGCAGATATTAAAATCAAAAATATTGAAACAATGCCGCTCACTCAAGTAATCAACTCACTGAGTCGATTAAAGTGAGTATGAGCTATCTATAAATGATAGAACTACTTTATATTTGAATAAACAACCGTTGTATCCTAGACTCCAACTACCAATAATTAGGAAAACATAATGCCAACTCAAGTCCATCGCGAATTAGAATTCCTTTCTCCTTTAGGTGAAGATGTTTTATTGCTACATAAATTTAAAGCAACCGAAGAACTGGGTCGCTTATATAAAATTGAACTAGACTTGCGTAGCTCTCAAGAAGACATCGATATTGAATCAATCTTAGGTCACAATGTTACGGTCAGGCTCAATGTTTCTGGCGATAGCGTGCGCTACTTCAACGGCTATATCACAAGTTTCTCACAAGGTGAAAGTAGTGAAGGTTTTGCGACTTATAAAGCGATAGTTTCCCCTTGGATATGGTTTTTACAACAAACAAAAGATTGCCAGATTTTTCAAGATATGAGCGCTGTAGACATTATCGAAAAAGTATTGGGTGATAATGACTACACCGACTATGAATTAAGGCTAGATAGCAGTTACCGCAGTAGAGAGAATACGGTTCAATACCGTGAAACAAGCTTTAACTTTATCTCACGCCTGATGGAAGAAGAGGGCATCTATTACTTCTTTGAGCATAGCAATGATCGCCACAAGCTTATTTTGTGTGACAGTAGCTCGGCTCATCAACTTATTTCAAGCTATGACGGCATCGCATATTATCCGCCTGATGACACCACCGTACGCAATGAAGAAATTATAAATCGCTGGAAACAAGAATACACCGTTGTATCAGGTGCCGTGGCGGTAGATGACTATGATTTCGAAAACCCTAAGGCAACCATTGGCAATAAATACAGTAAACCAAAACTCCATACCAACGCAGAAGCAGAAGTGTTTGACTACCCCGGGAACTACGTGACCGTAGAAGAAGGTGAACACTATGCACGTATAAAACAAGAAGAAATCCAAAGCGACTACGCCATCATCAAAGGCAAAAGTACAGCAAGAGAATTTACAGTCGGTGCGTTAATGAAAATGGAAAAGCACCCACGCGAAGATCAAAACATAGAGTATTTAATCACCAAAGTAGTTCATAGAGCAGACCAAGATGCCTTTGGCTCAACCAAAAAAGGTGGCTCAGGTTTTATCTACAAAAATAAATTCCAAGTAGTGAGCGCCATCACCCCTTTTAGAAATAAAAGAAAGCACACCCCCCCACTTATAGAGGGTTCTCAAAATGCGGTCGTTGTAGGGCCTAGTAATGAAGAGATTTATTGTGATAAGTATGGGCGCATCAAAGTGCAATTCCCGTGGGATAGATACGGCAAAGCCGATGAAAATAGCTCATGTTGGATTCGTGTTTCACAAAACTGGGCAGGCAGAAAGTGGGGCGCAATCCACATCCCGCGTATAGGGCAAGAAGTCATTGTAGACTTTCTTGAAGGCAACCCAGATAGACCGATAGTCACAGGCAAAGTCTACAATGCAGATCAAATGCCACCGTATGATCTACCCTCAAAGAAAAATATCAGCGGTATCAAAACCCGAAGTAGCAAAGGCGGTGATGGCTTTAATGAAATGACCATGGATGACACCAAAGGAAGTGAGCAAATCTTCATTCATGCAGAAAAACAACTGGATCAGCGTACCAATAAAAATCATTTAACGTGGGTAGGAAAGCATCAACACCATATCGTTGAAGGCACTTACTATGATGATGTCTACGGCGATAGACATCAAACAGTCGGAGGCGAACTCAACCTGTTTATTGATGACACGTTATCAATTGAAGCAAAAGGCGACATACACCAAAAATCAGCACAAAACTATGCCCACGAATCAGGACAAGAGATTCACATAAAAGCAGGCACAAAATTAGTGCTTGAGGCAGGCGCACAAATCAGCCTCAAAGCAGGCGGTAGCTTTATTGATATTGGGCCAAGCGGTGTATCCATCAAAGGCGCAATGGTTAATATTAATAGCGGAGGCTCGCCAGCCAGTGGCATAGGCTCAGAGCCAGAAAAAGCCAAGCTACCCAAAGAAGCAGACGACCGACAACCACCAGGCCCAGCAAGCCCACCTAAGAAGAGAACGGATCATGATGTCGTGCCTGCGGCGGCAGTGCTAAGGCTAGCCGCTAAAAATAACGTTCCGTTCTGTGAAGAATGTGATAAAGCAAAGAAAAAGCGAGAGCAAGAACAAGCAAACAAAGAAACAGAGACCGTATAAGTGGACGTAAAAAAACTACAACAAAAACTCTTCAACACAAAAAAGAAAGTATACAGCGTCATAGATGGGGCAGTGCTCCCCGCTTTGCTCGGTAAACTAGAAGAGCACGAAGGCGACAGCACCTGCCTGTTTAGAGGCGAGTTACCCTTCGACTTAGCAGAAGCCGCCCCTTATTTGGTTGAATTAAAAAAAGACGATGCCTTTACCCAGTGGTTATTAAAAGAAAGCCTAGAAAGTACCTGTTGCATATTTGCCTATTCGGATAAAAAATTCATAAAAATCAGAAAACACTTCCGATCATTTATGAAAATAGAAGGGCCTGATGGCAAGCGACTACTCTTTCGGTTTTATGACCCCTGTGTGCTAAGAGCATTTCTCCCCGTTTGCACACCCGAAAATAATGACATGATGTTTGCCAAGGTTGATAGTTACCTTATGCTTTCTGAAAAATATGACGAGTTGCTAAGCTTTAAAAAACCAACACTAAAGCAAAATAAAATAGATTATAAAGAAAATATAAAAGCAGCATTGGCACTAAAAAATATCGAAATAGAAGAGCCAGAAGAGAGCGGAGATAAAGAACAGTTTGATGAAGATGAAACCGTGTTAATGGTAAGAAAGCCCCCAGTAGCAAACCCTGCACCAATAAAAGAAAAAAAGAGCGAAACACCCAAGCCTAAAGAAACTGATATGAAGCTAACATCAGAAGATGAAGAGATTGACCCAGATAAAACGGTGCTTATGGTAAGGAAGCCTAAGAAATAATGATGAATTTAAAGCAACTACCAAAGCACACCCCCCTAGTTTTGCATGATAGTGCGTTAGTTTTATTAACGACTGCTAGAGCTTATGCAAAGCTACAGGGTGTTGTTGATTACAAGCAACATCATGTAAAAGTGAGGGGGTGTGCTTTAAATATTAATGCATCAGCCGTTGGAGGTTGGTGTATATGCTAAAAATTAATGAAGAGCAGATGGAAGTCTTTTCTAATGTTCAATATACCTTACTAAAACAAAAAATAGACGAGGTTTTAAGTCGTGAAGTTCTACTTTGGAAGAAAGTATCAACAAACAGAAAACAAAAGCTATTAGAGTTTTTTATTATAGAAGCAGAAAAATATGATCTTAGACATGATGATGCAATTATCTATTTTTCGGTAATTTGTATGGCAGCAAAAGAGGGTTATCAATCATTCCTCAAAAGACAGGATGTCATTAGAATTTTGTATGATGACAGTCTTTCTGAGGGGGGTGAAATTATACTCTTATCTAACATCGCAGATGTAAATATACGAAGCATTACACTATAAAAGGAAAGTAAGAATGCCCCCAAGTAAAAAATTAGGTTACGCTTATACTGTTCGAAGAGGTGAGACGTTTGAATTCATAGCAAAGAAGAAGAAGGTAGATCTACAAAAACTTAAAGATTTTAATAAAGATGAAGGTGAGGGAATAAAGCTCAAAGGAGTAGATCATTATACGGCTAAGTTTCCATACCGAATAGATCAGAATAAAGCTGGAGACCCTATTTCTCCTTATTATGTTTATGCAGGAGAAGTTGTATACATTCCATATTCTGAAAAAGAGTTAGAAGATAAAGAGAAGCTAGAGAAAGAAAGTAAATTACCAGTACAAAAGTGTAAAGATCGCGATTTTTCGACAGAACCATGTGATGTAAGTAGATTAATAATAAAAGTAACAGATAGTAAAACAGCAAGAACTAGCGTGGTTTCTTGTAGAACAAAGGTTGATAATAGATCTAATGAAGGTTTAGTGCCCTCTGAGCACCTTAAGTTATTAAAAGAGCATGAAGTTGATTTATTATTTGAATGTATTGCTGATTTTCATAATGAGTACAATGCTACTAGAAGCCTAAAGAAATATCTCACTCTAGATGTTGAGTCTAAGAGTAAACACAGGTGCAGTGGAGGTGAGCATGGATTTACAGTTATTACATTTCTGGAAGGAAAAAGTGAGAGTGATGAAAGTGTTTTTTCAAAGCGTAATAAGTCACTAAAGGTAGCGAGCATATTGGCACCTACATTAAAGAGAGGGAGTTTTTTGGGTCTAAAAGAGCTCTGGAACTTTAATGATTATAAAGAATTAGATATTGTTGCAACAAGCTGTGGTATCCCAGATAAAGGAGGAGAGCATCCTAATTTTTATTTGAATGCGAAAGTAATAGTGTATCCAAATAAGAAATTTAAAATAAGCCTTAGGTTTCCAGCCTTTCGGAAAATTAAGACCGAAAAAAAACAGCAAATAACTTATAAAGAGGAATATGAAAGAAGGCTTAATAGAAGCCTTAAAACAAGTAAAAAAGAAAGCTGGAACTTTGGAAAAGATAAAGCTACAGATTCAAAAGAAGTTATATACGGTAAAACGGGGAAAAAAATTATTGATACCGATGCCATAGAATATAGAAAGGATGGGATTATATATAAAGAGAGTGAAGCTGACGATGAAGGTAATGTTATCTCGAAAGTAAGTTCTAGCGAAGCAAAAGTATTGTCAGAAAATATTTTAGGGTCAAAATATTCAGTTTCTAAGAGTACTGATTCAACTGAAAAGGATAGAGGAGAAACTGAAAAAACACTATTTAAGATGACCCCAGATTTTTCAATAAGCCTGAATGGTCGTGAATTAGAAGTAACTAATAGCATAAATAAGATTCTTGAATACTCTGGGGATATTAAGGGGGCAATAAGTAAAATAAAAAACTTTGTTCCTCAAGTTGGATTTAAATGTTCTTTAGATTTTTCAATCTTGGAAGGTGATATTACTGGAACTTGGGGTGTTAAAAAAGGAGAGGCATCAGATAGAGTTATTAGAGTAACTCCATATTATTCAATTGCCGTAAATGTAAAAATTATTGAAATTGTCCTAGAGGCATCTTTTGGTGTAGAAGCGAAAGTAAACTACTTTGTCGGAGACGGGGTTCTCTTTGAACTTGTGGTTAAAGCTTTTCTCAAAGTTGTGCTTCTTGTTGAGATGAATACTAGTTTTAGTAGTGACACTACATACAAAAGAAAAGCAACTGTAAGTGCAAGTGCCGAACTTTGTACGGTTGCTAGAGCCGTATTTATGGATCATGTTTATTCAGCTAAATGTTCACTAACTGGAGGTATTCAGGCTGAAGCATTTATGTCATGTTCATTCAAGAAGTCTCCTCATCTAGAATTGAGATCATGGGTAGAAGAAACAGCAGTAGTTATCGAGGTGATAAGAAACTCAACAGTTTCTTATTCTGATCGAATAGTAGTATACGAAGCAACTGAAATTGGAAAACTGGAGTATGATTTATGAAAAACATAACTTATTTAACAATCAATGTTCAACACTGCATGTTGGAAGTAGCAATTAATGACATTGTTTTGGTAAGAGAAGATGTTGGGTCAAAAACATTGATCTCCACTCCTATTCATGAATACCTGATCAATGGAGATAATGAGTTAAAAGTTAATATTAAAAGTAATGATGAAAATCACATTAGTCCGCATGTAATTGTTAGAGTTGCAAACTATATAGAAGGTAGTTTCTTAACCGCTGATGAGGGGGTTACATTGGCAGAAATAGAATGTAATCCTAAAGAGGAAAACTATTTATTTAATCAAAAATATTTACACAAAGAAAACTTTATTTTTAGTCTAAATACAAAAAGGTGGGCTTGGGAATTAGCTAAGCCTTTAAAGTTAAGTGAGAGTCTTGTAGCAAAAGCAAATAAATTTGTACAGAATATAAAATCAGATCTAAACAGCCTAAACACAGTAGAAATTAGTGCTTCTTATCAAACACTCTTTAAAGAAAAAGCTGCATGTTATCCCATGATATCAGTAGAGCAAAGAAAAGATGATCTAATGTATTTATTAACAGTGATGAGAGAGGGAGGCTTTCAATTTATTGAGATTAATCCAAAAATGATAAACTATAGAGTTTCAGCTAATGGTAAGTTACTTGAATGTATTGATCGAAATGGATTACCTTTGCTCAGAACATCAGAGGAGAAAATAGAGAGTATACCTGGTAAATTTAATTATGCGGATATTTCGATGCATATCGGTTTGATTAATAATGAATTTCGCTTACTAAGATGAATAATTAAAAATAAAAGGACAATCAATGCCCATAAACAAAAAAACACTCATCAAGCCTGTAAGTGATTGATATTCAGTTGAAACAAAGGACAGCCATAATATTATTACCTGAGGCACTTAGTAATCCTTAAACTTACATAATAAACTCAAAATACACAGAGCCTTAATGAAAGGTAAAAGCAGAAATACTCGCTATGCAGAATAACAATGACTATAACTATAAAATAAAGCACACCCCCCCAGTTTTACATGATGTTTTTGATTGTAAGCAACATCATGTAAAAGTGGGGGGGTGTGCTTTGCGCGAGTTAGTATGATGAATATGTTAACGATTAATGAAGAGCAGGTGAAAGTCTTTGAGCAGCTACAGTTTCAAAAACTAAAACAGCAGATTGCTAAAGTGCTTTCTGATGAAGTTGTTGAGTGGAAGCAGTTCGCGGCCAAAAAGCAAAGACAATGGGTAGACTTTTTATTCAATGAAGCTCAAAAAGCTAAAATGATTACGGATACAGAGTATATTTTATTTGCTTGGGTTTGCATGTCATCTAAAAAGGATTGCCAGTTATTTTTAGGCGAAGAGGATGTTGAAGAAATATTACAGAATGATGAGCAAGAGAATGAAGAAAAACTCATCAAACTTTCAGAATTGACTACAATTACAATAAAGAAAAAAGAAGGCTCGTGGGAAATTAAAAGGAGAGAAGAAAGTGTCTAGTGTTCTTGAAGATTCAAACCATGTTGCTGGTGCTACTCGTGGAGAGTGCGAGATTAAGCCAGAGTTAAAGTTTTATGTTGAGTTTAGAAGGCATGATATGTATCTGGGTGAATATGGCTTTGATTGGATGCGTAACGACTATGATGCTATTAGCAAAGATTATAAAAAGTTAAAAAGTGAATATACAAAGTCTACTAAGGAGCCTAAAGAGAATAAATTTAGATACACTCTAACAATAGTAGAAGGTAAAGAATATTTTGTACCTTGGTTATCTTTTTTACCTGCTGTTATGCCAAGTGAAGAAAAGATTATTAAACTTTCTTTGAGGGTTTATTTCTTAGAAAATAATGCCGAACCTGATGATATTATCAGGTTTTCTTCGGATGATACTAACATTACATTTTCAGACCCTGTTATTGAGTTGTATGACCGTTTTGATGATGATGTTTATCGTAGCCTCGAGTCAGTGACTATTCTGAGAAAATGGAGAAAGAGGGTATTAGAAACAGAGGAGCCCGACTGGGATCAGTTATTACAAATGGCTGAAGAGTGTCATGATGAGCTTCCAGGGGGTACAACCCTAGCGTTTCTTTATAATTTATATCTAGTTAATCGAGAAACAAAGATTCGGCTTAAAACGGAAGAAATAATTGCAGAGACTGATCAACAGAAAAGAGAAAAACTTTTAGAAGATAAACGAATACTTGAGCAGAAGGATCCCCAAATATTAAAAATAGAAATACTCAGAGGTATTACAAAACTGATAGAAGGGGGGAGAGAGCCAGTTGATTATTATGATGTACAAGTTAAATGTAAGGGGGTACTTAGTCGCGATACTCTTATCACCGCATATAACAAGAAGAATATACCCGTAGGCTACCTCAAAGTTTTAAAGAATTCGAACTACAAAGATTTCATTTTTGAAATAACTCCTATTCGTGTATTAAGAAGTCGAACAAATATTATTGAAGGTGGTAAGGAAGTACTTGTAGAAGATGATTTAAGTGCTCAAGACAAGAACACTATTGATGATAAAGTATTCGGTGGGATTGATGAGTCAAAATATAACCTACAAGAGCTTGAAAATCACTTAAATAAAAATTCATTGAATCAGGCGTTGTTACAATGCTCTATAAATAGTGTTATTGATATTGTTATTGATGAGGAGAAATGGATAGATAAAGGTTTCATTATTGAACGCGAAGATGAAAAATTTTGTACAGGGGAGCTTTTAGATGAATTTAAGAAAGTATTTGAATCGCAATATAGCAATTTAGCGAAGAAACGAGAGGTTGTAATGTTTCTCGTACCCTTGCAACATTATGGTGAAGAAATGTGTGCTGGGGGATATGCTAATCTTCATGAAATTGATGCGAAGGAGCTTGCTGTCTTTTCTACAAACTTATGGAGTAAATCCACTTTTTCTCATGAAATTGCTCACGTAATTGGCCTGGAACATAGTTTCCTACACCATAATGATATGGATGCTAGAAAGCAATCAATGATCATGGATGCTGATGAGATCAAGAATATAGAAAAAGATATTATTAATGAGAAGGATGAGGAGGCTTGGCTTAATTCAATAATTTCCGAATATGATGATCTTGAGAAAGAGAGACTGGGAATTGATGAAGCTTGCGCAGCTCGTGGAAGTATTTTGGATGGCGAGTTTTCTAGGTATGAACAAATAAAGGCGCGCCAAAAACAGCTAAGAAGTGATGAAGCTAAAGCAGAAGTGGTTAGAGCAAAAGAAAGTCTTAGGGCGTTACATAAACATTGGCAGGAAACGGATGGATACAGGTCATACTTAAATAGAAAAAATTACTATGAAGGTTGGAATCCACATAAGTTTATTCAGGCTCATACAGAAAATATAATGGATTACGATAATAATCCTATAAGCTTCTACAAGTTCCAGTGGCTTGCAATGCAGAATGATGTCAAAAATTTCTATAGCAAGAAATAATTTTTACTCTAAGGAATCACATTCGTAGTCTGTCCTGGCATCACTACACTGATTGACCCTGCCCAGTTGCACATGAGTTTGCAGGTGTTGTTTAGCGAGGGTTGGTTGCCTAGCATGATGCTGGGCGAGCCTACTATCCAAGGGGATGATGTGGCGGGTATGCACGGCATGGGGGTTAGTACGCCCATGGCGGCGGATGTTGCTGAGGCGACTGTAGGATTGGCCAAGCTGGTGCACATACCAAAGGGCATGATATTCACCATCGGTTTATGATCCATAATATTCGCCGCAGGCTGATTGCCCGACATAACACGGTTAAGCGGTAAAACCACTAACGAGCTGGGAGCCGCGCCAAATGAACACATCAGGCTGGCTCCATTACATACTTGCATTCCCATATATATTCCTTTGGTTTGTATTACTTCCTCATTACCAACAATTGACGCATTCGCCACCATCGCTGATAGCCCAGTTATAATTTGAAAGAATAGATGCTTTGGCTGCACTCCCTGGACCATTACCATATTGAGTCTGTCCTACTGAAAATGGAACATCAGTTTGTAGCGATGGTAAGTTAGACCAACCAATGAGGAGCTTGTCGTAGTTAGGCCCTGAGAAATCTGTAGCACCTTCAAGCATACGATCCATTGTTGTAACGGCGCTAATATTCCATTGGCCTAAATCTTGATTAAAAGCTGTTGCATTAAGAAACATCCATTGCATATCGGTAACAGAAGCTACATTCCAGTTACTTATATCGCCATTGAATAGATTAGCAGTGTAAAACATTTGCTCCATGTCATCCCAGTTACCAAGATTATTTTCCCATTTACCAATGTTGCCATCCGTAAAGCTTCTAGCACCCCTAAATATTCCTCGCATATTTTTAACAGAATTCATATCCCAATCACCAATATCGGCATTAAAGTTCGTGGCGTTATAAAACATGTATGACATATTATCCCAGTTACCAAGATTATTTTCCCATTCGCCAATATTGCCCCCTGTAAATCTTATGGCGCGCTCAAACATATATCTCATATCTGTAACAGAACTCACATCCCAGTTACCAATGTCGCCGTTAAAAGCGCTTGCTCTATTAAACATCCAACTCATATCTTTAACATTTTTAACCTTATCCTCCCACGCGCTTATATTTCCATCTTCAAAGTCACTAGCTCCATGAAACATATCTCGCATAGTTGTTACTGAGCTTACATCCCAGCTACCAATGTCGCCGTTAAAAGCGCTTGCTCTATTAAACATCCAACTCATATCTTTAACATTTTTAACCTTATCCTCCCACGCGCCTATATTTCCATCTTCAAAGTCACTAGCTCCGCTAAACATATTTTGCATAGTTGTTACTGAGCTTACATCCCAGCTACCAATATTGGCATTAAAAGGCGTATTAACAAACATTAGGTTCATTTCTTTAACATTTTTGACTTTATTTTCCCATGCGCCAATATTTCCATCTACTAACTTTGTTCCCCAAAACATACTACTCATGTTTGTTACGGAACTGACATCCCAGTTACCCATATCCCCACCTGTAAAGCTACTAGCTTGCCTAAACATCCGACCCATGTCTGTTACGGAGCTTACATCCCAGATATCAATGGTGCCATTAAAGCTTGTTGCTTGAGAGAACATCCCGAACATATTGGTTACAGAACTCACATCCCAATCGCCAATATCACCATTGAAGGCAGAAGCACGCAGAAACATATTAGACATATTGTTAACAGAGCCCACATTCCAAGCACTAATATCCTGATTAAAAGTAGTTTTATCTTTAAATAAAGAAGACATGTCTGTAATTTCACAAGTGTTTACACTTTTAATACCTTCATCAGCATTAATCTTATTCTTTAGGTCAGTAAGGCTAATTGGTTTACCTTTTCCGCCGTAATCATACACAGTTAATGTTGGGTCTACTTCGTTGGCAGCGCTATCGGTGAGGTTTAAAACCCCATCATTGTCGCGATCTATGCCTTTATAGGTTATTCCGTCACCCTCGCAGTTTTTATGAGAATGAGGGACTGTAACAGTAAGTGTTTTGCTGATTACTTTGACAGAAAAGCTTTTTTCTGCCGCAAGATTTCCACTACCATCTGTGGCAGTGTAGGTAATTGTGTATTCGCCAACTGTATTAACGTTAAAGGTTGGGGTGCTTGTAAATGAAAGAGAAGGAGGATTTGGGTAGGTGTAGTTGTCCGCTATAGTTACGACGGAAGAGTCAAGAGGGTTGAATGTATCGGTTCTCTCTATAGTAGTTTGGTTGTCAGCTTTAATGGTAATAACAGGAGGGGTTGTATCTACAACTTTCACCGTTCTGGTTTTTTCCTCAGCAGATTTTCCATAACTATCAGTTGCGTTGTAAGTCAGAATATACTCGCCTAGTAGGTTTGTGTTTACGGATCCTGTTGTTATAACGTTTACGGGAGTATTTTGATAGTCAGTCGCTGTTACTACATTGTCGATATAGGTTGAATCTACCTCAATATTTATAGGGTTATCACCAGTGATGGTGATAACAGGGGCGTCATTGGGAGTGATGGTAATGGTTAGCGTCGCAGGATTTGAAAAGTTACCTTTTTTATCCTTAACGGTGTACTTTAGAGTGTCCGTTCCGTAGTAGCCTGTATTTGGTTTGTATTTTATTTCTCCCGTGCTTGCTTCGCTTGCTGTTCCGTTTGTTGGTTTGGTTATTATTTCAACCGTGCTTTTATCCAGTACTGCTTTGGGCGTGTCGTTTGTGAGTACGTCTATAGTCGTTTCTTTGGCGTTTTCTGTTATTTCTTGTGTGTCATCAAGTGCTACAGGCAGGTCTTTTATTGGCGTATCATCACTGCCAACACCTCCGCAACCTAGCAGGCTTAATGTAAGGCTTAGGGTAATGGCTATTTTTTGGTAAGTTTTCATATTTATTTCCTGATCTTTTGTTGCTTGCTTGTCTGTAGTGTTGAATAAGTTTTAGTCGTTAGAGTCTTTGTTAATATAATAATCTATCATGTAAAACTAGGGGGGGGGGTGCTTTGTGTTAATAACATTAACAGCAAAGATCCCTTCGTCTTATATGAGTATTTAGTCATTATCTAATTAGCTCAACTATGTTTTATGGCCAGTTTGGTTCTGTATTTCCTGGGCCTGCACCCATTAAGAAATAAAGATGGTCTGTAACTTTTGCAACATCCCAAGTGCTTAAGTTTTGATTTGCGAATTTTTTTGCATTGAAAAACATGCTACTCATCTCAGTTACCTTGCTAACATTCCATGCACTAATATCTTGATTGAAAGCGGTTGCGCCACTAAACATGCTATCCATATAAGTTACGTTGCTAACGTCCCAATTAGATATATTGCCATTGAATAATTTAGCTCCTTCGAACATAAAACCGAAGCTAGTTGTTTTTGTTAGATTTGGTGTATCAGTTGCAGTCATAGTCATATTGCTACAGTTTTTAAATGCATGGGTCATGGAGCCCCATTGACCACTTCCCCATTGATCTACAGAAATAACCTTTAAGTTATCATTATCTAGGCTACATGGTACTCCGCGTATATCACCAGTAACACTGATGGTGTATGTGCCAGCAGTGGGGTAAGTACAGAGGTGACTTTCACGAACTAAAATGCCATTTATGGCTCCTTTATTACCACAATCAACACTTAGTATGTTACTTGATATAATAGTGAATAAGAACTGATTGTCCTTTGATGCACCTTTGTTATCGGTTTTCACCGTTATTTTAAAAGGTGTTTGGGTGGCACTAATGGTTACTGTTGCTGGATTTGAATAGTTTCCTGCTTTATCTTTTACCGTGTAGGTAAAACTATCCGTGCCTGTGTAACTTGCTTTTGGGGCGTATTTTACTTCGCCTGTTGTGGGCGAGATGCTATATGTTCCATGTTCTGGCGGGGTGATAATTTCAACGCTGGTCGGGTCAAGTAGGCTTGGCGGGGTATCATTGGCGAGAACAGGAATCACTGTTGGCTTCTTTTGAGTGATATTTGCGGTTGCTACATCATTAACCGCTACAGGCAGGTCTTTTATTGCAGTGTCATCAGTGCCAACACCTCCGCAACCTAGCAGGCTTAATGTAAGGCTTAGGGTAATGGCTATTTTCTGGTGGGTTTTCATGTTTGTTTCCTAAACGTTTAATTGCTGCTTGTAGCGTTAACTATCATGTAAAACTAGGGGGGTGTGCTTTGCTAATCATTATTAACAACTACCCCCCTTTTTTTTTATAAAGGACTATTTAGTAACTATCTTAAATACTGGCATTCATTGCGTTGAGTGATTGCACGTGTTTGCTTAGTATGTTTTTTTCTTGTTCAAGTTCACTTATCTTATTTTTATAAGTGGATGACTTATCTTTAGGTACTGATCTTTTGTATTTTGTATACAAGCTACGTGTTACTTTTAGCTCTTGTTGTACGCTGCTTAAGTTACTGCTAGACATGTTGAGTTGTTTTTTTAATGAAGTTGAGATGTTCGTTAATTCACGCTTTTTACCTTGCTCGCTCATTTTTGAGTATTTGATCGTGTTTAATACTGTTTTGTATTTGGTAATGCGTGCGGCAAGTTTATTATTGTTATTTCTTACTAAGTTTACGGTGTTGATGTTTCGTTGTGTTTCTGTCGAAATGGCTTTTCCTGCATCAACATATTTATCGGTTCGTTTAGCTATTTGGTAACCAATAACAGCACCAATACCACAGCCAAAGATAGCAGCTTTACCTGCGTTTTCTCCTGATCCTATTGCTGTTGCCGCTACGGCGCCAAGGATTCCTCCGCCAATACAACCTTGTGTAACATATTCTTTTTGTTTGCTCTTGCCTGGCCCGCCTGAGGCTGAGCATGCGGTTAATAATATCCCCATGAATAGAGAACTTCCGATATTTATATAAATTTTGTTCATGGTTTTTATTTCCTTATTTCTTGGTCTTTAGAATTCATAGCCAAAGTTAAGTTTGCCACCTTTGTAGCCGTGATTACCCACAGTATAGGTAAAGCCGAGTTGTAGGTTGTCTTGACTGTTATCTTTATTACCCACTTTGCGACGTGTGCCAAATGAAACGGCTATATCGGTGTAGTTATCAACTCTCATTTTGTCACCAAAATATTGAGTGTTGGCTAGAGAGGCTTGAATGCTGGTTTTTCCGCCAAACATATTAAAGGTTTGGGGGAACTCAACAGCGATACCATTTTTGACAACTTGGTTACTTAAATCGTAACTGTTTTTGTACCCGCCGAGGTTAACATCAAGCGTCGTCATTACACCTACCATGTTCGCCAGTGTAATATGTTTGTTGCGATAGGGGAATTCGTACCGATTGGTAACATATGCAGATGCTAAAGTTGCAGCTACTCCCATGTCTCTAGAGACGGTTATACCAAGACGAGCGGCGGGGATAACTGTCCATCGTTCATTCATTGGCCGTGTGTAGATTAGGCCAAGGCTAGCTTTGTAAGCCTTACTACCGTTAACATCAATGTATGATATTGGAGCAGAGATTTTAAGTTTCCGTCCCTCTTCTTCATAATAATGGGTGTAGCTTATTGGAAGGGTGAGTACGCTACTGTTTAACTTGCCTGTAGAGGAATAACCTACAACTAGCCCTACACCGAACTTCTCTTGGTCTCCTTTTCCTGTATTTCGGGGGTTGAAGAGACCGCCATTGCTGCCAGGAACAGAGTCGGTCTCCGTGGGGAACATCACAACTACATTTCCATTTGTTTTGCTTAGGCAGGAATTAATTTTATTACTAATGTCTTGTCTATTAATATATTCTCTAAAACTATTTTCATTGATAGTGCGTGAGCCTGAGGGATTAGAGAAATCCTTATCAATAGCAGAGCAACCTGGCATTCTGAAAGCAAGATTAGAGTCGTCTGCGAGATATATCAAGTTGGCAGATGATTCTCCCATCGTAATTTCAATATTTGCAGCAGAGTTTTGGTCGTAACCAGTTATTTGCGATGCAATATTGGTTTGTTCTGTAGCGTTGAATAAGTCGTCTATATTAGTAAAGTTACCGTTATATGTGTCGAACTCTGGGTTTGTTGTGTTAGGAGATGATATTGAAATTCCAAAAAGATCCGCAGAATATACAGATTGAGTACAGGCAATAAAAAGAAATGCCATTGATAAATGTTTAATCATATTTGACCCCGTTTTATTATTGTAAGAAAGAGAAATGGTAGCGATTTGATCATGTTTAACCTCATGATTTTATATATTATGGGCAATGAGAACTTGACGACTTAATGATACTTTAGCCCTAGCTGGCTAGGAGTTTGATAGTACAGTATCAATGCTTAAAGTGGCAAACACTTTTCTTGAAAAGGCTGATAAAGGGTGAGTTTTTATAGATAGCAAAGACAAGCATGTAAAACTAGAGGGGTGTGGTGTTCAACTATGCTATAAGTATATGAATTCATTAATAGGAATCAAAGCTATGACGGATAACAAAAAGCGTTGTGAATGGGTAGACGGCGGTAATGAGCTTTATTACGACTACCACGATAATGAGTGGGGTGTGCCTGTTCATGATGATCAAATGCTGTTTGAGTTTTTAACCTTGGAAGCAGCGCAGGCGGGCTTGAGTTGGGCGACCGTTTTAAATAAGCGCGAAGGTTATCGAAAAGCATTCGATAATTTTGAGATTGAAACAGTGGCGCAATACGATGAAAAGAAAATAGCGCAGCTTTTAGATAACCCTGAAATCATCCGAAACAAACTTAAAGTTAATGCAACGGTTATTAACGCTGGGCGTATTATTGAAATGCAAAAAGAGTTTGGTAGCTTTGATGCGTTTATTTGGTCGTTTGTTGATGGCAAGACGTTGCAAAATGAGTGTAAGAGTTTGTCGGATGTCCCATCCAGTACGGCATTATCAGATGCCATGAGTAAAGATTTAAAAAAGCGAGGATTTAAATTTATTGGCACAACTATCTGTTATGCCTTTATGCAGGCGACGGGCATGGTGAATGATCATACGGTTGATTGTTTTTGTTATGAAAAATGTAGCTGATTATCGCGAGTAACCATCATGTAAAACTAGGGGGGTGTGCTTTAAGTTATTGGTTGTTAGATTTTAGCCGTGGATATGCTTGTATTTAAGTTAGCTCGGCATTAGACTTCTCTCATTAAGATTTAAGAGTGTTTAAGATGTTTCAAGGAAGTATAGTCGCGCTTATTACGCCAATGACCCCAACAGGCGAGGTTGATAATGCTGTATTAGAAGCGTTAGTGGCGTTTCATATAGAGAGTGGCACAGATGCCATTGTGGCGATGGGTACGACGGGCGAGTCGGCTACCTTCACGCATAAAGATCATCGCGCAGTTGTTCAGCAGATTATTAAATATGTTGGTGGTAAAGTTCCTGTGATTGCGGGTACGGGTTCAAACAGTACGCTCGAAGCATTGGAAATGACCCAAGCCGCAAAAGACGATGGTGCTGATGGTGTTTTGTTGGTTTCGCCTTATTACAATAAGCCGCCGCAAGAGGGTTTGTATCAACATCATAAATTAATTGCCGAAAAAGTCGCAATTCCACAAATACTTTATAATGTGCCAGGGCGTACATCCAGTGATATGTTGCCTGAGACGGTTGAGCGTTTATCGAGTATTTCAAATATTGTTGCCATCAAAGAAGCTTCGGGCAGTCTTGAACGTGCTAAAGATATTTTAGATCGTTGTGGCGATAGTATTGGTGTGATCAGTGGTGATGATGCTATCGCGATGGATATGATTTTAATGGGCGCAAAAGGCAATATCTCTGTTACTGCCAATGTTGCACCAGGGGCGATGCATCAAATGTGTAAGGCTGCTTTGGCGGGAGATCGTGCGACAGCAGAATCACACAATACGCCGTTGTTAGGCTTACACTCAAAGCTTTTTGTGGAAGCGAATCCTATCCCTGTTAAATGGGTAATGCATAAAATGGGCTTTGGTAGTAATGCCATGCGTTTACCGCTTGTGCCGCTTGCTGAGGAATACTATTCTGTGTTGATTGAGGCAATGGAATCTGCAGGTATAGAAGTAAAACTTTAAAGTTATATTGGATAGTTTTGTTAGATTTAAAATAGGTTAGAACGAGATAAAGAAATTAAGAGAGTCAAAATAAATGATTAAGCACTTAAAACAAAAATCCCCGCAGTTGTTGAAGTTGTTCATGGCATCGTTTGTATTGATGAGCGTGTCTGCTTGTAGTGTGGTTGATAATTTTGTAGATACAAAAAAGAATAGAGTTAACTACCAAAATAACAAGTCGGTAAAAGCGCTTGATTTTCCGCCTGATCTTACTGCGCCAGAATTTGATATGGCATTTGTGTTGCCAGCAGATGGGGTAGCAAGTGCTGCCGCAATGGATAATGTTGCAAACGGTTTTACGCGAGATGGTAGGCAAATAAATGTATTGCCGAAAAGTACCAATATTCGTTCGGGCGGGGTTGGTACAATACGTTGGTTAGATGTTGATGCATCGGCAGAATCTGTTTGGCCAAAACTTAGAGATTTCTGGCGTTCGACAGGTATACCTGTAAAGCGTGATGAGCCTCGCATAGGTATTATGGAAACAGAATGGGTCGTTAATAGAGCAGGGTTGCCGCTTAATTGGTTTAATAAAGCCATGGGTAAAGTATTAGGCAGTGGTTATGATGCAGGCTCAAGAGGCAGATTTCGTGTCCGTTTAGAAAAGCCAACAGCAGCAATAACTCGAGTATTCTTAACACATAAAGGAGCAGAAAAAGTTATCACGGGTTCAATCAGTGGCTGGGAGTTACGCCCTGCTAACCATGAGCTAGAAGCTGAAATGGTAAATCGCCTAAAAGCATTCTTGCAAGGTGATGTGGTAGGTGCGGCTAAAAGACAAGCATCGGGTCAATTATCAGGAAGTGATGCAAATCAAACATCATCATTGGCAAGCTTAGTAGAGCAAGAAGGTCAGCCAATCTTACAAATTCACGATAACTACAAGCGAGCGTGGGTTCTCACGGGAATAATGATGGATCGTATGGGTTTGGTTGCCGAAAAGCGTAACCAATCAGCGGGAATTTATCACGTGACATACCGAGGCAACGATGAAGATACGGCAAAACGTGGCTTCTTCAAGCGCATGTTTGGGGGGCGTAAAACATTACTCGTTAAAGGTGAGGATTATCAAGTGCACGTGCAAGATGGAGGCAAGCTTTCAATTGTTCGTATCACTGATGATGAAGGTAAGCCATTAAGCAAAAGATTGTCCCAGCTTGTGCTTGCGCGTTTGAAGCAAGAGTTTGACCGTTAGTATTTAACCGTCAAATAGTATCTATAATTAGCAGTGCTTCGTTTCGCATCACTAGGTAGTGGCAGTAAAGGTAATGCGACTCTTATAGAGTCGGGTGTGAATGATAAAGACACCCGTATTCTTCTTGATTGTGGATTTTCAACCAAAGAGGTGGAAGGTCGTCTCGAAAAGTTAGGTAGAACAGCCGAGTCACTTACCGCAATCGTTATCACGCATGAACACTCAGATCATGTCAGCGGAGCAGGGCGCTTATCGCGCAAATACAATATTCCTGTTTGGTTGACGGTTGGTACATCACATGCCTGTAGAGATAATGATTTCTACGAAACCCATTTTATTAATAGCCACGCAGATTTTGAAATTGAAGCGTTAAACCTTCATCCATTTCCTGTTCCCCATGATGCGCGTGAGCCGTGTCAATTTGTATTTTCAGATGGCGCGTCGCGATTAGGTGTTGTTACAGATTTAGGCTATTACACGCCACACATAATTAGCCATTTAGATAAGCTCGATAGTCTTTTATTGGAATGTAATTACGATGAAAGAATGTTGCTCAATGGAACGTATCCACACTCACTCAAAAAACGTGTGCATGGTGACAAAGGACATCTTGATAACAAGCACGCATCTGAGCTTTTGAAAAAGCTAGATTTAAACCAATTGAAGAATATTGTTGGGATGCACGTCAGCGAAAAAAACAACACAGAAGAGTATGCCTCAAACGCATTATGCGAAGGCTTGGGTTGTGAGCAGAATGCAGTTTCTCTTGCGTCACAGGCTGAAGGGTTTTCTTGGCGAGAGATGTGATTTCTCTCGTAATAAAAAAGTTAGTCAATAAAACTGAAAACCCAAAAAAACTCTACTAAAATATTAAATACACGAAATGGAAAATAGTAGTTGACGGTTGGCTGTCAGTGCCTATAATGCGCGTCGCTCTTGATCAGGTTGGTTGTATTTTTATGATCGATTTGTTGTAAGAGAAAGTTTAAAAAAGGGTTTAGAAAATAAACGGTATTTATTTAGTTTTTTATTAATAAATAAGTTGACACTAACCCTGAGGCGTATAAAATACGCCACCTCGTTTGAGCAGAGGCTCGAACTGATGTTTAAAAAATGAGAACCAGAAAAACTTGTGTGGGTGCTTGTAGCTTGTGTGAATACGCAAGAAGCAAGAACCATACGAACGAAGTAAATATTTTATTTATGCATTTATGTATGGATAAGACGATTAACACGTAAGTTAGGTTCGACCTTCAATTTAAAGATATAAAGTCCGTAAGGACTTAAAACATTTTAAACTGAAGAGTTTGATCCTGGCTCAGATTGAACGCTGGCGGCATGCTTAACACATGCAAGTCGAACGGAAACAGCAGAGCTTGCTCTGGCTGTCGAGTGGCGGACGGGTGAGTAACGCGTGGGAATCTACCCAGTAGTGGAGGATAGCCCAGAGAAATTTGGATTAATACTGCATACGATCTACGGATGAAAGGTGGCCTCTCCTTGGAAGCTATCGCTATTGGATGAGCCCGCGTTAGATTAGCTAGTTGGTGGGGTAAGAGCCTACCAAGGCGACGATCTATAGCTGGTCTGAGAGGACGAC
>JAKIUW010000008.1 GCA_021647365.1 Cocleimonas sp. | reverse complement strand
GCATGAATTTACTAAAGAAAGAGCCTTCAAAGTTAAGCATTAAACAGAAACGACTTAATACCGCATGGAATGATAACTTTCGATATAAGGTTCTTTTTGGAGGTGATTTTTAATGCGTTAGCCCTGGAGAGGGGGGGGGGTGAAATTTATTCTCTTTGTTTAAGGCTGTAATGTCGCAAGTTTTTAGCACATTCCGCCGCTGATAGCGGGTTACCTTTTGTTCGTGCAGTGCTTAGGTTGTGCCTTTTCACGGGGCTTTGATCGGCATTTCGGCAGACAATGGGTTAAAGTAGTTTCAGTGAAAGGGGCAAAAGTTTTTAGTGGTTCGGCGAGTAGTTTCAATGGTCATTTGTGCTACCCCATTGCTGTCGAAAGTTAGCCTAGCCCCAATTGTGCTAGTTTTTAGTATCTTAGTGTTGAGGTTGCGCCCTATTCTGGCTTTGTGCGTTTGCGTATTTTTTCTTGCGATGTAATACAATTATGTATAAAATATACAAATAACCTAACAAACCCATTATTGCGGCGTTATGAGTAAAAAATGAGAATAATTATCTTCACTATTCTTAGTGCAATCCCCGTACTGTTGAATGCCACCAATCAT
This sequence comes from Cocleimonas sp., assembly GCA_021647365.1. Lineage (GTDB taxonomy): Bacteria > Pseudomonadota > Gammaproteobacteria > Thiotrichales > Thiotrichaceae > Cocleimonas. The sequence goes on along the minus strand of JAKIUW010000008.1, from coordinate 99,315 downwards.
GAAATCGAATACAAAGGTATATATTCATGGGGCGCAGAAGTACATAGTTTCAAACCCTGCGGTAGTAAAAAAAGTTACTGGGTGAGTTATGATTGGGCAGGAATAAAAATGCATGAACATTATATAAGTACAGCGAAAAAACCATATCAGTTAATGTATGTTGAGTTTAGAGGGCAAGTTCTTAATGAAGTTGTTGATGGTTTTGCTAAAGATTATGCCGGTTTAGTCCGCATAAGCGAGGTAAGCGAATACACATTCAGAATTCCAGTGCAATGCAAGTAAAACTCATAATCAAAGCGCTTGCAGTCGGATGCCTCGCTATCGCTCCGCAGAAGCGCGACGTTATGCTAATAAACCAAAAACCACCTTGATATTTAGCTCATCATAAGTACGATGTACATATATGAAACAGCTAGAATTTGAGTGGGATAAAAAGAAAGAGAAAACTAATGCTAAAAAGCATGGCGTATCCTTCGATGAAGCACGTACTGTCTTTTATGATGAGCAAGCCATTCTATTCTATGACCCTGAGCACCCCGACGAAGAAGACAGATTTATTCTTTTAGGAACTAGCTTTAAATTAAAAACACTTGTTGTGTGCCATTGCTTTAGAGAGGATGAAACAAAAATAAGAATTATCTCCGCAAGAAAAACAGATTCAGAAGAAGAACAAGTTTATTGGAGTAATAGAAAATGAAAGAACATTACGACTTTGCAAATATGAAGGGGGAAAAGAATCCCTATACCAAGTATCTCAAGCAACCTGTAACAATGCGCCTTGATCGTGATTCCGTGGAATACTTCAAGTCACTAGCAGAGGAAACTGGAGTGCCTTATCAAACACTTATTAATCTTTACCTGCGAGATTGTGCTATTAATCATCGCAAGTTAAAAATGCAGTGGGCTTCGTAAACCACTGAAAATTATATAAAAGCATAACAAGGAAATTAATTATGGACTTGCGTAAGTCGGGCACCTTAAGCAATGTGCAATTAACGCAAGCCCATTATTGCAGCTTTATAAAGTTTTGGGATTGAGAGCGGTAGCTTTCATTGTGTCGCTTGTTTTAAGAACGGTAGCTATCTCCACGTAATCAATAATATTAGTTTTTAGGTTATCGCAGAAGCCTGCTTGTAATTGAAGCACTCCAACTATATCAAATTCCATAACAAGAGAGGGATATTAGCTATAAAACCACCCGAGGCTCTGCCTCAAGCAAAACACCAAACTTATCCTCAACCGATGCCATAATCTCCTGCGCTACTGCCCATAGTTCTGCGCCTGTTGCATTTGCGTGATTCACAATCACTAAGGCGTGCATATCCGATACGCCTGCATCGCCTTTGCGATGGCCTTTCCAGCCACAACTATCGATTAGCCATGCGGCGGATGTTTTCATGGCGCCGTTAGCAAGTTCTGTACCTCCCGCAAGCACCGCATTTTGAGGATATCCAGGAATATTGGGGTGATTGGCTTTTATGGCTTCCCAATCATCCAAGCTCAGCACTGGGTTTTTAAAGAAGCTGCCTCCATTACCTATTTTTGCAGGGTCGGGCAATTTACTCATGCGTAAGCTGATAATCGCATCACTGATTAGCTTGGCGCTTGGCTCTACACCTTCTAGCACTTCACGCACGCCTGCGTAATCCATTTTCCAGTTTGGTTTTTTAGGCAACGCAAAAGTAACAGATGTGATGAGCAATTTATCCAATGTTTGCGATTTGAAGAAGCTTTCACGGTAGCCAAATTGACAGTGTAAGAGATCAAACTCGTGGATGTTACCTGTTTCTAAATCAACCGCTTGTAGTGATTGAAAATGATCCGCTAGCTCTACGCCGTAAGCGCCTATATTTTGGATAGGCGCTGCACCGACTGTTCCGGGGATTAATGATAGATTTTCTAGTCCTGCTATATCCTGCTCAACTGTCCAGCGCACAAAATCGTGCCAATTCTCACCGCCAGCAACAGAAACATATGTGAAATCATTATCCTCTTCGGCAATGTCTTTTCCTGCTAAACAAATTTTTGCTACCAAGCCTTGGTAGTCATTTTTGAAGAGTAAATTACTACCGCCACCCAATAGCAAACACGGCAGATCATTCTGAGCTTTCCATTCAAGCAAGGCTTCAATATCTTCCAAATTATGAATTTCTGTAAGGTGTTTGGCGCTCGCATCAACGCCAAAGGTATTTAATTGTTTTAAAGATGCATTATTTATGATTTCCATGCGTGGATTCTACTGGAAATCGGGCGTATAATCGCCGCTCTTTCTACAATAATTTCATGGGAAACTCATGTCTCAATCTCAAAGCGTTAAAAAAGTCGTCCTCGCCTACTCTGGCGGTCTCGACACATCCATTATTATTAAATGGCTCGAAGAAACCTATGGCTGTGAGGTGGTAACATTTACCGCTGATGTGGGTCAAGGTGAAGAAGTTGAGCCTGCTCGCGCTAAGGCAAAAGCGGCTGGCGTTAAAGAAATTTATATTGATGATTTGACCGAAGAGTTTGTGAAAGACTTTGTTTTCCCGATGTTTCGCGCCAACACCGTTTATGAAGGTGAATACCTGCTTGGCACATCGATTGCGCGCCCGTTAATTTCTAAACGATTAATTGAGATTGCTAACGAGACTGGCGCTGATGCGATTTGTCACGGTGCTACGGGCAAAGGTAATGATCAGGTACGTTTTGAACTGGGTGCTTATGCGCTTAAACCTGGCGTTAAAATCATCGCTCCTTGGCGTGAATGGGAGCTAAGCTCGCGTGAATCGTTAATGGAATATGCCGAACAGCATGGCATTGAAATTGACTACCAAAAGCAAGGCAAGAAATCACCCTACTCAATGGATGCAAACTTACTTCACATCTCATACGAAGGCGATATCTTAGAAGACCCTTGGGCAGAAGCGGAAGATGATATGTGGCGTTGGTCGGTATCGCCAGAGGCAGCACCTGATAAACCAACTTACATTGAACTGACCTATGAAAAAGGCGACCCTGTTGCACTAGATGGAAAAGCATTAAGCCCCGCGACCATGCTTAAAACCTTAAATGAGTTAGGTGGCGCAAACGGCGTTGGTCGTCTTGATATTGTTGAAAATCGCTACGTGGGCATGAAGTCACGCGGTTGTTACGAGACTCCAGGCGGAACGATTATGTTACAAGGTCATCGCTCAATGGAGTCACTCACGCTAGATCGTGAAGTGGCGCATCTTAAAGATTCATTGATGCCAAAATATGCCGAGCTAATTTACAACGGCTACTGGTGGAGCCCTGAGCGCGACATGATGCAAAAGATGATTGATGAGTCGCAAGAATACGTTAACGGCACGGTTCGTTTGAAGCTTTATAAAGGCGCTGTTACTTGTGTTGGGCGTAAATCAGACGATACCTTATTCGATGAGGCCATTGCGACATTTGATGATGATGGTGGCGCTTATGATCAAAAAGATGCGGAAGGCTTTATTAAGTTGAATGCGTTGCGTTTGAGAATTGCTTCGCAGAAAGGGCGTAAGCTGCTTTAAATATGAATTTTAAAAGCACACCCCCCCACTTTTACATGCCCTTTTGTGGTTAGCTGTAAACGTGGAAAAGCGCATAGAAAATTTAGAAATGCTGTCGATGGAACAGGAAAGCACGATTGAAACGCTCAATCGTGAAGTCCATCGACAGCAACAACAAATACAAACGCTTGAGATTCAGCTTAACTATTTGAAAGAGAAGATTGACTCCATTAGCAAAGAAGAATCACTCTCACCTGAGATTGTAGAAGAATCACCTCCACCACATTATTGATCACATGGTCACTATCGCCATCAGTGCCGATAAAGGCACCCCAAAAACCCAACTTGATACACTTGCCAAGCAAACCTCCCTACCCTTACTCGACCAGCATATTCGAGCAGATTACTTATTGCATATCACCACAGAATATCTTGAGTTACGCAAGATTGATCACAGTAGCAAAAAACCAAAAGTAGAATCCATCCATATTGATTTTTTAGCAGGAAAAGCCAATCACCGTAGGCTACATGGAGGTGGAAAAGGACAAGACCTTGCAAAGGCCATTGGCTTACACAAAATTAAAGAACCCACTATTTTAGATTTAACCGCAGGCATGGGCGGTGATGCTTTTGTACTGGCAACCCTCGGTGCAGATGTCACTCTTATCGAACGAAATCCAGTCACATATGCACTACTCAACGATGCACTTAGCCGAGCCAAGTTATCAGCCGATACTGAGTTGTTAGATATTATTGGTAGGATGAATCTCAACAATGAAGATGCGCAACAAAGCTTAAACAAACTAGAAGAGCTGGGTAAAGAAAACCTACCCGACGTAATTTACATTGATCCTATGTTTCCTACGCGTTCAAAATCCGCACAGGTCAAAAAGGAAATGCAGTTTTTTCATAATATTGTGGGAGCAGATGAAGATAGCGAGCAGTTGTTATTAATGTCATTGAAGTTGGCTAATAAACGTATCGTGGTAAAACGCCCACGGCTGGCAGAAAAGCTTACTAAAACAATAGAACCAGCTTTTGATATAGTTGGAAAATCAACGCGTTATGATGTTTATTTGCCAATATAGATAAAATAAGACTTCAGCTTAAAGCACACCCCCCCACTTTTACATGATGTTATGCGTCTAGTATAAACATCATGTAAAAGTGGGGGGGTGTGCTTTTACTTATAGTTTTTCACGCCCATGTATTCATCCATTTCTTTCTTTTCTTCTGACGCCATAGCTTTTCTCTGTTCGCGAATGGTGTAGGCTCCATAAACATCACCGTCTACATTTAGCATCCAATCTATGATATCTTCATCTTTTATAGTGAATGAGTCACCAGCTTGATATTCAACAAAATCTGATGGCGTTTCAAAAAGATGAGCTTTGAATTTATCCTTATAAACTTTATCTACAATTAGCCACATTCTGGCGGACGTATTGGTTTCTTCTAGCTTTACTTTGATCATGGCGTTTATTTCTTCGTGCTGTTTAATCAACTCTCGAAAGTTGCTTAATGTAGCTCGCGCCTTTTTCTCGGCCTTACGCATATCAGGATTATCAGAAGGCGTACCTAGCACTATCGCACCACCATCTTCTTCAACTTCTAAGCCCATTTGTTGTCTTAGTAGCAGCCATTCATTCCAACAGTCCTCAGGGTTAATATCATCATAGCCGCGTGACTCAGCTAAGGAGTCAACCATACTTTTAGGGGTCATTATGGTTTGACTATTATCACGTATGCTAAGCACTTCTTCTTCGGTTAAAGGCGAGCCTTTCTTTTTTTCTGCCGCTACTAAGATGGTAGAAAGCGCGGGTATAAATACCGGTATTAGTTCTTCATCCGAGCCTTTTTCTACTGACTCATCTTTTACATTGCTGACCTTGTTAACATTCTTCTTATCATCAGCTAAGTGTTGCGAGGATGCATCCTGCTTCCCTTTATTTTCAACATTAGAATCAGATGATTTTTGATTAAAAAATAGAAGGTAGCCAATGAATAAAATAATGAGAACAAAAATAATATAATACATTTTAGAAGCCATATTAGAGAACATAATCGTAAATACTCTGTCTTAAAGCACACCCCCTTAGTTTTACAGGATGTTTATATTAGATGCATAACATCATGTAAAAGTGGGGGGGTGTGCTTTATATAATATCCTAGAGTATCAAGCCCCAGCAATCGTCATGCCTTCAATTAAAATAGAGCCTGTACGCGTACCGCCTCGCAAATCCACATCGGTACCAACCGCTACAATATTTTGTAGCATATCTTTTAGGTTGCCTGCCACAGTCACTTCTTCTACAGGGAATTTAATTTCGCCATTTTCAACCCAGAAGCCTGCCGCACCGCGCGAATAGTCGCCTGTTATGCCGTTGATTCCGCTACCAATTAATTCGGTAACGTAGAAGCCTGTGCCTAGCATTTTAAGTAATTCTTCAAAGCTTTGACCGGTTGAGTCTAGCGTTAGGTTGTGTGTTCCACCTGAATTTGCGGTGCTTTTTAAACCTAGCTGGCGTGCTGAATAACTGCCCATAATGTAGTTTTGCACTACGCCATCGACGACTAAATCGCGGTTACTGGTGGCTACACCTTCTTTGTCGAAGTAGCTGCTGCCGAAGGCTTGTTTGATGTGTGGTTGTTCGTGCAGATGGATAAAATCTGGAAAGACTTTTTCATCGACACAATCTAGCAGGTAAGTTGATTTTCGATATTGCGAGCCACCGCCAATCGCGCTGGTAAAGTGTCCGATGATGCTACGCGACATTTCTGGAGAATACAGTACGTTAGCCTTGCGCGTGCTGATTTTTTCGCCACCTAATCGCGCTAAAGTTCTTTCCGCTGATTTTATACCTACAACTTCAGGCGATTCTAATTCTGCGCGCACGCGGGTACTGCTGTACCAATAATCGCGTTGCATATCATTTGTTGCAGTTTCGTCTCCATCTTTTTGTCCGATGACCGAACAGCTCAAACTGTGACGACTCGATGGCATAATACCTGTGAATCCGTTGGTGTTTGCGATTAGTCCGATGCCGCTGTAGGTGCTGATGCTTGCGCCGTCTGAATTGATAATGCGCTTATCAAAACCAAGTGCGGCGGCTTCACATTCACGGGTAATTTCAATGGCTTGTTCTGCGGTTAAATCCCAGGGATGGTATAAATCCAAATCGTCGCTATTTACGCTATCCGACAGCATCATATCGGCATCTGCTAAACCTGTGTATTTGTCTTCGCCTGTGAATTTGGCGATATTGCAGGCGGCTTTTACGGTGTCTTCTATCGCTTGTGATGATAAATCGCCCGTGGTTGCCGAGCCTTGGTTTTTACCATTTTTTCCCATATAAACCGTCAAGCTTAAACCTTGATCGCGATTATATTCTAATTTATCAACTTGGCTTTTATGGATTTCAACCGATAAACCTGCGCCACGATTAAGGCTTAATTCTGCATTGGCTGCGCCGTATTTTTTAGCCAGTTTTAAAACCTGCTCCGAGACTTCGCGCATTTCATTATTTGCTATTTTGATTTCTGATGCATTCATGCTTCTGTCCCTCCAACGGTTAAGCCATCTATTTTCAAGGTCGGTTGCCCTACCCCAACGGGCACGCTTTGCCCTGCTTTTCCGCAAACGCCTACGCCTGCATCTAGCTCTAGATCATTGCCGATCATAGAAACGCGGGTTAAAACATCTGGACCATTACCGATTAGGGTTGCGCCTTTTACGGGCTTGGTGACTTTGCCGTTTTCAATCAAATACGCTTCGGATGCGGAGAATACAAACTTGCCGGAGGTAATATCCACTTGTCCGCCACCAAAGTTGACCGCGTATAAACCGTCTTTAACGGAGGCAATAATTTCTTCAGGATCATCATTTCCTGGGAGCATGTAAGTATTAGTCATGCGTGGCATAGGCAGATGCGCGTAAGATTCGCGGCGACCGTTGCCTGTGGACTGCTCGCCCATTAAGCGCGCATTGAGTTTGTCTTGCATATAGCCTTTTAATACGCCATTTTCGATAAGCGTGGTGCAGTTGGTTGGTGTACCTTCATCGTCAATGCTTAATGAACCTCGACGATTTTCAATCGTACCATCATCAACCACCGTTACGCCTTTTGCCGCAACTGTTTCGCCAACGCGACCGCTAAATGCCGATGTTCCTTTGCGGTTAAAGTCTCCTTCTAAACCATGCCCGATGGCTTCGTGTAATAAGATACCAGGCCAGCCAGAACCTAGCACAACTGTTTGGCTACCCGCAGGTGCGGCAACGGCATCTAAATTCACCAGCGCTAGGCGGACGGCTTCGTTAGCGTAATCTCGAACGCGGTCAGCTTGCGTAAAATAATCAAAACCATAACGACCCCCGCCGCCTGTGCCAGCGGATTCTCGCTTGCCATCTTTTTCGACAATCACGGTAATATTCATACGCACCAGCGGGCGAATATCTGCATTCAAATTTCCATCAATATCAGCAATCAATATATGTTCGTGAACACCTGCAATATTTGCCATCACTTGCGTAACGTAAGGGCTTGCCGCGCGCGCTTCTTTATCGGCTAAGTTTAGTAGCGCTATTTTTTCATCTTCGCTAAGTGCTGCCAGCGGGTTGTCGGCAACGTATAAAGGATTAATCTTGGTGGCTTCTTTTGCCTGCCATGCTTTAACTTTTCCTGTCTGTCCCGCTTTGCCAATACCTGCCGCTGCTTTTGCCGATGCCGTTAACGCATCAAACGTGATTTCATCCGAATACGCAAAACCTGTTTGCTCACCCACCACCATGCGCACACCCACACCTTGCTCGATGCTGTAAGTGCCATTTTTAATAATGCCTTCTTCCATCCCCCACGATTCAAAACGCGTGGATTGAAAATACAAATCTGCAAGATCAGCGCCCTGCATGTGGGAGAAAACTTTATCGAGCTGTGAATCGGTGATTCCTGCTGGCTCGAATAGTTGCTGTTGGGCTTGCTGTAATGGTGAAAATGTACTCATATCTTATAAACTCTATAATTACTATGAGTACACCCCCCCACTTTTACATGATGTTTGTTATGAACTCCAAACATCATGTAAAAGTGGGGGGGTGTACTTGCTGTTAGGTTAAGCAATTGGAACCCTTCGACAAGCTCAGGGAACGCCCAAACGACTGCACGTATATTGAACTAGGTGGAGGGGACTTTTTTTACACTTATATTCCGTGTCCTTCCGTGGCAAAAAAAATCAAAACTTAATATGCTGTAAAACAGGGAAACTCTTGCGTACTTTTTTCTGTGCCTTCAAGTCTATATTCATGGTGATGATGCCTGTGCCTTTCAAGCGCAAACCGTGAACTTGTCCTAAATAATCCACCATCATACTGTGACCGTAAGTGTGACGACCATTCACATGATAGCCACCCTGCGCTGGTGCAATCACATAACACTGGTTTTCAATGGCGCGCGCTTTAACCAACGCTTCCCAATGAATCTTGCCTGTGGTTTTTGTAAACGCCGAAGGAATAAGAAAAATCTCTGCGCCCTGCTTAACCATTTCGCGGTAAAGTGTAGGAAATCGCAAGTCATAACAAATCGACATGCCGATCCGACCGAAAGGCGTATCCACCACAACAATATCTTCACCCGCTTTAAAGGTATCGCTTTCTTTATATTCGTCGGTGGTTTTTTTCTCGCCTGCTTCACAATCGATCACCACATCAAACAGATGAATTTTATTGTAACGTGCGACAATTTCACCTTTATCATTAAACATTAGTGAGGCGGCGCTAGCACGTTCGGCATCAGGCGTTTTAAGCGGAATAGAACCTGCCACAATCCAAACTTTGTTATCAATCGCACATTGGCGAATCACATCTTGAATCTGCCCGCTACCCTGCTCTTCGGCCATATCGATGTTTTCAGATTCATTCATCGCCATCAGCGCAAAACTTTCTGGCAACACAACCATACCTGCGCCCTTGCTGGCAGCTTCGCGGATTAAACGCGTGGCTTCCATTAAGTTGGCTTTGATTTGTGGGCCTGATGCCATCTGGATGGCGGCTATTTTTTTGTTCATAGATTGTTGGTTTTTGGTTGTTTCTTTGTTTTTTCTTTATCTTTAATCCCCTGCTAGGGAGAGGGAGTTTTAGTATTCTCTCAACTTCATCAGCTCAAAAAAGCCAAAATCTCTTTCTCAATATCTTGTTTATCTATCACGACACTCTGCGTAATTTCTTTACTAAATAAATCATTAATTGAATCAGGAATTGAAATACCCGCTTCGCTAGCAATCGCTTTTAGCGCATCAATATCACTACTACCTGCTTGGCCTGTTAGTGCTTCTGCGATGGTGGGTGAAAATTTTGTCCACTCAGCAGTTGAATAAACAATGGTTTTCAAACTTTTATCATCACGACAAGTGTCATACGTTTTAAAACAAGTCGCTGTGTGCGGATCCATTAAATACCCATCAGCAAAGGCATCTTTAATATACTGACTACCTTCTGCATCGCTACAATAATCCGCGACAAATACTTTTTGCATTTCTGCTATTTCACTATCGGTTAGCTGGTAGCGCTTGTCTGTGTCGAGCTGTTGCATTAGCTCTTTGGTGCGCTCACTGCCAAACATATCAAACAAGATTCGCTCTACGTTTGATGACTTTAAAATATCCATCGCAGGTGATGTGGTTGCGATCACTGATGAATCGCTAATATCATAAAGTCCATTATTAATTAGTGATGTTAAGACATTGTTTTCATTGGATGCTATAAGAATTTTTTCAACAGGCAAGCCCATCTTCATAGCATAATATCCGCCAAGCGCATTGCCGAAGTTCCCACTTGGAACATCAAGATAAACCTTGTCGCCCAGCTTAATCGCATCTTGTCTAACCAACTCAAGATAACTGTGAATGTGGTACATCAACTGGAAAATAATACGTCCAAAATTCACCGAGTTTGCCGCTGACAGCGAGATATTTTTCTCTTTCAGTTTTGCGTTAAAGGTATCGGATTGAAGCAATAATTTAAGCGCGCTTTGTGCATCATCAAAATCACCGTGGATACCGATAACTTTTAGATTATCCGCATCTTCTGTAACCATCTGCAAACGCTGAACATCAGATGTTCCGCCATCAGGATACAAACAAACCACGCGCACATTTTCACGATCTTTAAAAGTTTCTAGCGCCGCTGGCCCCGTGTCGCCACTGGTTGCCGCCATAATGAGATATTCTTCATTACGCGCTTGCGCCAACGATGAAAGCACTTTACCAAACGGCTGTAACGCCATGTCTTTAAAGGCGCGAGTTGGGCCGTGGTAAAGCTCGCTGACATACAAATCGTCTTTTACTTTTACTAAAGGCGCAGGGTTTGTCGCATCATCAAAGTGATCATACAACGATAAAGCCTCAGCAATTACAGAGTCTTCAATATCAATATTAAAAGCCGTTAGAATATTGCTTGCGAGGGTTTTGTAATCTTGATCAACATGACACTTTAAAAAGTATTCACCCAAATCTGGCAAAGATTCAGGCGAGTAAATGCCGCCAAACGATGACATCGGGCTAAGAATAGCCTCAGAAAAAGTAACCGATGCTGGACTTGTACCGTCATTACCGCGTGTTTCTATAAATTTCATTTAAAAACCTTTTTTTGCCACGGAATCCACGGAAGGACACGGAAATGTAAAATAAAAGCAAATAACTCTTCCGTGTCTTTCCGCGTGGTTTCGTAGCTAAATTTCTTTTAACTCAGCGCTTCAACGCGAATTCTCATCACGTCACCACTGATTACATCCAACGCTTCAATCTGCTCTAGCGCACTATTCATATCGCCTTCATTAACGCGATGCGTTAACAAGATGATATTGGCATCATCGCCTTTATGCTCAGGCTGCTTTTGTATAAACGCTTCTATGCTGATATTTTTATCACCCAAGATACGCGTCACTTCTGCCAACACGCCTGCTTCATCTTTTGCTGTCATGCGAAGGTAAAATGCGGTTTCAACTTCATCCATACTCACCACAGGAATATCCGCAAGTTCGTTTGGTTGGAAAGCCAAATGCGGTACACGATTTTCAGGATCGGTTGTCAACGTGCGCGTCACATCTATAATATCGGCTATTACCGCTGAACCTGTTGCCTCATCACCCGCGCCAGCACCGTAATAAAGTGTTGCGCCTACTGCATCACCTTTTACTAGCACGGCATTCATCACGCCATTTACGTTGGCGATTAAACGTGATTTTGGGATAAGCGTTGGATGCACGCGTTGCTCAACACCTGCTTCGGTACGTCTTGCCACACCTAAATGTTTGATGCGATAGCCTAACTCTTCAGCATACGCCACATCGTCCAACGTAATTTTTGAAATACCTTCGGTGTAAGTTTTATCAAACTGCAATGGAATACCAAAAGCAATTGATGAAAGAATCGTTAGCTTATGCGCCGCATCGATACCTTCCACATCAAAAGTGGGATCAGCTTCTGCATAACCTAACTCTTGTGCTTCGGCTAAAACATCATCAAAGCTTCTACCTTTATCGCGCATTTCTGTGAGGATGAAGTTGCCAGTGCCGTTGATGATACCCGCTAACCATTCAATACGGTTTGCCGCCAAACCTTCACGTAGAGCTTTGATAATAGGAATCCCGCCTGCAATTGCCGCTTCAAACGCAACTACTACGCCCTTCTCTTGTGCTTTAGCAAAAATCTCATCACCGTGTATGGCGATTAAAGCTTTGTTTGCTGTTACTACGTGCTTGCCGTTTTCGATGGCTTTTAGCACTAATTCTTTAGCGGGTGAATATCCGCCAATCAGCTCGACAACAATATCAATATCAGGGTCGTTCACAACCGCAAACGCATCATCAGTTAAACGTACATTTTCAATACCCAAGTTTGCCGCCGCATCAGCATCAAGCGTAGCAATAAAATCAACTTCAATGCCACGCCCAGCACGTCGTGCAATCTCTTCTGCGTTTCTTTTGAGTATGACCGCTGTACCACCGCCAACCGTTCCTAACCCCAATAAACCGACCTTAACAGGTTTCATTTTTTAAGCCTTAAACTTTAATAATAGATAAATTAAATAAGACCGAGAACATTACCCATCTGCGCCTTGACTGTCAATCGTCATTAGCTATGATAGACCCTTGTTTCTCTGATAGTTACACGTATTAACCCCATGAAATTTGCCGAAGACCACAACAGTTCCAGATACAAAATCACAGGCTACGATGCTAAAGGCGTAGAAATAAATGGCAAGACATTTAAACAGTCCTTTATTTTATCTCCCATGGAGTTAATTTCTGATTGGCAACCGCAAGATTTATCATCGCTAAGCACTGAGCATTTTGCACACTTTTATGAAATGAAACCCGAAGTAATTATTTTAGGAACAGGTCAGATACAAACCTTCCCTGATCGAGAAATTTTGAAGTATTTAGTGCAAAACCGAATCGGCTACGAAATCATGGATACACAGGCAGCCTGTCGTACTTTTAATGTCATTATGGCTGAAGGTCGCAATGTGGTTGCGGGGATGTTTATCTAGAAACTAAATCTAGATGACAAAAAATAAGCCCTTATCATTGTAATATTTATTGAATTTACGCCTATAATCCCCATAATCAGTACACATAATTAATTATCAAAGTGAGAATATCATGTCAGACGTAGATGTAATGGACCGAATCAAAGACGCTGTAGAAAACAACCCTGTTGTTGTTTTTATGAAAGGCACACCTCAGTTACCACAGTGTGGCTTTTCTAGCCGCACGGCTCAAGCACTTCAAGGTTGTGGTGAAGAATTTGCTTATGTCAATGTGATAACTGATCCTGAAATTTTCCAAAACCTACCCCGCTACGCGGACTGGCCAACGTTCCCGCAAGTTTACATTAATGGCGAATTGATTGGCGGCTGTGATATTACACTTGAGATGTTTGAAAAAGGCGAATTGCAGACAATGGTTAAAGAAGCTTGTGCAGGTGAGAGTAAAGACGCTTAACAGCTAACTTCATAACTTCACGAAAAGCCAAAGATTCCATTGAGTCTTTGGCTTTTTTATTGCTTCAATATTAGGTGCATGCACACCCCCCCCACACTTTTACATGATGTTTATTAAATTAAGAATCATCATGTAAAACTAGGGGGGTGTACTCGAAGTAAGCTAATTCATCATTAGAACAGCCATAACATTACATGGATTAGAGTAACATTAGGATATGCTTCTATGCGCAGTTTAGGGTACTATACCGCCCCATGAGTAAATACAAAGACCCACACAAAGCACGCGAGGCCAAAAAATATGGTCGCCCTATTCCTAGCCGAGAACTAATGCTCGAAGTTATGGAGAAAAATGGCGCGCCTATTAGCTTTCGCAAACTAGCCGACACGCTCGGTTTAGACGACCCTGAAGATCTTGACCCAATGAAATATCGCTTACGTGCGATGGAACGTGATGGTCAGATTTTATTTAACCGTAGCAAAGAATACGTGCCTGTTTCCAAGTCTGATTTGGTGAAAGGACGTGTTTCAGGTCATCCTGATGGCTTCGGCTTTTTATTGCCAGAAGACGGCAGTGATGATTTATACCTACACGGCAAGCAAATGCGCAAAGTTATGCACGGCGATGTGGTACTTGCTTCGGTTACAGGCATTGATCGCAGAGGTCGTCGCGAAGGCGCGATTATTGAAATTTTAGAACACAATACAGAATCTGTTGTTGGGCGCTATTTTGTTGAAGGCGGCTTAGGTTTTGTCACACCTGATAATTCGCGCATTGCACAAGATATTCTTGTCCCACCTGAAAACTCAGGCGATGCCGAAGATGGACAAATCGTTGTTGTAAGTATTGTTGAATACCCAACGCCTCGCCATCAAGCGATTGGCAAGATTTCAGATGTTCTCGGTGATCACATGGCGCCAGGCATGGAAATTGACATTGCTTTGCGCTCACACGACTTACCCCACGTTTGGCCAGCCGATACCGTTAAAGAAGCAGAAGCGCTCAGTGATGAAGTTTTAGAATCTGACAAAGAACATCGCGTCGATTTACGCAAAATGCCGCTTGTAACTATCGACGGCGAAGATTCACGCGACTTTGATGATGCGGTTTATTGTGAAAAAGATGAAGATGGTAACTGGAAGCTTACTGTTGCCATCGCCGATGTTTCGCATTATGTGCCAGTCGGTAGCGCGCTGGATAATGAAGCACACAATCGTGCCACATCGGTTTACTTCCCTGCCGAAGTTATCCCCATGCTACCTGAGAAAATCTCTAATGGCTTATGTTCACTAAATCCTAAAGTTGATCGTTTATGTATGGTGTGCGAAGCGACGATTAACCCCGAAGGTCACATGGTAGCTTATCAGTTTATGAGTGCAACCATGCATTCTGCGGCACGCTTAACCTACACCAAAATGGCTGCAATGGTGGTTGATAACGATAAAAAGCTACGCAAAGAATATGCCGATGTTGTTGATCATTTAGATGATTTATATTCGCTCTACAAAGTATTGCGCAAAGCGCGTGACGAGCGTGGTTCAATCGATTTTGAAACCACCGAAACACAAGTTATTTTCAGTGATGATCGCAAAATCGAAAGCATCAAACCCACCGAACGCAACGATGCGCACAAGATTATTGAAGAATGCATGGTGACGGCAAATATGTGTGCCGCGCACTTTTTAAAACGCCACCAAATCCCTGCTTTGCATCGCGTGCATGATGGGCCAAATACTGAGAAACTCGCCAAGGTTCACGAGTTTTTAAATGGTTTAGGTTTAAAACTCGGCGGCGGCGAAAAACCACAGCCAATTGACTACGCAACACTTCTCAATAGCGTTAAAGAAAGGCCTGATGCGCATTTGATTCAAACGGTGATGCTACGTTCAATGTCACGCGCGCAGTATTTACCTGTTGATAAAGAAAATCCCGATAGCACCCGCCACTTTGGATTATCACGCGAACATTACGCGCATTTCACTTCACCGATTCGTCGTTACCCTGATTTATTGGTACACCGCGCGATTCTGTACATTATCCAAAACGGCAGTGCCGAAGATTATTACTACGATTATCCACAAATGAAAGCGTTGGGCGATCACTGTTCTCAATGTGAAAAGCGTGCAGACGATGCCAGCCGTGACGTCATGGCGTGGCTAAAAGCCGAATACATGCAAGACAAGGTTGGCGAAACCTTCACAGGTGTCATTACAACCGTAACGGGCTTTGGCTTATTTGTAGAGCTTGATGAGATTTATGTCGAAGGCTTGGTACACGTCACCGCATTAAAGAGCGATTACTACCACTTTGATGCCGCGCGCCACGAAATGAAAGGTGAAAATTCAGGCAATAGTTATCGCATGGGTGATCCGATTGAAATATTAGTCGCCCGCGTTGATTTGGATGATCGTAAGATTGATTTTACGCTTCCTGATACGGGTAAGGATGAGAGACCTCCTCGTAAGAAGAAAGGGAAAAAGAAAGATAAAAAAACCAAAGCAAAAAAGAAAAAGGACTAATCGGAGACAGTAAAATGTTTAAAGACATTATTAATTATCAACTAGCCGACGGTATTGATGAAAAACATTTGTTGAATGTTGCTAGCGATATTATTGAAAACTGGATGAGCAAACAAGCTGGTTTTATTAAGTGGGAAATTCACAAAAGTGCCACTGACGACACTTACACTGATATTGTCTACTGGAAGAGCCAAGAAGATGCCAAAAACTCCGAAAAAGACATGGTGAATATCCCCAATGCTGGCGACTGGTTTGCCTGTTACAAAGAAGACTCAATTAGTAGCCAAAATCTACACCAAGTAGGAAGCTTTAAATAACGTGAAAACTCTTATTACTGGTATTCATGCGGTTGAATCTGCTTTAAAAAATGACGCTGACAACATTGAACAAGTATGGATTGCTGAAAATAAAAAAAACCAGCGCGTAAAAGAACTAATTCATCATGCTGAAAAGCGTGGGTTAATTTCTCACCGTGTTGACATGAAAATGCTAGATAAACTAGCAAAGACACATCAACACCAAGGTGTAGTAGCTGAATACAACGCGCCTGCCAGTTATACCGAAGATGACTTGCTTAACTTATTAGATGAATACGACGGCACGCCGTTGTTGCTAGTGCTTGACGGCATAACCGACCCGCACAATCTCGGCGCGTGTTTACGCACCGCAGAAGGCGCTGGTGTACTTGCCGTTATCGCACCTAAAGATAATGCGGCTGGGCTAACACCTGCGGCAAGAAAAGTGGCATCAGGTGCGGCAGAAACTGTACCTTTTGTGCAAGTCACCAACCTTGTTCGCACGATGGAAAAAATCAAGAAACAGGGCATTTGGTTTATCGGCACAAGTGATAAAGCACAGGGCGATGTCTATCAACAAAACTTTAAATCACCTACCGCGATTGTGATGGGGGCAGAAGGTAAAGGCTTACGTCGATTGACTGAAGAGCATTGCGATGAGTTGATTTCTATTCCTATGGCTGGCCAGGTTTCTAGTTTGAATGTTTCTGTTGCTACAGGTGTTTGTTTATATGAAGTTGTAAGACAGCGCCAAAAATAATCACTTGTATTCATCCCAAATACTCCCTATATTAGTATTTACTTATTTACAAAAGCACACCCCCCTACTTTTACATGATGCTTTATTATCGAGGCGTATCGAACAACAATGATCACACTTTACCAATTCCAAGGCTGTCCTTTTTGTAGCAAAGTTCGCGCGTTATTAAACTTTTCGAAAACTCCTTACGAAGTGGTTGATGTTTCACCTCGTGGAATGAAAGAATTAGAAGGCGTAACAGAGCATAAAAAAGTGCCTGTATTAAAAGATGGGGACGAAGTTATTGTCGAATCAGCCACTATCATTGAATACATCAATAAAAATTACGCCAAACTCCCTGTCACAGATGACGATAAAAAGTGGACTGATTGGGTTGATAATAAACTCGTTCATTTCTTGCCTGCTTTGATTCACCCTGATTTTAAAACATCTCGTGAAAACATTAAAAAAATTACCACTGGTGGTGGATTTAAAGGTTTTATCGTTCCTTTTATAGGCGCTTTGGTCATGCCAAAAGTAGCGCGTAGAATGAAGGCAAAACACAATATTGAAGACCCACGTGGCGAGTACCTTGCTCAGATTGATCATTGGGTCAAAGAAGGATTAAACGGCAAAACATTTTACGGCGGTGATAAAGCCAGCTTTGTTGATTGCAGCGTTTTTGGTGTTTTACGCTCAGGACATAAACTCGGCATTATAAAAATGGCGATGACTCATAATAAAGATTTTGCAATTTGGTATGACCGCTGTTACCCATTAATGACGGGTGATCGACTATCAAACGCTGAATAAACGATGACATATACGGCACTCATATCAATCGATGACCTTGCAAAGAACTTGCATAAACCTGATTGGATAATCTTTGATTGCCGCTCATCTCTACTCAACCCTGAAGCTGGTTTAAAAGCCTACCAAAAGGATCACATCCCCAGCGCTATTTTCTGTAGTTTAGAAACTGATCTTTCTTCGCCTATCACCGAAAACACGGGTAGACACCCTCTTCCTGATTTTGATGAGTTTATTCAAAAGCTAGGAGATTGGGGTGTCGACAATCAAACCCAAGTCATTGCCTATGACGATGTAGGCGGTGCTTTTGCCGTTCGCCTATGGTGGCAATTGCGTACTTTTGGTCACGAGAAAGTTGCGATTCTTGATGGTGGAATTCCACAATGGATTAAAGAAGGTAAATCGTTAAGCCAAGAACTTCCTACAATTTCACCCAAAATATTTACTGCAAACATCAATAACAACACATCGTTAAGTACTGAACAAATTCTACATAATATTGAAGCTCAAACGTTCACCATTTTAGATGCCAGAACCCCCGAGCGCTACCGTGGCGAATCCGAACCTATCGATACCGTTGCTGGGCGAATCCCTGATTCAATCAATCGTGCTTTTCAGCTAAACCTTGGTGACGATGGCTTATTTTTAAGCGCTGATGAATTACAAAAACAGTTTACAACTATTATCAAACAAACACCCAATCAGTCTGCTACAGACATCGTACACCTATGTGGTTCAGGCGTAACTGCTTGTCATAATATGTTAGCGATGGAAATAGCAGGCTTATCAGGCTCGAAGCTATACGCAGGTTCATGGAGTGAGTGGATTCGGGATGATCAGCGACCTGTTGCTACGGGCTAAATCTTCTTAAACCGTAGGTTGGGCTGAGGCACGAAGCCCAACAGTGGCGTATTACTACAAATAAGAACTATTGATTAGCCGATAACTGATTATTTCTCAAAGGTGGGTTAAAAAACTCATCTACCCAGTCTGGGTCTGCTTCTTCGCCCGCTTGATTGTATAGAACTATATCCGAATCATTACAGCCTTTCACACCCATTTTTAATGATGTTAAATTTTTATAGCCGAGCAATTTCATCGTTAATGCCGCTAACACACTGCGATTGCCTGATCGGCAAATGACTAATACAGGACGTTCGCGCGCATTCACTAATTCAGGAACTGTCTCGGCATAATCCCATTCGCAGGCTTGTTCTAAAATACCGCGTGGTACGTGGATGGAATTTTTAAGATGCGCGCCTTCAAACTCATCAGGCTCACGAATATCGAGCAATAAGGTTTCTGGGTGGTTTTCTAAATGCTTTTCTAAGTCCCACGGAAAAAGTTCATCTATCTCGGTTAATGCATCTGCGATTAAGTCGTTAAATGTTTTAGACATGAGAATAAAATCCGAATAAACAAGGGATTATAAAGCACACCCCCCTAGTTTTACATGATGTTTGTTTATTTATTTATATGCTGAGTATTTATAAAACTCTAACTCCTTACCTCTGAATATTAAGAACTCTTTATCTTGGGGTAAAAACTTTAATAAAGAATATTTTTCAATCAAGGGCTTAAACTTTTCACCTTCATCACTTAGACAGTTATAAAAAACAAGAGGAAGTTCGTATGTGGATAGTTGTGCTCTAACCAAATTACTATACATTTTAGCTTCTTCTTTGGGAGCATTATTCTCTATAAATTTCATAATATTATAGAGAACTCTAAAGTAATGCCCAATTTCATTCTGTTTTTTTGAATAAAAATCTAAATAAATTGTATTCAGATCTTTATTTGAGATTTTTTGCTCATCTATCAAAATACTTAATTTCCTTTGATCAATAGATTTTCCCAAAGCCCCCCTCGAGACGACACTATGATAGTTAGTTACTATACTTGGCATTATTTCTTTTAGTTCTTTGTATAAAGGCTCAAAACAATCTCTACCTGTTTTGTCATTTATATCCATTGAATCAACAATTTCATTATACAAAGAAAGTAATTGAAAAAATGTCCCCTCAAAATTCTGCTTTTGCAAAATAGAAGCTTGTAATTCTAAAGCTTTCTTCGAACCTTCCACTTCTTCCCGAGTAAGTGCTAGCTCTTGAGAATTCATTTGTAAAGCATCTTTATTTTGATCTAATGCTTTTTTATTTTGCGATAAAGCTTTTTGATTTTGTTGAAGTGTAATAAGCAGAAGTATAAGACTTAAAAATGCCAAAATAGGATTGAGAATTCCACCAAAGAAATCACCCAGCGCACCCCATTTCTCTGGGGTATCCCACAATCCAAATCCAAACTTATACCAGTAAAAAATAATAGCTGACAAGCTTACAATTGCAGCAACAACCACTATCGTTTTTATCCATGGGATATTTGGAACTATATCTGTTTTCTTTCCCATATTATTAACTAATCAAAAGCGGACGCCACCATTCTTCATTATCCAAGTACCAATCAATCGTCTTTTGAATCCCTGTTTCAAAGGTTTCATCTGGCTCGTAGCCTAACTCTTTTTTAAACTTGCTGGCATCAATCGCGTAGCGCCAGTCATGCCCTGCTCTGTCTTCTACAAACGTAATCAGGTCGGCTGACTTTTTGCCATTGGCGGGTGCGGCTTCTGGGTATTGTTTGGCTAGAGTTGGGTTTTCGGCGAAGCGTTTATCCATGGATTCACACAGCAGATGGATTATATCCATATTATTCCACTCGTTGTTTCCGCCGATATTGAAGATTTCACCGACTTTATCGCTGGCTAAAATCATTTCGATGCCTTTGGCGTGATCATCCACATACAACCAATCGCGCACGTTTTTGCCCGTGCCGTAAACTGGCAAAGCTTTATTGCGTAGGATGTTGGTTAAAAATAGTGGAATCAGCTTTTCTGGGTATTGATACGGTCCGTAATTGTTTGAACAGTTTGTAGTGCTTACATTCAAACCAAAGGTGTGATGATAGGCGCGCACGATATGATCGGATGAGGCTTTACTGGCAGAGTACGGCGAGTTTGGCGCGTAAACATGATCTTCGGTAAAGCCTGGCGAATCATCATCCAGCTCACCATAAACTTCATCGGTTGAGACATGATGAAAACGGTGATTGGGCTTTGCGGTGTCTTTATTTTCTATCCAAATATTGCGTGCGGCTTTTAGGATATTGTGCGTGCCGATGATATTGGTTTCTAAGAAAATATCAGGTCCTGATATTGAGCGATCAACGTGGCTTTCAGCCGCGAAGTTGACAATCGTATCAAGATCTTCTTCGACCAGTAGCTTTTCTACTAATGCTTGGTCAGCGATGCTGCCTTCTACAAATTTGAAGTTGGGCTTGTCTTTTAGCGCATCTAGGCTTGGCTCGTTGCCTGCATAGGTGAGCGCGTCTAGCACCACCATGTGATCTTCTGGGTGGTTACGCATCCAGTAATATACAAAATTTGCACCTATAAAGCCGGCTCCGCCTGTAACTAATAGTCTTTTCATTTCTATGCTCGTTTAATTATTCTACAAGCACACCCCCCCACTTTTACACGATGTTTGTTATTTATAGTAAACATCATGTAAAAGTGGGGGGGTGTGGTCTACATTTGTTCTTTCAGTTCTCTCATCATTCGTCGTAACGCCACGCGCCAATGCTCGCTTTTCATTTCCAACGCTTGCCATGTTGTCGTTTTGTCCATCACGCTATAACAAGGTCGGCTGGCGGGTGTTGGGTAGTCTGCTGTGGTAATCGCGTTGATCGTAATGGGTTTATCCAAAAGTCCAAGCGCTACGCCCTCTTCCATAATCGCGTATGCAAAGTCATACCAACTTGCCACGCCTGCATCACTCCAATGGTGAATACCTGTAATGTCCTTTTCAATCGCTTGCCAAACCGCTTGTGCGAGTGAGTTTGCCCATGTTGGTGTGCCGATTTGATCCGCTATGATGCCCAGCTCTTCGCGCTCAGCCATAAAACGTAACATGGTTTTTACAAAGTTATTGCCGTGTGCCGAATACAGCCACGAGGTACGAATGATAAACGCATTATCGCCCAGTATTTTTAAAACCTGATCATCACCGTCTTGCTTGGTTTTGCCGTACATGCCATCAGGTTGTGCGGGTGCATCGACGGGATATGGCGTGTGGCCTTTGCCATCAAACACAAAATCAGTCGAAATCTGCATAAATTGTATATCGCTGTCTTTACACACTTGGGCAAGATTCCCCGCGCCAGTGGTGTTGATTGCAGTTGCAAGCTCAACTTCTTCTTCGGCTTTATCAACCGCGGTATAGGCGGCAGAGTTGATGATGACATCAGGTTTTATTTTCGCGACAAATGCTGTAATCGCATCGGCATTGGTAATATCTAACGCATTTTTATCGGTGGCGATACATTCGTAGCCTGCTAGCACGGTGCGTTGTAGCTCGTAGCCTAGCTGTCCGTCTGCGCCTGTAATAAGTACTTTTTTCATATTAACCTTGAGATATCACGCAAATTTTTCGGCATCAACAAAGCTAGGCGCTTCAGCATCTTTGCCTGACAAGATAGGTTCTTTACCGTCAACCAGATTCCAATCAATGGCTAAATCTGCATCATTCCAAACCACGCTACGTTCATGTTCTGGTGCGTAATAGTCGGTGCATTTATAAACAAACTCAGCCGACTCACTCATCACATAAAAACCATGAGCAAAGCCTGGTGGAACCCACAACATGTTTTTATTTTCCGCAGATAGCTCATAGCCCACCCATTGCCCAAAAGTTGGCGAGCTTTCGCGCATATCAACCGCCACATCAAACACAGCGCCTTCAACCACACGCACTAGCTTGCCTTGGGTTTGCTCAATCTGATAATGTAGACCACGTAAAATACCGTGCGAAGATTTGCTATGATTGTCTTGTACAAAGTCAAAATCAATGCCATTTTCAGCAAAGGTTTTGCGCTGCCATGTTTCCATAAAAAAACCACGATGGTCGCCAAAGACAGCAGGCTCAATGAGGGTAACGTCGGGGATTTTGCTGGGAATAAATTTCATGGTGGTTTTATACTTGAAATGTACTTTATTGCAACTATTTTATAAGGATAGCCTCTCACAACTCAGTTAAACAAATTAGGTAAAATATGTCTCAGAAATATTTATCAAACAAGTCACTCAAAGTCTTTTTGGGGATTCTCTTTATCATCACGATGGTGTTGATCTTTACGCCTTTCCATTTATCAGACTCTATTCAAACTGCCGCCGCTAAGGCAAACGATGATATCAATCTACGCGCTGGTTTAACTCCCGAAGAAAAAGGCACCATTGCTCTCTTCAAGCATAATAATCCTTCCGTGGTATACATCTCAACAGTGAAGCGCATCATCAATCCTTACACACGCGATATTCGTGAGATTCCTAGTGGTACAGGTACGGGCTTTATTTGGGATAAACAGGGACATATCATCACCAATTATCATGTAATTCAGAACAATACGAGCGCGCGTGTTCGTCTTAATAATCAAAAAACTTACACTGCCAAAGTCATCGGGAAAAGTATACGTCACGACATTGCAGTGCTGAAACTAGACAAAGTCAAAAACTTACCAAACCCAATTCAACCTGGCACTAGCAACAACCTTCAAGTTGGACAACGCGTTTATGCTATTGGAAATCCTTTTGGACTTGATCACACACTCACTACAGGCATTATCTCAGCGTTAGGGCGTACCATTACCAATAGTGATATAGATATGGATGACCTGATTCAAACCGATGCGGCAATCAACCCTGGTAATTCAGGCGGCCCATTGCTGGATAGCGCAGGAAGACTCATCGGCATGAACGTCGCAATTTATAGTCCATCAGGCGCATCCGCTGGCATTGGTTTTGCAATACCTGTGAATAATATTAATCGCGTTGTTCCTAATCTCATTAGCAATGGCCACTTCAAACAACCTATCGTAGGCATTAACGCCAATGACACTGCCAATAAACTCATCGTCAAAGAGTTGGGTATAAAAGGAGTGCTAGTTTTGCATGTCGGCTCTGGCACCCCCGCCGATAAAGCGGGTTTAATCGCATCAAAATTAGTCAATGGGGATTTGGTTCTTGGTGACGTGATTCAAGCTATCGATAAAGAAAAAGTTGAAAACATGAATGATTTTTTAAATATCATCGAAAAACATAAACTCAATGACACCATTACGCTGAGTATATTAAGACAAGGCCGTAAAAAGATGACCTTGTCTTTGACTTTGTTTATGCAGTAGTTTGCGGGGGTAATACCCTCTCCCTAGCAGGGAGAGGGTTGGGGTGAAGGGTGAAACTAAAAACTGGTTATACTTCTCAGTTATCTACCCCTCTCAATCACTTACGAACCTTCACAACATAAGACTTACTCATAAGGTCTTGCAAAAGTATGCCTTTTTTATAAATTAAAAAGAAATTTATCCACACTACTATTTTAAAAGCTCCCACACAAAATCCCGTGGCGATTGCGCGCCAAAATGACTGATACCATGTTATACGCAACCCTGCTTCATTGACAACTTTTAATCCTAGTGTATTTTTGCCGATAGAAGCCTGAATATTTGGTGCTACTTCTAACAATGGGATAATTATTAGACCATAGATAGTAGCTACTGTTAACAACACCCCCATGAAGTTATTGCCAAGTAAAAAAGGAAGGCTAAAGTGTAATGCCTTAGAAAAGGCGAATACCAGCCCCATATCTATCAAATAAGCCGCACCACGGCGGTAGTAATGCAGATCTTTACTTTGGCTACTGGCTTCCGTATTTTGTGGATTAGTCTCAGTTAGATAAGGAAAGACCGCATCAACCTGCTCACCATACAATTCTTCATAATGCTTCCATTTACTTTCCCAGTGAAACAAGTTGTTTAAATAATTGAGAATGGGAGATTTTACTAACAACACTTTTTCTTGCAGTGAAATTTCATTAATTTCACTCACAATTTCAAACACTAAATCACTGGCTTGGGAGCGAAACTCTAAATCAACCATGGATGGAATTTCTTCTAAAAACTGCCAGTCACTAATAGTACTTTTAGTCGCTTTTGTATTAATAATAAGCTTGGTTTGTGCTTCGAGGTATTCCCAATCTTTTTCAAGCTTTTCTTGCGCTTCTGCACCGTGAAAATGTTCTACTTCTGGGTAATCTTGTTCGTCTTCATTTTCAAATTGAGCATCTATTTTTTCTGGCTTGGATGTGCCATAAACGGCTTCAAGCTCTTCTAAGACTTGATTGGAATCAACACTTATTTGATCAGTATTTGTTTCTGCACTTGAGGGAGTGCTATATGGCTGTTCAGGTTCATTACCCCCATTACTTTCGTTACCAAAACTATCACCTTCTTGATTTTTATCTTGTGAGAGATTATCTTGTAAAGCGACATCTTGTGAAACAACATCTAGAAAAGAGCTGTCATCAAAACTAATCGGTTCTTTATTTTTCTCTGACGGTGTAAACCATTGCGGTGCTGAGCTTTCTTTATATTCAGAAACAAGCTCTAGCGCTTCTTTGTACGCGGCATGCAACTCTTTAAAACCCTGTGGATCATCATCGGGCTTGGTGATTTTGAGTAGCTTTGCATAGGCCATTTTGATGGCTTTTTTATCACTATATTCCTCTATGCCGAGTGTTATCCAACAATTCATGCAAAGCGTCCTCTAGAAAAAACCGTCTTGTTCGAATTTATCTAAAAACACTGCAAATTCTTGCTGAGCATCTTTTATCTGCCTATCATCTTGCGAATCAAGCACCCCTTCAAACCAGCGAAGGCTATCTTTTATCGCCTCACGCTCATCAGAAAGCCTACTTTCAAAAATGCGATCTGCACGTGATACTAGGTTTTGATTTACCGCAAGTTCACGTGGATGGAATTTCATTTTCGCCAATTTATCTTTAGATGCTTGTATGTCTTTTTCAGAAAGCTCACCCGGGGCATTTTCAATCATTTTGTAATGCTTCTCACCTGTTGATACAACCGTAATATCCACTTCCAGTAGTCCGTTCATATCATAACTAAAACGCACATCAACACTCTCTTCGTACTTTTTATTTTTAGGAATTTTAACCGTGATTTCACCTAATTTTATATTATTACTGACAAGGCGACTCTCACCTTGGTAAATATCAATCTGAAGCTGTTTTTGATTATCACTGACGGTAAAATAACGCTCGGTACGACTGGCTGGGATAATCGTATTTCGCTCAATGATGGCGCTAAATAGACCACCTTGATCACCCGTCGCATCACTTTCGTTTACCGTTGAGGTTCCTAGTGAGTAAGGGCAAACATCAGTAAGTACAACATCATCCAGCATTTTATCTTTGGCTTTTAAACCTGCCTGAATCGCCGCGCCCATAGTGATAACGAGATCAGGGTCAAGGTTTGCAGAAGGCATACGACGAAACATTTTCGCAATCATTCCGCGAAAAAAGCGCATACGCGTTGCACCGCCTACCAGCACCACTTCATCCAAATCCCACGGCTTGATTTCGGCATCTCGTAACGTGGTTTCAATCGGGCTTTGAATACGGGTTAATAAAGGCTTTGCCAGTGCCTCAAACTCATTACGCGTTAGGCTAAAGTTTTCTTTTTGTTGCTCAATAAAAGGTTCTAAGTTGACCGTTTCTTGTGTATTTAATAAGCGCTTTAACTGCTCCAGTTTGGAGTAGACTTTTTGTAAGTCCTTGCCATCCAAATGTGACTTAGTTAGATTAAAAGTTGCGAGATACTTATTTACGATAATTTCTAAAAAATCTTCCCCACCTAAAAAGTTATCACCAGATGAGGCATGTACTTCTAAAACGCCATCAAAATATTCCATTATCGAAACATCAAACGTGCCACCACCCAAATCAATCACCATAAACTGAGTGTGTTCTGGCTTCTCGTGCAAACCATAAGTCATGGCTGCAGCCGTTGGCTCGTTGATTAGGCGCTCTACTTTTAAATCTGCTAGTTCGCCGGCCAGCACGGTGGCTTTTCGTTGTGTGTCATTAAAATAAGCAGGAACACTAATCACCGCTTGGGTTATTGTTTCGCCAAGGTATTGCTCTGCATCATCCTTTAAACTTTTTAATACCATCGCCGAAAGTTCTGTAGCCGTAAAGGTTTTCTTACCCAGTTTAATTTTACGGTCTGTTCCCATATAGCGTTTAAAAACAGAAGTCGTATGAGTGGGATCAGTCACCGATCGCTCACGCGCTGTTTGCCCGACGATAAGCTTATCGTCTGCATCCAAAAACACCGCCGAAGGGGTTAGCCACTCGCCTAAGCGATTAGGAATAAGCTCCGCCTTGCCGTCACGCCAAATCGCACACGCGCTATTGGTTGTTCCTAAATCAATTCCAAGTATTGTCATACTTTTGTCCTATTATACGTTTGTCATATAGCGATCAACTTCTGCAACAAGCTTATCCTGCTCGCTCTGCGGTAAAAAAGCAGATGTGAAGCTATTTCGTGCCAGTAGCGCAAGTGCATCTTTATCATTATTTAAAATACCAGAAACAGCCTCGTAGTTTTCGTTCAAATAGCCACCAAAGTACGCGGGGTCATCCGAATTAATCATCGCTTTTAAACCTAGCTTTAACATCTCTGGCAAGGGATGATTCTTCATATCATCCACCACACACAGTTTGGTATTGGAAAGCGGACAAACAGTAAGTGGGACTTGTTCTTTGACCAAGCGTTCAACCAACGCAGAATCTCTTAAACAAGTGTTGCCATGATCAATACGCTCTACTTTCAACAAGTCCAACGCTTCAATAATATACTCAGGAGGCCCTTCTTCACCGGCATGAGCCACAATATGAAAACCTTCATCACGCGCCTTAGCAAATACACGCTCAAACTTAGACGGCGGATGACCCATTTCGGATGAATCCAAACCTACGCCGATAATTTTATCTTTATGCGCTAGTGCAGATTCTAAAGTTTCAAATGCTGCATCCTCATCCAAGTGACGAAGAAAACACATGATAATCCCAAAGGATATATCAAATTCTTTTTGCCCTTGAACCAAGGCAGAGTGAATACCATTCAAAGCGGTTTCAAACGAAACACCACGATCAACATGTCCCTGCGGATCATAAAAAATCTCAACATGGCGTACCGATTCTTTGCTCACCTTTTCAAGATACGCCCAAGTCAGGTCATAAAAATCTTCTTCGGTACGCAGTACACTCATACCTTGATAATAAATATCTAAAAAATCCTGTAACTGACTAAAATCATAAGCTTTATGTAAAGCTTCAACCGACTCGTAAGGCAAAGTAATGTCATTGCGCTCTGCTAGTTTAAACATGAGTTCAGGCTCAAAAGTGCCTTCGATGTGTAGGTGTAGCTCGGCTTTGGGTAAGCCTTGGATAAATTTTTTCATAGGAATTTGACTAAAAAGATAAAAGATTTATTTTGCCATGTAAGACACTGAAAGACACGAAAAAAAGAATAATATAAAGCCCCCCACTGCTGTCCCACAGTTTCCCATCAAAAGGAAAACCTCATCTAGGCACCTCCTTTTTATGCCTAGGAGGATCAGGAATTAAAATTTCTCGCAGGCTCTTTCTCTCAAATAAATTGAGCTGAATTACCCTTAATATCCTTTGTACAGTCCAGCCTGTTTGAGCACTATGACGAGCATAGGCTAATAACAAACAGGTGATCATGGCAATCCATATCTGTGTCATAACAGCATTGCGAGAAACACCCACAAAGGCGTGAATCTTGAGGTTTTGTTTGATCGCTTTAAAGAACAATTCTACTTGCCAACGATCTTTATAGATCGAGGTTATTGTAGCTGCACAGAGTTTAAAATTGTTCAGTTAAAAACTGATAGGTTTTATCAAAAGCTGCAATGCTACCAGCGGGAAAATCAAACTTCCGTCCTTGGATTCTATCGTTTTCATTGCCATCACTTAACGCTACAAACTCAGGAAGCATGTTGCCATGATTGAGACCAACACTTAACTTTACATTCGCGGCAGAGGGTTGGTGTAAAGCCCAAGGAAAGAGCTTTATTGATAAATTAATAGCACTGGCATCTAAAGAATACAAAGGATTCTTAAAGCGAAACAGATGCTTTGAAGGGGCTTTTTATTAGTACAAAATAAATCGTGTAAAATCCTTTCCTAATATTTAACTTTGATGCTATTATTCCGCGCCTTGTGGGGCTGAGTAGCAAAGAGGTTATGCAGCGGTTTGCAAAACCGCCTAGCCCGGTTCGATTCCGGGCTCAGCCTCCATTATTTACAACCGCAGACAACTGCACAGTTTAAAATTGTCTACCTTTTTTTGAATTGTTTGTAAATGATATTTAAAAAGACCATCTAAGTAATATGCCCAGGTGGCGAAATTGGTAGACGCAAGGGACTTAAAATCCCTCGGTGGCAACACCGTGCCGGTTCGATTCCGGCCCTGGGCACCATTATTTCGAGTTAAAAATAAATAGCATGTATATTCACCATCACAGTAATTTGTTTGTCTTGTCGCAATGGTTAAACTATTTCTAGTCCGTTTTTTCTATTGCAGAAAGCTCATTAAACAACTCACTTTCTTTATAATTAGTAATTAATAACTTGTCAGTAGAACGTGTCATAGCCACATATAAAAGCTTTGCTTCATCCGCTTGTTTAGCATTTTTGTATGACGGAATACCCGCACATGAAACAGCACAATGGGGAATTCTAAGCCTTTGCTACTATGCATTGTTACAGAGTATGCAGACGAATCATATTGCTTTTTATGTTGCGGGTTCTTTGGCCACTGTCTGGGAATACCTTCATTGATAAGGCAAGTTGAATCTTTTCACCTAAATATTTTTTCGGGTAGGTGATACACATATCCGACCAAGCATAACCTTGGCTTTTATGAAGATAATTAAACACAAAAAATAATGCGTTTAATTATCTTCTTTAAAATTTTCATATAAACCTATAGAGGGCGCTTTTCCTTTTCGATCTCCTGTTTTTGGTCTGATTAAAGGAATATGATCTTCATCGCTTTCTTTGGTTTTAAAATATTTTTCAGCAAAACGGTAGGCGATGTTGATGATTTTATCGGTATTGCGGTAATTAACACGTAGAATAGTTGTTCTACCTCTTGCTTGAAAATACAACGCTAGACAGCTTGTTCTTATTGTAGAGTGACTGTGCATCGTCATAGAGTAACAATAATGAATCAGTCTCTGGGTTAATCATGCTTGAGATAAGTTTGATTGAAAGTCGTGACCTTCATCAATCATGATAGCGCCATATTGCCCTTTGGGCAATATGGCCTGTTTCAGTTGAATTAATAACAGTTTCTACAAGCTTATCGGTGTATTGTTTTACTCCTTTCTCTTTTGGCTTATCAATATTGTAAAGTCTTAACTGTTCTCCACACCAACCATGAAATGGTAAACATTTACTTTAAATCATTATCTGGCGTAAATGAGCTGCTAGCGTGATGTTGTAACAAAGTACTAGTATCGGCTTATCTATTGTTTGAGTGTTAATAAGCATGTGGGGCGTTGTCTCTCAATCCATTCAAGAGCTATAGCTTTAAAGCTATTTTGTGATTGCTCTATCTTTAAGGACTTCTCAAGTTGCTTTTTTTGGGTGGGGTCGATTCCATCAGCTAGAAGCCTTTTAGCTTGATGATGTAAGTCTCTAGCTTTTCTAAGTGAAATATCAGGGTATACGCCAATAGAAAGGGGCTTATGCTTTCCCATGAAACGATAGTTATATCTCCAGTATTTACCGCCCGTTTTATTAACAAGCTAGTAAAGCCCAACACCATCCATAAGCTTATAAGCCTTATCTTTAGGCTTTGAGTTCTTTATTTTAATGTCTTTAAGCTTCATTTGCGGGTATATCAAGGGATGCGCTGGGGCAAACAAGGATAGATAGGCACAAAAAACCCGCTAGAATGCGGGTTTTAGTACGTTCTGGGACTTCCTAGAACTATGTAATGGCGGAGAGGCAGGGATTCGAACCCTGGGACGGTTTAACCCGTCGCCGGTTTTCAAAACCGGTACTTTCGGCCACTCAGTCACCTCTCCATTTCTCGCTAACTTCCGAGAGCGCGTAGAATAATAAAATCTGCTTGATGATGCTAGTTTTATTTTACGAATAACATGATTATTAATCATCATGTAAAAGTGGGGGGGTGTGCTTTTGTCTATTTATACCTTCAATGAGTCGAAATGCGCTAATAATACATTTATAAAAGCTTTGACACGTTTGGGTAGATATTGTCGACTAGGATAAATGATATGTAGGCCTGCACTTGTGGATTTGTCTTTGGTAGATTTTCCTTTATTAAAGTCAGGCATAAACTCTTCTAAAACAATGTTTAATCGCTTGGCTTTAATATCTTCTGCTACTTCAAGATATGATTTCAATGCTATTCCTGCGCCTTCTAACGCCCATTGTCTTACAACCGCGCCATCATTGCTTGAGCGTGCTGCTTTGATGGCGATGCTTTCTAGTCTGTTATTTGTTTGAAAGTGCCAGTTGCTTAAAGGTTCTGTTCCTCTGGTCATGGTTAGGCAGTCGTGATTAGTCAGTTCTTGAGGTGTTTTTGGGATTCCTTTTCGTTTTAAATATTTTGGGGATGCACAAAGCACACGATGATTGGACGCCAGTTTTCTTGCAACTAGCGAGCTGTCGGGTAGATCGCCATAGCGTATGGCGCAGTCAAAACCTTCTTCGGTAATATTGACGATACCATCAGTTAGATGAAGGTGTGGGGTGATTTCAGGATTGTCTTTTACAAACTTAGAAAGTACCGGCATGATGTGCTGTTGCCCCATATCAGAGGGTGCGGTAATGCGTAATGAGCCTGTGAGACATTCTTGTGATCCAAGAATTTGAGATTCGACCTCGCTCATATCTGCCAGTATATTCAAACAAGCTTCATAAAATTGCTGACCAGTTTCTGTTAATGAGACATGCCGAGTGCTTCTGTTTAACAGCCGCGTATTGTAGCGCGCTTCTAGTGCGTTCATGCGCGCACTCATACTGGCAGGGGATAAGCCCACTTCGCGACCAGCGACTGCAAGCCCGCCATTTTTAACCACGCGAACGAATAAATCCATGTCGCCTAATTTATCCATAGAAATCTCTTGAAGTAATTAATCACTCTATTATTTAGAAATACTGAATAGTTATTTTATATTTTACACTATTATAAAACGTGGGTGAAGTGTCTATAGTATTTACCAAGTCGAAAACAAAAAGAGAAGAATTATGAATATTTTAGTCGTTACTGCGGGTTACTCCATTTTTGATGCAAAGGGACAGTTGAATGGTTTTTTTGCTTTTATGACGGAGAAGAACCTGACAGAAAAAGGTCATACGGTAAAAAACTCTGATGTAACAAAAGATACTTGGGATGTGGATAGAGAAGTCGCCAAGCTTTTGTGGGCAGACACAATTATCTATATTACGCCGATCATGTGGTTCAATATGCCCGCACCCATGGTGAAATGGTTGGGTGAGGTATTACTGTATAAAGAAACATTTATCATCACAGAAGAATATGGCGAAGGCGGGCAAGTGCCTGCGGATAACTTTATGATTGTCACAACATCCAATATGAAAAGTAGCGACCTTGGTAAAGGCGCGGTGCTAAAAGATGCGCCGCATATTGATGACATTATGCAGCCCTTGATTATGACGAATAACTACCTCAGTATTCGCAATCAAATCCCAACTTTTCACGTAGGTGACGTGATTGCTGGCGATACCCGTTGGATTGAGCCTGCGTACACCAAGCACCTTGATAGCCATTTTGAATAAGCTCTTTATAAAGGAATAAGCAAATGACACACCCCATTATTGATGATCTCACTTGGAGACACACCACAAAAAAATATGATGCATCAAGAAAGGTCTCGCAAGAGGATCTTGATGTACTTTATGAGGCGATGCGTTTGTCAGCCTCATCCATCAACTCACAACCGTGGAAGTTTATAACTATTGAAAGTGATGCAGCAAAGGCGCGTATGAATAATACCTTTGCTAATAAGCATCAATACAACCAGCCGCATGTGTTTGATAGCTCGCAGATTATTTTGTTTGCCTACAATCCACATTACACGCGCGATGATTATGCCGAGGTGGTTGATAAAGGGATTGAGGATAAACGCATAAAACCAGAAGATAGGGAAGGGGCTTTTGGTGGCTTTGCCTTTGCAGAATTTAATACCGATGAAAATGGCTACACGGGGCATTGGACAAAAGCACAATTATATCTTGCTATTGGTAATACCTTACACACGCTTGCGCGCTTAAAAATTGATGCTACGCCTTTGGAAGGCATTGATATTGATTTGATCGCAGAAGAGTTTAAAGAAGAGCTGGCAGGCTATCAATGCGATGTCGCCATGGCAATTGGCTATCACCATCCAGAAGACGATTTTAATGCCAAACTGCCTAAATCGCGTTTAAGCGCTGAGAAGGTTTTTGTGCATTTATAAACTTATTGCAAAGCACACCCCCCCACTTTTAGATGATGCTTATGGCGGAGGAGTACAGTTCACTAAGTTAATCACTCTGTCTTTAAAAGGTATCACCATGAAACTCAATCACAACTTAATCCTCACAACTGATCTTGACGCTATGAATACTTTTTGGACAGAAGCGATAGGTTTAACAGCGGGCGATAGACCGCCTTTTCCTTTTAAAGGCGCATGGTTTTACAGTGAAGGAAAACCACTGATACACGTTGCTGAGCAGAAAAACATAGATCCCAGTGGTGGCGCTATCGCACATCTAGCGCTTGAAGGCGGAAACTATAACACCTTAATCACAACGCTAAAAAAATTGAACTATAGCTATACAGAAAAAGATGTACCTATATCGGGTGAGCGCCAAGTGTTTGTTTCAGGCCCTGATGGGCTGGTAGTTGAAATGATGTTTCCGCTAGGGAAGTCAGATGATGAAGCGCATCCTTATAAATAGCAAAGCACACCCCCCTAGTTTTACATGATTATTTTTAGCGCATGAAAAAGCCTTAGTATCACCCGATACTAAGGCTTTAAGTGTTTGGAGGCTGGGCCTGGAATTGAACCAAGGTAATCGACGTTGCAGGTCGTTGCATATTCTCTCTGCCACCCAGCCGAGAGAAAATATAATCAATATTCTTATTTAGAACTACTCATCCCAGATTAATGGTAGGAATAAAAGTAACTAAAGGGACTCATAAGTAGTGCTTTTGATTTACATCAAAAACGCGCACAAAAAAGCCGATCAATAATGATCGGCTTTTAGCGTCACAAAAAAACTGCGACATAATTGAGTTCACCATTTGAAAAGAAACAAATGGGAAGTTCACTAAATTTGGAGCGGGAAAGGAGACTCGAACTCCCGACCCCAACCTTGGCAAGGTTATGCTCTACCACTGAGCTATTCCCGCTTCGTATCAACAAAAACTCATGCCACCAGAGCCTTCTCAACGAGGCGCGTATATTAAGTGTCACACTGATAACTGTCAAGCATCTGTTGGTGGTTTTATGACTCTTTTTCTAATAATCGCAATAAGTCTTCTTCAGTGAGTGTTTCTATCGTTAAATCTTGTGCTTTTTTAAGTTTACTGCCTGCTTTTTCGCCGTAAATCACGTAATCTGTTTTCTTTGAAACCGAGCCACTCACTTTTGCGCCTAAGTTTTCTAAAATGGCTTTATAATAACTTCTGCTTTGGCTCAAGCTTCCTGTGAGTACCACAGTTTTATCTTTGAAAGCATTCTCCTTTGCCTCTACTTTTTCTTCTACGGTAGGTTTAATAGCTTCAAACAACTTGAGGACAAACTCATTATTCACACGCATGAATTCTAACAGTGAATTTGCCATTTCTTCGCCGATGCCGTCAATCGCGACTATTTTGTCATATTCAGCTGCCACCACATTCAAGCCGAACTCTAACGCCAGTACCTTTCCTGCGACTTCACCGATATGTTCTATACCCAATGCACTAATGACTTTTGATAGCGGTGTGCCTTGGCTATTTTTGATTGCGCTAATTAGCTTTGTGATACGCTTTTCTTTAAAGCCTTCAAGGTTTTCTAAGTCTTCACTTTTTATATGGTAAAGGTCGAGTATGTTTTTAATGATGTTTTGCTTAACCAACAGCTCGACAATTTTATTGCCCAGTCCATCAATATTCATACACCCTTTTTTGGCAAAATGAATGATTGAATTGACCACACGATCTGGACAGTCCAAGTTTTGACATTTAATCAACGTCTCTTCGTTTAACAATTCGCTTTCACAAGTTGGGCAAACAATTGGGCGCGTGATGATTTGTTCGTTACCATCTCGTCTATCAGTCAATACTTTGGTTATTTTAGGTATAACATCACCGCTGCGAATGATAATCACACTATCTCCGATGCGAATATCCTTGCGCTCAATTTCATCAAAATTATGCAAGGTAGCGCGTGCAACCATTGCACCTTCTATATTAACAGGCTCAACTTCTGCGACTGGCGTAATCGCGCCTGTACGCCCTACTTGCAAAGTAATAGCATTTATTTGTGTGACTTTTTCAATCGCAGGAAATTTATAGGCGCACATCCATTTAGGAAATTTAACCGTGTAGCCAAGGTCTTCTTGCTGATCAACGTCATCTACTTTGATAACCATGCCATCCATCATCATCGGAATTTCGTCACGCAGACTGATGAGCTTTTGATAAAACGCTTCAACCTCATCAACCGTACGGCATTCTTGTGTGTACGGCGGGCTTAAAAAACCTAACGCATGAATGTAAGCCATTTTTGTTGAGAGTGTTTGATGATCAAGTGTATTTTCACCCAAGCCCCATGGGTAGAAAGCCAGCTTACGCTTTGCTGATACGGATGAGTCAAGCTGGCGCAAACTACCCGCCGCCGCATTGCGCGGATTGGCGAATGGCGTTTCATCATTTTTGAGGCGATCTTCATTTATTTTTTCAAAATCATCTTTACGAATAACCACCTCGCCTCGTATTTCAATTTGTTCTTTATAGTCGATGCTTAGTGGCACGGAACGAATGGTGCATACATTATCTGTCACCTCTTCGCCGATTGTTCCATCTCCACGTGTAATCGCGCGTATCAGCTTTCCGTTTTCGTATAGCAGATTCATGCTTGCGCCATCAAACTTTGGCTCACAAAAATAAGTCGGGCTATCTTCAGTTTTTTCGACTCGTGCAAGCCATTCCCCTACTTCTTCTATGCTAAAAACATCTTCCATACTCCACATACGTCTAATATGGGTTGCTTTAGTAAACTCATCACGAATAATTCCGCCAACACGTTTGGTGGGTGAATCAGTGGCTACTTCGTTTGGATGTTGTTCCTCATAATCAAGCACTTGATGGTAGAGTTTGTCGTATTCCTCATCCGTGGCGATGGGGTTATCTTCAACGTAATAGGCGTGCGCCCACTTGATGAGAATCTGAACTTCTTTTTGGTAATTGATCGGTTTAGTCATCTGTTATTGAGATTTTATCGTATAAATTTAATAGATTAGATTATGAACTAACTGGTTATAAATTGTACTAAACCATGTGATGTAATATAAGAAAAATCATTTTGATGTACCCAGATGATATTTCAGGTATAATGCGCGCGTTAAAATTGTTCTCGATAAACCAAGTACAACAATAAAAATGGTTCAATCGAACTAGGAGATAAAATGACTACGGCTAAAACTTCAATCACTCGTAAATCCGCACTTCCCGTTGACGGAATTGAGCCTTATGAGGCGAAAAAGAACGAAGAGTACATGAATGACGATCAACTCGCTCATTTTAGAGGTATTCTGCTTGCTTGGAAAAAGTCTTTATTAGAAGAAGCTGACCGCACGGTTGACCACATGCAAGAAGAAGCAAGCAGCTTCTCAGACCCAGCTGACCGCGCCACGCAAGAAGAAGAGTTCACACTTGAACTTCGCGCACGCGACAGGGAGCGTAAATTGGTTCGTAAAATTGACAAAACCATCGCCCGCGTTGACGCCGATGACTATGGATTTTGTGATGCTTGTGGCATTGAGATTGGTTTACAGCGTTTAGAAGTTCGCCCTACGGCTGAAATGTGTATAGATTGTAAAACCACACAAGAAATTAAAGAGAAGCAAATTGCTTAATTTTTATCTAGAAAACTTTCACTAGAGAAAAATATGTTTTAAAAGGAGTTTCACAGTAAACTCCTTTTTTATGTCTGACACTTTATCATCAACCTCACCTACAAAAACCATCGGGCGTTTTGCCCCCTCCCCCACAGGTCCGCTTCATTTCGGGTCTTTGATTGCCGCCACGGCTAGCTATCTCAGTGCTAAAACTAAAAGCGGACAATGGCTACTGCGCATTGAAGACGTCGATACACAACGCGAACAAAAAGGCGCTGCACAATCCATTATTAGCTCACTAGAATCTTATGACTTTGAATGGGATGGCGAAATCATCTATCAAAGTCAGCGTTCCAAGTATTACCAAGATGCACTTGATACGCTCGGCGAGCTTGTTTACCCCTGTAGCTGTACGCGTAAATCTTTAATGGCATCGACAGGAAGCTATTCTTATATTTACCCTGGATTTTGCCGAGAAGGAATGAAAAATCAAGACGCTAAACATCACAGTATTCGTATATTGACGGATGACAAGCCTGTTTGCTTTATCGACCAGTGCCAAGTTAACAATACGGAAAGCAGTTCTGCTGAGCCTGTCGAAGCACACCCCCCCACTTTTACAGGGTCTGCAAATAACCCTCAAGAGCTTTGCCAAAATATAAACAAAGAAGTGGGAGATTTCATTCTAAAACGCACGGATGGCTTGTGGGCATATCAACTTGCAGTAGTGGTTGATGATGCCCTGCAAGGTATAACCGAAGTGGTACGTGGCGCTGATTTATTTGATAACACACCTCGACAAATCTACTTACAACGATTACTAGGATATTCACAACCTAGCTACTTACATTTCCCTGTGGCGGTTGATGATGCTGGTAAAAAGCTTAGCAAACAGAATCTTTCGCCTGAAATATCAGCTGATCAAAAACGCGCTACGCTGATTTTCGCACTAGCCTTTTTAGGGCAACAACCACCAAATACTAATGATTTTTTATCGCTTAATGATGTGTGGCAATGGGCTTTACAGAACTGGGATGCTAGGAATATTCCTAAAGTGATGACCTTACCGTTATCTAAAGAGTATTTAAAAGCACACCCCCCCACTTTTACATGATGATTTTGTTCATCAACTTTGTACATCAACAAAGATGACTTATAACAATAAGCAGTGCAAAATCGACACCCATGAGCAATCAAAAAACCACAGCAAACAAAACCCCAGAAGCCACCATGCTATTAAGTAGCAGTTGCGCCTTCTGCCCCAGCGTTTTAGAGTCATTGATGAAGATGATTAAGTCTGGCGAGTTATCTAATCTACAAGTCATTAACCTCGAACAAAACCCCGAAGCAATGCAACAATATAAGGTGCGTTCTGTACCATGGGTACGCATCGGTAAGCATGAACTAACAGGCTCACAAACCCTTGAAGCTTTGCAACAACGCGCACAATGGGCGAAGGATGAAGAAAGCCTTGTTGCAGATTTTGATTTCTTATTATCCGATGGACAGGTTGATAAAGTGATTCAAGCACTGCAAAAAGATGAATCTGGCTTTAGCGCAATTATGGAATTACTTGGTGATACGGGAACAGTGCTGAGTACGCGCATTGGCATTGGCGTGATATTCGAAGAATTTGCAGGAAGTGATGTGGTTAAGTCTTTGACTCCTAAACTTGGCGAACTAAGCAAGCATGAGACAGCCGAATCCGTGCAGATGCCTTTCATTACTTGGGCATGACGGCAGACAAATCAGCTATCGCTATTCTTGAGACGGGTAAAGATGATAAAGATGATGAAATCCGAGAGATTATTGCCGATTCTTTAGAAGAGCTACAGGGATGACGAAAATTTTGCCTCTTTGGTTATCCGCATTAATCAAAGAAATTCTAGCCATTACCTTTAATCTTTTTAAGATAATGATCCCCATCATTATCATCGTGAAAATTATTCAAGAACTCGGTGGCATCAAATATATTGGTATGGTGCTCGAACCTATTATGGAGCTAGTCGGCCTACCCGCATCAATGGGATTGGTTTGGGCAACAACTATGATCAGCAATATCTACGCGGGCATGATTATTTTCATTAACACTAATCAAGATAATCTAAGTGTCGCCCAAGTGACTATTTTAGCGAGCATGATGTTGTTGGCTCATGCCTTGCCCATTGAAGTTCGCATTGCGCAAAAAGCGGGCGTGCGCGTACTGTTTACACTGGTTTTACGCATTGGTGGTGCGCTGTTGCTCGGTTTTATACTGCATCAAATTTACACAACTGGTGATTATTTATCTCAAACCAACCAACCATTATGGAAGCCTCCGCAAGTCACTGATGATAGCTTGTTAACGTGGGCAATCAACCAAGTGAAAATGCTCTTTCAAGTCTTTATTATTATCGCCGTGCTAGTGGCTTTTTTAAGGTTGCTCAAATTCAGTGGTATCGAAAGACTTTTTGCTTTCCTGCTCAAACCCTTTTTAAAAATATTGGGGCTAACCGAAAAAACCACGTCCATCACCATCGTTGGTATTACACTAGGCTTAACCTATGGCGGTGGCTTGCTGATTAACGAAGCCAATAAAGGTGAGCTCTCAAAAATGGATGTGTTTGGCTCAATTTCATTACTGGCGATAGGTCACAGCCTAATTGAAGATACCTTGTTATTGATGCTATTAGGCGCGCATTTATCAGGGATATTGTATGCGCGTATTTTGTTTTCTATTATTTTAATCGCGCTTATCATTCATAGCGTAAAGCGGCTTAATCAAACCAGTTTTGAACGCTTTTTTGTTTATCCTAAAAAACCACAAGACTTGTAAGTTTCGCTGAAAGCCCAATACTATTGAAGCTGTCCTAAAACATCTCTAAAAAGGCATTAACCATGAACATGCAAACCACCATCGAAAATAAACTCAATGATGCAATCAATTTTGAAGTGCTAGAAATTGAAAATGAAAGCACTATGCACAGCGGCCCTGCCACCGAGTCGCACTACAAAATAACAGCAGTAAGCAAAGACTTTGAAGGAAAAATGCTCATCGCACGCCACCGTATGATCAACGCAGCACTCAGTGATGAGCTGCAACAAATTCACGCGCTAGCTTTGCATACCATGACACCCGATGAGTATTTTGAAAAAGCGGGCAAAGTAGCTGATTCGCCTGAGTGTGGTGGTGGCGGTAAGTAGAAGCACACCCCCCTAGTTTTAAATGATAGTACTTCACTCTACCGTTCTAGGAACGGTAGAGTGAAGTTAGCATTTACCTTTCAAGCTAATTTGTAATTGCATCAACTTCTTTGGCTTCGTCTATCACTTCTTCAGTCTCTTCTTCATCTACGGCTGCATCAACAGCTGCATCACCAACGTCTCTCTTTTGTTTTTCATCTAACAATCTTGATTGAGTCTTTCTGGCTTTCTTCTGGTAATCTTCATAAGCAGGAACTGCTATCGCTGACAAAATGCCTACGACCATAATAGGAGCCATAGAGTTACCTGCAAAAAGCATTTCTGCTGGATTACTTTCAAAGGATAGTTCTAATGCTAGTTGATTTTCTGATGAGGTGATCTTCATGCCGTAAGCACCTTCTTTGGGCAAGTTTGCTTCGCTCGCTGTCGGTAAAGAAAATAAGTCAACGGGTCTATCAACCGCATCACCCAAATAAGCAAGCAGTGCTAATTTTGCACGATACATTGCTGCTGGTACGCCTCTATTTCGCAGGCTAGCTAACAATAGTGCTCCTTTAGGGTCCATACGTTGCTCTTTTTCTAACCACTCATTTGCTAGCATTTGGTCAGTGTAATGACGTTCCATTAAAACTTGAGGCAGTGTTGCAATGAGTAAGTAATCACCTTCTATTTGCCAATAAGAGTGATAGGGAACAGCAAGAAAACGACTCAGTAATTTATACTCTGCTGTATTTTCAGTGCTTGCGTTTTTATCCCAACTCTCCATAGCCATCTTTTCAAACGTTGAATTAACCAGATGGTGATAGACCTGACCAGAAATAGTTCTCGTCTCATATTTTAAATCATATTTTTTGACTAAACCTGCTACTACGCTATTGAATTTTTCTAGGTTTCTTAAACGAATAGCTGTGTAAGTACCTAAGTCGCCAGAAACTATACTCATATCCTGACCGTAGATATCTAGTATTTCCTCAAGCTCAATACCTGCCTTTTCTGCAAACAACTTCTTGAACTTGTAATATTTTTCAGACTCTTTAGAGGAGAGTGTCGCTACAATACTAGACTCTAACCCAACAAAATCGGCCTTACTGGGTAGGCCAAGTGTTACCATAAAGTCTGTTTTACCTGCGAGCTTAAAACTCGGCGCATCTTTAATAGTGGGAATATAGCCACGAAAACCTGTTGCAGGCATATCAAGTATAAACTTCGCACGATTAATACCTTTACTCGTCCCGACACCTGCTGCAATATTTTTCATGGAGTTCACGCCGAGCATAGCCAGTGGCGCTAGCTGTCTTTGTGCGCCCATACTATTAGCAATGCTCAAGAGTTTTTGCGGATCAGCCCATACAAACAAACCTTGTCCGCTAGCATCGATATCATTCTCAAGCGCTTTCATCGCATGCGTGCTATTGGGTTTTAATAACGTTAGAGTTTCAGATAGGCTAGTTTCCTGAAGGCTCATTCCACCAAGAATAAATAATCTCTGTGTTGCAAGATCAAGCTTGAGGTGTGCTGTTATTTTATCAAGCTTCAACTCACCCACGCCATCAGTTTGAAGCGGCTTTGTGACTGACATTTTAGGAACTTGCTCTGCTATATCCGCCAACAACGTATTAAAGGACTCAACATCTTTAAAATTAACACCAACAGACAGCAGTACATTTGGAAATGGACTTTCTTTGGCTACTGCTGGCGTCATAGCCATAATTTCAATGGGAGATGTTATATGAGCAACTAAAAGCGCATAAAAAGCTTTAGCGTTTTCAGGGAGGTCTGGAATAATCTCCTTTTCAAAACCCTCTTTGATTGAATCTAACGACTCAACATAAGATTTAGAATTTAATGCTTTATCAAATACATTACCGACAGATCCACCGGCAACGCTAAATATATTAGGAATACGCGCGTAAACATAAGCTGATTCGGGTAATACATCCCTCAGATAAGAAGCACCTAAAAAATGCTTAGTGCTTGCCTCAACAGATCGTGGTTTTAAAACTTGAGAAACAGACTTAACGTTCTCAATTGATGTATCACCTTTATCATTTGATTTCTGGCAAGATGCCAACAATGCACATGAGCTTAATAGAGCAATTCGAAAAGTGTTTCCCATAAAGTTATCCATAAATATTTATCTAAAAAAGCGGAAGAATACCTTAATACCTTACAAAGCACACCCCCCCACTTTTACATAGTGTTTATCAACGGCTCCAAAACCTACGCTTTTCTTCTCGATACGCTTCTACCTCAAAGTCGTCTTCATCAGCAGGAAATTTCACCGTGATCGCTCCGCTCTCTACTGTTCCCATAACGTCAACCCCCATGCGTTTATAACGCGCTAGCACCTTATCCTTAGGATGCCCAAATCGGTTGCGATACCCTGCGGGTATCAACGCTAACTTGGGTGATACGGCTTGAAGGAATGCTTCTGTCGATGAAGTTTTACTACCGTGATGCGGTACGCTGATGACTTCTGATTGCACATCACTCTCTACTTCATTGCTCTCTTCTTCATTGGCGTAAGCTAGCAATAATTTTTCTGTCTTCTTTTGAATATCG
This sequence comes from Cocleimonas sp., assembly GCA_021647365.1. GTDB lineage: Bacteria > Pseudomonadota > Gammaproteobacteria > Thiotrichales > Thiotrichaceae > Cocleimonas. The sequence continues at coordinate 56,626 of JAKIUW010000008.1, read as the reverse complement.
CCTGTGAGCAATAACGAATGACTAGCATTGGATACACGCAATACACAGGAGCGGTTATTGTCATTTTGCGGATAATCTTCGGGCGGGGATAACACTTTAAAATCTACGCCATCCCATTGCCATTGATCATCTTTGATACATTCAAATACCTTGTGGTTTTCTAAGACCGTCGTATCACTGCTTATTATCTTTTTTACTGTAATTTCTTTGAGGACTGCCTCTGTGCCGCCCCAATGATCAATATCCTTATGCGACAAAATCATGCTATCAACATTGATAAGATCCTTTGATTTTAGAAACGGTACGACGACGAGCTTACCTATATCGTAGGTTTTGCTGTAGCGTGTTCCTACATCGTAAATCAAAGTGTGATTTGCGGTTTGTACAACCGAAGCCATACCCTGCCCTGCATCTAACAAGGTAAATACAAATTCACCCTGCTTGGGTTTTTCTACCGTAAATAATAGCGCGGGCAATATGGCAACCAGCCCTAGCCAGCGCGCGGGAAATCCTTTGGGTAATAACAAAAACAGAAAACCTGCAAAGGCGCTTAGTAAATAAAGGTTGGGGATTTCTGCAATGCTCACGTTTGCCAGTGATGATCTACTCAATAATTCAAAGCCTGAAAACATCCACTCGATCGCCAAGGCGGCAATACTAAAAAGCCCATTAGAGATAAATGTAGAAATGGGCATAAACACCAGCGCCAACAAACTCAATGGTACAACCACTAGCGACACCCACGGAATCGCCAATAAATTTGCAACAGGCGATAACAAAGATGCGCTACCAAAGAAGAATAAAGTCAGTGGCAACATACCAAGCGATAATGCAATTTGTAATTTAATCAACTGCATAGCAGGTTTTTCTATCTGGCGTTTTAATACCACCAATATCAAAGCTACCGCAAGAAATGACAGCCAAAAGCTCACCGTCATCCCAGCAAGCGGATCAAGCAATAACACCGCAATGACAACCACCGCCAAAATAGTTGAGCTGTGATAATTCCGTCGTACCAATAAACCCAGCAAGGCGATTACCACCATCAACAAAGCGCGTTGTGTGGGCAAAGTGAAGCCTGCCAACATCGCATACAGTGTCGCAAAAATTACGCCAGCAATTGCACCTGCCACGCGCAGAGGCATCTTTTCATTTAGGCTGGGGAATAATCCCCAAATCAACATAATGGGCAAGAAAGCAAAGCCTGCCACCACCGCTATATGCAAACCTGAAATAGCGACTAAGTGACTCGTACCTGTTTGTTGTAATAGCTTCCATTGCTCATCATCAAATTTAGTACGCACCGCGACCACCAAGGCGCTGAGTATGGCTGCGGAAGCTTTATCTTCAACACCTGTTTGGATCTTGTTATGAATGCTCTGGCGCAAACCATTAATTGACCACCACGGCGATTTGCTCACTCGCTTATTATATTTTTTGCCACCTTTGCGCTCTTCTCGAATATAACCTGTCGCACTGATGCGCTCGGTGAACAGCCATTTTTCATAATCAAAACCGCCAGGGTTTAAAAAACCTGAGGGTTGTTTCATCCTCACTACGAGTTGCCAAGCCTCGCCCGCATTGATCTTTTGTGTGCTTCGGAACCAGCCCAACCTGACCACGCCTTTGAGATCAATACTTTCTTCCGGAGTGGATTTGAGGCTGGCTTGACTTATCTCCAATCGAAAACGAGTACCGTCATTTTTCTTATTAGGTATGCCCAGCACTTTTCCCTGCAAAATAATATCTTGCCCTTCCCACTTCATTGGAATTTGTTTGAGTAATTGGTTTTGTGCAACGGCAGTTGATAGCAACAATCCCGCTAGGAATGCGCTCAGTGAAATCAATAATGAATTAAATAGGGAAGCCGTGGATTTTTTCTTTAAAAACACGGTCATAAAGATTGAAATCGCAAGAAACAACCCAATCCATATAAGTGATGGAAGTTGTTGGAATTGTTGAATAATCAACGTACCCAACAAAAAGGAAAGTGCAAAAAGGCGCATAAAAAAAACTATTTTTAATATTTAGTCGGTAAACCTGTGACCTAGCACATCAATTTAGATAATATAGAAACACATGCCAAGACGATTTTTAAAAAAATATTCTCCCAGCCCGAAAACCATTCGGGAGAATAAAGCATTGTCATTATTGGGCGAAAGTATACACCAGCCAAATTTATGGTGTATGAATAGGCATTCTGTTTCTAAAGCCTTTGCTATTGGTTTATTTTGCACATGGATTCCCTTGCCGTTGCAAACCTTAATGGCCGCGTTCTTAGCTATTTATTATCGTGCAAACTTACCACTTTCTGTAACACTGGTTTTTATCACCAACCCCTTCACCATCCCTCCCATGTTTTATTTTGCCTACAAGCTTGGCGGATTAATGCTGGGCATTGAACCTCAAGATGTACCAATGGATTTAAGCTTGGAATGGATAACCACGACACTGGGGTATATCTGGCAGCCCTTATTGTTTGGTTGTTTAATACTGGCGGTTATCTCTTCCGTTACTGGTTATTTTTTCATTAACTCACTTTGGCGTAAAAGCACGAAAAAACGTTGGCAGGATAGAAAGGAAAAACGTGCTGCTAAAAAAGCCAAACGCGCTATGAAAAAGAAGATTAAAAAAGAAATGTTAAAGACATCAAAAAATGCCACAAGCAGTGAAAACTAAAGTATTACTTTATAAACAACTATTCAAACAACTATAATATGAACAGAAAAACAAAAGAAACCTGTCCCTGTCAATCATCCCTAAACTATAAATCTTGTTGTGGCCAATACCATCAATCAAGTGGCCACGCGCCAACGGCAGAAACATTAATGCGCTCTCGCTATACCGCTTACGTAATGGGCAATGCACAATATTTATTTCGCACATGGCACGCCAATACACGCCCTACTTTGCAAAGTCTTAAATCCTCTGGCCCGCAGACTTTAATTGGATTAAAGATTCTCTCTACCCAAGCCGGCGGCGAGAATGATCAAAAAGGCATGGTCGAGTTTATCTCTAGCCGATTCAGTCCGTCACTTATGGGCGAGATTGAACAGCATAAAGAGAAAAGCCTATTTGCCCGTGTTAAAGGTAACTGGGTTTATATTGATGCTATTTAAACTACGCGCACAAATTTTCACACTCGTATCATTACTTGCTTTGCTTACCTTACCTACTAACACTATCGCAAAGCCAAGTTCAAAATACCTTTCATCCTGCCCCACTACAAAATCCTTTGATTTTCCTGTTGGCGTACCTGATGCAAAAAACTATTACAATGCTCAAAAGTTTGGCAAAAACTTCCACCTTGGCGATGATTGGAATGGCAAAGGCGGCGGCAACACCGATCTTGGCGATCCTGTTTACGCCGCTAGCGATGGTATTGTTTCTTTCTCTGAAAATATAAAAGGTGGCTGGGGAAATGTAATTCGTATTTATCACAACTATGGCACCAAACAAAAACCTGTCTATATCGAATCACTCTATGCCCATTTAAATAAACGTTTGGTTAAAGTAGGCAGTCTCGTAAAAAAGGGAGAAAAAATCGGCACCATCGGTAATGCAGGCGGAATTTATTGGGCGCATTTACACTTTGAAATACGCGATAAGCTCGACATGCCAATAGGCCAAGGTTATTCAAAAGACACCAGTGGTTATATTGATCCTACAAAATTCATTCGATCGCATAGAAAAATCAAAAAAAATCCGTTAAAATAACCCTCATGAATAATCTGTTTAGAAACTGGCTTTGGATTTAGCCCCTTTTGAAAAAAAGGGTGTTGTATCTCCTTATCTAAAAAAAGCTCAGAAAAAATTAAACAGGTTCACCCATGACAAATTCTAGTTCTCTCTCAAAATCTCAATTTGAATCTTATCTCGCAGAAGGCTACAACCGTGTTCCTTTAGTCCGCCAAGTGCTTGCCGATTTAGACACGCCACTAAGCACCTATCTCAAACTTGCCAATGGCCCCTATTCGTATTTATTTGAATCCGTACAAGGCGGTGAAAAATGGGGGCGTTATTCGATGATTGGCTTGCCAGCGCGCACCATTATCAAAGTTGCTGGCAATGAGGTTGAAGTTTCGACCGACTACAAAACTGTATCAACAGAAACCGTAGATGATCCGCTTGCGTGGATTGAAGATTATAAAGATAAAATCAAAGTCCCAGAAATCGAAGGTATGCCGCGCTTTAATGGCGGCTTAGTCGGTTATTTTGGTTATGAGACGATTCGTTATATTGAACCAAAATTGGCTGGGACAGAGGCAGACAATAAACCTGACCCACTACAAACACCTGATATTTTGCTAATGCTGTCAGAAGATGTGGTCGTATTTGATACGCTTAACGGCATTCTCTCTATTATCGTTCACGCCAAAGCGGGTGAATACGATATTGCACAAGAGCGTTTAGATTATTTAACAAAACAATTACGCGAGCCGCTGAGTCTTTATCAGCCCGTAAAATCCCCACAAGTCATCAATGAAGAAGATTTTGTCTCAGGCTTTACTGAAGAGGGTTTCAAAGCTGCAGTAGAAACCGCACGCGAATACATCAAAGCAGGCGACATTATGCAGGTGGTGTTATCCCAGCGTTTAAGCGTGCCGTTTAAAGCACCTCCGTTGGATTTATACCGTTCTTTACGTTCACTCAATCCATCGCCTTATATGCACTTTATGAATTGCGATACGTTTCATATTGTTGGTTCATCGCCTGAAATTTTGGTACGGTTAGATGGCCCTGATGATCAAGACAAGGAGATAACCGTTAGACCCATCGCAGGCACACGCAAACGTGGTCACGATAAAACCAAAGACTTGGCGATGGAAAAAGAATTATTAAACGACCCCAAAGAATTAGCCGAACATTTAATGCTAATCGATTTAGGGCGTAACGATGCTGGTCGTGTTAGCCAAATCGGCACGGTAAAACTCACCGATAAAATGACGATCGAACGCTACTCACACGTTATGCATATCGTCTCCAACGTGGTGGGGAAAATTCTGCCTGACCTAAGTGCAATGGATGTTATTCGTGCAACCTTCCCTGCAGGTACGGTGAGTGGTGCACCCAAAATTCGCGCTATGGAAATCATCGACGAACTAGAGCCAGTCAAACGTGGTGTTTACTCAGGCGCCATCGGCTATCTCGCGTGGAATGGCAATATGGACACCGCCATTGCGATTCGTACCGCTGTGATCAAAGACGATACTTTACACATTCAAGCAGGCGCTGGCGTGGTGTATGATTCCAAACCAGAACTTGAATGGAAAGAAACCATGAACAAAGCACGCGCCATTTTTCAAGCCGTTCAACAAGCCGCCGCTGGGCTTGACGGCTCTCATAGATAAGGAGGATGAGCAGATGATTTTAATGATAGATAACTACGATTCCTTCACCTATAACTTGGTGCAATATTTGGGCGAACTAGGTGCTGATGTAATCGTTGAGCGCAATGATCAAATCACCATTGAAGAGATTGAAGAATTAGCGCCTGAACGCATTATGCTTTCACCTGGCCCATGCACACCTGCCGAGGCGGGTATTTCATTGGATGTAATTAAACACTTTCAAGGCAATCTCCCTATTTTTGGCGTGTGTCTAGGGCATCAATCCATCGGGCAAGCCTTTGGTGGAGATATTGTACGCGCGACACAAATCATGCACGGAAAAACCTCAACCATGTATCACAAAGGTGTTGGCATATTTGAAGATATACCAGAACCATTTGAAGCAACGCGCTATCACTCCTTGGTGATTGATCAAGACACCCTGCCCGATTGTTTAGAAATCACTGCATGGACAGAAACCGATTGCGGCGAAATTGAGGAGATCATGGGCGTGCGTCACAAGACTTTAGCGATTGAAGGCGTGCAGTTTCACCCTGAATCCATCCTCAGCGAACACGGGCACGCCATGCTGAAAAACTTTTTGACGATGAAGCAGGATTAACTCTGTATGGAAATGGAAAGTTACAGCATGGGAAATGCCAGCTTAGGAAAGCGACTGCTTGCCATTTTTTACGATATTTTGATCTTGTTTTTCATTGTGGTGATTACTTACATCCTTCTTCAACAAATCATTATTAACTTAGAACTCATCACGCTTGAACAAGTGCAAATAAGCAAAGATGAAACTATAAACATTATTCCAACCAATAGCATAACCACCTTGATACTTAAAAACCTCTGGGTGCTCATCAGCTTTTTCTACTTCGGACATTACTGGACAAAGCACGGGCAAACACTTGGTATGAAGGTTTGGAAAGTAAAAGCCGTCACAAACGATTACGGCTTAATGAATTGGGGTCACGCGCTAAAGCGTTATGTTTTTGCTTTGCTAGGTCTGGGTTTAGTTTGGGTAATTATTGATAAAGATCGCTTAGCTTTGCAGGATAAACTAAGTAATACAAGATTAATTAGGGTAGATTAACGGCACACCCCCCCACTTTTACATGGCTTATTTCACTTATGACAAACCCAACAATACAAGAAACTAACAACAAACCACCCTACTGGGGATTTTTTGCAACCGTCGGATTAGGGCTTGTCGCTTTTCTCATCTATGGAATTATACAAGCTGGCATTCTGATTGGTGCTGCATTTAATAATGGTAAATTAAGCTTAGAATTATTAACATCAGGCGATCAAGTTGCCTTAGACAAAAACATTAATGACATCATGTTTAATGGTGATCTATTAGGGCTTACAGGAATCCCATCTACCTTTATTGGTGTCGGTTTGATTCTGCTATTTATTATCCTAAGAAAAACCCTTACCTCCTCGCAATACCTAGACCTGCGAATGCCCCAACAACCCCTAAAAACATTTTCAATATGGATTGGCGCAATGTTGCTTGTATTTATTGGAATAGAAGTCGTAACACACTTAATCGACCATACGCCTCCCGAATTTATGGCGAGAGTTTACGGTAGCACCAATAATAAAATCATGCTGTGGATTACCATTGCCTTTGCCGCTCCCATATTTGAAGAATTCTTATTCCGAGGTTTCTTGCTAGAAGGTTTTCGACACTCTAAGCTAGGTGACACAGGAGCCGTACTGTTGACATCCTTCTTATTCGCCATCATTCACATCCAATATGGCTGGTTTGAAATCACAACTATTTTTGTGATTGGTATAATATTCGCCGTCGCCAAGCTCAAAACAAACTCGCTCTACGTCCCTATCGCCATGCACATGTTTATGAATTTATCAGCAAGTGTATTAATGGAAGTTGCGCCAGAACTGGCTAAGTAAATGCGGTTTAAAGCACACCCCCCTAGTTTTACATGATACTTTGCTTAGTTAAGAAAACATCATGTAAAACTAGGGGGGTGCTTCAACTCCTTATTGCAGGAGGTTTTAAAACTACTTCTTTAGCCGCGCCTTAATCACATCCATCACCACATCAAAATCAAAACGCCTGACTTTATGCAGTGTTTCTTGATGGTTTTGTAAATCTGCTTTTAATATGGCTATATTTTCTTGCGCCTTTTGAATCTCACCTGCATTCATTTTTGCGTGATCAGTGCTCAGCTTTTCAACTAATTGCAAAAGCGCAGTAAGGCTGTGATGGAAAAATGATCGAATACTATTAAGTTTTTTATCTTGGCGAGGATTATTTGAACTATTAGAGCTACTAGAGTCTTCTGAAATATATTCAAAAGCCACCTCATCTAAAACCTCTTTGGCGGATTTAATAATGGGCTGTAAGGGATGCTCCCAAGCTTCTGGCAGATCAGCAACAAGGCTTTTCATCCTGTCATAATCATCAAAGCCTTTTTGAAGCGTGGATGGAAGTTTTTTACGTTGCCCCTTTTCAACCCACTTTTCTTGTTGCTCGGTAGCTATTTCAGCACCTTTTTTAATCGAATCACTAACACCTTTTTTAAGCTTTTTATAAACAAGCCAAACCACAACACCCAAAAATATAGCAGTAATGAGTAAAACAATAGGGATAAACATCAGTTTCAACATGACAGTATTATGTGGTCTTAGCGCTGATAATCAAGCAACCACCAGCCAAACAGCAATCCCCATCATCAAACTTCCTGCGATTCGATTCATGGTTTTAACATTGGCACGTTTTTGCAGTAGGCTATTCAGCTTTTTTCCGCCTGAGGCATAGATCAATAAACAGATAAACTCCAATACCAAAATCATCACAATCAAAACAGACACTTACGGCACTAGGGGTAAATCTTGGCTAATAAAAGGCGGAAGCAAAGCAATGAAAAATGCCCAACCTTTTGGATTAGCAATGGCGGTGATGAAACCTTGAGAGGCAAGCCCTAGCGCGGTGCTATCTTGTAGCTGACTACTGGAATCACCCATCGCCATTTTGCCTTTTGATAGCCACATTTGCACACCCAAATAAAGCAAGTACGCGCCACCCATCAATTTAAAAATGATAAAGAGTTGTGGATTTTTCAACATAATAGCCGCAATACCAACCACCGATGAAATCGCAACCAAAGCAACCCCAATCAGCTCGCCCCACATAAAATGCAATGATCGCTTTACGCCAATCGTCATCCCCATCGTCATGGACAAAGTCATGCACATACCTGGGGTTATCGAGACAAAAAAGAACGTGGGGATGAAGACTGAGAGCAGCGCGAAATTTATGTAGTTTTCCATGTTGTCTTTTATCTGTAACTCTCAGCTAAATTTATCAGTAGCATTTTAATAGGACTTGCACCAAGTTAATATAGACTATTTTTATTGAGCCTGTAGCTCCCCTCTTTGCCTAAAGAGGGAGAATCACACCCCCCCACTTTTACATGATTATAGAACAATCCCTGCTTCTCTCTAAAACCTACCGCTAAAGCACTTACTAGCCGACAATATTAATTAGCTTTACAAGTATTAAAATAATTCTAAAAATTTTATCTATCTTGTTAAGATTATCTGCTGTAAAAAACTATTAACCTTCTGTCTAAGAATTGAGTGCTGACATAAGTACACAAGCGTAGACGTAAGTTTTCTGTAATACCTCTATAAGGCTCTAGCATATCTTGGGCTATTTGAGCAGTAATCTCAATATTTAGTACTTGATCTGTGCGGCTACTGTACTGACTGACACGACTTAATAAATCTAGATGACTTAAGTTACAATTAAATGTACTTAATACAGTTTTAGTAAACGCTAAGGTAAGTTGGATTTACTAATTTATTATTCGCTGTGCTTCAGCTAGTTTGTTACATATGCAGGACTATTGAGTAGCTCTATTAATATGAGACCTTTGCATAAATGGCTATATTGTAAAAAACAATACAAAATATCACACCCACCCCTTGAATTCCCCACATTACGATCTATAGTTTAAGTAAGTCTGCAAAAGACTTCATTTAAAAATAAAAAAGGAGATTCAAATAATGATTGATGTACAAGCACGTAACTTCACGCTTACCGAAGCCATTGAGACTCACACCCTAGAAAAACTTGAACATATGACTAATAACTTTGGTGATAGGATTTTAAAAATTACCGTACATATGTCAGATGATAATGGCCCCAAGGGCGGCATTGATAAACATTGCCATATTCATGTTGATATGAAAAAACTACCGACCGTTGTGATTGAAGATTCAGAAGATAACTTGTACACCGCTATTGATAACGCCTGCCACCGTGCCGAACGTGCTGTGAGAAAGACGATTGAAAAGGTACAAACAAAAGCACGCCATGTTGATAAGTCAGCCATTAACGGGATGTGATTGACTAAATACATGTTAAATAAAATTCAAAACTTTTTTGAGAAGAACTTTCTGTCAGAGTCACCTGCATTAGCGGGTGGCTCTGATCGTTCTAATAGCACGCCTCAAATTGCGCTTGCTGCTTTGATAATCGAGGTGGCAGAAGCTGATTATGAGGATGCGCCTGAAGAGCGGGATGCAATTTTAAATATTGTTAAAAACTCATTTGGTTTACAAACAGGTAAAGCAGAGGAAATTATTGCCTTAGCCAAGGAAGAGCATGCTAGCTCTACTGATTATTTTCAGTTCACGCGGTTAATTAACGACAGCTATTCTGCTCAGCAGAAAATCGACTTAATCGAAAATCTTTGGAAGATTGCTTTTGCTGATCAAGTTTTAGATAAATATGAAGAGCATGTAATTCGCCGGATCAGTGATTTAATTTATGTCTCACACGGTGACTTCATGGCGACAAAGCTCCGTGTAAAAGGGTCGATTGAAAAACAAAGCTCATAAACATAAATTTAGCTTATCTCCTCCCCCTAGAAATTTTCTGAGAATATGATATTCTTCAGTTGCAGTTTTACAGAGGCTTGCTAAAAAACCTCTGAAGAAGTTCGGCAGTTTAACGTAGCCTTCCGTTTTTTCTTGCATCAGTCTGCGTTATTTTAATTTTTAAAGAGGTTCCCAGGGATGGCAACAGGTACAGTTAAGTGGTTTAACAGCAGTAAAGGTTTTGGTTTTATTGCTCCAGATGATGGTAGTGACGATGTATTCGTTCACTTCAACTCAATCCAAATGGATGGCTATAAGTCTTTAGAAGAAGGCCAGAAAGTAAATTTTGAAACAGAAGATGGCGCCAAAGGCCCCGCTGCTGTTAATGTGACTGCTGGGGATTGATAACTCTCTACAGTTTCAAATAAAAAGCCCCGCATTAGCGGGGCTTTTTTGTATATCTGATTATGTCATGTAAAAGTAGGGGGGTGTGAATTCACACCCCCCTACTTTTACATGACCACTTTTATATGATAACTATTCCAATTACTAATCTAAGTAACTATTTCCAAGTATCTCTAAGGCTGATTGTTCGATTAAAAATCAGCTTTTGATTATCAATCCCCTTCTCAGGATCATTCTCAGTATCTGCATCCAAAAAATAATAACCTTCTCGCTCAAACTGATACGGTACATCCGATACAGGATCTTGCAAAGCCATTTCTGCCTTACAACCTGTTAGTACTTGCAAGCTGTCTGGGTTTACCGATTCCATAAAGTCTTTGCCACCCGCATCAGGCGCGACATCATTAAACAAACGATCATAAACACGCAGTTCGCAATCCACATTGTGTTCTGCCGATACCCATTGGATAACGCCTTTGGCTTTAATGCCATCTTCAGGATTTTTGCCTACCGTATTTTCAATAATACGCGCGATAACTTCGATGATTTCACCGTTTTCATCTTTTACACATTCATCGGCTTCGATAATATAGGCGTTACGCAAACGTACGCGTTTGCCGATCACTAAGCGTTTGTATTTTTTATTGGCCTCTTCTCTAAAATCTTCTTTATCGATAAATATTTCGCGCGTAAAAATCAGTGTGCGGGTACCCATATCTTCATTTTGTGGGTGTACTGGCGCAGTCATATATTCAGTTTCTTCGACAGGGTAATTAATCAACGTGACTTTTAAAGGGTTTAAAACACACATGGCACGCGGTGAGTTTATATTCAAATCTTCACGCACGGCAAACTCGAGTTGACTGACATCAACCACCCCATCAACTTTGGTCACGCCTGTGCTGTCAATAAAGTCACGGATGGATTTTGGCGTGTAACCACGACGACGCATACCTGAAATGGTTGGCATACGTGGATCATCCCAGCTCTTTACAACCCCTTCATCAACCAGTTGTTTTAGTTTACGTTTGCTGGTGATGGTGTAATTTACATTTAACCGTGAAAATTCGTACTGGCGTGGTGTAGCAGGCACAGCCAAGTTTTCAAGAAACCATTCATACAACGGACGATGCTCTACAAACTCCAACGTACAAACCGAGTGTGTGATGCCCTCAATCGCATCGCCCTGCCCGTGTGCGTAATCGTAAGATGGATAAATGCACCATTTATCACCTGTTTGATGATGCGTTGCTTTTTTGATGCGGTAAATAATCGGATCGCGCATTTGCATATTAGGGCTTGCCATATCAATTTTTACGCGTAGTGCACAAGCACCTTCTTCGTATTCGCCTAAACGCATTTTCTCAAACTCTTCAAGATTCTCTTCAACACTGCGATTGCGAAAAGGGCTATCTTTACCAGCCTCTTTTAATGAGCCACGGTATTCGCGTGTCTCTTCTTGGCTAAGATGGCAGACGTAGGCTTTATCTGCCTTAATTAACTCAACCGCCCATGTATGGAGCTGATCAAAATAATCCGAGGTGTAATGAATATCCCCTTCCCATTTAAAACCTAGCCACTCAACATCTCTTTTTATAGACTCAACATACTCAACATCTTCTTTTTCTGGGTTGGTATCATCAAAACGCAGATTACACACACCACCGTATTTTTTCGCCAAACCAAAATTCAAGCAAATTGATTTGGCATGGCCAATGTGTAAATAACCATTCGGCTCAGGTGGAAAGCGCGTATGAACTTGTTTAGTTTTGCCCGAGGCTAAATCTTCTTCAATAATTTTTTCGATAAAATTCAGTGGTTTTGTGGTGTCATTCATAGTTTGTTTTTACTTCAATTAATTCTTAAATATGCGGACATTATATGCTCAACTAAACTATAAGCACACCCCCCCACTTTTACATGATTGCCTAGATTATTTATTTAAGCTGAGCTGTTTTTCCAAAGATTCAAGCCTAGCCAATATTGCTCGCGTATCTTCATGAATATGCTTTAGTTCTGCCGCTTCCCCTATATCATGCTCTAAATTATAAGCATCGTGCTCGCTTTGCATGCGTTCAATCACTATTCCAATCATCATATTCAAAAAGACAAAGGCATTAAGGAAGATGAAAGTTAAATAATAAATCCACGATATTGGGTAAACCTCCATCGTTTCATACATGATATCCGTCCAATCTTCAAAGGTGACGATACGAAATAGCGTTAGCATAGACACTAAAATATCACCCCACAATGTTGGGTTTATTTGATCAAACAACAAGCTACCCACCGCTGCGTAAATATAGAAGATAATAAACATGAGCAACAAAACATAGCCCATTGGCGGTAGCGCTTTTATCAATGCTGAAATTAATATACGCAATTCAGGCACAATAGAAATCAAACGTAACACCCTAAATATTCGTACTAAACGTGCTAACAACACCGCTTCTGAGTCATCAATAGGTATTAGGCTTATAGCAACGATCAAGGTATCAAAGACATTCCAACCTTTTTTAAAAAATGCCAGCGAGTGACCTTCAGCAATAAAGCGCACAATGATTTCAAACAAAAATAAGTATGTTATAGAAACATCAATAATGGTTAAAACTTGCAAATAAACAGGATCAAGGTCATAAGTTCTCACCCCTATCGTCAAAGCAGAAAGAATAATTACCGAGACAATTGTAAACTGAAAAAAACGATTAGAATTCAATGCATTCAAAGACTTAATAACACTACTAAACTGCATAATAATATTCTTATATTTCAAAAAGAGGGGGATTATATGCTAACTAGAGAGTAAAAAGCACACCCCCCCACTTATAAGGCATCTTTCTTTGTAAACCAATGATTAATCCGTGCTAGAATCCTCCCCTTTAAAATTACCCATCCCCCACTATTATGGCGAATTCTAAAACACCCCTGACTTACCGCGACGCTGGCGTTGATATCGACACAGGAAATGCGCTGATTGACCGTATAAAACCTCACACAAAACGCACAACTCGCCCCGAAGTTATGGGCGGGCTGGGTGGTTTTGGCGGTTTGATGGCGATACCCAAAGGTTATAAAGAACCTATTTTGGTTTCTGGCACGGATGGCGTTGGCACAAAGTTAAAACTGGCGATTGATGCAGGAATTTACGATACCATTGGTATTGATTTGGTCGCAATGTGTGTAAACGATATTATCGTAATTGGTGCTGAGCCGCTGTTCTTCCTTGATTATTATGCCACCGCGAAGCTGGATAATGATATTGCCGAAGATGTTATTAAAGGCATTGCCGATGGTTGTGTAGAATCAGGTTGCTCGCTGATTGGTGGCGAGACAGCAGAAATGCCAGGTATGTACGCCAAGGGCGATTTTGACCTTGCTGGTTTTACCGTCGGCGTGGTGGAGAAAGATGAAGTACTTAACCCTGCTAATGTAAAAGCAGGACAGGTGTTATTAGGACTAGCATCAACAGGTCCACACTCCAATGGCTACTCACTGATTCGCAAAGTCATTGACGTTAGTGGCGCATCTTTGGATGATGCCTTCAATAATAACGGCGAAAACACCACCCTCGGGAAAGCCCTACTCGCACCAACCAAGCTCTATGTAAAACCTGTTTTAGAAGCTCTTAAAAATCACACTATCCATGCCGTCGCGCACATTACAGGTGGAGGTTTGACTGAAAACCTACCACGCGTTATGCCAAAAAACAGCAAAGGTGTGATTGATCTAAACAGCTGGGACCGCCCAGCAACCTTTGCTTGGCTGCAAGAGAAAGGCAATATCGAAGAAAGTGAGATGCTACGCACCTTTAACTGTGGTATTGGCATGGTCGTGGTCGTTGATACAGCGGATGTTGATGCAGTATCTGCTCACTTCAAACAAACAGGCATTGATAACTGGGTGATCGGCACGATTGAAGACTCAAGAGAGACTGAACCATACATTGAGTATGTCTAAATAATTTCCGCTGTTATGAGCCATTTTAGAATCGTCGTATTGCTTTCAGGAAAAGGCAGTAACCTACAAGCCATTATTGATCAGGTTAGTGTAGGCGACATCAAGGCCGAAATCATCGCCGTCATCAGCAATCGTCCAGATGTTATGGGCTTACAACGCGCCGAAAAAGCAGGCATCCCAAACCATGTTTTAGAGCACACTCATTTTGCTAGTCGCGAAGCGTTTGATCAATCACTGGCGCAAATCATTGATAGCTATGAGCCTGATTTGATCGTACTTGCAGGTTTTATGCGTATTCTTAGTGATGTGTTTGTGGAGAAATTTCAGGGCAAACTCATCAATATCCACCCTTCCCTATTACCCAAGTACAAAGGCTTACACACCCATAAGCAAGCCCTAGAAAATAGGGATAACGAACATGGGGCAACCGTGCATTTTGTGATTCCTGAATTGGATACTGGTAAAAATATTATTCAAGGCATCGTCCCTGTGAAAGCAGACGATACCGAAGAAAGCCTTGCCAAGCGCGTGCATAAAGTAGAACATATTATTTACCCGAAGGCGATTCAGTGGATTATTGAAGCTGATACTAAGCAGCTCAGCAAGCCTTCAACGTTCTATTTGGATAAATAAAAAGTGATAAAAACAACACTATCAACACAAAGCACACACCCTACTTTTACATGATAGTTCTTTGCTGATCTATTCTTTGGCTTAATTTTAAAGCGACAATATTTTTTCAACCGCGATCAAATCTGCCTCAGTATCCACCCCATGCCCTGGGACTTCATCCGCCACTGCAACATGGATGCGCGCGCCATGCCACATCGCGCGTAACTGTTCTAACTTTTCTAATTGTTCAATTTGGCAAGGTTCCATTTTGGCAAAGCTCTTTAAATAGCCTGCTCGGTAGGCGTAGATACCAATATGCCTGAGTGCAAAGTCATTGACTTCCTCATCTTCATCACGCTGAAAAGGGATAGAAGCACGACTAAAATACAATGCTATTCCATTTTTATCACTCACTACTTTCACAACATTAGGATCAGCATATTCGGCTTCTTTGCCTAATGGCGTTGCCAATGTCGCGATTGATGCTTCAGGATTATTTGCCAGGTTTATCGCCACCTGTTTCAGAATAGCAATGGGTGTTAGTGGTTCATCGCCTTGTAGATTAACGATAATCGTATCGTCATCCCAGCCATTCAATGCTACGACTTCGGCTAGTCGGTCACTGCCTGTCTCATGTTTTGCGGATGTCATACAAACCGTCGCGCCAAAAGCTTCGCAAGCTTCTTGAATGCGCGCATCGTCGGTAGCGATAATGATTTCTTCAAAGCCGACTTCACCCGCTGCTTCTTGCGCACGTTCAAACACATGCTGGATCATAGGTTTACCTGCAAGCAGGCGCAGTGGTTTCCCCGGCAATCGTGTGGATGCGTATCGAGACGGAATAACTAAGACTATTTTATTTTTCATCGCTTAACTACCGCTGCATTTCATCGGCTGTTAATTCTCTTGCCTCTTCTTCAAGCATGACAGGAATATCATCTTTAATTGGGTAAGCTAAACCTGCTGAACGAGAAATCAGCTCTTTGTTTTTCTTATTATAAATTAAAGGGCCTTTGGTGACAGGGCAAACGAGAATATCGAGTAATTTTTTATCCATGCGTTAGTCTGTTAAATAACCCAAAGACATAAGTATAAAGCACACCCCCCCACTTTTACATGGCTTTTTAGCACGCCCTAGGCGTAAAAAAGCATATCGAACACCTTTCGAAAGAAGTATCGAGATTAATTGAGGCAAGAAGTGCTATTTGTTAGCTTTCTGAGCGGGTATTTAACGACGGCTAGAATTCATCAAGGCTACACATAAATTCGAGCTAGGGATTTTTATTTTCTTAAAATACAGCTTATCGACAACCGCTTGGCAGGAATTTTTTAGCGACACCGCCACTATAGTCAGACTTACATTGCCATTTTATACCCATATTTTCTACATTACCTGCTAGGTATAAAGGCCATCTTCCTGCATTGGTTTGAGGCAAGCCTGTAGCATTCTTACTCCTAACCCAAATAGTTATATCATTTCCACCATATGGGGCTATCCAATAATCACGGAGGTATTCTGTATTAATATTTTTATTCAATCCAAGAGCTGTATATGTAGTAGCTGTGTTATCCAAGTCTGATAATTTACTACCATCTTGACGATAAAGTTCAACGTGAAGTTTGGCTTTTTCTAAAAAATCCATACCCGATTTAAGTTTTGTTCTGACTATATAATGGTTGTACGCAGGCATTGCGATAGAAGCCAATATGCCTACAATCGCTACCGTAATCATGAGTTCGATTAGGGTGAAGCCTCGCAGACTTCTTTTGTTAGATTTTCTTCTATTACAGGATAAACTAATATTCTTTTTCATAATGTTATTTTTATATTAATAAGAAAAATATGTGAGAGATTAGCTGACTATAACTAATAACACCTTAACAACCGATGAATGAAGCTATTCACGCTTTTCAGAGGCTCTCCAATAAAATTCTAAGTTGCTCATCAAAAGCACAATCAAGTTTAGCCGTTACAGGTAAGTACCAATGGTTTTCTCTCGCGAAATCTCTGCATTTAACTGCATCTTTTTCAGTCATAATGACCATTTTGTCATTATCATCAAAGACTAAGTCTGCTTTTATAAAATCATGATGGTCTGGAAAACTATGGGTAATTAGCTCAAGCCCTTGTTTTTTTAAGTTTGAAAAGAAGCGTTGAGGATTTCCGATACCTGTTAGCGCATGGCATTTTTTTCTTACAAACTGAGCAAGTGGCTTTTCCTCTGCAGTGAGTAAATTAACTAACACATCGCCTTCAAAGCGCATTGAATACCAATTTTTATGATCACTTTTCCCATTTACCACAATCAAGTCACAAGCATTCAGTCGTTTCTTTTTTTCTCGTAATGGTCCAGCGGGCAAGCAATAACCATTGCCAAGTTGTCGCTCGCCATCTATCACGGCTATTTGAATATCTCGGGGGAGTTTGTAATGCTGCATTCCATCATCGGAGACAATTACATCGCAGTCATGGTGTTGTGTGAGTTGCTCGATAGACTTCAAACGATCTGCACCTGCATAAACGGGCACTTGCGTTTGGCTTGCCATTAGCACGGCTTCATCGCCTACAAGCTGAGGATTTGATTTTGCGTTTACCGATTGTGGCCACGTTGTCGCTTTTCCGCCGTAACCGCGCGTGATAATGGCGGGTTTGTACCCTGTTTTTTGGAGTAACTTAACGATGTAAATCGTCAACGGTGTTTTTCCTGTGCCACCCACCGTGATATTACCGACCACTATTATAGGGCATGAAGTTTGAGCTTTATTGTTGCTGTACTTATAACGCTGAAAACTATTAACAGCACAATACAAAACCGTTAGCGGCATTAAAATGAAGCGGCCACTGCCATCGTTGTACCAAATATTTTCTAGCCACTGTTGTAGCTTGGAAGTGTTTTTATGGTTTTTGTTGGCGCGACTATTCGCCATCTTTAAACTGCAAGTTATAGAGTTTCGAATACGCGCCTTTGAGTGCTAATAATTCTTTATGCGTGCCAGACTCAACAATTTTCCCCGCATCCATCATCAATATTTTATCAGCACTTTCGATGGTGGATAAACGATGTGCGATCATAAAAGTAGTACGATTTTTTAACAACGTTTCGAGTGCGCTTTGGATGTGCCTTTCAGATTTTGTGTCTAATGCTGAGGTGGCTTCATCCAAAATCAAAATGGGTGCATCGGATAATATCGCACGCGCAATGGCGATACGTTGCTTTTGTCCACCTGATAGTAAAGTGCCATTCTCGCCCACTTGCGTATCAAACGCCTGTGGGAGTTTTTCGATAAACTCTAGTGCGTAAGCGGCTTCTGCTGCTGTCTTTACCCCATCATCACTCGCATGACGCATGTTTCCGTAGGCGATATTACTACGAATTGTGTCGTTAAACAGCGTTACATCCTGTCCAACATAGGCGAATTGCTCACGAAGATTTCTCAATTTAATGGATTGGAGTGAATGCCCGTCTAAAGTGATTTCTCCTTTCCAGTCATCATAAAAACGTGGAAGTAAATTTACCAACGTTGTTTTACCGCTACCTGACTGACCCACTAGCGCAATTTTCTCACCCGCTTTTACGGTGAAGTTAATGCCTTTTAAAACGGACTCTGAATCTTCGTTATAGCTGAAAGCTACATCTTTGAATTCAAAATCACCTTTGGCTTTTTCGATTATTTGCGTACCTGTATCTTTCTCAGGCGCTTCATCCAGCAAGGAGAAAATACTTTCTCCCGCTGCAATACCGCCTTGTAAAATAGAGTTCACACTCGTCAATCGTTTAACAGGATCAAGCAAGGCAATCATCGCTGTCATAAATGCCATAAAGCGTCCAGGCGTGAAGCTTTCAAGCAACTGACCTTGAGTAGCGGAATACACCACAACAGCCAAAGCAATCGCCATAATAAATTGCACAATCGGCATACTTAAACGCTCGGTAACGATGCGTTTCATATACGACTTATGGTTGTTTTCATTCACTTCTTCAAAACGTTTTAACTCGTAATCAATACCATCAAAAATACGAATCTCACGGGTTGCCATAATGGCTTCATTACTGATTTGGGTGACTTCACCCACCTGCTCTTGAATCTGCTTGCTGAGTTTACGAAAACGCCTAGAAATATAAACAATTAAACCTGCGATAATGGGCCCTGTCAGTAGAACAATAAGCGCCAACTCCCAACTATAATAAAACATCACAGCAAGCGAACCGATCACAACAACTGTATCTTGAACCAAAATGGTAAGACCTTTTGTAGCAGCTATTGATACCTGTTCGACATGATAGATGAGCCGCGTAACGAGTTGACCTGAATTGGTTTTATCGTAATAACTCACAGGTAAATGCATTAAACGAGAAAATAATTCACTGCGAATTTCTTTGACCACTGAGCGCCCTATCCACTCCATCGAATAGCTCGACATAAAACTGGCGATGCCACGAAGCAAGAAGATAATCAGCAACGCAAATGGTGCCCAGCGTATGATTTCTGGATCTTTATCCATAAATGTACCATCCAGCAACGGCTGCATATATAAAGCAAATAGTGGTACGGTCGTACCTGATATGACCAAT
The DNA here is from genome assembly GCA_021647365.1 of Cocleimonas sp. Taxonomy (GTDB): domain Bacteria; phylum Pseudomonadota; class Gammaproteobacteria; order Thiotrichales; family Thiotrichaceae; genus Cocleimonas. Next base: position 36,882 of record JAKIUW010000008.1, on the reverse strand, counting down.
CCAATAAATGCAAGTATCAAGTAACGCCAATGCTTTATAGCATAGGAGGCTAAGCGTTTATAAATGGTGATACCATCAGCTTGTGATGGTGAAGACGACGTGGACAAAAGAAACCCCAGTTCAAATATAGTGAAGCTTTAGGAAGCCCCTACACAAGCATAATAACATTAAAATAATGTTATTTAAAAGCACACCCTCCTAGTTTTTCATGATGTAAAACTAGGGGGGTGTGCTTTTAAATTTTCCTTTTTTCATGTTTTTCTGTATCAAAAAAAAGCCCTAGAATAACATTCTAGGGCTGGTTTAAATTACCGAAGCTAAACTATTTCGTTTTCTTAGACTGCGATGTCGCCATTGAAAAATTAGTCAACCCCAAGCGCCCTGCAATATCCATAGCCGTTACCACGGACTGATAGTTAGAATTAGAGTCTGCGCTGATAATCAAAGGTGGATTCTTGCCACGCTCATCCAGTGCTTGGCTCATCGCTCTAAACAGAGTTTCTGGTTGATTGTTTAATACCTCTCTGCCATCCACAAAGTAATTGCCTTTATTATCAATCAATAGTTCTAGCGTGTTTTTCTGTGCTTCATGCGAAGCATTTGTCGTTGTAGGTAAGTTAATTTTGATTTTAGCATCACGGTCAAAAGTGGTTGTCACCATAAAAAAAATCAACAGCAAAAACACCACATCAATCAATGGTGTTAGGTTTAGTTCCACCTCATCCGTTAGTCCTTTACGAAAGTTCATGTTAAGCCACCTGCCCTGCTGTCTGTAGCGGTGCTCTTTTCTTTGCTGTAGCTGCCGCAGATGGAGCTGGACGACGAGCTGCTGGCGTAGGTGCTTGTGTAACGCTTAATAATTTGATAGCTGCCTTTTCCATTTCAATCGCGTAATCAGTGATCTTTCCTCGAAAATAACGATGAAAGACCAATGCGATAACCGCAATAACGATACCAAACGCTGTTGTATAAAGTGCCGTTTTAATACCACCCGCTAACTCTGTTGGGCTACCAACACCTTTATCGGTGATAACGGAGAAAACTTCAATCATTCCAACAACCGTTCCAAGCAATCCTAATAATGGTGCAATTGTTGCGATAGTGCCTAGTGCAATCATGAATCGATCCATTAAATGAGCTACATGTCTTCCTGATTCTTCAATATTTTCTTTCATCACATGGCGTGGCTGGTTCATGCTTTCAAGGCCTGTTGCTAATACACGGCCTAACATCGAACCTTCACGAATTTTTTCAATATGAGCGCGTGAGACTTTTCCAGATTTAGCTAATTTTTGCGCAGTTTCAGCAATACCTTCTGGTATTACTTTATTCTTTTTTAATGTCATAAATAGACTGACTATGGCGGCAATGGCTACAAACGAACAAATAATCAAAGGAATACTCATCATCCCCATTGCGCCTATAAAATCTCCCATGAAACTATCCTCTATATTCTTATTTTAGTTTTAATTTTACTATTTTTAATTAACAAACTCGTATTTTGCTGACTTTACATCAACCAGCCTAAACTGGAGCTGAACAAAAACTCATCATTTTCATATACCAATAGTTTCACATAACACTACTTTCAAACTCTTAGGTGTAGTTTCTCTATCACATGCTAAACTCTTGAAAGCTGAAAACTAAAACCAAGGAAAACCACATGAAGAATGCATTAAAAGTAACAGGCCTATTTACCTTTTTAACGGTCGCCTTTCTTAATGCCTTTGTTGACCTTGGTCATAAGATTATCATTCAAAACACCATCTTTAAGAACTACGATGGGTCAGAATTAATTGTATTAAGTTCAATCGTTAATGGTTTGATATTACTACCTTTTATTCTTTTATTTACACCCACAGGCTACATCTCCGACAAATACCCCAAAAGTCATATCATGCGGATTAGTGCATGGGTCGCTGTGGGTATCACAATACTAATCACCTTTAGTTATTACCAAGGTTGGTTCTGGGTTTCCTTTGGGATGACATTTTTACTCGCGTTACAAAGCGCCTTTTACTCGCCTGCTAAATACGGCTATGTAAAAGAGCTAGTAGGTGATCGTCGTTTAACCCAAGCCAATGGATTATTACAAGCCGTTACCACCACGGGTATTTTATTGGGTACTTTTTTCTTCTCTTTATTCTTTGAAAAAATTATAAAGGGTTTTGAAATCACTGATAAAGATTCTTTAATCCAGATGATTGCACCTCTAGGTTGGGTCTTAATTGTACTCTCAATATTCGAATTGGTTATGGCTTATCGTTTACCCCAAACAACGAATACCAAAAAGAAAATGCACTTTCGTTGGGATGATTATTTTCACGGTAGAACACAAGCACGTAATATACGCTTGGTAAAACGCCATCCTTATATTTGGCTATCCATCCTTGGCCTTGCGGTTTTTTGGGCAATCTCACAAGTTTTACTCGCAACCTATCCTGCTTACGCAAAAGAAATGTTGGGCATAACAAACACGGCCGTTGTGCAAGGCTTGATGGCGTTTGCTGGGCTTGGCGTCATGATAGGCTCTATCACAGCAGGTCGAGTGTCACGAAACCATATTGAAACTGGCTTAGTCCCAATTGGCGCTGTCGGCGTTACAATTGCATTAATCTTACTGCGTGTTTTTGACTCATCTGTGATGCAAGCGCTCAACTTTTTATTCCTCGGTATTATGGGCGGCTTCTTTGTGGTTCCACTCAACGCCTTGATGCAATATCACACGAGAAACAACCAGTTAGGGCGTGTTCTTGCTTCAAATAATCTCATTCAATTTAGTGTGATGCTGTTGTTCTTGATTGCGACTAGCTTGCTCGCTTATGCGAAAGTCAGCAGTACCGTGATTTTATGGGGATTGTTTATGGTTGCCATGCTTGGCAGCATTTACACTATATTAAAAATCCCAGAATCATTATTACGCTTTATCATCGCACGAATATTCTCCGCACGTTACCGCATGAAAGTATTGGGCTTTGAAGACTTACCTCATTCTGGTGGCGTATTACTTCTGGGTAACCACATCAGTTGGGTTGACTGGGCATTAGTACAAATCGCCAGTCCGCGCCCGTTAAATTTTGTGATTGAACGCGGCTATTATGAGCGCTGGTATCTCAAAGGCATTTTAAAATTATTTGGGGCTATCCCAATTGCTAGTGGTGCTGGCGCGGCGGGATCAATTGAAACCATAAATGCTCTGCTCAAAGAAGGTAAAGCAGTTTGTTTGTTTCCTGAAGGCACAATCAGCCGTACTGGACAGTTGTCAGAATTTAAACGCGGTTATCAAAGAGCCATTGAAGGCAGTGGTGCGAAGATTGTTCCATTTTACTTACACGGACTTTGGGGTAGTCGTTTTTCACGCTCCAGTGGTTTCTTAAAAGAAGCCCGCCAATCTGGTTTTAAGCGCGATATTATCGTCGCTTTTGGTAAACCCATGTCTGCTGATACAACACCCGATGAACTAAAACGTCGCGTATTTGACCTATCCTTCACCTCTTGGCAAGATTACTCTAAAACCTTAGACCCAATCCCTGTTTCATGGCTAAAAACCGCAAAGCGCATGAGTTTTCAAATGGCTGCGACGGATATTACTGGCGAGCCTGTCAGCCACCATAAATTCATCACGGCTGTTTTTGCTTTTTCTGGTTTAATCAAGAAAAAGAGTCCTGAGCAAAACATTGGATTATTAGTCCCTGCCAGCGTTGGGGGTGCCATTACCAATATGGCGGTGTTAACGCTTGGCAAGACTGTGGTAAACCTAAACTTCACCTCCAGCGCTGAAGCGATACAAGGTTCGGTTAAAAGTGCAGAAATCAAAACGGTTTACACCTCAAAGAAATTCATCCGTAAGTTGGATGATCGTGGCATAAAAATCAAAGAGATACTGCCTGAAACGAAACTTATTTATCTTGAAGATTTTAAAGCTGAGCTTTCAAAAGCCAAAATGCTTGGCACGATGCTTACGGTAATGCTGTTACCTGCAAAGGTATTGGAATGGATTTACATCAAACGCGTGAGTTTGCAAAGCACCGCCGCAATCCTATTTTCCAGCGGCAGTGAAGGCACTCCCAAAGGTGTGGAGTTGAGTCACCTAAATTTAGCCACAAATTCACGCCAAGTTGCCGATATGCTCAATACTCGTGAAAATGATGTAGTGATGTCTACCCTGCCCACCTTTCACGCCTTTGGCTTGCTAGCAACTACCTTCATGCCATTATCAGAAGGAATCCCCATTGTTTGTCATCCAGACCCTACCGATGTTGTCACTATTGCAAAAGGTGTCGCACGAAACCAAGCAACATTATTGTTTGGCACATCCACCTTCTTACGCTTGTACACTATGAATAAGAAGGTTCATCCATTAATGTTGAAATCGCTCCGCATGATTATTGCGGGAGCAGAACGCCTAAACCCAGCCATTCGCGAAGCTTTCAGTGCAAAATTTAGCAAGATCATTCTGGAAGGATATGGCACGACCGAAACATCGCCTGTTGCCAGCGTGAATATTCCTGATGAATTGGACACCAATTATTGGAAACCACAACTTGGAAATCGTTTTGGCACAGTAGGAATGCCACTACCAGGTACCAGCTTCCGTATTGTTGACCCTGACACATTGGAAGAACTTGCAACAGGCGAAGATGGTTTGATTCTTATCGGCGGACCGCAAGTTATGAAAGGCTACCTACACGACGAAGCCAAAACAGCCGAAGTTATCGAAGAAATTGATGGTAAACGCTGGTATCGTAGTGGCGATAAAGGCCATTTAGATTCTGATAGCTTCCTCGTAATTGTTGATCGCTACTCACGCTTTGCCAAACTCGGTGGCGAAATGGTGAGTTTATCTGCCGTTGAAGAAACCATTCGTAAAGCGTTAGGTGACGATGATTTAGACCTTATTGCCGTCAACTTACCCGATGAGAAAAAAGGTGAAAAAGTCACCCTGCTCATTGCCAATGAAATGACCGCGGCAGATATTAAGAAAGCATTAATTGCTGCTGAGATGAATCCTTTGATGATTCCTGCCAAGTTCATCAATGTGAATGCTGTGCCTAAGTTGGGTAGTGGTAAGACTGATTTTTCTACATCAAAGAAAGTAGCTTTAGGTGAGTTAGGTGCATAAGCTTATTTACCACGACTTCAAAGCAGTTCTGCTGAGAACTATCGAAACACACTCCCCCACTTTTACAGCATGTTTTGTCGCTAAAAAACATCCTGTAAAAGTGGGGGGGTGTGCTTCGTATAAAGAGCACATCTATTATCTTTGTTTATTGTTTTCTTCCGTGTCGTTACGCTCTAATATTGCCTCGCGTTGCTCAGACTCCGTGGCAAAAAAATCTTTTATCTTTTTATAAAAAATAAGAAGAAATCATCCCATGTTCTCCGCACTCCCTTACAAAATAAAAATAGCGCTTCTTACACTAATCCCTTTAATATTGGCGATTAGCGCTATTGCCGTTGGCACGGCCTACCAAACCAAACAGCTCGCCAGCAAGCAAACTCAATCATTTGAAAACCAATTAATAGCCACAAAAAAAGAAGAATTAAAAAACTATATGGATCTGGCTTACAGCGCGATAAAAGGCGTTTACGAAAACAAACACGTTGACAAAAAACATGCGCAACAAGAAGTTTATGACACACTCAAAAACATGGAGTTTGGCGAAGATGGCTACTACTTTGTCTATGATTACAGTGGCGTAAATATTGTTCATCCACGCAAGCCTCAATTAGAAGGCAAAAACCTATTTGATTTCCAAGATGATAATGGAAAATTCCTTATTCGAAAATTAATAGAAAAAGCTAAAGATGGTGGCGGCTATACCCGTTATTTGTGGGATAAACCCTCAGGGGGAAAGTCCATTGAAAAACTCAGTTATTCTATCGGCTTGGAGAAATGGCACTGGATGATTGGAACTGGTATCTACATCGACGACATTGAAAAAGGTGTCACCGCAATGAAAGAAAAAGCCAAAACATCAACCACCAATACGCTGTTACTCACCTCAATGATCGCCATTGCTGCCACCCTACTCATCGCCTTGATTGGTTTTATCGTCAATCTATCAGAAGGCAAACTCGCCAACCAAAAGATGCGCGACCTCACTCATAAAACAGTAAACTTTCAAGAAGATGAGCGCAAACGTGTTTCTCGTGAATTGCACGATGGCATCAACCAACTGTTAGTTTCAATACGCTACAAACTAGATAACGCTAAGAGTAAAATACTCAAGCAATCTCCACAAGATGAAATTAGCCACGTGATTGATGATGCCGATGAAATTTTAAGCACCAGCATACAAGAGGTCAGGCGTATTTCACGTGACCTACGCCCTACTTTGCTGGATGATTTAGGACTTTCTGCTGCGATTGACAGCCTAAGCAGTGACTTTTCAAAACGTAATAATATTGAAGTAACAACAGAAAACAATTGCCAAAAACAACGCCTTCCTCAAGAAGTCGAAACCGCTTTTTACCGCATCATTCAAGAAGCATTAACCAATATTGAAAAACACGCACGTAATGCAAATCATGTTATTCTTAAGATTGATAAAATGCGCAAACGTGTCACGTTAAGTATCAGTAATGATGGCTTAGGCTTTGATAAAACAACGCTTGATCAAACCAACCCAGATCGTGGTCTAGGCTTACGCAATATGATTGATAGAGCAGAATTATTAGAAGGTCACATGACTGTTAATTCCGCACCCGAAAAAGGCACCACCGTCATTGTAACCATACCATTGTAAAAACAGTAAAAACCCCATGAACTCATCATTTACAGCCACAGAGTCGATTGACATAAATCCCATCACGGTCGTATTAGCCGATGATCACCCCCTAGTGCAAGATGGTATTCGCACTCGCTTTGAAGAAATTGAAGACATCAATGTCATAGGAGTTGCCAATAACGGACAGGAATTATTAGACCAAGCAGAAGCACTCAATCCTGATGTGATTATTGCCGACATCAGTATGCCCGTCATTAATGGGCTAGAAGCCACACGAAAGCTATCGCAATCACACCCCCACATCAAAGTGCTGATTCTTACCATGCACGACAATAAAGAATACATGCAAAACGCTATCGACTCAGGCGCGCAGGGCTATATTCTAAAAGACCAACCCGCCGCCGAAATGATAGAAGCCGTACGCTCAATTTATAACGGTAAAAAACACTTCTGCTCCAGCGCAAGCGATGTCGCCAACAGTAAAAAAGATGCAAACAAACTAACCAAACGCGAGCAATTAATTTTAGTGGAATTATTGGATGGATTAAACAACAAAAGAATCGCTGAGAAGCACTCAATCAGCGTAAGAACAGTAGAATGCCACCGGGGGAATATCTACCGCAAGATTGAATCGCATTCAATTTCAGGATTAATTCGTTATGCTAAGAAGTATGGTTATGTTTAAAAGCAGAACTTGTCGAGCACACCCCCCTAGTTTTACATGATGCATGCAATCTGTGCACTCGTGTAATTATTCAAGACTTACTTTCTAAAATAGGCAATATATGAAATTTGCAAAGTACTGGAAAAGTATCGAAACTAAAGTGGGTGCAGATAAATATTTAATTGATCCACGCACAGGTAAGCCACTTGACCCAAACAGTACATTCACCGTCTGGGGGGCTTCAAACGAAAGCCTCGAGTCAGCGATGCAACGTGCTAAAGAGCGACTAATAATATTTGAAAAACTGGTGAAAAGTGAGTTCACCGACAAAAGTGATTATGAATATGGCTTTATAAGAGAAGAAGTAATTGAGGAAATATCAGCAGATGATGGAAGCACGCTAGCCGTTCTCACACGTAATAATTACGGCGCAATTGTCCTCAATACTGAGAGAGTCATGTTTGGTGACGTAGATATTGATGAAAAGCCACCTGGGTTTCTAGGCAGGCTTTTTGGTCGTATTTATAAAGATAAAGCATTCTATATAAACAAAATAGAACAATACCAAAAGGACAATCCAAAGCTATCAATAATTGTTTATGAAACATTCGCTGGGCTTCGATTCGTCATCACTAATCGAATTTACTCAATGGATAAGTTGAACGATTTAACTGAAATGTCGCAACTATTTACAGCGCTCGAAGTTGACCCACTCTATAAGCATCTTTGCCATCAGCAACAATGCTTTAGAGCACGGCTTACACCAAAACCTTGGCGTATCAACATCGAAAGACCACCCAACCGTTATCCTCGATCTGAGCGCAGAAAAATCAACGATTTTGAAAAATGGTTAAGAAACTATAAAAGGGAGTCTGCTTCAAAAACAGCCGTCAAATTATTAAAAAGCTTTGGAAATACACGACCTCACCCTGAAGTTCGAAAAGTCTTGGAAGTCCATGACAAGCTAGCGCTTAATCAACACAAGGAACTTGCTTAATTATGTACAATGCTTTATACCCTAAACTATTGTGGAATTTAAAAAGCAACTTTCACACGTCCATTTTAACCCATATCAATATGTGGTTTAGGCTACAATAGCACCCCATGATAAGTCGTTCTTTTTTACTCTTACAAGGTGTTGCCAGCCCCTTTTTTTCTGAGCTTGAAAAAGCTTTGAATAATGCGGGACATGAGGCGTTAAAGATCAACTTTTGCGGGGGTGATTTGCTCTCTGGTCGTTTTTTTTCTACCGCACTCAAACATATCAATTATCGCGGAACACTCGATACGCTTCCTGCCTTTTATGCTGGTATTTTTGAACAACATGCGATTAGCGATATTATTCTTTTTGGTGATACGCGCCCTGTCCACTTACCTGCCATTAAGCTTGCCAAGAGTAAGAATATAAACATCCATGTTTATGAAGAAGGCTATTTTAGACCTAACTGGGTAACATTGGATAAGGGCGGAGTGAATGCACACTCAAGCTTATCCAAAGATCCTGAGTGGTTTATTAACTTTGCAAAAACACATCAAATAAAAAACCAAACCACTCTGCCAACAGGCGGTGGACTTTCAATACGTGCTTGGCATGATATTCGCTACCACTTGGCAAAGGCTATCCTTAAACCCCTATTTCCACACTACCAAACACACCGCCCAGATAGCGCACTAAAAGAATACTGGGGCTTTGTGCAACGAATTCCTTCGGTTAAATTTTACTATGAGAAAAAAGCAAAACGGCAGATTGATGAACTTCTAAGCAAACAAAAAACCTTCTATCTTTTGCCTTTGCAGCTAGGCGCTGATGCTCAAATACGCATTCATTCTTCGATCAACGGCATTGAAGACTTGATACAAACAACGATTAAATCATTTGCCCAGTATGCACCTCAAGATGCTTTGCTTGTTATTAAAAACCACCCGCTTGACCCTTGGTTTATAGACTACCCTGCTGTTATTAAAGAAGCAGCGCATAAAAATAAACTAGATGAAAATCGTATGATTTATTTAGAAGCGGGCAACCTTATCTCACTACTCAAACATGCCAAAGGCACCATTTTGGTAAATAGCACGGTTGGCACGGCTTCATTAATCTATAATTGCCCTGTTATTGCATTAGGCAAGGCTATTTATAATATGGTAGGGCTAACCTTCCAAGGTTCATTAGATGAGTTTTGGACGCAAGCTAACCCACCAGACCAAGCGCTTTTTGAAGCTTTCAGAGCCTCGGTGATTGAGAACACGCAAGTTAATGGCAGCTTTTACAATCAAACAGGAATTGAAATGGCTGTGGCAAATAGCTTGCCACTATTAGAAGCAAACACAGATAAAGTAAACAAAGAATAAACAAATGAATAATAGAAAAAACATACTCATAACAGGCGCAAGCGATGGCATTGGTGCCGCATTAGCAAAGCGCTATGCTAGCCCGACTACACGTTTAATTCTGCTGGCACGAAATGAAAGAAAACTAGTATCCGTTGCTCAAGACTGCAAGAAAAAGCAGGCCGCCGCATTGACCTACCGTATTGATGTAACGAACACTCAAGCCCTGCAAAAACTAATTAGCGAGATTGATGCCGAACATCCCATTGATCTTGTCATTTGTAATGCAGGCGTTACCAGCATTATCCCAAAAACTGGCGAAGCTGAATCGTGGCAATCCATTTGCAACGTGATTGATACTAATTTATACGGTGTATTAGCGACTTTAAATCCACTCATCGACAAACTTCGCGAACGAAAACACGGTCAAATAGCCATTATTAGTTCGCTCGCTGCACATTATGGCATGCCGATCTCGCCTGTTTACTGCGCCAGCAAATCTGCCGTTAAGGGCTATGGACAAGCACTGTGTGGTTGGTTAAAAGCCGATGGCATCAGCGTGAGTGTAGTCTATCCAGGTTTTGTAAAATCGGCTTTAAGCGATCAATTTCATGCTGACAAACCCTTTATGATCAGCCCCGAACGTGCCGCTGATATAATCTACAACGGTTTACAAAAAAACAAAGCCAGCATCTCATTCCCATTCCCGTTAAATTTTGGAATATGGGCGCTATCGCTATTACCATCATCGCTTGCCGATTTGATTATGCAAAAGCTTTATGGCGTAGTAAAAGGCGGTGTAAAAAGTGGCGCGAAAAGCAACGTAAAGGCAAGATAAAATATTTATGCTAACGTTTATATTCGCCTTATTTTTCACTATTACAGCCTCGATCTGGCTAGAACGATTTAGCAAACCTAAAGAAGCAACTTTCAGCAATAACACCTTGATATTACAAGCTTCTATCATCAGCATATTATTTATAGTGCTGACATTAATTGTGCAACGCCCTATTTTCTCAGGCATTGCGCTTGTGGTGTTTTTCATTATTGTGATTGCTGTAAGCAATGCGAAATTCAAAGCGCTTAAAGAGCCAATAGTATTTTCTGATTTTGCAATGTTCTCCCAAGCCTTTAAGCACCCGCGCTTATACTTTCCTTTTTTGGGATTAGCCCCTGTCATCATCGCACCCATTATCATCATCGGGCTGATTATTGCCGTGCTAACGCTAGAACCTGCGATGGCGTTTACTGCCAAACGTATTTTTCTATCTCTGCTGGCTATTATCGGCATTGGATTCTTTATCAAAAACAGCGCTGAAAAACTCAAACTTTCTGCCAACCCTGCAGAAGACAACGCCCGCTACGGCTTGATCAACACGCTTGTCACATACACGGTACAAGCAAGAAGCAAAGAGCATAAGCAACAGATAGTGCAAACATTACAATCATCACCGTTCTTTACTCAGAATAAGAATACTGAAAGCACACCCCCCCACTTTTACATGATGGATTCAGATTTTAATAAAGGTCTAAGCGATAAAGATAAAGACAAACCCAATATCACCGTTATCCAAAGCGAATCCTTTTTTGATGCGCGCCGTTTACATCCATCCATTAAAACCGATATTCTAAAAAACTTTGATGCCTGTAACGCCGAGTCTGCACAATATGGCAAACTGAAAGTCCCTGCATGGGGTGCCAATACCATGCGCTCTGAGTTCTCATTTCTAACAGGGCTAAAATATCAAGATATGGGTTTGTATCGCTACTACCCTTATCAATTTATTCATCAGATGCCCGTCAGCTCCATCGCCTCAGCATTGCAATCTCAAGGCTACTATTGCGTGTGCATCCACCCTCATCCTGCCTCTTTTTTTGGACGCGACAAACTCTTCCCTAAACTAGGTTTTGATGAGTTTATTGATATTGGCAGTTTTGACGGCGCGACAAAATCCGGCCCTTATATTTCCGATCAAGCCGTTACCGACAAAATACTTGAAATCACAAAACAAATAACCGATAAGCCTTTGTTTATATTTGCGATTACTATGGAAAATCACGGTCCATTGCATCTTGAGAAAACAAACAAACAAGAACAAAGCACATATTATTCTGATACAAAATTGGGGGGCCTAAACGATCTAACCGTCTACCTGCGCCACTTAAAAAACGCGGATAAAATGATCAAAGCATTGACGGATAATTACCGACAATCAAGCAGAGAAACTACGCTCTGTTTCTATGGCGATCACATTCCCAGTATGCCCGATATTTATCAAAAAACTGATTACAACGATGATCATTCTGATTATTTTATATGGCACTCAAAACCTGCAAACTCCTGCGCACAAACTAATATGTCAATTGAATCACTTGCCAATAAGCTTTTAGACTATAGTAAAGTTTAAGTCTCAACCGCAAACTAGGAACCCTATGAGAATTCACACCCCCCCACTTTTACATGCCTTATTCATAGCGATGCTAATACCAACATTCAGCCATGCAGAACCACCCCAAACTGCTGGCGAAAAAGCCATTCAAGATGCCAATAAATCCATTAACAATATCAACACAGCTGAGCTTCAAGCACTCTTAAAAAAGAATCCTAAAATTGAATTAATCGATGTACGCACCGCCAATGAGGTTGATTTTATCGGTGGTTCGATTGATGCCGATGAACATGTCAATATTCCACGTGGCTGGTTGGAGTTTGATGTTGCAAGCCATGTAAAAACCAAAGACACGCCTATCATCGTCTATTGCGGCACAAATCAGCGCAGCCCACTGGCAGCACGAACACTGATGGATTTAGGCTATACCAATGTGAAAAACTACGCGGATGGTTATAATAAATGGCAAGAATTGAAACTGCCCATCAATCACACAGATAAAGCGCCTGAGTCAATGCTCTACAGTTTGCCAGTTCTGGTAAAAGATAATGTCTACTCGGCTATTGGTGCAACGGCACCAGCGACTTATGCCAACTCAGGCCACAATAACAATTTATCCTTTATTGTTACTAAATCAGGCGTGCTGGTTTTTAATGCTGGGGATAATTATTTACTCGCTCAAGCCCTGCATACAGAGATCAAAAAAATCACCGATCAACCTGTAAAATATATTGTATTGGAGAATGCCCAAGGTCACGCCATGCTCGGCACAAACTACTGGCAAGAACAAGGCGCAACTGTTATCGCACACGTTGATGCACTTGAAGAGATGAAAGCACATGGAGATCAAATAATAGAGCGGATGCAACGTGGTCGTCGTGATAAATCTCAATACACCACACTCGCTTATGCTGATAAAACTTTCGAAGATAAGATGGAGATTGAACTGGGTGGCGAACATATCGTGCTATTACGCCTAGGGCCTGCACATAGCCCAGGTGACATTTCACTCTGGCTACCTAAAAAGAAACTGATGATTTCAGGCGATTTAGCCTTCCGCCAACGACTACTACCCGTCATGGAACATACCGATACCGAAGGCTGGATTAAAACTTGGGATGCCTTTGAAGCGCTCAAGCCTGAGATTGTCATCCCCGGTCATGGCGCTCCCACCACGGATATGGGCGAACTAACAAAATACACCAAGGATTATCTCGTTTATATGCGCGAGCAAGTGGCTAAAATTCTTGAAGATGATGGTAGCGAACAAGAAGCTTACAAGATTGATCAATCAGACTACTCTCATTTGGATACTTTTAATGAGCTTGCCTTGCAAAATGCGGGGCGTATTTATAGAGCTATGGAATTTGAATAACTTCTAATTCCTCATTATGGTGGATGCCGCAATCCATGTTCGGCCAATATCATTATTGTTGAAATGGATACCAGCATACGCTGGTATGACGATACTAAAGAAAATCCACACCCCCCCCACTTTTACATGATAAAGATTCTCCCTCAATATTGCTGTATGATAAAACCCGCTGAAGTAATGATGGACATGTGAATGGGAGAGACAATTCTAGTTGGGATTTTAATACTGTTCGCTATCATATTGGTTGGCGGAATACTCTTTTATTTTATCACCAACCCTTCACTCTCTCGTAACTGGTCGCCCGACCAAGCGGTCATGCCTTCCATTCATTTTATGGATAAAGGCAAGATTCGCATCAACAATATTCGCGATATTAATTATCGCACCACCCGCGACTTTGATCTTAATTTTTATGACCGCACCATTAAGCTTGAAGATGTGGAATCTGCTTGGCTGGTGATTTCTCCTTTTGGTTCTTTTGGCGTAGCGCATACTTTTGTATCCTTTGGTTTAAAAGATGGCACTTACCTTGCCATTTCCATTGAAGTTCGGCGTAAAAAAGGCACGCGTTTTAATGCAGTGAAAGCCTTCTTCCGTCAATTTGAAATGATGTATGTGATTGCCGATGAAAGCGATGTGATCAAGGTACGCACCAATACTATTGGCGCTACCGTGCGTTTATTTCCCATCCAAACAGAAAAAAAACGTGTTCAAGCTGTTTTTCTCGACATGCTAAAACGTGCTAATAAACTTGGCAAAGAGCCTGAGTTTTACAATACCATTTGGAATAACTGCACCACCAATATAGTAAAACATACAAAGCGCTTTTCAGATAAACCCATTCCCCTCTGGGATTATCGTTATCTGATTCCTGAAGACATCGACAAGATTGCTTACAGACTCAATATGATCGACACACACCTACCGTATAAAGAAGCGCGCGAGCATTTTGATATTAGTGAAATTGCACGCGCCTCAGAAGATGCCAAAGACTTCTCTAAAGCCATTCGCGCTGATATTGTTACTCGCCCTGTTCGGTGATTTTTATTATATGAATCTTGTTACATGGAATCTCAACGGTTTAGAAGATGAACATCTCGACATGCGCACCGAAGCCGCCATGTTTCATCTACTCCTTGGCGCGCCGATTGAAAAAGCGGTAATACCCGACTTTAAACCCAATATGCCTGATATTGTGCTATTACAAGAAGTGGTTGAGCGCACTTTTCACGCACATCTCGTCCCGCATTTAACGGCGGCAGGATTTACCTTGTTTCCTGATGCGCCGACAGAGCGTTCCTATTTTGAAGTCATCGCCACACGTCACCCTGTTATTGAAACTCACTACGAAAAATTCTCATACAGCGATCAAGGCAGAGGCTTATCAACACTTAGCATTGAAGGCTTAACTATCATGACAGCACATTTAGAAAGCCAAAAACCTGGCGCATCCATGCGTGTTGATCAAGCCAAACAAATATTAGACATAATGAACAATCACCAAGACGCCATCATTTTTGCAGGTGATACCAATTTGAGGAAATCAGAATGGCAAAATCTAGAGCCTGAAGTTGTGAAGTCTGTAAAAGATGCATGGGAGACAACAGGCTCAGCCAAAAAACACAAAAGCACATGGCAAATTAATCAATACAAAGCCCGCTACGATCGTGTGTGGCATCAAGGCTTAGGCAACGAAAATAGCATAAAAAGCTTTACAACTTTTGGCAAAGAAAAAGTCGCAGGAATTAATGAACGCTCATCTGACCACTTAGGACTTCAGATTGAGTTTGATTTATAACATTATGATAAAAAGCACACCCCCCTAGTTTTACATGATGGAGGGAGTAGAAGAAACCACTAAGCCATCATAGCAACCAGATCATCCATCTCTTCTTGGCTAAACCCTGCAAGCAAACGCCCTTCCATATAAAACGGTCCGCGTATCCCGCCGCCCATGTATTCAACCAACAAGTCACGAAAGGTTTGTTCTGGGTTTATTTTGAAAGATTCACAGCAATGTTTGAACCAGTACGAACCTATTGCCACATGTCCTATTTCATCACGTAATATAACTTTTAGTATGTCAACTGTCTCGTGATCACCTACTTTTGCCAAACGTTCCATCATCCCTGGAGTCACATCCAAACCACGCGCCTCAAGTACGCGTGGCACGAGCGCCATGCGTATCATGACATCGTGGTCCGTTTTTAAAACCATTTCCCATAAGCCATTATGCGCGGGGAAATTGCCATAGTTATAGCCCAGACTTTTTAAGCGTTCATCGAGTAATGAAAAATGATACGCCTCTTCTGAGGCTACTTTGAGCCAGTCACTGTAATATTGATCGGGCATATCACGAAAGCGATACACCGCATCCAGCGCTAAGTTTATTGCATTAAATTCGATATGCGCGATAGCGTGAATCAACATAGCGCGACCCGTTTCTGAACCAAGCTTGCGACGCTTTAACAACAAAGGATCTATAAGCTCTGGCTTGCTTGGGCGACCGGGGGTTTCTATACTCACAAGATCATAATCATCCCGCGTAACTTCTTTATTCTTCCAAGCCTTATATAAGGCATCCACACAAGTTCGCTTTTTAGCAACGTCGTTGAGCATTAAACAATGATGTGCAGATTGATAAATGTTCATAACTTAGCTTCAACTGTACTGAGTGGAATTAAATAAAAAAGGGGTGTGATTCCTATTATGAAGCACACCCCCCTAGTTTTACATGATCGATATGATCTTTAATAAAGAATAGAAAGATTAAGACATTTTCAACATCAGCTTATTTAACTTATTAACAAACCCTGCTGGATCTTCAAGCTGTGCGCCTTCTGCCAGTAACGCCTGATCAAACAAAATATCCGCCCAATCTGCAAACTGCTCATCATCCGTTTCAGCTTCCATGCGCGCAATAAGCGGGTGCGTTGGGTTAATCTCCAACACAGGCTTACTCTCTGGCATTTCATGCCCTGCTTGCTTCATCAAGTTTTGCATGTAAAGCGCCATGTCTTGCTCGCTAAGTACAATACACGAGGGTGAATCCGTTAAGCGATGCGATACACGCACTGTTTCAACCTTATCACCCAGCACTTCTTTTAGGTGCTTAATAACACCACTCGCTTTTTCTTCTGCTTTTTCCTGCTCTTTTTTATCTTTTTCACTATCAAACTTACCAAGGTCTAATTCGCCTTTGGCTACTGACTGTAGTTTCTTTCCATCAAACTCTTGTAAACCTTGCGTTAACCACTCGTCCACACGGTCACTCAGCAATAATACTTCGATGCCTTTTTTACGAAATACTTCTAAGTGCGGGCTGTTCTTCGCTGAGGTAAATGAATCTGCCGTAATATAGTAGATTTCTTCCTGCTCATCTTTCATGCGTGAAACGTAATCTTCAAGCGTGACAGTTTGCTCTTCTGTATCAGACTCGGTAGATGAAAAACGTAATAGCTTGGCGATTTGCTCTTTATTGGCAAAATCTTCACCTGGCCCCTCTTTTATCACCTTGCCAAATTCATTCCAGAATTTTTGGTATTCTTCCTTTTCGTTCTTCGCCATTTTATCCAGCAAGCCTAAAACCTTTTTAACCGATGCTTTACGCATGGAATCAACGGTTTTATTACTTTGTAAAATTTCACGCGATACGTTCAAAGGTAAGTCGTTTGAATCAATCACACCGCGCACAAAGCGCATGTAATTTGGTATTAGGTTCTTGGTGTCATCCATAATGAAAACACGTTGCACATAAAGTTTAATGCCATTTTTCTGCTCAGGCTCCCATAAATCAAACGGTGCTTTAGCAGGAATATACAAGAGTGACTTATATTCGAGATTGCCTTCTACGTGGTTGTGGCTCCACGCTAATGGATTTTCCCAGTCGTGCGAAATATGTTTGTAGAACTCTTGGTAATCTTCATCTTTGAGAGCACTTTTTGGCTCGGTCCAAAGTGCATTGGCTTTGTTAACTACTTCCCACTCATCCGTAAGCTTTCCTTCTGCGCCTTCGGAGTCATCGGGTTTAAGCATTTTCACTGGTAGCGGAATATGATCTGAATAGGTCGAAATCACACTGCGCAAGCGCCAACCGTTTGCGAATTCTTTTTCTTCTTCTTTTAGGTGTAATACGATTTCTGTACCGTGTGTTTCTTTCTTGGTATCTTCAAGTGTGAAACCACTTTGTCCATCAGACTCCCATGTCACAGCTTTGTTAGGTTTATCACCTGCGCGACGTGTGGTCAGCGTAACTTTGTCTGCCACGATAAATGATGAGTAAAAGCCTACACCAAACTGACCAATTAAATTAGAATCTTTCGCTGCATCGCCTGTCATTTTCGACAAGAATTCTTTTGTGCCAGATTTTGCGATTGTTCCAATGTTTTCAATCACTTCAGCACGGTTCATACCGATGCCGTTATCACGCAATGTGACCGTATTCGCTTCTTCATCAAACTCAACTTCAATACGAAGATCAGAATCACCTTCGTATAGCGCATCGTTTGAGATGGCTTCAAAGCGTAACTTGTCACACGCATCTGATGCATTTGAAATTAGCTCTCGTACAAATATTTCTTTATTTGAATACAGAGAATGAATCATCAACTGTAACAGCTGATTAACCTCTGTTTGAAACTCCATATTCTCTTTTTTAGAAGTCTTTTTTGAAGCTGCTTTCTTCTTAGTTTTTGGGTCTGCCATGATTTATCCTGTACTTATAATTACGATAGCAAAAAGGTATGGGCTAAGTAGCTATTTTCAAGTATTTTTTAGCAAAAAATTGAACTGTTTTGATGTATAATTACTCTCATAAAGGATAGTTTTAAACAAGGAAGTTTACATGAGTGGCTCAAGCGGAATAGGACAGCTATTAAAAGGCATTGTCGTAGGAATAGTATTAATACTCGCTATCGTTGGCACGATGAGTATGCTTGATAAGAAAGACAGCAACAATACTAACAATCGTGCTCAAACACCTTCAACAACACCCATAAATACAGAAAATAATGCTGAAATTAAAGCACCAGAAATCAGTATTGCTTCACAAACACCCGCTGAAACAACTCCTGAGCCTGTAGAAAATCAATCTGACAACACTTCTGATCCAGAACAAAAGCCTGTACTAGAAGGAGAAAAGACCACGGAAGAAGTTATTGCAGAACAAAAAGCGGCCGAAGAAGCAGCAAAGCCAAAGTTTGGAATATTAAAACTTAGCACCATCAACCCGAATAACAAAGAAAGCCTGATGGCAGACTATGTGGTGATTGATAGTAAAAACACCAAAGTTGCCGAAAGCAATAACAGTAGCACTGCCTCTTATCGCCTACCTGTTGGAACATACAAAGTCATCACCACACTGAGCAGTACCACAAGCAACACAACACGCAATAAAGAACCCGTGCAAAACACCCAAACCATTACCATCAGTGCCAATAAAATATCTGATGAGGTCTTTGAGCTTGAACCTCCTATTACGATTGGTGTACTTCAAGTCTCTGCTACGAATGCCAATAATAAGCAGTCTATGAAAGCTAATTTCATCGTGCAAGATGAAAAAGGTGAAACAGTTGCATCACGCAATAATGTTATGCGCACTCTTTTCAAACTAAAGGCAGGAAGTTATAAGGTTACCGTAAGAAGCGGAAATAACAGTGACTTTCGAACTATTGTTGTAGAGCCAGGAGAATCAACCAGTGAAGTATTCAAGCTTCAAGAGTCATTATTACAAGGCAAAGTTTTAGTACGGATTTTAGAAACCAATTCTAATAAGCCCGTCACTGCCGATATTGAAATAACTTCCGTCAATGGAAAGAAAATTCAAGAACTAAAATCTGTATCTCAAACCGAAATAGCGCTTCCTGCAGGACAGTATACCGTTAAGGCAACATCAGCCAATGGACAACTAAATAAAAATATAAATGTCACAGCAGGACAAGCCATCAATCAAGTATTTCGTTTTGATGCGCCTACATCAACAAACGATACAGATGAAGTAAAAATTACCGATGATATAAAAATCACAGGAGTAGAGCCAGAAGATACAGCCCCTACTCCTGAAACCACAGACCAAACTCCGAGCATTGAAATTCCAACGACCAATGAAAACACAGGATTGGGCTCTCTAAAACTGTTTGCACGTAACGACAATACTCAAAAACCCATTAAATCTAATTTTTATGTACAAACTTTAAACGGCAAAAATATTGATAAGAAAATCTATGCCAACTCTGCAGAGTTCAATTTAAAACCAGGCCGTTATAAAATTACTGTCCGCTCCAAGGGCCATAAGAATATTGTACGAAATATTAAAGTAAACGCAGATCAAACAATCAATGAAGCCTTTTCATTGCAAACCACATTAGCGCCAGTAGCATCGACTGATGATAATCAAAAAGCAGATTTACCCGTACGCAGTACCGCACCTCCAAAGCCTGCAAAAACACCTACGACGATACCTAACGGATTTCTTAATGTTGCAATGCAACCTGCTAAAAACACTCACTTTATTATCGCCAATAGAAAAGGCAAGAAGATTGTAGAGTTGACAAGTGTACCCTCAGGAAATTTCAAACTCGATACTGGCGTATACATCGTCACCGCCATTCATAATGGACAAAGACGAAAACAAACCATACAGGTTCTCCAAGGCAAGACGACTCGCTTGAATTTTAATTTGGCAGATTTTCAACCACAAACAAAAAGAGTTGTTAATGATGCCATTCCAAAAGGAGTATTAAGAAGTCGTATTGTTGATAATGCAGGTCGCCCACTTCGCGGTGATTTAACCGTCACAAACTTACGAGGTCAAGTTGTTGCACGCTCCAATAGCGTTACCGTTGGTGTTTTTGACTTACCAGCAGCACCTCATACTATTATGGTCAATTTTCAAGCTTTAAGAGGTAGCGAAAAGGTTACTATATCCGCGGGTAAAACAACGGTACAAACCTTCACAATCACTCCAAATGATAGTCGCCCTCCGCCTGTAAATCGTACTCCTGCAAACCAACCTCGCGATCCTAAAGATATATTGCGTGACAAGCTCAAAGAAGAGTTACAACGCATCTTTTAAAGTAATCATAAGTTATTGATTAATAAAGACTATAAAAACCGTTCTGTTGAACTGACTGTTTATCCTGAGCGAAGTCGAAGTAAAAACACCCCCTTACTTTTACACGCCTAATAAAGTTATAAAAATCAATCTAATCAAAAAATAATACTATTACTGTTCATCTGATAATCCAATATCACATACCAAAATGCGATAAAATTACCCAATACCATTGTCGATACTAGACATTATTTAAATAACAAAATAATTAAAATTATAAATAAGACAGACCCATACTACCGAATGAACTTAGCAAACGTATCTAAAAAACTCAACGACTTAGGTCTGCCCAAAGTTTGGCAGCTATTTATCGTTTTGCATGGTTTTTTTGCATTAAGCCTTATGCTTATATCTAATGAAGTCGTACTAAATATTGCTAATATTTTACTAGCAACATTTACTCCGATTGGACTGGTATTAGGATTCAAATATAACAAACACAAAGTCTATCCATGGGGATTTCTCATTGCTGGGATGACTTTCGTTAGTATATCTATAGCCTCAACATCCTTAAGTTACATCGGATTAATAGTATTTGATACTAATATGGCAGCAAGTATTGAAGAACTAGGGATACTGTTGATTAGCTTATTTGCCTTCACCTTCATGCTACAATTTGAAAAAGAATACAAACTAAATGGCTTCACTATTGACTACAGCTTAATTGTTATCTCTATAATAATTTTCACACTTATTATATTTCCAAGCTTAGCCAGTAACTTTTGGAATGAGTTCAGTTTTATTCAGCAACTAAATACTATTAATTTACTCCTTAGTATTATCTTTTTATCAATGCTTTTGATCAACCAGATACTCTGTAAACAGCTTCTTTTTAAAGATATAGTTAGGATCATAATGGTATTATCTTTTAGTGCCCATTTCGTGCTTGATGCTCTAAACAGTTTTAAGGTTATTCAAAGTAGCTCACTACCAAAAATTTCTTTAAGCTTTTACCTCCTTGTAGGAACACTCTCTATAGCTTTTATCTTTTTAGAAAGGCTAACCACTGATTACCATAAGAGCACGACTAAGGGCATTAGTAGTTTGTTTATGTGGGGTGCAAGTGTTTTGGCAATTGTGGTTATACCTCTCAGTATTATTATCCGAGATAGATTAGGCATACCTCCTATAGCTATTATTGTCGTAGGTACTGCTAGTTTTATATTAAGTAGTTTTGTTATTTGGCGCATGCAACGTGTTGTTAAAAATATTAGCCAACAACGCCAAAAACTAAAGAATATTGCATATGTAGACTCTCTAACAGGGTTGCCTAACTTCCATGGTTACCTTGATCAATTATCAAACATCAGTATTAATAATATTTTTGTTATTAGCATTAATGTGGAAGATTTTAAATCAATCAATGATTTATACGGTAGAGATTTCGGTGACGAAGTTCTTAAAAGCTTATCGAAAAGAATAAAAATGCTACCCAATAATATTTTAGTCGCACGCACAGGCGCAGACTATTTTCATGCGGTTTTCCGTACTCAATTAAAGAATATTGAAAAAGTTGTTAATGAAGTTCAGCTACATCTAGGTATTTGGGATGTAGTTAACAATTGCCGCATCGCTGTGCCTCTTACTTATGGCGCAAGCCATAGCTCAGGATTTGTTAAACCAGAAACACTGGCACGACAAGCCGAAGAAGCATTAAAAATGTCCCGACAAGAACATACAAACTTTACTCTTTACACAGAAAAAACCGTTCTGAACAAGAAGAAATCTGTACCACGTCATGAATTACGAGAAATTCTACAAAAAGCAGTTGATGATGATTATCTACCCGTACACTTTCAGCCTATCTATGATCTTAAAGATGGTTCATTAAAAGCGCTGGAACTTCTAATACGTGTTGAGTCTGAAGAGCATGGGATTTTATTACCAGGAGAGTTTTTAGATCAAGCAAAGTCTTATGGTTTATTAACACCACTGACTGAAGTGTGTATCAGTATGGTTGCTAAATCTTATGATCAGCTACCCAAAGTAACCATAAACATCAATATTGCGCCGTACATGTTGAACAATGCTAAAATTCTTAATGATTTTATTCATTGCTTTGAAAAAGCAAACTTGCCGATTGAGCAATTTTGTATTGAAATCACTGAAGATGGTGATATTCCAACAGATCAACTAATACCTTCAATCAAACTATTAAAATCTCATGGTTTCAAAATTGCTATGGATGATTTTGGAACAGGCTACTCTTCGTTGTCGCGCTTGTCTGTACTACCAGTTGACGTCGTTAAAATAGATCGCAGTTTATTACTCGCAGCGTCTAATGGCGACAAAACAATACTGGAAAGTGCTATTTCACTCACCAAACGCTTAGGAGCAACCGCAGTTGTTGAAGGAGTAGAGACGTTAGAGCAGCTTGCTTTAATCAAGAAATTAGGCGCTGATTCTGTACAAGGCTTTTTGTTATCCAAACCCGTACAAATAAGTAAAGTGCCGTTATTGTCACTGAATGCTATGAATATCGTTGCTGAATTTTAACCTCATCGTGTAAAAGTGGGGAGGGTGTACTTCCCTTGTTACTCGATACTAGAAACCAATATCAAACACCATCCAGCTGGTTTTCGATAATTTTAAAATATGCTTTTCAGAATCTTCCTCTTTCCATTTTTTAGCTTTTGGTGCTAACCAATGAATGCGTGTTGGCATCAGTTTGTCTTTTTTAGTTTTATTAATATAAGCCAAGCGGCTCCAGTATTTTTTCTTTATCCAGTTTCTTAGCTTTTTATAGGTGGCGTTGGCACGTAATTGGTTTTTACACGCAGTATTAGAATTCTCTATTCTAATTTCTAATACGCCCGAATACATTGTGTGGTTTTCGATAACAGTTGGTGTAAAAAAAAGCTCACAGTCACCCACAATAAAGCTTTGTTTAGCACTATATTTTTGTTCAGGACTATTTTCTTGTTTAAGACTACTACCTTGCTTGATTTCATCAATATGCTTATTGGCAAATGCTAAAAACTCTGCCTCATCTGTATGGGTCATGAAAAAGCGTATTTCAGCATCCATAGAGCATCACCAAAGTCATTTTATATGCTCTAAAATTCCATCCAACTCATCAAGGTCATTATATTCAACAACGAGCTTTCCCTTACCTTTAGTGTTGTATTGAATATTTACTTTAGCACCCAATGTTTGCGACAGTGATTCTTCGAGTTTTTGCACTTCCAATGCTTTCTTAGCGGGCGCTATATTTTTACTTCCCTCATCGGATGCCGTCAATTTTTTTACGAGCTTTTCCGTTTCACGTACCGATAACTGATTGTTAGCAACCTTATGCGCAGTTTCTACTTGTAATGTGCCATTCAATGCCAACAGCGCACGCGCATGCCCCATATCAATTTTGCGTGTATCAAGCAGTTCTTTGGTAGTATCTTCCAAATCTAAAAGGCGTAAAAGATTAGTCACCGCAGTACGCGAACGCCCTACTGACTCTGCCGTTTGTTGATGGGTTAAACCAAAATCTGTAATTAAACGATTCATGGCAATCGCTTCTTCAAGCGCATTCAAATCTTCACGTTGAATATTTTCAATCAACGACATTGCCGCCGCAGCTTGATCAGGAATGTCTCGCACAATCGCAGGAATCGTATGTAAACCTGCTATTTGTGACGCACGCCAGCGGCGCTCTCCTGCAATCAGCTCATAGTTACCCGCATCTAATCGGCGCACCACAACAGGTTGTACCACGCCTTGCGCTTTGATTGATTCTGCCAATTCTTGTAGCGCATCAGGGTCGATACTCAAACGTGGTTGGTATTCGCCTTTGGTGATTTTTTCAACGGGTAGGTTTTTTAGCTCGGTATCTTTATTGTCATCGTTGCTTGTTGAACTAAGCAACATATCCAAACCGCGCCCTAATCCTGGTTTTTTTACCATTTTACGAACCCCTATATTTTTGCATTAAGCCGCTTCACGAGCCGCTTCTTTTCTAATCATTTCAGCCGCCAATGCCAAGTAAGCCAAGGCCCCGCTTGATCGCTTATCGTACAGCAAAGCAGGCAAACCATGGCTTGGCGCTTCGGCTAATCGTACATTTCTTGGAATAGACGTATTATAAAGTTTGTCTGGATAATATTCAGACAACTGCTTGGACACATCACGAGACAAATTGTTCCGTGGGTCGTACATTGTTCTTAACACGCCTGTAATTTCTAGCCCTGGGTTAGCATTTTTACGAATCGTATTAATTGATCCCACCAACGCCGACAAACCTTCCAAAGCATAATATTCGCATTGCATCGGTATCAACACGCCATTGGCAGCAACCAAGGCATTAACCGTTAGCATATTCAAAGAAGGCGGGCAGTCGATAATGATAAAATCGTAACGACTTTTAATATCACCAAGCACCTTGTGCAAACAAAATTCACGGTCATCCATTTTCATCATTTGAAATTCAGCAATGGTTAAATCAGGCCCACCTGCCAGTGCTTCAATATTGGTATTAGGCACAGCCTGTATGGCCGCCTCAACCTGCGCATCACCCAATAACACATCACTCAATAAAACTGGGGGGGTGTGCTTATCCAAGCCTACGCCTGTAGTGGCATTGCCTTGTGGATCCATATCTATGATCAACACTTTGCGCTTCATAACCGCCAAAGAGGTCGCCAGATTAACGCTGGTGGTGGTTTTACCCACACCGCCTTTCTGATTGGCAACGGCAATAATCTTCGTCATGAATACTCTGTTTTAAATGGATTTTGGGGGACTGCAGACATTAACAAAAACTGGGGTATTTTGATATAGTTAGGATGTAAAAGATTTGTCCACAAAAGTTACTAAAAAACACGAAAAGAGCATGACGAAGGAGTAGTCATACTGTATTAACTTTCGTATTTTTTAGTGCCTTTCGTGGACTTCTTTTAAGACTTTAAACCGTCGCAATCACAACTACACGCTTAGGCGCTGGATAGCCTTCGATGGTTTTATTATGATCATCAGGATCTAAAAAATCTTCCAGTGATTCAAATGTCATCCACTCGGTAGAGCGTTGTTCTTCAATACCGGTCTTATTAATATCAACCACTCGGATATTTTTAAAGCCTGCTCTTTCTAGCATTCGCACGAGTAAATCAGGCGTGGGGATAAACCAGACATTACGCATTTTTGCGTAGCGATCTTCGGGGATGAGTACGTTCGCTTCTTCGCTTTCTATTATGAGTGTTTCTAGTACCAGCTCGCCGTCTTTACGGATAAATGATTTTAGTTCTCGCAGGTGATCAATGGGTGACATTCGGTGATACAACACGCCCATGGAGAAAACAGTATCGAAGCCTTTGCCTTTGTATGCTTGGGTGAATGCGGGTAGTTCTTCGCCTTTGAAAGGCAGGATATGAATGGGTAAGTTTTGCTCGACAGACATCGCATAGCACTTAAGCACTTCAAACTGCACCATAAAAAACTGACTGGGGTCTGCGCCAATCACGAGCCTTGCGCCCTCACCCAACATGCGCCACATGTGATAGCCGTTGCCACAGCCGACATCCAAAACGGAGCGGTTTTTTAAGGGGCTGATATGTGGCTGGATTCGTTGCCACTTCCAGTCTGAATGCCATTCGGTATCAATAGGGATGCCAAATAAGTCGTAGGGTCCTTTACGCCATGGATGTAGGTGTTTTAGCTGTTTTTCTAATTGTTGCGTTTGTGATTCATCACAATCTTGCGATATTCCAATTTGGATTTTATCAGCGTTTAATTCTAATGTTGAAGCAGTGATTTCAGGTAGATTTGATAATATTTCCTGCCATTCTTCGGTCTTGCCGTGCTGTCTTTCTTTTAAGATATTCTCTAATGTCGCAGGCAAGGTTTCTTGCCACTCTTCAAAGTCATTGGCAATTAAATCTTGGTATAAAGCATCGAAGTTAAACATCATTCTTATTTCTTGATTGCAATAAGTGAGGCAAAGTTAAACGCCTGAAACCATTGATAGGATTCTTTAAAACCCGCCTGTTGTAAGCGCAGTTGATGTGCTTCTAGGCTATCAGGAATCATCACATTTTCGATAGCCGTGCGCTTTTGGCTAATCTCTAAATCACTGTAACCATTGGCGCTTTTAAAGGTGAGATGCCAATCAGTTTGTCGTTGATTTTCATCCTTATCTTCAAAAATCAGTTTTTCAGAAAGCACCAAAACACCATTAGGCAATAAGCTGTCATAAATTTTAGTCAGTAACGCCAAACGTGATTCTGGACTAAGAAACTGCAAAGTGAAATTAATGACAACCAAGGATGCATTATTGATTTCTGTATCTTCAATATTCTCACAAATTATCTGCAAGTCCGCATCGGGCATATGCCTTGCTAAGCGTGATTGGCAACGCTTAATCATCGCTTCTGAATTATCAACGCAGATATGTTTTAAATCTAAAGTACGTGTTTGACGATGCATTGAAAGCGTTGCCGCACCTAGCGAGCTACCCAAATCATACACGTTGGTATTGGGTTGCGCGTATTGTTGAGCGAGTACGCCCAAGAGTGAAATGATTGTTTCATAACCTGGCACAGAACGACGAATCATATCGGAAAAAACATCCGCCACCGCATCATCGAAGGCGAAATCAACGACTTGCTGAGGGTTATCGAAAAGCTTATCTTGTTTCATTGTGATTGACTTGGCTGGCAATTAAAGCAAGCAACTAACTTGCTTCGCCAGCCCATTTCGTATCAGCCGAGAGCTTTTCAAATTTTACTTTATTGGCTGTGCTGGTTTGCGAATCTGTACCCGCGTCTGCTCCCATAAAATACAAATACGGCCCTACGATAGATTCTGGCAATGCCAAGGTATCCATATCTTCACCCGGATAATTCATTTTTCGCATTTGAGTACGCAATGGTCCTGTGTCTATACTGTTGATGCGAATGAAGTTTTCAGGTAAATCATACTCATCTGCCAAAATATCCATCATCGCCTGTGTGCCTGCTTTGGCGATACCAAACGCGCCGTTATAGGCTTTTAGCGAATCGTGGGCAGAGAAAATAATGGCAGGATCTTCTGCCGCTTCTAACAAAGGTAAGCAAGTTTGCGTGATTAAGAAATTGGCGTGTAAATTCACGCTGATGGTTTTTGACCACGTTTCAACATCGTATTCTTTAAACGGCATAAAGGCGGGCAACCAACCTGCATTCAAGGCAATGCCATCCAAACCACCGAGTTTTTCAGCAAAGGTATTGGCCATATCTTGATAATCTTTTGCCGTCGCGCCTTCCATATTTAAAGGATAAATTGCAGGCTCAGGGTAACCCGCCGCCTCAATCTCATCATAAACATATTCTAATTCTTTAAGCGTTTTACCCAGTAAAACAACGGTTGCACCAAAGCGTGCATACGCCAAAGAAATGGCACGACCTATACCAGAACCCGCACCTGTAACAAGAATTACGCGGTCTTTTAAGAGATTATTTTCAGGGAGGTAATTTAAAAGTTCTTGGTTATTCATGGGGATAAGTGGGAAATCAACGTGAAAAGAGTATTAAAGCACACCCCCCCACTTTTACATAGCCTTTGGCGTGATCAATCCATGTAAAAGTGAGGGTGTATTCACAGGCTCAACAGAACTGTGCTTTCACACGCTATTGCTTATAAAGATGTGGAGCTAAACGACGATTATATTGCCAGCCGTGTCTACCTGCTTTATTGCCCATTTTAGGTGGCTGATAAACAGCACTTACACGCGATGCTTTAGGGTTTAGCTTAGCGTAGGTTTTTAATACATTTTTGACGTAATTTCTTGTTTCTTTATACGGTGGAATACCTTTGTATTTATCGACTGCACCCTCGCCAGCATTGTACGCCGCAATAGTCTTCTTTAAATTACCTTTGTAACGCGCTTTTAAGAACTTGAGATATTTAACCCCACCACGAATATTCTGTTTCGCATTATAGCTATCGCTTACGCCAAAACGCTTTGCCGTAGCAGGAATAAGCTGCATTAAACCATGCGCATTGGCATGAGATTTTGCTTTGACTCTAAAGCATGACTCTACAGTAATAACCGCTTTGACTAGATTTTTGTCTACACGGTATTTACGTGAATACTCTGTAATGGCTTTATCAAATTTCTTCGCCTTGCGATTAATTTGATGTGCATTCCATTTCAAACAATTTGATGGCAGTTTGCTTGCACCCCGCCTTTTAGATATTTTGCTTTGTATTCTTACCGACCTTTTTTGTCTTTTTACAATTTTTGGTTGCACTAATTTTTGACGGTTTAAATCCAACATGGCTAATTGAAGCTCATTATCAGAAATAACGCTTTTCTTCGGTGCAGCCAATGCAAACTGCATGGGTATCAGAAAGAATAAAATCAATAATTTTGTAAGGGGTTTATTCAACACAAGCCTCATAAGACTTAAAAGTAAATTAGATTATACTAATATAGGTGTGATTGTTCTTAATATCAAGTTTTTAGATTAATCATTGCTGATAAACTAGAATTCACACCCCCCTAGTTTTACATAATGTTTGTTTCAATATACTTATCTAAAGCTCCCTATCTCGCTCAATACTGACGTGGCATAAGCGCCCGCTGGTAATGAAAATGTTAAGCAGAGTACACCTTTATCAATAAAAGAATAATCCAAATCTTTCACGCTCAGGCGCAATGCTTTGCGTTCTTGTTTTAAGCCGTGCTTTTCTAAACCTTCGCAGAGTGTTTTAAACTCGCTAGCGATTTTGTTTTCAAGTTCGGCGATTTCATTTTGAGAGCCAAGCTCGCCTCGCCCCCAAAGCGCACCTGTTATACGGAGTTCTTGATTTTGAAGTCGCTGGATAATCTCATCATCAACATCCTCACTAAAACACGAATTTGAGCCATCCAACATAAACACATCGCCTTGCACGGCTTTATTCCACGTGTCATCTTTAATACGTTCAGAAAGAATATGGTTAAAAACCCATGAACGTGCCGCCGATAAATAAATACTACGCTTAGGGCGACTTTTTACTTTAAGTTCTCCTTTAAACCATTGCTGCGCTTTGCGAATATTCAAACCATCATGACCAAAGCGTTGCTCACCAAAATAATTAGGAATACCCTGCTCAACAATACGAGCGATCGATGCCTTGAGTTCTTCTTCGTTTTCTTTATTACTTCCGCCGCCCTGAAAATCACGAATAACCAATTTAAATGCATTGCCTTTTAGTGCGCCACGTTTGAGTTTTCGATCATGGCGTTGCTCATCCAACACAACAATAGAATCTGACAATTGCACCTTCCAATCAGGCGCTTCACGCCCCGGCATTTGCACGCTAAACCATTGCGTAGTGACCGCATGGCGATCTTTCATGCCTGCGTAGCTCACATCTTTGCGTGGCACATCCGCAATCTTAGCCAATAAACCACCCACCCAATCAGTATTCTCGCCTGTTTTTTTAATGTGCAACCAAACGTGTTCACCCTTGCCTGATGGCGTGAATTGCTGAATTTCATCAACTTGGAAGTCTTCTGAAGTAGAACGAATTGTGCCAGTGAGCGTACTATTGGGGTTAGCTTTTTGGAAGCCTTTACTAATATCTGTCATAGAAAGAAGTATAAAGCAGTTCTACAGAGCTTGTCGAAGTACACCCCCCTACTTTTACATGATGGATGCTTGTAATACCGTTTCTATTTTCTCCCACGGATTATCACCCGCAAGTTTTATCACACGATTTTTCATTCCACGCCAGCCTTGCAAGCCACCGCTGTGAATCATACAAATAGATGTACCAGCTTCAAATTCACCTGCCTCAATTTGTTGCATCAATCGCATGCACATTTTGCTGGTATAAATAGGGTCTAGCAGGATGCCTGTTTGTTCTAACCATTCTAGTATAAAATCTAACAGTGGTTTATCAAACTTTGCATAACCACCAAAGTCAGCGGCTTCGATTGTGTAGCTTGAAAATATCGTGCCTTTTTCATTATTGATAAAATCTTCAACACGTCCTACCAAACTTTCATCACGCAAAACGGCGTAGCCAATGAGTGATTGTTGCTGAGGCGCTCCGCAGACTAGCCCCGCCAAAGTCGCACCTGTTCCACAGGCTACCGTTAAAGTATCAAAAGCTTGCGCCTCATCGTTGTTAATGTGTTGAGCAAGCTGAGCGCATCCTGTTATTGCTTGTTGGCTACTGCCACCTTCTGGCACGATCAGTGCCTTTGGATAGCGCTGTTGTAGCTCTGCTAAATAATCTACTTCATTTCTACGTTGATAATTTTCGCGTGTGACAAATTCTAAGTGCATCCCTGCTTTACGAGCATCTTGCAAAGTTGGATTTGTAGCATATTCTTTTTCGCCCCGAATAATGCCTATGCTTTTTAAACTATGTTGGTTCGCCATATGTGCAAGCGCGTGAATATGATTTGAGAATGCTCCACCAAAGCTGAGTAATTCGTTATACCCATTAGCTTTCGCATATTTAATATTCGGCAGTAGTTTGTATATTTTATTTCCACTGACGAGCGGATGAATTAAATCCGCTCGTGCCACGGATAATGAAACACCCGCTTTACTGGTGATTTGCGTATGAATTTCTTGAATAGTCAATACCATATAATCAACATTTTACAGATTTTGTATCCCAAAAGGTAACTATCCAGTCACAATAAAATCCTGTAAAGTCGCTTCTTTTTACACGTTTCAACAAAACATTTAAGGAACTCACTATGGCACGTCTACCTGATTTTATTTCCCCTTCTATTCTTTCTGCTGATTTCGCAAGTCTTGGTCAAGAAGTTGATAATGTTCTTAAGTCAGGTGCTGATGTGGTGCATTTTGATGTGATGGATAATCACTATGTGCCAAACCTAACGATTGGCCCCCTCGTTTGTGATGCGCTTCGTAAGCATGGCGTTACCGCTGAGATTGACGTTCACCTTATGGTACAACCCGTTGATCAACTTATAACTGATTTTGCAAAGGCTGGCGCAAGTTACGTTACGTTCCATCCTGAGGCTTCTAAGCACGTTGACCGTTCACTTCAGTTAACACGTGATCTGGGTTGTAAATCTGGTCTTGTATTTAACCCTGCTACCTCTTTAAATGAACTTGAGTATGTAATGGATAAGGTTGATTTGATTATGTTGATGTCCGTTAACCCTGGTTTTGGTGGTCAAAGCTTTATCCCTTCAACGCTTACTAAGCTAAAGCAAGTGCGTAAAATGATTGATGATTCTGGTTTTGATATTCGCCTAGAAGTTGATGGCGGTGTTAAAGCTAATAACATTAAAGAAATCAAAGAAGCCGGTGCAGATATGTTTGTAGCAGGTTCTGCTATCTTTGGTGCAAGAAACGAAAGCGATGAGAATCACTACGATTCAATCATCACCGAATTCCGTTCTGAGTTAGCTAAAGCTAACGTCTAACAACAAAACAATTTTTGCCACGGAAAAAAATCTTTAAGGTCTTAAAAATGTCTAAAACATTCACCCCCGAACTCATTATGATCGACGTAGACGGAACACTTGTCGATTCTGTCCCTGACCTTTCATGGTGTTTAGATGAAACACTAAAGCAAGTTGGTTTATCGCCTCGTGGTGAAGCTGCAGCAAGAAACTGGGTAGGCAATGGTGTAATCCGCATCGTTGAGCGCGGTATTGCGAATGACCTTGATGCTGCACATGACCCTGAAATATTTGAAAAAGCCATGCCCATTTTCCGTGCGCTATACGCCGAAAACACCTCCAAGCGTAGTGTGCTTTATCCTGGTGTGCGCGAAGGTATGGACTACTTACAAACATTGGGCATCAAAATTGGCTGTATCACCAATAAAGATGCAGAATTCACCCACCCTATTTTGAAAGATTTAGGTTTATGGGATGATTTTGAAATCGTAATTAGTGGTGATACATTAGCAAAGAAAAAACCTGATCCACTACCGTTATTACACGGTGCAAAAGAGCTAGGCGCTGATCCTAAAAAATCACTGATGCTCGGTGATTCGACCTCTGATGTTAAAGCAGCACGCGCGGCAGGTTTTGAAATTATTTGTATGTCGTATGGCTATAACCACGGCGTTGATATTAACGAATCTAACCCTGATGCGGTGATTGATTCGTTTGTTGAATTAAAGGATATGATTAAGGCGGGCTAGTAACAATTACCAATGCACACCCCCCTAGTTTTACATGATGTAAAACTAGGGGGGTGTGCTATACGCTTAACCCGCTACAAAATTCCCATCAATCAAGTTATACACCTTATCCATCTTCTCAGCTAACTGCATATCGTGCGTGACGATTATAAAGGCCGTTTGCATTTCTTGATTCAAGCTTTGCATTAAATCAAAAATATGCAGTGCGGTTTTATGGTCAAGGTTACCAGTCGGCTCATCCGCCAATACCGCTTGTGGCTGTGTTACCAATGCGCGGGCGATAGCGGCACGTTGGCGTTCACCACCTGATAACTGACCGGGTTTATGCTTAAGGCGTTCACCCAGCCCTACTTTTCCTAATATTTCGCTGGCTTTATCCGTTGCATCAGTAACCGATGCACCACCAATCAATAACGGCATCGCCACATTTTCAAGCGCTGTAAATTCGGGCAACAAATGATGAAACTGATAGATAAAGCCGAGCGATTTATTGCGCAATAAGCCACGTTCAGCATCAGAAAGTTTGGCAATATCCTGCCCTAGAATTTGCACGCTCCCTTCGCTCGGCAGGTCTAAGCCCCCAAGGATATGCAACAAGGTACTTTTACCACTACCCGAACTACCCACAATGGCGATTTTCTCACCCGCGTGAATATCCAAGTTAATGCCTCGAAGTACTTCAACATCCAGCTTGCCTTCTTTAAAACGCTTGCTGATGTTTTGGCAGGAAATGATTGTTTTATTGGTCATGGTTTTCGTCTTTTACTTTTTTAAGTGAAGTGCGATAATAAAGCTTTTCTGCCACGGAAACCACGGAAGGACACGGAAATAAAACATAAAAAGAGACTTCCTAGCCTAGCCGAGACTCTTGTACTACTTCCACACCCCCCCACTTTTACATGATGAGACCTCAGCATAACTCAGGTGACGAGTAAAAATGGCTAAAATCTTCCTGCTTTTCGTTGTGATTCTTGCCAATAGCTCGCTATTAGCTGCAATTCACGCCTCAATCAGAAAGATTTTATCGCATTTTTCTTTCACCACTGAGTTATGCTGAGGTCTCATGATATTTTATAAATATTACAATCATCATGTAAAAGTGGGGGGGTGTGCTTTTATAAATATTGAAGAAACAATATTGCAATCCCTTACATCGATGGAATTTGAGCCAATAAATTTGTCAAGGTTGCTGCACCAGCCATCACAGCAGGTGAATACTCCGTATATAAATCAACCCCCTTATCAATCACCACCAAATCCTTAACCCCATCCAAACCTTTACGCATTAGGCTCTTTTTCTTTTTATTATCTGTTTCAACAATACCTTCTTCAATCTGCTCTATACTTTGATTGATTTGCTTAATTTCATTTTGCTTATTTTCAGGTAATGCGCCTGCTAGTTGCTTTAGTTGCTCTACAAGCTCAGTTCCTTGCTTATTAACTTGTGTGATATGAATAATATCTCCTTCTGCAAATTGATTATTTTTTCCGCCAAAATTACCTTTCGCATCACCACTAATATTAATCGTTGTCATATTCACCGCTCCTTTAAGTTTTTGCTTCACTAACTTATCAACAATTGTCGTGCCACTGGTTAAGTTTGCAATAATATCCGAACTCAACATCTGCGACGTATCATCATCAAGCCAAACACGCTCAAACGAATGCGCGCTAATCGTTTTACGCTTATATGAATTTATAGTCTCTCGCACGTTTATCAATAATAACTGCTGAAAATTCTCTTTATTTTCACCCATTACCCTAATAGACAGCACATTATTAGGCATTTCGATAATGGCGCGGGTTGCCTCATTGCCATAAAAATCTAAAATCGCGCCCGTGCGCCACAAGTGCTTAGGTTGTGTTAAATGCGAGTCAAGATAGGTTGCCAACTTAAAAAAGAAGTCCGCCGGTTGATTGTTTAGCTCCACCTCAATATAAAGAGGTTTGCCATTCAATGCTTTCTCTTTAGGCTCACTGCCTTTTATCTCAGCAAGCCCGAATCGTTCCGCTATTTTTTCACCTTCACTAACCAAGCTTTTTTCTGCACGATTAAATTCCTTAACAAGCGCCAGTAATTCCTCAGGTTCATCCAAGCTCGTTGCTAAGGGTAGCAATAATTCACCTAAGCGATGGTTAAGCGTAAGCGCCCAACGATAATTGAGCAAAATCATTTTTAAAACGACCTTGCCTGCCTCATCATACTTAATCCCTTCCATTGTTTTTGTTTTTCGTCCAAGCTCCACTTCGCCTTTTTTCGTAATGCGTTGTTGCTTTCCTAAACAAAGGGCTTTGTCGATATGCTCATCAATTAGCAAGCCTGAATTGCCAATAACAGCATCATTATTAATCAAGCTATACACACCAAAGGTTAGCCAATGCTTTTGGCTAACCCAAATAAATAAACGTATCATCATCAATCTCTTCATCTCTACTCACTGGCGCTTGCGGAAATATATAGCCATAGCTATTTGCCAACCTCAACGCTTGGCTAACATTTTCGCGTAGCTTACCCGCTAATCTAGTAAGCAAATCGTTATGGTGAATATACGGGGTTTGGGAGCTTTCCAATTCTTTGGATAAATCCCTAATCGCAATCACATCGTCATCGACTGTTTCTTTACCCTCTTCTATCGCACGTTCGCGAATGATTTTTTCTAACGCGCTAAAACCTGGCAGATCCCCTTTTTTTTCAGGTTGTAAATCAACATTGAAAAAGTCCAATTCAAAATGAGGAAAAGCACGGCGCAAGGCATTGTCTCTGCGCCAAGGTGCTTTATTGCTATTTGCTAATTGTTTTTGATCACAATGGGTATACACAATCAATAGTTGCATACGTTTATCAGCCGTTAAACGGCTTTCCAACAGTTGCAACCAAGGGTCTGGCTGTTCATTAGCGCGTGAATTACAGGCGATAATATAGGTTGAACGCTCACTCAAAAAGAAGCTATGGGTGCTATGCATAATCACCTGCCCACCAAAGTCCCATACATTCAGTTCAGTCTTTTTTCCATCCTCATCTTCAATAATATGGTCGCGGACCTGAATTCTCGGCGTGGGGCTTTCATTAACGGCAAGTTTCTTATCAGGGTCGCAGAGTTTATTTGCCAAACTGGTTTTACCTGCCCCACCATTGCCTAATAAAATTAAACGGGCAACTTGTGTCGTAGAAACATGACCGTTGGTTTCAATATATGCCTCAATAGAAATCCGTAGGGCTTCTGCCGATTCTTGCTCAAAGACTTTTTCATTAAGCGATAAAAAACCATCAAAAAACAAATGGTTTTCTTTTTTAAACAGCGTTCCCTCTATCGCGGGGGTGAATAAATGCTCCGACCAAAAAGGGGCTAGCGAATCTAAGGCTGGTGCAAAATTTTTGTCGGTATTAGCAAGCCATAAAGGTTTTTCAAGAAGAGAATCACCTTCTTTAATACACTGTAAATCATGATTCAAATGAGAGAAAATATCGGCGGCGTCGGCGTCGGCGGCGTCGGCGTCGGCGGCGTCGGCGTCGGCGGCGTCGGCGTCGGCGCGTGCTCTTTTTACTCTTTCCTTATTATTTCTTTCATTAAAAACTACCGTACTCGCCGCTATTAACGATCTAAGCCAAAAAAAATAAAACCGATCAAGTTTTTTTCTATCGTTGATTTTAAGGCGCTCTAAATGCCAAGCACCTCTCAATGCCGCCCGCGTTGCAAACACCTTTAGCTCTTTTGTATCAACGCCAGATAAATAATCGCGTAAAAACGCACGAAGCTCATCTCTCCCCTCAAAAGTTTGCGGGTTAATATGGGTTGGTATAATGGAGTGTTGTGACAATGCGATAACCTGTATCTGTGAGCGAAAATAAATATTATTAGGAGTATAACCTAGTTTTACAGGGTGCTAGGGCTGCATCCTGTAAAAGTGGGGGGGTGTGCTTTTAAAACCTTAATAGATGTATCCATCACCCGAATATATGGATCAGTCGCGTAGGTCGGAAGAGCGAAGCGTCATCCGACATGATCATGTTTGCTTAACTCCGCTGTCGGATAACGCTAACGCTCTTCCGACCTACCTTATTTCACTACTGTCCCGTTAACTTCATAACATCACCATTTGATTAAAGTCATGTTGTTTTCTATTGGGTGGATCACCTCGAAGAAGTGCCATAAGGTCGCGCTTCTCAAACAAATTAAGCTGTAACAATC